>CAZXYZ010000236.1:0-2677 GCA_964645045.1 uncultured Pirellulaceae bacterium | reverse complement strand
ACAAGGGTGGCACATCTTAGGTCCACTCCGGCCCGTGGGAATCCAGGCTAGTGCCGTTTCCAGTTGGTACATCCCCATCGGAAGACGGGCAGGAGACCTTCGGTCGGCGGTTTCGGCGGGGTCAGGAGACCCGCGCCGAGCGCAGGCGGAACTTACCAACTGGAAACGGCACTAGCAAGGCCCGTGCCAAAGCGAGGTGTTCTTGGACTCGCAAACAACGGGCCGAACAGTATTGCACCTGACCCCTTTTTCGCGAGAGGGCAAATCGCCATGAAAGTCGGCATCGACAGCTATTGCTACCACCGGTACTTCGGCGAGATCTACCCGGACCAGGCGGATCCGGGGGTGCGTTGGACCTTTCAGGATTTTGTCCGGCGGGCCGCCGAATTGCAGGTCGACGGGGTTTCCTTGGAGTCCTGTTTTTTCGAAAGCCTCGAGCCGGATTACCTCGCCGAGATCAAGGCCGCGCTGGACGAACAGGGGATGGAGCGGGTGCTGGCCTGGGGCCATCCAGACGGCCTGGAGGCCGGCCGCAACGAACGGGCCTGGCGCGAGATGAACGCGCTGATCCCCAAGGCCCAATTCATGGGCGCCGCGATCATGCGGATCGTGGCCTCGTCGCTGATGTTCCGCCACGAGCCGCACGGCCCGCAGATCGACGCCGTCGTGCGGATGCTGCGGGAGAGCGTCAAGCTGGCCGAGGACTGCGGCGTCGTGCTGGCCATCGAGAACCACATCGATTACACGTCCGCCGAGATCCTGCAGATCCTGGAACGCGTGGACTCGCCGGCCCTGAAAGTCAATTTCGACACCGGCAACACGCTACGGATGATGGAAGATCCGGTCGCCGCCGCCCGGCGATTGGGACCGTACACGGTGGCGACGCATACGAAGGACGTCGCCGCTTGCCGCCACGTGCGTCCCGAGGAGTGGTACTTCTTCTCGTCCGTGCCCGTGGGGACCGGACTGATCGACATTCCGGGCGTGGTCCGCGAACTGAAGCAAGCCGGCTATACCGGCATCCTGGCGGTGGAATCCGACCATCACAAGGACCACCAGGACGAAGACCGGTTAGTCGCCGACAGTATTGCCTATCTCAAGCAACTGGTGGCGGATGTTTCCTCGGGAGTTGAAGCATGACGATTTCCTATCACGTGGTGATCACCGACCTGATCGACGATGACCTCGAGCCGGAACGCCTGGTGCTGGGCGACCTGGCGCACGTGACGGCCCTGCACGCCCGCAGCGAGGCCGAATTAGCGGGCCGAATCGAGCAGGCCGACGCGGTGATTCTGTACCACGAGTTGGCACTGACCGACGCGACGATCCGCCGCCTGGAACGCTGCCGGGTGATCGTCCGTGGCGGCGTGGGATTTGACAATGTGGATCGCACCCTGTGCCGCCAGCTCGGAATTCCCGTCGCCAACGTGCCCGATTACGGGACCGAGGAGGTCGCCGATTCGGCGCTGGCGATGCTGCTGGGACTGGCCCGCGGCATTCACCTGGCGAATTCGGTGCTCCGCGCCGGCCAGGGCGACTGGTCCTACGAGCGGGCGGTGCCTCTGCTGCGGCTCCGCGGCAGCGTGCTGGGCATCGTGGGGCTGGGACGCATCGGCACGGCCATGGCGATGCGCGGCAAGTCGCTGGGGATGGACGTCGTTTTTTTCGATCCGTACAAGCCGGACGGATACGACAAGTCGCTGGGCATCCGCCGCGTCGAGACGCGGGACGAATTGCTCGCGCAGTCGCTGGCGGTCAGCCTGCACTGTCCGTTGAGCGACGAGACGTTTCACTTGATCGATGGGCCGGCGATCGCCAGGTTGCCGCGCGGGTCCTATTTGATCAACACGGCTCGAGGCGGCGTGGTCGATGTCCGGGCCCTGCCCGACGCCTTGGCGTCGGGGCAACTGGCCGGCGCCGGAATCGATGTGCTGGAACAGGAACCGCCGCCTCCGGACGATCCCCTGTTGCGCGCCTGGCGCGACCCGCAGCACCCGGCCCATCACCGCCTGATCCTGAACCCGCACCTGGCGTGGTACTGTCAACAGGGCCAGCGCGAGTTGCGCCGCAAGACGGCCGAAACCTGCCGCCGAGCGCTGCTGGGGTTGCCGTTGAGGAACGTGGTCAATTAGGTTTGTCGGAGGTGGTGGGTGGAATCGTGGGAGTTATGGGAGGCATGGGAGGCATGGAATTGCGGTCCTGCCGAATGCGTGTGACGTGCCACAGCATTCCGGACGAGCTGACATCTTTCTCTTCGGGCGGCTCGCTGCGGATGCGGGATGGCGAACCGCCGTCGTTCGCGTCGTAGGCCCACACGACGGCGGCTTCACCGTCCGTCTTGTATCCGAACGGGCCGGCTTGAAGGGCGGTCCAGTCTTTGGCCTCGAGTCCCACGGACGCCAAGTCGCCGAGCCGCGCCGGCCAGCGGCCTTCGGACGCGCGGTATCGCTTGACGCCCAAGGCGGTCCGAGTCAGCCGGCGGTCGACTTCTTCGCGCTCGTAAGCCGCGGCCACCGCAGCCACCGCCGGCAGCAAGAGGGTGGTGAGAATTTCGTCAAATCGCCTCCTGTCCGGCGAAGATAATTCCTTTTCCAACTCCTTGGCACGAGTTGCAATCCCTGATACTGGGGCCGGCACGGGAATCGCCCGCAGTTTCGGAACGGGCGTGACCCTCGGG
>CAZXYZ010000235.1:0-2868 GCA_964645045.1 uncultured Pirellulaceae bacterium | reverse complement strand
GGGCGATCCGTGCGGCGGCCGATATCGGCTGAAGTGGGATAGGCATCTTGCCTGTGCTGATCATTGGCGGGGAGTGGCAGGCATCGTCGTCCGATTGTGTGGCGGCGTGAGATCCGTCAGATCTGGCGGCTTGCGAGCCCACGCTCCGCCGCGTTCCCGGGAGATCCGGAAGACGATCCCCCAGAGCGCCAACACGACCAGGGCCACCACGCCCAGGGCTGCCGCTGCATCCAGCGCCAGGCGGCGACCCAGTTGCTGAACCGGGTCCGTGGCCGCCGAGGCCTTGACCTGCAGGCGGAAGGGGTCACCCACTTTTCATCTTGTGCAATTTGGTTTATTTTAATAAACTTCCCCTGTCATCTGTTATTGGGCGGTGGATCCGGGAGCAGAAGCTGCCAGAAGGAGACCACCGTGGCCAGGATATCGCGACGGGACTTGATCGAGCCTGCCGAAGTCGGCGTCTACCACTGCGTGCAACGGGCCGTGCGCAGGGCTTGGCTGTGCGGGCAGGACCCGTTGACGTGGAAGAACTTCGATCACCGTAAAGTCTGGATACAGGAGCGGTTAGCGTTTCTCGCGGGACAGTTTGCGATCGACATCTGCTCGATCGCCATCATGAGCAACCACCTTCACGTGATGGTCAGGAACCGGCCGGATATGGTGGGCCAGTGGAGCGACGAGGAGGTGGCTCGCCGCTGGCGGAATCTGTTTCCGGGACGCAAGACCGACGACGACAAGCCGGCCGAACAGGAGTCTCACGAATTGACCATGCTGATGGCGGATGCCGAGACGCTCACGGAGCGTCGGCAGCGGCTGTCGAGCATCTCTTGGCTGATGCGCTGTCTGGCCGAGCCGATTGCTCGGCGGGCCAATCGGGAAGACGGCTGCACGGGGCGGTTTTGGGAAGGGCGGTACAAATGTCAGCGACTGCTGGACGAAGCGGCCGTGTTGGCGTGCAGCGTGTATGTGGACCTGAACTCGATCCGGGCGGGGATTGCAGAGACTCCGGAGACGAGTTGGTGGACTAAACCGGTCGCCAGACACGGCCGGACAAGCCGGGTCAGATCCCGGCGGAATTGTCGCCGATCCTGCGGCGGCGGCTGTCGCCCGAGACTTGGGTCGAGACGGTGCTGAACTTTCGGCCGCTGGTTTCGTCTGGCCGCGGGGCGCGTGGACAGTTTGGCGGCGGAACCTGCGCATCGCGGCCGTCGCTGGCTGTAGGGCCTGAGCTACAGCCGGGCCGCGTTTGCGTGAGGGCTCTCAGCAGCCACGTCTTGGCTCAGCGCTGTATTTCCTGCTGGCCCCGATTGAGAAGTCTCCGGCCGCAGGCGAAACCACGTTCCGCAGTCCGCGCTTAAAGGAGGAGCAGCATCACCATTGCCGCCTCGCTGGAATCGTGGTAGTATACTACTACACGACGGAGGCGTTCAATGAACGTGGCGATCATCTGGGATCTTGACGAGGACGAGGAGGGCAACGTCCAGCACATTGCGGAGCACGGCATTGACAAGGACGACGTTGCCCACGTATTCGATCATCCCGTTGGTGGCGACACGAGCGATTCATCGCAGCGGCCAATGGTTTTCGGATACACCTTGGACGGCCGCTACATCACGGTCATTTACGAACAGATCGACGACGACACGGTGTACCCCGTCACCGCGTTCGAGGTTCCCGAACCCGTTTAGGGGCAAATCATGGCCAAGCAAATCACGCGCGACCGCAAGCTGACACCGGAAGAAGTGGCGAAGTACCGCAAGATTCGTGAAGAAGTCGAGTTGGAAAAACCGGAAATCATCGCCAAGGCGCAGCAGGCCCGTTGCGCGGCCCGCCGTCAGCAGCTGGCCGCGGTCATGCAGAAGCTGAAAGCCGCCCGCGAAGCCAAAGGGTTAAGCCTGGCCGACATCTATGAGCGAACGGGCATGGATCGCTCCGCGTTGTCCAAGCTGGAAAACGTCACCAACGAAAACCCGACGATCGACACCCTCTTACGCTACGCCGAAGTCGTCGGCAAACGGCTGCAGATTCAAGTTGTTGATTCGTGATAACCGCGAACTTCGGCCGCTGGTTTCACCTCGCGGCGGGTCGCGTGGACAGTCTGGCGGCGGAAGCCGCGCGCCGCGGTCGCCGCTGGCTGCAGGGCGTGAGTCGCAGCCGGGCCGCGTTTGTGTGAGGGCTCTCAGTCGCCAAGTCTTGGCTCAGGCGACGGACGGGTGCTTCTTCCCCTTGGCGGCGATTCGGCCGCGACGGGTTTGTTGTGAACATCGAAACGGGGACGCATCTAGCTTACGACGTGACGTCTTCGGCAGCCTTTGGCCGCCCTTTGCCGCGGAATGTGTGGAGAAAACCCAGCCGTTTTGGCTTGTTCGCTCTGCTCTTTGCCACTCCTCGTTGCCAAATGGCCTATTCCGGCCAACGGACGTGCAGATGCGCTCCACATCTTTCTCCGTCAGCGGCTCATTGACCAACCACACCCCGATTTGACGGACGTTCCATCGAACGTCGAAACGACGTCGCAGCTGATTTGTGACACGCCGTTATCCTTCCATTTCCAAAACGAGGTTCGGGCCATCGAGGAGAATGCGGAAGTGATTCAGCACGTCGCGACCCAGGAGCACGTAGGGCTCTTCGCGGCTGGCGAAAGCTTCGACGGTGATCGGCGTACAGCTGCGCACGGTCAGCTGGACCAGGAACGTCGGAACGGAAACCAAGTGTCCGCCGAATCCCAACGCCGAGAGTTCATCCAACTGGGGCAGTTGAAGTGCTTCGACGACCGACCAAGGAATGACCGCGGGAAGAAAGGTGGCGGGAAGAAAGGTGTCAGGAACCGTTTTCGCGCTTTTTGGGGCGGCCTTGGGGGCGAAGCGT
>CAZXYZ010000234.1:0-2968 GCA_964645045.1 uncultured Pirellulaceae bacterium | reverse complement strand
GTGGCCTGGTTCTTGCCTTGCTCGTCGATCGCGACCTTTTGGCCGCGTTCGGCCAACACGCCGCGGAGCAGATACTCCATGATCACACCCGTCCAGCGGCCCGTGGCGTCGAAGTCGGCCTGAGTCCCCACGAGCGGATCACCTTGAGTCTGGCCGGGCCGCCGCTTCTGGGCGCGGTAGTAGATTCCCGAGTTGCCGTTCTCCAAACGGAACTTCAGCCGCAATTCAAAATTCTCCACCTGGTCTTTCCAGATTAGAAAATTGTTCTCCTTCAGTCCCGTGTCGGCCTTGGTCTCGCCGGTGATGGCGCCGTCCTGGACCGACCAGATCGTGCGGTCGCCGTCCCAGCCGTCGAGCGTCTTGCCGTCGAACAGGGAGTGGAAGCCCGCTTCCAGCCCCGGGGCCGGTTGCGTACCGGGTACGGCCTTGGCGGCCGGGCGGCTTTCGCGCGGTGCGGCCGGGGCCTCCAGGTCGCCGGCCGCAAATTGGATCGCGTCCAGGTAGAACTGCAGGACCTGCGGCGTCGAGTACAGGCTGGCCATGTGGCCGAACGAGGTGTTGAAGATGCGCCCCTTGCCGTAAGGCTTGACCCAGGTGAGGGCAAAATCGGTCTGCTTGCGATCGATCCAACGAGGGCCCATGTTGGTCCGCGCCGGATCGATCGACATCAGCACGCGCAGCTTCGAGCGGTCGTACGGCGGTCCATACTGGTAGATCTCGTCGGTAATGAGGAAGTCCTTTCCGCCGAACGCCGCCACCAGCGGGTGCTCCGGCTCCTCGACGGTGACGCCGACTTCTTCGGTCCAAGGGTGCCCCGTGAACGTCGCGCCGAACAATTCCTTGAACTCGGGCCAGTGCCGGTTGGCGGCGATCGCGAAATGCAGGCACACGGCGCCGCCGCCGTTGTCAAGGAAATCCAAGAAGCTCCGGCGCAGCACCTTTTCAATCTCTTCGGGGCTGGCCCCGAGTTTTTTCAGCGCCGGTTTGTCCATGTCCGCGGCCGTTGGCGTGATCCACGCTCCGGAGGCGTTGTTCAGGATGATCGCATCGAACCGCTGGAGGTTCTCGGGCGCGAACATGGCGATGTCGTCGCTGACCACGGGCGTAAAGGCCCCGCTCACCTCGCCGAGCGCTTTCATCGCCTCTTCACCGTACGGAATGCAGTAGCCCTTGTGCGGGTCCTTGTCCATCAGGTGGGGCGGCGTGTTCCAGATCAACACGGTGCGGGGCTTTTTCGGCGCGACGCGCGGCTTCGTCTCCTTGGCAGCTTTGCGGATCTGGGCAGCATGGTGCGGATGAACCTGGGACCAAGCCGCCGACGGCAGGCACGCCATCAGGCAGGCAAGCAAGGCCACGAACGAAGTTCGAGTTCTCATGGGGCAGGCTCCTTGGCAAGGAAAAATTGGCTGAGGGAATGGGCGGTTCAAAGCGACCACCCCTTGCGGTACTCGCGACGCAGGGCCGCATCGGCCTCGGGGTGGTTGACGATCTTGCAGGCCAACGGGTCGAACTCGAAGACCGCGTCGATTTGCTTGTCCCGTGCGGACAGCATCTTGCGGAAATCTTGGAACTTGGGCACGTCGGGGAACTGTTTGAACGCCTCGGCGGCGCGCCGTTGATTGACGTCGCACAGGGCCACCACGTCCGTGCCGATGCGGGGCGCGGTCTCGACGAACCAGCTGCCGCGCCCGCTGACACCGACCAGGGCCACGCCGAGCTTCTCGTTGGCGTAGTAACCCCGTGCCGAGCGGCTGTCGGCCAGCACCAAGAGCGACCCGCCGACAGCGGTTGCTTGCAGGAAACGGCGGCGAGGGATGCGGGAACTCATGGTTTAGATCCTTGTGAGCGGGGGTCGTGATCCTCACAGCGTCCAGCCCTGCCGATGCTCAGAACCGAGCGCCCGGTCGGCCTCTGGATTGTTGAGGATCTTGCCAGCCACCGGGGCGTATTCCAGCACGCCACCCTGGTTGGACAGCGCCGTTATGGGAGATCATAACATTGTCAAGTGGACAAGAGAACCGGGACGAAAACAAGACGGACGCGGTTGACCGATTGGAGGCCTGACGTCGACAAGCTCAGATTGTGCCTTCGCAGCCGGACCGCCGCGACGGATCAGGCGGACCCCTGTCAGTCAAACAAGAAATGAAGCAAAATGGCGCTGTCCAATTCGTGGAAATCAGGTTACGCGGAAGGCCGGCAAGCCGAATCGGCGGCCGCAGACAAAATGGGCGTCCACGAGTCCGCCGAGCGCCTCGTTCTACTACTGACGGTACGTCCTATGACCGAAACCGACACGCCAGCCAACGCAGAGCCGCCACGGCGGCGCCGGCCCCAGTTCAGCATCGGCGGCCTGCTGATGCTGATGGTGGTGTGCAGCGTCACGGCGGCCGCCGGATCGTATCTCGTGAGGAGTTTGCAGCGGCCCGCCGGCTCCAGCCGCCTGGTCTTCATCTTGTTCACGCTGGTCGCCCCCATCGTGCTGATGATCGCCGTCAACTTGATCCGCCAGGCGACTCGGCGGTTCAGCCGCCGCCCGTAAGTGTACCGAGCCATTTCGGGCGTCCAGCGCCGGCTGGCTCGGCGTAGGGCGATTCAAAACTTGGGCTTGGCGTGCGAAAGCAATCGGGTGGGTTTTGTTTACGGGACTGAATGCGTTCGGATGCGCTCAACTGATCGGCGAACAATCCGAGGCCGTCACGATCTTCACACGGTGTTTTTTTGTAACCTGGGGAAGAGCCTGGCTAGCATCCTTCGAAAAATAAGTGTCAGGTGCCAAGTGAGCGGCAAGGCGCTAGCCGCCGGCATATCCGCCAATCAGACCGAACAGGAACCGGCGGCTAGCGCCCAATGGCACTGACTTTGGGACGATTGGGGCGTTTTTGGTAGCGGAGCGGCGCAAGCCGCCCGGTTTTTCGACTGTAATACCGGACGGCTCGCGCCGTGCCGCTACAAAGTAAGCGGCATTGGG
>CAZXYZ010000233.1:0-3182 GCA_964645045.1 uncultured Pirellulaceae bacterium | reverse complement strand
GGACTGCTGGCCTGCCGTGTACCGAAACCGCGGGCGATTCTCGTGCCGGTCCCAGTCGAGTCAAAGCCTTGGGGACCGCTGCCCAGAAATATGCCGATCAACGGCGACGCGACCAGAAACAGAGACGTGAATCCCTGCAAGACACTCGGGACCTCATAGGACGGTATCGCGAGAAGACCGAAGCAGAGCCAGAGGCCAGCCAGCATGAGTGCCAACGACAGCGGCACGAACCGGCCCTTAGCCTGCCAGACGAACCAGAACTGGGCCGAGGCGGAGGAACGGAAGCAACCGCCGCCTGGCCGGCCCCGACTCTCTCGAGACACTGCCTCGGTCAAACCGGCCCACCAGCGGCTGAGCCAATCCAGACTCCACGCCTTCCCGCGGCGGTCCCGCGCCACGCCGTTGACCGCCAGCAGGCAGGATACGGCAATCACGCCCAGCCAGACGGCGACGCCGATCGCCGAGAGTTGACTCCACTCCTGCGGCAACTGGACGTGTTCGACCAGCGGCGTGCGGCCGGCGGACAGCCGGCCCGCCGCGGCCAACGAGCCGCAGCCGACGGCGACCAGCGTGCCGAACAATCCGCGCGACGAGCCGAGCCACCACAGCGCCGCCTGGAAGACCACGTAGGCGGTCGCGGAGCACATCGCGGGGATCGTCAGCGGCCAGTTGGCGTGTAGAACGACATTCAATGCCAGCGCCGCGCCGCAGTACGTTCCGGCGGCCGCCAAAGCGCCGTTGACTAACGACCAGGAGACTAGCCTCCGCGTCGGCACAGGCAGCGTGTAATGCCGTCGCAGTGCGGTCCACGAAGCCAACGCCAGGATGAGCGGCATCATGAGCGCGAACGGAATCATCGCCGGGCGCACGAAGGTGCCGACGTCCGCCCACCGGAAGCTGGACGGAACCCGCGGGACGATCACGAACAACAAGCACACCAGCGTCGGCGCCAACGCAGCCGGCACGAACCAAAACATGCCGCGCCGCCAGTACTCCCACGACAGCGCGTAACCGACGGAACGGATCATCATGGCTGGTTGCTCCCGGCGGCAACGCCTTTTGTGTGGGCCAAGAAGATCTCTTCTAAGGACGGCATACGTTCTTCCACGATCGTCGCTCCGGCCGCCTCCGCCGCCTGTTTGCACGCCAACCATTGGCCGTTGCACAGGCAGGTCCATTCGGCGTCCTGGCCGGTCCACCACAAGGCACCCGGCCACTGCGGCTGCGCTGGCAGGACGCTGGCGAAGTGTACCGTGAGCGAACGGTGGCGAGCGAGCAAGTCGTCCAACGGCTCGTTCAGCACCAACCTCCCGCGGTGCAGCATGGCCACATGATCCGCAACCCGCTGGACCTCGTGCAGCAGGTGCGAAGACAGCAACACCGTCCGCCCCTCGTCGGCCACCGTGCGCACGATGGCCGCCAAAATATCCTGCCGCGCCCCCGGATCCAGGCCGGACGAAGGTTCGTCCAGCAGCAGCAAGTCCGGACGATGGGCCACGGCGATCAACAGGCCGACCCGCGCCCGCTGGCCGCGCGACAACGTGCGGATCTTCTGAGTGACGTCCAGTTCGAACATCTCGATGAGTTCGCGAGCCAAGGTCTCGTCCCAACGCGGGTAAAACGCCCGCGTGTAGCTCATCAGTTCGCCCACCCGCATCCACTCCGGCAGATCGCGGTCCTCGGACAGGTATCCGATCCGGCCCAGCACGCCCACGGGGTCGCCCACGGGATCGCTGCCGAACACGCGGACCTGGCCGTGCTCGGGCCGATACAGCCCCAGCAGGTGCTTGATCAGCGTCGTCTTGCCGGCGCCGTTCTCGCCGACCAACCCGAACACGGCGCCGCGCGCGACGCGCAAAGTGACGTCGGCCAAAGCGACCGTGCGCCCGAAGGCCCGCGAAAGCTGCTGAACGGTGACAATTTCGTCGCTCATTCTCACCTCCCGTTACTCGCATCGAAACTCGCGCTGCGTTGCCGAACCAGGCCAATCAGGCTCTCTACGTCCACCTTCATCTGCCGAGCCTCGGTCAACAACACGTCGATCCGCTCCATCAGCAGCCGTTGTTGCTCGCGACGGGCCAACGGCGACACTCTGTCCGACACGAACACGCCGGACCCCTGGCGGCTGAACACCAGCCCTTCGCTCTCCAACTCGCGGTACGCCCGGGCGACCGTGTTGGGGTTGACCAGCAACTGCTCGGCCAGCTTCCGCACCGGCGGCAACTGTTCGCCCGCCTTCAAACGGCCCGAAGCAACCAGATACTTGATCTGGTTCATCAGCTGGACGTAGATGGGCACTCCATCCTGATCCGAAATCCGCAGCTGCATGACCGCTTCCCCTGTCGCTCGGCACGAATGTATCACTGTATTACTAAGTTAATACAATTCATTGCCGGCTGTCAAGTCCGCGCTGCCGGAAAACCCGAGGAGAGGAAGCGAGATCCAAACCATGAAAAG
The DNA here is from genome assembly GCA_964645045.1 of uncultured Pirellulaceae bacterium. Classification (GTDB taxonomy): domain Bacteria; phylum Planctomycetota; class Planctomycetia; order Pirellulales; family Pirellulaceae; genus Anammoximicrobium. Next base: position 725 of record CAZXYZ010000233.1, on the reverse strand, counting down.
CATCCTCGTACTGCTACGTCTGCCACGCGCCGTACGAGCAGGAGGAGATGACCAAGGAGCATGTGCCGTTCGGTGTCGGCTGTGAAACGTGCCACGGTGAGTCGGAGAAGCACAGCGGCGACGAAGACGGGTTGACTTCCCCGGAAATCATGTTCCCTCGCGACGAGATCAACGCCGCGTGCATGACGGAGTGCCACACCAAGGACGACTTGGTGGCCAGCGGCAATCACGACGAAGTGTTCGTGGCGGCCAAGGAGACTGACAAGACCTGCACGGAGTGCCATGCCGAAAAACACCGCCTGAAGGTCCGCACGCGGATCTGGGACAAGGCCACCGGAAAACTCCTGTCCGACTACGACGTGCGGATGATGTACACGGACTCGCCCGCCACGACCGGCGTGGCGGCGCCACCCAAGCCCGACGCGAACGGCGGCAAGAAGTAGCTGTTGCACCACGAACTGCCGCACAGGTTATCCTTGCACGGACTCGCGAACAAGTAGTCTGCCCTCGGTAGCGAAGGCGTCAGAGTCTCTCTCGTGCAAATGGTCCCCAATCACGTGCGCGGGCCGCCGAGGTTCCAGCGTCTTGTTTGTGGGCCAGAGCAATGTGCATCCCGAATTGGGGTGTCGCCAAACAGGATGATTCTTCTCGGTCGCTTCCGACTACACTCGCCTGGATTCCCACGGTCCGGAGTCCGCCTAAGTGTTTTGCTTCGGAAAAGGCGG
>CAZXYZ010000232.1:0-3354 GCA_964645045.1 uncultured Pirellulaceae bacterium | reverse complement strand
TCCAGCAGGTCTTGCTCGGTCGCACAGCCTGGTGCCGGGACGAGCCGGATACGTTCGGCGGGGACCCCAAGGTGCTCCTGCAAGTCGGCCAGGCTCCAGTCGTTGGGCCATTCGCCGCATATCCGGCAACCATGTTACGTGCGGGCCGGGCGCATCTAGTACGGGAGCCTCGTTTGGGCTGACCTGCCCCTGCGAGTTGATAGCGTACCTTGCCCCCTCGATCCAGATGCTTTCGATTCCGTATCCGGGGATGACCTCAAGCGTTGGAACGGCTCCAGCCATCCATACCCCGCGTCCCAGTTTCAACCCGCTGCCTGGAACGATCCGGACTTGCGGAGCCAGTCGGATCAACTCACCCCATCTGTCCTCGATGTTTTTGGGCGACAATTGCCTCGGCAAATCAAAGTGGAGCGGCGCCCAGCCACGCGGCAGCCCGCGGAGGGGAATCCAACTGTCATCGGCAATTTCCTGGTGCGAACAGAACTTCTTCTTCAATGCGTCAGGCCACCGTCTTGCCACGCTTGCCCACTCATCACGGCGGCCCCAGGCGACAACCATGAACACCTCGTCTCCCGGCCGCGCGTGTCGGACCTCCACGAAGTATCCGTCCTGCATTTTTGCGAGCAAGGGCCCGCCCCGGCGTATCGGTCGGTAGGTCTTGGCCAACTTTGGAACGTAAAATGGCTGCAAACCGGTTCCCAGAAAGGCCGCGAGCGTCACGTCACTTACCCGAAAACACGGCCAAGTGCAAACGGCGGGTCGCCGCCCGACCGGACGGCGGCAAAGCGTCTGGCCAAAGAGACCCCCGAGGCGGACATGCCGGGCTTCCGCGGTGTGCGGTCGGAGCCGTGAGCCACGTGGTCGCGAATTTTGGTAGCCGAATTGCGCCCTGCTTGTATCCGCACGCTCCGTAAGGCGATAATGACCCCGCGGTCGAAGGACCGGCGAATCGATAACTGTCGGATTTTCAATGTGGTCGTCACGCTCCGACGTGACGCCATGTCGTCATGGCGGCGCGTGACGACGACAATGCTACCGCAAAACCTACCCGAAAAGTCCTGCCACGCATTCCATCCCCGGGGATCATGCCGCCGGCTGTTGGGAAGCCGCCTGGGGGGGGCATCCACCACGATTCGAGGAAAGCCAATCCCATGACACGACGAACGGACCTGACGAAACGTCTTGTGTTGACAGCCTGCTTGAGCGCCGCATTGGCGGCGTGGCTGGCGCCGGCGAACGCCGCCGCGCAGGGTAGCGTCACGCCGGAGGAGCGCGAGAAGATCGAGGCGGCGCTTCCGGCGCAGGCCGTGGCACCGCCTGCCAAGCCACGCAAGCTCCTGATTTTCGACCTGAACGTCGGCTACGGCGGGCACGGCTCGATTGCGCACGCCAACCTCGCCTTCACGCGAATGGGGCAGAAGACGGGCGCGTTCGAGACCGTCGTCAGCCGCGACCCGTCCGTGTTCCAGCCGGACAGTCTGCGGCAGTTCGATGCGGTGTTCTTTAACAACACGGTCGGCAATCTGTTCGAGGATTCCGGCTTGCGGCAGAGCCTGATCGAGTTCGTCTACGGCGGCGGCGGACTGCTGGGCGTTCACGGCACGACCGTGGCGTTCACCCGCTGGACCGAAGGCGCCCGCGAGGACTGGCCGGAATTCGGGATCATGCTCGGCGGGCGCGGCGCCAGCCACAAGGCGGCCGACGAACACGCGTTTATCAAGCTCGACGACCCGGCCCATCCCGTCAACCAGGTGTTCGGCGGCCAGGGCTTCGAGTACCGCTCGGAGTTCTTCCGCGTTCACGAGCCGTATTCGCGGGACCGCGTGCGGGTGCTGTTCAGCATCGACACGCAGCGGACGGACATGAACCAGACGCCGGCCTACGGCGGGGCGATGCGTGCGGACGGCGACTATGCGCTGGCCTGGGTCCGGAACTATGGCCGCGGCCGCGTCTTCTACAGCACGATTGCCCATCAGCCCGCAATCTTTTGGGATCCCAAGATGTTGCAGTTCTACCTGGCGGCCGTGCAGTTCGCTGTGGGCGACCTGCCCGCGCCCACCCTCCCGAGCAGCAAGCAGTCGCCGGCCATCCAAGCCCAGGAACAGCTGGGCTGGCGGCTGGGAATCGAGGCTTACACGTTTCACAAGTACACGCTGTTCGAAGCGATCGACAAGACGGCGGAACTCGGCCTGCCGTACATGGGCGGTTTGAGTTTCCAAAAGGTCAGCGGGGACATTCCCAAAAACTTCGACCCGCAGCTGACGGACGACGAGTTGAAGCAAATCCGGCTGAAACTCGACTCGGCGGGCGTGCGGCTGCTGACGTACTACATCCAACAGATTCCCGGCGATCCGGAGGGCTGCCGCCAGGTGTTCGAGTTCGGCCGCAAGATCGGCATCGAGACGTTCATGTCGGAGCCTGCGCCTGAGGCCCTGGATACGATCGAGAAGTTCTGCGACGAATATCAGATCAACGTGGCGCTGCACAACCACGACCAGAAGGCGTCGCCGCAGTACTGGAATCCGGCGGGAATCTTGAAGGTCTGCCAAGGCCGCAGCCCGCGGATCGGCGCCTGTGGCGACCTGGGCTACTGGATGCGTGCCGGTATCGATCCGATCCAGGCAGTCGGCCTGCTCAAGGAGCGTCTGCTGACCGTCCAGGTGCATGACCTGAACGAGCGCGGCCCGGCAGGCCACGACGTACCCTGGGGGACCGGCGTCGGGCAGACCGAGCAATTCCTGAAGGAACTCAAACGTCTCGGCATTCGGCCCACCATGTTCGGCCTGGAATACTCGTACAACTGGTTCGAGTCGATGCCCGAAATCGCTCAGTGCATTCAATTCTTTAACGGGGTCACCCAGGAGCTGGCGGAGCGAGGTACACCATGAGGTGATTCGTTGAAGAGATCGGCCACCGCGCAGCGAGCCTGAGCCATTTGGCGGGCATCGCTTACAAGCTGCAGCGATCCTTGAAATGGGACCCGATCCAGGAACAGTTCCCGGGCGACGACGAGGCCAACGGCGCGAGCAGCAGGGCGGCTAGGAGGGTGAGGGCGCGTTTCATGGGGTCAGCTTTCGTGTGACGATGTTTCTCGAACGGTGCTTAGTTGGACAGCGCCACTTTGTGTGGCGGAAGCGATGTAGCACGCGAAAGCATAAGCACTTCCGCCACCACCGACCTTGCGTCGGCGGAGCGATGATTTTGCACTACGACCGGCCGGAGAGAACCTCTTCCTTCCCTGCCGCCGCCACCGCCGCCTCGCGGCGGTGGCGGCGGCAGGGAAGGAAGGGGAAGGGTCTTGGATTGGGCGTACCTGGTGCAGAATCACAGGCTCCCCCGAGACAAGCTCGGCGG
>CAZXYZ010000231.1:0-4037 GCA_964645045.1 uncultured Pirellulaceae bacterium | reverse complement strand
GAGACCTGGATGGCCTGTTCCATCAACGGCAGCCGGATCGGGTACACGCACTTGGTCATGCAGCCCGCTACGGATGACGGTCAGCCGGTCTTCCGGTTTGAATACGACGACGAGCTGAAGTTGAGACGGTTCGGCACCGATACGGTGGTCCGCACGCGGCTGACCAGCCTGGAAACCCGCGAAGGCCAGTTGCTGTCGTTCCGCAGCGAAATGCAGGCGGGCCCGGGGGCCATGGTCAGCGAAGGCCGGCGCGAGGGCGAGCAGTTGAAACTGACGACGTCGAACCAAGGGAAAGTCGACGCGCATTCGCTGCCGTGGGACAAGCAGTACGGCGGCTTCTTTGCCGATCAACTTTCGCTGCGGCGGCAGCCGATGCGGCCCGGAGAAACCCGCCGCCTGCATGCCCTGCTGCCGGTGCTGAACGTGGTCGGTGAAATACGTCTGGAAGCCGCCACGTTTGAATCCATCGATTTGCCGTCAGGGTCCCGCCAGTTGCTGCGGATCGACGCCACCACCGACATCGGCACGGCTCAGATCAAGTCCGTTCTCTGGACGGACCCGGAAGGCCGGCCTCACAAAGTCAAGGACCTGCAATTGGGCATGGAGGCGTGTCTGACGACGCAGGAGGACGCCCAGCGGGCCGGTTCCGGCGGCGGCTTCGACTTGGGCTTCGACACGATCGTCAGGATCGATCGCCCGCTGCGCGGTCCGCACCGGACGCGACGGGTCGTGTACCGGGCCCGGCTGAAGGAGGGCGACGTGAAGACGCTGTTTCCCGACGGCCTGACGCAGACGGTCCGGCCCCTGGACGACGGGGCGGTCGAGATCTCGGTCCACGCCGTCCGGCCGGACCAGCCGCCCACGGTCGCGAGCCCGCCGGGCGATCCGCCGGCCGACGCCGATCGCCGGGCCAGCACGATGCTGCAAAGCGACGATGCGGCGGTCCGAAAGATGGCCGAAGCCGTCGCGGCCGGCGAATCCGACGCCTGGACCGTCGCCACGGCGCTGGAAAGCCATGTCAAGAAGTCGATCCGTTTGAAGAATTACTCGACGGCCATGGCCACCGCCGCGGAAGTGGCCCAGTCGCTGGAGGGCGATTGCACGGAACATGCCATGCTGCTGGCGGCGCTGTGCCGGGCTCGGAACATCCCCGCCCGCGTCGCGATCGGCCTGGTCTACTATCCGTCCGCCAGCGGTTTTGCCTACCACATGTGGACCGAAGTCTGGATGAAGGACCGCTGGGTTCCCCTGGATGCCACACTCGGCCTGGGCGGCATCGGTGGTGCGCACCTCAAGTTGGCCCATTCCAGCCTGCAAGGGACCAGTGCCTATGCGGAGCTGTTGCCGGTGGTCCAAGCGTTGGGGCGTCTGCAGCTGGAAATCGTGAGCGTCCAGTAGGAGCCGATTCTCTGTAGAAACCGCCGGATCTAGTTGGAGTCCACGCTTTAGCGTGCTAAGCACCGTTCGAGAAATAAGTGGCGTAAGCTTCCAGCTTGCGAGGCGATGATCCACCGCAAGCTGGTAGCTTACGCCACGAAGAATCCAGACAGATTCTTTTGAACGGTGCTGGGCGGGCCGCGCCCGCCGAAAAAGACACGCTGAAGCGTGGACTCCAGCGAGCTTAGCACCTTTGCAGGACCGGTTCTAAGCCGCCGTCTAGTCCTGGCGCGTTTCCTCGCCATCGTAGGTATCTTCTCGCTCCTCGCCGGACACACCGCTGGAAGCCGATTCGGACTGCGAGCCGTCCGAACGCGGTGTGTCGGCGGGTACCGTCGCTTCGTCATCCTCGGACGGTGGCGGGGCGGCAGCGGGCTTGGCGTGCCGCGGTGCGAACACCAGGACCGTCGCCGCGCCGGCGATGACCACGATCAGACTGGCCAGAAACAGAGGCGACAGGTCGGCATAGGTGCGCTCGGTCACCACGGTCGTAAAGGTATTGACCACCGGAGCGCCCCCAAACACCAACGGCATGACGTAGATCGGCTTGCCACCGGAATTGAAGGCCATGATGATGCCCAGCGCCCCGATGGCGCCGGCCGCGCCCCCCGCCAAAGACCAGGCGGTCCCCAAGAAATTAAAACCGCCCGGTTCATGGAAGAACTGGACGAGCGGCATTGGCAACAGCACGGCAATCACAAAATATGCCAGACCGACGCACAAAAACGGCCGCAGTCGGCTGCCGGCCATCTTCATTTGGCCCTTGTGCAAGATCGGCCCGTAACTGCCCCAGCACAAGGCCGCCAGCGCGATGGACAGCGGAATCAGCACCAGCTTCTCCTTCGTCGAAGCCTGACTCCGTGCCACGGGCGGCTTCGCGGACGGCGCGGCTGCGGATCCGGCCGCGGCCGATGTTCCCACCGGCGGATGCGGCGCGTGGCTGGGCTTGAAGCTCAACACGCCCGCCGTCCCGACCGCGACCAGAATCACCCCGGCAAAAAACAACGAATTCGCTTCCTTGAAGGTCTGCGTCATCCACATCGTGACAAACGTATTGACCACGGGCGCCAAGCCGAAAACCAGCGGCATGACGTAGATCGGACTGCCGTTGAACTTGAAGGCCAACACAATTCCCAACGCGCCCAGAGCCCCCGCCGCGCCGCCCAAAAACGACCAGACCGCCCCCATCACGGTCCAACCACCCTTTTCGCCGCGGGCCCTCAGCACCAGTAAGGGAACCACGACCGCAATCAGGAAATAGGCGATCCCCACGCAAATAAAAGGCCGCAGACTGCTGGGGTGTACCCCGTCCCCCAGAAGACGCTGGCCTTGGTGCAGGACGGGCCCGTACAGCCCCCAGCTGATAAACGTCAGGACGACGAACGACAGGACGACAAGCAAGCTGCGCATGGGATAGAAACTCGTACCGAAGGGGAATCGATCACCTACCAACGTTACGAAACAGTCTAGCAGCCTTACCCCGGTTTGGGCAGGGTGGTCATTGGTCAACGGTCATTGGTCATTGGTCATTGGTCATTAGTCATTAGTCATTGGTCATTGGTCATTGGTCATTGGTCATTAGTCATTAGTCCGTTCGCACCAATCCTCCGCTCCTAATCTTTCACCTAGTCTTTCACTTAATCTTTCCCCCAATCCCCTTCAGCCCTGTTCGTCGCTTTCGCCCGCGAGCAGGATTTTGCCTTGCAGGGCGTCGACCAAGGGGTTGTCCGCCGCACCGCAATAGCCCAGGTGCAAATGCCGCCGCCACCCCTCGGCAAATTGGAATTGACCCGACATGCGGCCGACTTCGGCGCCCAGGTCCCGCAGCGCCTGCAGGTACGAGTCCAGCTGCTGGCTGTCGCCCAGCCAGCCGCGCTGGCTTTCGTGCTTGGATAATGCCTCCAGCTTCTGGTCGATCACGCCGGTGGTATCGACAAAAATTTCAGGCCGCACGATTTGGCCGAGCGGGTCCCGGTTGCCGTGGGGCTGGGCGTGATAAACGGTCACCGGGCTGTCCACGGGGGCACAGGGTGGGTCCGTCTGGAAATTCGGCATGCCGCGGACAAAGGCCGCTGTGACCGCCAGCCGGCAGGCGTTCGTGTGGTCTTCCATATAATCCACCGGGGCGTGCGTCAGAACGATTTCCGGAGCGGCCTGGCGGACCACGGCGGCGACCTTGGCCAACAGAGGCAGCGTGTAAAAAATCTCCAAATCGTTGCACACACTGTCGTGAAACACGGCGCCCAGGCTGGCCGCCGCCGCCATCGCCTCGTGGCGGCGCATCCGCACCAGCGTCGGCGCATCGTACCGGTTGCTGCCGCAACTGCCGTTGGCTACGGTCAAGTAATGCAGTGTATAGCCTGCATTCCGCAGGTGAATCATGGTGCCCGCCATGTGGAATTCGATGTCGTCGGGATGAGCGACGATGGCCAGGACCGTCTTCATGGTTCCATTTCCTCCGTTGGCAAGTGTGGGGGCCGCAAGGACTTGGCCGCAGCCAGCATTCTAGCGGCCGGGCCGTCGCCGTTCGAGCCGCCCAAGCGTCCCTTGGCGAGAATTCCGCAGCGGGTATACTTAGCACCGTTCGAGAAACAAGTGGC
>CAZXYZ010000230.1:0-4294 GCA_964645045.1 uncultured Pirellulaceae bacterium | reverse complement strand
CAAGCCCGGCGAACGGCGGGCGTGAGCCCGTCCGGTGGTGGATCACATAAATCAATCACCGTGGGGCTGACGCCGCCACGTTCGCCAAGCCCGGCGAACGGCGGGCGTGAGCCCGTCCGGTGGTGGATCACATAAATCAATCACCGTGGGGCTGACGCCGCCACGTTCGCCGGAGTCCGGTGCCCCGGCCTTGCCATCCGTACGATCCACCGGATTTGGACGCGTTCCACGAACGAACGGATAAACCACGAATCACACGAAGGACACGAATGAACGAAAGGCTGAGCCATCCGGCGACGAAACGATCCGAGCCGGGTTTCATTTGCCTCGGCCAGGCCGGTCCTCAATTCGTGTGATTCGTGTGATTCGTGGTTGAAATGATCGAACTTCCCCTTGCCCGGTTCTGCCCTCTTGTTGCGAAACCGACCTGAAAAAGATGCACGACACCGCCAACCTGACCACTGACGAAGACTTCTGGCAACGGACGTTCGACGCCGTGCCGGACTTGATCTTCGTTCTGGACAACGATCATCGGATCCTTCGCGCCAACCGGGCGGCGGCCCAGCGGCTGGGTTGCTCGACGGAGACCCTGTCGGGACAGTATTGCTACGCGGTGATGCACGGCACCGAACAGCCGCCGGAGTTCTGCCCACATGCCCTACTGCTGCGGGAAGGTTACGCCCAGACGGTCAACCCCGTCGTTGCAGACCGGCCTGACACCGGCGGGGAAGGCACCGGCGGGCTTACGCCTCACCGCTCGCCAAGAAGTTACACCGGCGGGCTTACGCCAGCCGTTCGCCAGGATTTCGGACCGGACACCGGCGGGCTTACGCCAGCCGTTCGCCAGGATTTCGGATCGGACACCGGCGGGCTTACGCCAGCCGTTCGCCAGGATCGCCAGGATTTCGGGCACGCGAGGACGGTCGAGATCTACGAACCGCGCGCCCAGGGGCACTTTGCGGTTTCCGTCACTCCGATCTGCAATGCCCGCGGCGAGATCGTCGGGGCGGTCCACGTGGCCCGCGACATCAGCGAATTCAAGCGGATCGAGGCGGAACTGCGACAGGCGCAAGACGACGTGCGCCAGCGCTACGCACTGGCCGTGGCCAGCACGCTGGACGGACTGTGGGAATGGGACATCCTGTCGGGCCGCGTGCAGTACTCGCAGCGGTGGGAAGTGCTGCTGGGATATGCCCGAGACGAGATCCCCGGCACGCTGGAATTCTTCAACCGGATCCTGCACCCCGAGGACGCGGACGGGGTGTGGACAGCGGTCGAGGCGCATCTGGCGGACCAGGCACCGTACGAGATCGAGTTTCGACTCCGTGCCAAGGCGGGCGAGTACCGCTGGTTCCTGGCCCGCGGCCAGGCCCAATGGGACGCCGCGGGTCAGCCGATCCAGATGGCGGGTGCGATCCAGGACATCACGAAACGGAAGAAAGCCGAGGCGGCGCGCGACGAGCGCGAGCGGTTCGAGCGGATGCTGGCGGAGATCTCGGCCCGTTTTGCCGGGGGACCGCCGGGCGACTTGGACGCGGAAATCGCCTGTGCGCTCGAGCAAATCCGCCGTTTCTTTCAGATCGACCAGATTGCCTTTTTGACCTACAGCCCGGACTCGGCCTTCGTCGCCCATCCCTGCCACGGGGCGGCAGCCGCAGGCATGACGGCCATCCCGATCGATCTGGACGGCCGCGAGCTGTTCCCCTGGCTCCATGAGCAATTGCAGTCCGGCGCGCCCTGGATCCTGCGCGGCGAGGACCTGCCGCCCGAGGCCGTTACCGACCGGGCAACGTTCGCGCGGTTCGGGCTGCAGTCGGCCGTCGCGGTCCCCCTGCTGCTGCACGGTTCGCCGCGATATTTGTTGTGCCTGGCTGCCTTGAGCGAGCCCCGGCAGTGGCCCGCGGAGATCGTCGTCCGCCTGCGGCTGCTGGGCGAGATCTTCATGCAGGCGTTATTGCGCCGCCAGGCCGATCTTGGACTGCGGGAGGCGGAACTGAAGTACCGTACGCTGGCGGACTTTTCCAACGATTGGGAGTATTGGCAAACCGCCGACGGTTCGTTCCGTTACATGTCGCCTTCGTGCCAAGCAGTGACTGGGGTCCCGCGGCAGGAATTGCTCGACATGCCGGGGCTGCTGCGCGAACTCGTCGTGCCGGAAGATCAACCGTTGTGGCGGTCGCATTTTTGCGCCTGCCACGAAGGGCACCAGGCGGGCAAGTTTGAGTTTCGGATCCGCCGCCGCGATGGCCGCATCGTCTGGCTGGAGCACGTCTGCCAGCCAGTCTTCGATTCGCAGGGCGATTTCCTGGGGACCCGCGTTTCGAACCGCGACGTGACGGAGCGTAAGCAGGTCGAGGAGGCCCTGCAAAACGCACTGGCCGAGATCACGAAACTCAAAGACCGTCTGGAAACCGAAAACGTGTACCTGCAGGATGTGCTGAAGAACGGCCATGACTTTGAAGAAATCGTGGGGCAAAGCGAGCCGTTGCGGGTGACGCTGCACAAGGTCGAACACGTCGCCGGCACGGACGCCGGCGTGCTGCTGCTGGGAGAAACGGGGTCCGGCAAGGAGTTGTTCGCGCGGGCGATCCACCAGCGCAGCCCGCGTTCCGGCAAACCGTTGGTCAAAGTCAACTGTGCGGCGCTGCCTGCCAGCTTGATCGAGAGCGAGCTGTTCGGGCACGTCAAGGGAGCGTTTACGGGGGCCTTGGGAGACAAGGTCGGCCGCTTTGAATTGGCCGACGGGGGCACCTTGTTCTTGGACGAAATCGGCGAGTTGGACCCGGATCTCCAAGCCAAGCTGTTGCGCGTGCTGCAAGACGGCGAATTCGAGCGGATCGGCGCGACGCAGACGATCCGCGTCGACGTGCGTTTGATCGCGGCCACCAACCGGGACCTGCACGACGCGATGCGCGACGGGAGCTTCCGCCCGGACTTGTATTATCGCCTGTCGGTGTTTCCCATCGAAGTGCCTCCGCTGCGGGCGCGGCGCGGCGATATCCCCCTGCTGGTCTGGCATTTCATCACGCGCAAGCAACGCCGCTTGGGCAAGGACATCCAGAGCGTGCCGCGCGAAGTCATGGACCAGCTGGTCCGCTACGACTGGCCGGGCAATGTCCGCGAACTGGAGAATGTGATCGAGCGGGCGATGATTCTGACGCCGGGGGCGGCGTTGATGCTGAGTGAAACCTTGGCCGGCGCAGGCCGGGATCCAGGGCCGGAATGCCCAGTTCCGGCAGCCTTGGTCCCGGCAGCCCGCTCGTCCGGTTCGTTGCAGGAGATCGACCGGGCGCACATCGTGGCCGTCCTGGACGAATGCGGCTGGAAGGTCAAAGGCGAAGGCAATGCCGCCGCACGGCTGGGCCTGAAGCCCAGCACGCTGCGGTTCCGCATGAAAAAGCTGGGCATCCAGCGCCGGCCGAAACCGCGCTAGGCGAACGGCGGGCGTCGGCCCGTCCGGTGGGATCCGGGTGCGATCAATCACCGTGGGGCTGACGCCGCCACGTTCGCCGGGTATAGTGTCGGGCATGGATCGCTATTGGTTCCTCACCTGCTGTACGTACGGTTCTTGGCTGCCGGGCGACGAGCGCGGCTTTGTGGACACTTGGCGCGACACGTCGGGGCGACGGGTCATCCACAATATCCCGGGCACTCCCTACGACGCCGACATGCCGGCGTTGAAACAGTACGCGGAGCAACTCCTCAAGTGCGATCCCATCCGGTTTACGCTGCCGCATGCCGAGGCCCTCTTGGATCAGTTCCTGGAAACGGCCGCCTATCGGGGCTGGCAGATGTTGGCCATCGGCATCATGGCCAACCACGTTCACTGGGTCCTCGGCGTACCGGGTGACCCGGATCCGAATAAGGTGCTGGGCGATTTGAAGGCTTACGGGAGCCGCACGTTGAATCGGCGTTGGGCAAAACCCGCTTCGGATACGTGGTGGGCGGACAAGGGTTCAAAACGGAAGCTGTCCGGCGAGGATGCAGTACTGGCCGCCGTGAGATACGTCCTGAACCAGGAATTCCCGTTGGTGATCTGGACGGCGGCCATCCCCGAACTGGGTTTGGCCGGCGGCCGCGTGGTTTGACCCCGGCTAACGGCGGGCCTTCGGTATGCAGCTGCGGGCGTCAGGTATGGGCGAACGGCGGGCGTAAGCCCGTCCGGTGGGAAGCAAGGAAGGCCCATTCACCGTGGGGCTGACGCCGTCACGTTCGCCAAGCACCGTGGGGCTGACGCCACCACGTTCGCCAAGCCCGGCGAACGGCGGGCGTAAGCCCGTCCGGTGGGAATTGC
>CAZXYZ010000229.1:0-4302 GCA_964645045.1 uncultured Pirellulaceae bacterium | reverse complement strand
TGGCTGAATAACGCCGTCCCTGTATCATGGGCAATAGGGAAATGCCACCTTCCCAGAGGGAACCGACCGCCATGGCCGAAATCGTCGCCGCCGAGATCGTCGAACGCATCCCGGCCTCCGTCGCGGATGCGGCCGTTCCGGAAGTTAGGTTCTTGGGACGTGAGTTCATCGCCATCCTGCTGGCCGTCGCGCTGTCCGATGTCGCGCTGTACCGCGGTCAGGGATTTGCTGGTTGTGCGCTGTTGTTTCTGCTGGCGCCGGTCGTGTTGCTGCTGGGCAGTTCAGCGCCCCGGCTGAATCGAGGCATGGCCCTCGTCGCAGGCATGCTCGTGCTGCTGGCCGTGCGACTGGTCTGGCTCGGCTGCGTGTTGGATGTCGTCGCAGGGTCTGCTCTGATCGTGGCAGCGGCGATGTGCCTGGCGAGGCGCGCGCCGTACGTCTTGGATCTGCTGGTCTATGCCGCGCAGACTTCGGCTGCAGGTGGCCTGGGATTGGTCGGCTATGTCAAGTCGCTTGCTCAAGTAGGGCCCCGCCTGCCTCGTCTGTTTTGGCTGAACGTGGGCCTGCCTCTGGCCGCGTTGCTGGTTTTCGGCACGCTGTTCGTCTTGGCCAACCCCGACTTGGTCACGTTGTTCAAGACTTGGTCGGATTGGGCCTGGCGCACGCTGTGGGAATCGCTGGACGAATGGCTGCCGACCTGGATCGAGGTCTTGGTTTGGATCGCCGCAGCCTGGGTGACGGTCGGTCTGCTGCGGCCGGTTTGGAAGGGATCGCTGCTGGGGCCGTTCTCGGCCGTAGCGGGAGATTCCCCGGACGAGGCTGCCAAGCCTGACGCTGCCCGCCTGTATTCCGCGTTCCGTAATACCCTGGTCGCCGTCATCGCACTGTTCGCCGTGTACCTGGGCTTCGAGTTCAAGACGCTGTGGTTTCGTGTCTTCCCGCCTGGCTTTCACTACTCCGGCTACGCCCACGAAGGCGCTGCCTGGCTGACCGTGGCCTTGGCCCTGGCGACCGTGATGCTATCGGTCGCTTTTCGCGGCCGGATTTTGCAGGACCCGCGACTGCCTCAGTTGCGGCGGCTGGCCTGGATCTGGTCCGCCGAGAACTTGATCCTGGCGATTGCCGTGTACAATCGGATGCACATTTACGTGGGCTTCAACGGGATGACAAGGATGCGAACCGTGGGCCTGTTTGGCATCTCGGCGGCTTTGGTCGGCTTCATTCTCGTGGTCTGGAAGATCACCTACCGGCGCGACTTCATCTGGCTGCTGCAACGGCACCTGTGGACCGTGGCGATCGCTGCCTATCTGTATGCTTTGACGCCCGTCGACGCCCTGGTGCATACCTACAATGTGCGGCGGATCCTGGCGGGCGACTCGGCGCCCTCGGTCCAAATCAGCGTCCATCCGATCAGCTCGGAAGGCGTCCTGGTCCTGCATCCGCTGGTGGCCTGCCGGGATCCCGTTGTCCGAGAAGGGATTCGTGCTCTGCTGGCCGAACGCGCGCTGCAGGCCGAGGCCGCGTCGCGGCGGCAGACGCAGCAAGGCTGGACCGCCGTGCAACTCGCCGACCGAATGCTGCTGGACCACCTGCGCAGCAGCTGCTCTGATTGGCAGGAATACGACGACTCGCGCCGGCGCACCGCAGCGCTCGAGCGGTTCCACAAGTACGCTTACCAGTGGTATTGACCGTGTACGACGCGTACAAGCGTGATGCGTTTGGGTTCGTCAGTGGGTGCCCTGAGCGAGCAAGGGGTACCACCGGGATGAACTCGAAACGCCTCCGTCGTGGTGTATGCCGACACCGCCTGGCAGCGGTAGCGAGGGACGCGCAGAGCTGGCCGGCACGCGGCACGGCCTGGCGAAACGTCGCGTCGGTGACGGCCCACTGGCGAACCTTCCACCCGTAAACGGGACCGTGGAACGCGCCCATCATCCAGGACTGGATCTCGCGCCACCGGAGGCGGGCCTGGTCGATCGTACCCCGGAAGCCGCTGTAGTTCGTCTCGGTGGCCTCCGGCAGGAACACGCACAGCGGCAGGTCCAGATTACGGCGAGGATACCGAGCGGCATCTGTGAGTGCTCGAAGAACTGCAGCCCCGGCAGCGTCGGGACATGGCTCGAATCTTGAACAGTCGCTCATGCCGGTTCCCGGCACCCGGAATGATGAAAATGGTATCATGATGGTAGCCGGGCGTTGCGGTGTACCGGTCATCGCCGCCCCGCCCCGGCGCAAGGTGCCTCCGCCTGTGCGGGGGGAGGGGGGAGTTGTGCGTCTCCTAGCGCCGGATTTTCGGAGCAGGAGGAAACGGAGGCAACAGAGCGGGGGAGTCGGCACTCCGTTCTCTCAGTTGCCTCCTGCTGCTCAATATGTCCGGCCAGGTCCGCCTCGATCGTGCGCTCCGCGGAGGTCTGTTTGGACGCCGCTGCGGGCCGAATCGCGGGTTTCCGGGTCGTCGATGATCACCAGGTCGGGGCGCTTCGTGCCGACCAGCACGCCGCGGATCGCGGAGTCGAGCCCGCGCGTGGTGATGACGGCCCCGCTGCCCAGCGACGGTTGGCCGGGCCGCAGACGCGGATCCCAGTGGTCCGGCACGCGCACGGTCGGCAGGACGATGTAATCCTGCGCCCACTTCAGGAACGTCCGCTTGCCGTTGGCCGTTTGCGTGGCTCCCCGCTGGGCGGTCCCGTCCAGGGCCAGGATCGGGTCGCAGATTTCGGGGTAGTCGTCGGCCAGGGCCTGGTTCCGCTCCAGCTGGTACTTGATGTTCGCCAGGATCTGCTCGGCGTTGGGGCCGGTGGCGGCGGCGATCAGCGGGAACGAGAGAATCCCGTGCATCACGCAGTAGATCGTCACGCACTGGACGATCGAGGTCTTGCCTTCACCGCGGGGGGCAGCAATCGCCTGGTCGCCGCCGTACTTGGCCGCGTTCAGGATGGCGGCGACCATTTCCCGGCGTTGCTCGGTCCAGTCGCCCCAGAACACGTCGGGGAAGTAGCAGGACAGGAACGCGTAGATGTCCGCCGAGTTGGCCAGGCGGCGCTGGACGTCGGCCGGCTCGCGGATCTTGACATCCTTGAGGGACGCCCGGAGCTTGCGTTTGCGCAGGGCGTCGGCCACCCGGATGCCGGCCTTCTTGTCGTCGCCGGCCAGGGCGGTGATCTGCTCGACTTGCCGCTTCAAGTCGGAGACCGCCTGCTGGCGTTTCTGGATTTCGGCTTTGAGCGTCATGGCCTGTTGTCAGTTGTCAGTGGTCAGTTGTCCGTGGCCGGTGGCCGATGGTCGGCTGGGGCCGCCGGGATTCGTTCTGGCTGTGTTGGGGCCGGCTTAGGGGTCCTTGAATCCTGTTTTCCGGCTGGATTCGTGGAAACCGACGTTTTGCTCGTGGAAACCGACGTCTGGCTGCCGCTGGGACTGCCGGATGGCCGCTGGTTGCCGCGTTTTGACAAAAAAAGCCGCACCCCCAACGGGGCGCGGCGACGAAAAAAGGGAGTCACCGCGCCTCGCGTTGAGGCGTGCAACTCCCTCTTGGGCTAATCTAGCATGTACCGGAGGTCTTGTGCAAGGCGGGCAGGATCAAACAGGCTGTCCACGCGATCGGGACAGGACTAGCCGAACGACCAAGCTGACCGGGTGGCCGCCAATCAGCCCTCCATTTAATTCCGACCGGATCGGCCACTCCGGTCCAGCGACTGGTTCGCACATCGCTAACCGTCCGGCAAGTCGCTTGCTTTGACGATTGACGCTCCGTCGCCGTGAAGGCGGGAAACGACAGTCTCAATCTCTTGAAGGTATCGATCAGCGTCAAAGTATGAGCCGGTCTTCTGCCATAGTACGAGCAGACGGTGGGCAGCCTTCCTGCGGGCGTCCGATTCAAACGGGACCAATTCGTCGCAACGTCGGAGTGTCTCCACTTGGTGAATTGCGCCGTGGTACCGGTAGTGTGGCGAATAGCGAACGAAAGGCGAGAATGTGTTGACCCGCCGCCAATCTGGCGAGTAGCTGGGGCTGGCGTAGGCTCGCGACAGCCAAGTCTCTTCGGTGCGGTCACCGATTTGGCAGTAAAGGAGAAAACGTGTGTGACGGACGCGTCCGCTGTTGATGTCAATATCATCGTGCCAGCAATTCAGTGGAGACCATTGGAACGCTCTGCTCGCGAGCAACGACACCACCACGGCCAGGACAGCAAGGCCCAACGCAATCCAGCGGCGGCGCAACTTTGGCAGAGAGGACAACATGCACCTGTGCGAACGACAGCCATCACCGGGTGGCGGGTGTTGACTTTGATTTCTAAAACCGCTG
>CAZXYZ010000228.1:0-4470 GCA_964645045.1 uncultured Pirellulaceae bacterium | reverse complement strand
GACTGATGGCGTGCCCCCTACCGAAACCGCGGGCGATTCCCGTGCCGGCCCCAGCCACCGCGTTTCGTCCGCCTGACTGAAGTCCGAGGCCGCCTGTCGGTCCACCAACGCCTGATAGATTCCCGCGAACAGCGGCTCCAGCCGGCGTAGGCCGCCGGTGACGGTGCCCGCCGACAACGGCAAGCCACTCAGCTCCAAGGCGGCGAGCGTACGTTCCATCGGCCGGTGCAGGCAGAACTTCTCCAACAACAGATGCACCCACACCGACGTCCCCAAACGACTCTTGGGGATCAGCTTCGGCGGGGCCGGCGCCGTCAATGTCCGCGGTTGGTCCGGGCATTGACAAGTGGCTTCGTTGCGCCGTCGGCGAATCACCCGGTGATGAACTCGGACTTCGATTTCGAGCTGTTCCGAGTCTTCGGTATCGGACATCGGCCGCCGCGGTTGGCCGCACTGCGGGCAGCCGTGTTGGTCTTCCGGCAACTCGACGAACTCTTCGACAGCCGGCAGATGAGCATAGTCGCGCCGGCCGGGCCCCGGCCGATCGGGCTGTTGTCCGCGACGACGAGCCGGCTTGGCTAGCTCCTGCGGGTCCTCCAGTTGGTTCGAGCGATCCCAGCGACCGGCCCGTTCCGACTTGCGACCGAAGAGTTTGTCTTGCAGTTGCCGGATTTCGCCGCGTGCCGCCTGGAGTGCCTCGGTGAGTATTGCTTCCCGTTGGACAGCCTGGGCATGCATCGCCTTCCAGTACCCCGCCAGCTGTTTCAGTTCAGCGTTTTCTCGGCGTAATTCCGCGTTTTCCCGACGCCGTTGAAGGAATTCTTCGCAGGCCCCTGCGAGGACCTCTTCCGGCACGGCCACCCATTGGCAAAACTCGTCCCTTGGCTGGCCAACAGCCAAGGCCGGACTCACCGAAACATCACAGGTCAGCACGCCATCCATGATCTGCGTGCAATCCCCAGAAAACCCCGATCAAGGCAAGGCCGATTCCCCAAAAATCAGCCCCAGTATTCTCTGTCTGGGGGACGCGAGACGGGTTCGACAAAGCCGTACCGGACCACGGTACATTCGCGTGCAGTTGAACATCGGTTCCATGCCGAATTCCTCCGCCATCGCCAAACCTTCCCGGTTCCCTTCGGGCACGTCGAGGAAGATCGGCTCGCTTTCGGCGGCTTCCCAGCATCGACGGAAGAGCCGTGTCGCCACCGCACGGTCCGCCGCGAAAAGCGGACCGATCTTCCAGCCCACACGACAGCGTCGCGAAATCGCATAGCCCCGCAACGTCCCGTTTTCAATCGACGCGAACGAGCAACTCGACGGCTGAACTAGCCGCTTGGCGGCGATCCAGCAGGGTATGGGTACGACCGACGCCAAGAATGCAGTTGACGCAGCGCGAAATAGCTTGGAAACTGAGGAAAAGTCGCAAACGCCGGAGGGGTAGGAGAAGCCGAATGGATCGGGAACAAGGGCGTTGCAGAATCCTGCCAAGCCAGTTTTATTGCCTCTTGCTGGCGGCACTGCCAGCAGTCGGAGTTCGTGCCGAACAGCCAACTCCCGAAGACGTTCGAGCAGACGCCCTCGTGATTCGGCCGTTCAGAGGCCCCGACGTTTGTCGGGAAATGGATTCGTTGAGTGCCGAGGACGTGATCCACCTGCTGCACCAGCAGCGGCAGTTGAATGGTGCCCTCTCGAAGTTCTTCAAAGAACACAAGGGAGTGGCTTGAATGGCCAGTCTGGTCAACTTGTGCCTGTACGAACTCGGCTGGTTCGCCTGCGTGCTTGGTGCGGCTGGTCAGCGTCCCTGGTTCGGCATGGCGTTGGGACTCGCGTTCCTGTGCGTTCATCTGGTCCTGGTGCGCGGGGTGCGGCGGCAACTGGCACTGATCGCCGTGGCCGGTGCGATGGGCTTGGCGGCGGACAGTCTGCTGATGTCGTGCGGAGTCCTTCGCTACCCGAACTGGATGGCGGACGCTTGGCTCGCGCCGCCGTGGGATGTCGTCCTGTGGCTTCAGTTCGCGACCCGTCTTGCCGTTCTGCCTGCGCTGGCTGTCGCGGCGGTACTGGCTTTGTGCGGTCGCGGGACTCGTCGGGGGACCGCTGGCGTTCTACGCCGGAGAGCGACTTGGTGCCGTTACCTTCCTGCCGCCTCGCCTTCCCCACTACGCCGCCCTGGCTGTCGTCTGGTCGGTCGCGTTCCCAACTCTTGTGTGGGTTTCCGATCGCCTGATCGTAATCCCCGGAGTCGGAGACCGTTACCGCTGGTGGTCGTGACGCCGATTTGGCGTGACCTGACCCAACACGAGCCGGTAGCGGCGCAGGCCGAACGAAACCGTCCACAGCAGCCCGCCCAGGATCGCGTAGAACGCCGACGCGGAGCGTGCCAAGCAACCGACGATGGGAGCATCCGGCAGCTTGCCCATGCCCAGTCCCTGATGAATCGCGTCCATCCAGGAATACGGCACCATGACGAAGGGAATCGCAAGCAGCCCAGCAGTGCCGACGATGCGGAGCAGGACTTGCAGCAGTCGGTCTTGCTTGGTCATTCCGATGGCCCCTTGCACGGTCACGTTCTGTTTTCGCGGACGTTCTGCGTCTTGCCGTGATCGAATCCCTGTTCGCGTTCCAACCGAATCATGGCTGCTGGACGGAAGTTGATGATCCAAGCCCGGCGATGACCCGCGGTGGAATTGCCGCGACTGTAATGGATCACGCCGCCGTTATGGAACGTGCAAGATCCTGGCTTGAGCGGGACACAGACGCACTCGGCTTCGCTTCCGTCGCATTCCAAAGCGCCGCCGCTCTTCCCATGCCATCGATGTTTCCGCAACGGAAGTCGATGGGAACCGGGCGCGAACCACATACAGCCGTTGTCCACGGTGGCTTCGTCCAAGGCAATCCAGCAGCTCAGAGCTCGCCGGTCGGGCAGGTCCACCCAGTAGGCCATGTCCTGGTGGAACGGCGTCGGCGTTTGGGTGCCTGGGGCTTTGTCGATCAGCATGTCGAAGTCGAAGGCCATGTCGTCGCCCAGCAGTTGCCGGACGATGAGCAGGGCGCGTTCGTAGGCTGGACTGGCCAGCAGACTGGGAATCAACCCGCTGGGCCACATGACCTGCGTGATGTTTTCGACGCCGTCCCGCTTCTTGGGCTGGCCGGAGTCAAGATCGGAGCGCCATTGCCCCGCCTCGGTCTCGCCGGACAGGATCTTGCCATAGCACTCCAGATACCACGCCACTTCCCGGGCAGTCAGCAGGTCAGCGACGGCGAGGTAGCCATCCCTTTCCAAATCCAGTCCCTTGCCCGCCAGCTCCATCATAGCTCCGCTCCCGAGTTCGCTTTCGCTGTCATCACGCCTGCTGCCTGTCGGACTACGCCTGCTCGATGCCGGACCCCGATGTCCGCACCTCCACAGCATAAACCACCTTCACCCCGGCCTCGTCCGCGATAATCACAATCACCATGTGCCGCGTGTCAGAATCGCCGGGGAACACCGAGCCGCTCCAACTCGCAGACGATCGGCCGGTCACCGTGGCGCAGCTTGGTCATTTGCGGACGGTAGCCCCGTCGGCCCCAAGATCTCGCCCACCAGCACGTCCTCGCGTCCTGTGAACCGCACAACGAGCATCCAGTGCAGCAGATCGCGAGCAAGGTCAGCGTCATCGGCTTGGCGGCAGGCGATACAATACCACATTCCAAGTTGCAGACGGTCCACGCTGGCCGATGACGAGCCAAGACGATCGAGCAGATCCTTGAGGCGGGTGGCGACAAACGCCGGGTCCAGTGCGTCGATGGCCCGCGCAGCCGTGCCGACTGTGATCGGATCGGGATCGCCTAATGCCTTGAACAGGTCGGGCAGGGCTTCTCGACCGGCGTCTCCCATCGCACGCAGGCAATCAGCCGAGGCTGCGCGAACGAATGGCGTCCCCTCCTGCAGCAGGCGACGGACTTCAGACAAGGCGGGCGCGACGGCTGGACCCATTCGAGACAACGCTGCCAAGATTCGTAGTTGGGCAAGTTCGTCGGCGGCTGGCAATTTCTGGACGAGTGCCGGAATCGATTCCGCTGCCCGCGCGGCTAAGTCACGGGAGGCGGAAGCGCACTCCTCGGAAAACGCGTCGCGGCTCGTCAGTACACGGATCAAATCATCCACGGGGACGGCAGCTTGCTGCTGGGCAACGGCCGTTGGGATCAAGTCGGTGGCAAGACCAACGGCTGCCAAAGCGACGGGCAGGCAAAACCCGAGTCGGTGAAACATGGTGACGCCTCCGAACGGTTCTTGGGCTGGAATGTAGCCGAATTTCCACGGTAGTCTGACGCCGGCGCGGTTGCGGTCGACGCGGCAGACTGGCAAATCGTCGTCCCAACGCCAGCCATGCTACCGCCCCGGACGATGGGCCGCAACAAGCTCGGCCGTTCCCCTCGTTTTCACCTTGGCACCGGCTCGACGAGAACCTCCGGGTCCATTTGGGAGCC
>CAZXYZ010000227.1:0-4503 GCA_964645045.1 uncultured Pirellulaceae bacterium | reverse complement strand
GCTTCGGGTTACAACGGCGGCAAACCCGCGAACACGCTTAACCTCGTACCATTCGTCCCAGCGGCGGCACGTCGTCCAGGTTTCCCTTGGCCACCGAGAACAGCCTCGCGGTCAAGTCGCGGACCGCTCCATCCGGAGATTGCAACAAGTCGCGATGCAGGGCGGACTGCCCCGAGTCCCGAAAGTCCTCGCTGCGGAACAGCAGCCTGTCGTATCCGGGCTGTTCTACGTACCGCGCCCACAACGACGTGTCGGCGGCCAAGGCACGCAGCGCCACGTAAATAACCAGGGCCGAGAAGTGGTCCAGGTTGGACGACAGCAGCGTCTGCTCGTTGCGCTGCGGATGCTGGTACGGCGCCAGACCGGTTTCCAGGTTTCGCCGGCCCGCCAGGGCGGGGACGCACATCCCGTCGTAGTCGACCAGTTTCAGATAGCCGCGCGGCGTGACCAGTACGTTGGCGTGCTGCAGGTCGCAGTGGGCGATGTGGGCCCCGGTCAGTTCGCCGGTCAGTCTCAGCCAGTGCAGCGCGGCCTTGGCGAGCGACGGCCCCTTGCCGACTCGGCATTTGCTCTGGACCCATTCGAACAGCGTCAGGCCCTCGACCCAATCCATCACGACCAGCGGATACCAGCGGCCGTCCGTGGCTCGAATCGCGGCGTCGCGGTACTCGAAATCGACCAGGCAGCGCAAGGGGCGGGCTTTCAGGTGCTCGCTGATCCGGTCGTAGTGCTCGCGCCGGTCGGACGACTCGCGGATGAACGCGCGGATCGCCCAGGCCGTGCCTTGCGGGTCCACGCCCTTGTACACCACGGCGAACTGGCCCGCCCAAACCCGCGGCTGATTCAGCGCATTGCGTTCGATGCGGCAAGCCTGCAACCGCGGGTCGCGAAACGCCAACCGCGGCTGCTGGACCATCGTGCTGAAGTGGGAAGCCAGGGGCCAGGGCATGAGACGTTCACATAATCCGAGTAGGTTGATCTTGGGGGTTTCGATGTTTCCGAGCTAGCGGCGGCCAGCCGACGTTCCTGCTCAAGATGATACAGTACGGACGCTGAATTAAGTCAAATTACAGCGAGTTCCGTTTACGGTGGGCCCCCCACTTTGACATACACTACCTTTGCGGGGCGATGCCAGCAAGCGTGGCCTGTACCTCGACGACATCTTCCGGTAACTTAGCATGGCATTCAAACGCAGAGGAAGTAGGCGTTGCCGAGAGCCAGCACCGTGACAAGTCAAACGATCTCGGGAAAAATCCGCACACGACAGCACGTGATCGCCGATCTGGCCGTGAACCACCTCGAGCGGCAGGTGCTGCTTTGCGGCTATACCGGCCAGCGGGTGCAACATGACTATGGATACGACTTCACGGCGGTTACGTACGACCAGCGTGGTCAAGTCGAAGGCGGCGTCGTTTTCTTTCAGGTCAAGGCGACCGACCACCTGCCCTTGCTGAAGGACGGGCGGACAATCTCCTGGCCGATCAGCCGCCGCGACCTGAAGCTTTGGCTGAGCGAGGCTTACCCGGTCATCCTAATGCTGTATGATGGAGGTAGCGACAGAGCGTATTGGTTGTACGTGCAGGATTTCTTCGCGGGTTATCCGACTGCGGAGTTATTTGCCGCGGGCGACGAGTTGAACGTCCACATTCCGACCGCTCAGCGTGTCAACCGGCGATCGATCCGCGAGATAGCGCGCTACAAGAACGAGGTTCAGGGACAGATTCATCGGAAGGCTCGCCATGATGTCTGAAACACGCATTCGGTTCGCGACCTTGCGCGATTTCTTATCGGATTTGGGCTTCCGGCAGGTCGGACTCTCGGACGCCCACCTTGCCTTTCAGCATGACGACACCGACACGCTGTTGGCGCTGCCCGTGTACAAGGCAAATCAGTATGTCGCTCCCCACCACCTTGCCATGTTTCGCGCCCAACTGGACGCGAAAGGCATTTTGGACGGGGACGAATTCGACCGGCTTGTCGCGTCGGCACGGATTAAGCAGACCGCTTCGTGACCACACTCAATTGGCCTCATGGATTGAAACCCACGGCTACGTTTAGTAGCCGCGACGCGGCAAAATCTCGATCACGGAGAGGCTCGAATCCGCGTTAATCCGATCCGCGAAAACCGAGATCGGCGGCAGGTTGCCTATTTTAACATCGCTCAACATGGCGCGCCGGGGCTTCGCCTCGGACACCACGGCGGCTGCGCCGCCTACACGTAGGCGAGTCTCTCCGAGACTCGCATCCGGTCTCGGAACGAACAGGCTACGTGACGCTCCGCCTTGCGCTACGGCTCGAAACAGGCTCGGCTCCGCTGCGCACGATCCTGTTTCGGCCTGCGCGGAAGACTCCGCGCTTGCCTGGAACTGGCTTTACTCGCTTGGGGCATCCACCGAACTCAAGGCCACGCGGAACCCGACGTCGCTGCTCCGGTTCCTCGGCGCGAGCCCAAACCGATACGCGGACCGGCAGCTCTTCGCGTCGCTCCCCCAGCTACCGCCGCGAATCACGCGGAGCGAGCCCGTAGTAGGCCCCCGTGGGTTGTCCGACGACGACGCAACATACGTCCCCTCCCAGTCAAAGCACCACTCAAACACATTTCCCTGCATGTCGTACAGCCCCCATGAGTTTGGCTTCTTTTTGCCCACGGGATGCGTCTGCAAGATGCCGAGAATGCCACCCGACCAAGCGTAGCTGCCCAGGACCTCGCTCGACTCGTCCAATCCGTAGCGAGACGTGCTCCCCGCACGACACGCATATTCCCACTCGGCTTCGCTCGGCAGACGATACTGCCGGCCCGCCTGCTTTTCTTGCGGCAGTTCGGATAGTTTGGCACAAAACTCCTGCGCGTCTTCCAAACTAACGGTTTCCACAGGCAATAACCCGCTGTCGTCCTTGAAGTTGCTCGGGTTGCTCCCCATCACTTGTTGGTATTGCGATTGGGTCACCTCGAAGGCCCCCAGGTGGAACGGCTGAGTGATCCGTACACGATGCTGGGGCTTCTCGTCACTGGAGGCTTCGCTGTCCGAATCGGGTGATCCCATCAAAAATTCGCCGGCGGGAATCTGCACCAGATGCATGTCGATGGAATTCGTGATCGTGGGCAGCGGACCGCTGGGGGCTGGCGGCAATTTCGGCGAGGGCTCCGGCGGCGTTTTGGCCACGGTCGATGGGGGCGGGGATGCGGCTGGCGGCGGAGCGGTGGGTTCGGGTAACCGTGGCAGCTGGAATGCCAGCGTCTGCGATTCCCCGACCGTCGGCTGCAACTCGCGCTGTTGGTTCTCGTGCCCGGCCAGGACAGCCAAGAGCACGACCTTGGCTTTGCCATCCGGCTCGGCCACCGTCACCGTCCGCTGGCCGCCTTCGCCTGCCACGGTTACGCCCTTGCCGTTGGCGGTGAGCAGCGCTTCCGGCGGGGTGATCTGCACGCGATAGACGGCGGGCTGGGGCGCGGGCGGCGGTTCGGTTGGCTTCGGTTCTACAGGCGGCGGCGTCTGGACGACCTGTTCCGCCTTCGGCACCAGCGTCACGCGAAGCGGTTCGTCCGTGCCGCGTTTGACGGTAAAGGACCGCGTGACCGTCTCGAAGTCGTCGCCGGTTACGACCAGACCGTGCTCGCCCGGCTGCAAGCGGAGTGGCCGATCCAGACCGGTGATCGCGATCGTCTCGCCGTCGACCTGGACTTGGACCTTGGCGGCCGGGTCGCTCAATTCGATCTTTACGAATCCGTGATTGGTCTGGACGTACAAGATGATTCCCAACAGGACTGCGGCGGCGCCACAGGCGGTGGCGATCCAGGCCCACCGCGGGACGCGGGGCCCTGCTCGTTGTGGCCGGTCACCTGACCGTTGTGGCTGGTCTCCTGACCGAGCCACCTGCCCGACCGTAGGTCTCCCGGACACACCCTGGGCATCAACCAGCGTCGGCGCCGCTGGCCAAGCGGCTGCGGCGGCGGCGGGGGAGACCTGACGGTCGGCGGCAAGGGCGGGGTCGGGAAACCCGCGCCCAACAGGAGACGCGCGCCGAGGAATACCAGGAGCCCCGCGTTCTGCAGGTGACCCGCGTTCGTCCAACTGGCGGCTCTTCAGCAGTTCCGTCAGCGCCTGAGCGAAATCGGTCATGCCGGCGTAGCGGTCTTCGGGCCGTTTGGCCATCGCTTTCAAGCAGATGGCCTCCAATTGCGGATCCAATTCAGGCTGGTGCGTGCTGGGCGGATCGGGGGCGTCGGTGCTCATCACTTGGCCGAGCACCGCCAGGAAATCGCCTTGAAACGGCAGGCGGCCGGTCAGCAACTGGTACAGGATCACGCCCAGACTGTAGACGTCACTGTGCGGTCCCACCGCCTCGATTCGACCGCGGGCTTGTTCCGGAGCCATGTAGGCCGGAGTCCCCATCAAGGCGCCGCTTTGCGTCAACGCCGCATCGCGAGAGACGCCGCGGCGAGCTAGGCCGAAATCCACCACGACCGGTTCACCACGCTGGTCGATGAAAATGTTCTGCGGT
>CAZXYZ010000226.1:0-4691 GCA_964645045.1 uncultured Pirellulaceae bacterium | reverse complement strand
GGACTGCTGGCCTGCCGTGTACCGAAACCGCGGGCGATTCTCGTGCCGGTCCCAGATAGGCACCTGCCGCCCCTACGGGCAACGCTGTCAAGTATTTTCTGACCGCAAATTGGGCGGAACGGAGTAGCCGCGTTCGCCAGAACGCGGGCCCAGTGTCCCGAAAGCCCCGCATTCTGGCGAATGCGGCTACGAAAAATGCTTCACGGCGTTGCCCTACGGGGCGTGCGAGCAGATGATGCGAGTTTTCCAGGCGCTGACGCCCCTGGCTATATCCTGCCGCCGCTCCGCGGCTAAGTCCCGATGCAGCCGATTTAGTTCATGGCGGTTGTCAGCCCCCACCCAGTGCGTCGTCGAGCACGGCGAGAGGATATTTGCGAATGGCCGCCGCGGCGGCGGCGGGCAGGGAGTAGTTGTTGACCGTCTGCCGGACGATGCGGTCGGCCAAACGGGGGGCCATCAGCAGTTGGGCGGCCACGCCCGCCAACGGCAACACGCTGGGCCAGTCATCCCCAAACCGCGCCAACTCGTCCTGACTGTCTCGGTACAGGCCGCGGCCCGACATTTGGCGGGCCAGCTCGGCCAACAGCCGCCGCCGCGTGGCGCCTTGCAGTGCGGCCGCCAGCAGAATCGTCATGCTTTGGTGCGAGCGGATGCCGATTCGTCCGGCCGGCAGCGGCTCGACGGGCTCGTCCAGCGAGACTTGAATCACTTGCCCGCACAGGTCCACTCCGCAAATCGTCGCGTTCAACGTTTCGCCGATTCGCGGATTCGCTTCGAGATACTGAACGCCGCCCGTGGACTCGTCGTAGAAGTACTCGACAAACAGCGGGCCGTGCCACTGAAGGTGCGCTCCCAGCCGCCGGATGTGCTCGACCACCGCCGGATGCGAGACGCTGATCCGCGAGACCGGCGCCCCGCCCACGCCTTGGACCAGGCCCTGCGTGCAGTGCGACCCGACCAGCCGTCCCTGTTGAAACACGGCCTGAATGACGGCGAGCGCCCCGACGGCCGGTTGTTGAACGAGTGCCTCCCCGTCGCCGTCGAACGCGCCCTCGCGCTCCAGACGATCGGCCATCTGCTGCATGTCGTCGGCGTGCTCCAGTCGCGCCACCGCATTTCCAGCGGTGCCGTGAGCGAGCTTCAGGTAGCAGGGATACTCCCAACTCCCCTGCAACTGCTTCCGCGTGGACACGATCGTGGTGGCAGGATACGGCAAGCCCAATTCGTCCAGCAGCCGGACGAACTTCGCCTTGTCCTGCATTCGGTCGAAAACGTCGAACGGCGGCAGCGCCAGACCCACGTACTTCTGGAGCTGGTCGCGGACTCGCGCCAGCAGATACGCCTGTTCGTGCGTCGGCAGCAGGACATCGTAGCGGTTCGCGCGCAGCCGGTGTCCCAGGAACCGCAGGTAGTCCAGCGGCGTCTTGGCGCAGGAGGGACAGCGATACCAACGGCGGACGTTCCGCGAGAACCGGCACAGCGTCACGCCGGCGGGGTCCAGGACGTCGATCCGATAGGCACGGCCCAGCCCGTACAGCGTCTGACGCGCTGACGTGCTTGACCCTTCCGATAGCAGGACTTCGAGACGCCGGTCCGAACGCGGCGCGCGGTTGTCAGGTAGCGTCATGGGTTGGGGGCGGCGGTGCTGCCCGCCTGTTGAAACCGTTGGATGACTTCGTCCTGTGTAAAGAAGCTGCCCGGCCCCCGCTGCTCCAATTCGTGCGTCAATGCGACCAGCAGCGAGTTATACGGAGCCTCCAGGCCGGCTTGCTCCGCCAGGCGGACGAGACTGCCGTTGGTGAAATCCACCTCAGTTCCTTTGCCACGCAACAAATCCTGGTACAGCGAATACACCAACGGTTTCTTGTTGTACTTTCGCTTGGCGACCGCCGACGCGATCGATCCGGCCACGGGGATATCAAAAATGCGGAAGAACCGCCTCAGTCCCCGCACATCGGGCAGTCCGGGAATGCGGGACAATTCAAGGCCTCCGCGGTCGAAGATGCGGATGCATTCCTCGACCAGCGGCAGTCCAACATGCCGCCGCCACGGGCCGTAGCAGACGCCTTCCGAAATGAAATTCGACTGCGACAGGCACGACGCATAGCCGGGGGCGTTAATCGCGAGCTTGTTGTATCTCGCTCCTTGCACGTTGGCATCCTCAGAAACCTGCAATCCCGTTTTTCGCAGCAGTTCCGCTGCGCTCCGCGAGGCGGCCTCGTTCGATCGGTCGGCATTCGGTCCCACCACGATCGAACCGGCGAACTGCAGGCTGACGCTCCCCGGCGCGACGATCGCCACGTTCGTGGCCGTCAGACCCATGACGAGTTTCTCCGGCCGGACTCGCTGCAAGAGTGTTTCGTCATTCAAGCCGTTTTGCAGTGAAATGACCGTCGCGTCGCCCAGGTACGGCTCGGCCGAGCGAATCGCTTCGTCCGTCGCCTGAGACTTGACCGTCACCAGAACGAAGTCGGAGCCCGCCATGTCTTCGACACGAAAGGAGGCGGTGACCGGCGGACGGCGAGGCGGCCAAGGACCATTCACCTCGACAAAGCCCGCACGCTGGATCGCGGTCCCGTGTTCGCCGCGGACGAGCAACAGCACGTCGACTTCTGGCGCGTGATGCTTGATCAGCCCGCCGATCAGACTGCCAATGGCCCCGCTCCCAAGGACACTAACTTTCATGCTTGTTTCCTTCCGTCAATTCCTGATGGTCCTGGTGCGAGCGAAGGATCGCCGACCGTTCTCGTGGCGGCGACACATCGAGTGTAATCGGTTTGTCCGTAGACTCAAACTTCAACGGAAGTGCGCCGCTCGCAGGTTCGTCCAGAAGGCGACTGAGGCAAATCTCGATCCACCGCATCCAAAGTCCCCAGTTGCGGATCCTGGTTCTCTCCACAAAGCACCGTCCTCAACTGCGGAAACGCCATGAAGATTCGCAAGAGATTGTCCATTGCCCGCGACTGGATTTGTGTTTTATTAAGCCACCTTGACAATGTCGCTTCCGCGATCCCCAGACAATTGGCGAATTCCTTCTGGGACATCCCCGCGCGTTTGACGCCCTCATGAATCTGAGTCGGCGTCAGCAGCTTCAAATGCAGGCGAAGTGCCTCGTTGACTTGGCAATCTACGTCTTCCGTAAAGACCTTCTCTCCACAGGCTTGGCAGATTGGGAGCGTGAGTTCGGGGATGACAAATGAGTGCAATCGGCCGTCATGACGGACTTCGGCCCGGTACGCCAACGTTGTCAAAATGACTTCCTGCTGGCCACAGTGGCGACAGCGCCACGGGAATGGACGCTCCGCTCTTGGCGCTCGCTTCGTCTTGCCTGCTTGCTTAAGGTGCATGGATATTGACCACGAGGATGGTTGATTCATCAGGAACGACAGGCAGCCGGTAATTGAGGCGGCTTTCGATGTACACAGGCTTGTCTTGAATCGTGAACCGAAGGTCGTAGTGAAACTCGTAATCGCTCCATTCCGGTCGCGTCTCGCAAACCTCGTCGATTTCACCTCCCGCCGCGACGTAATCATGCATTAGGCTGCCAATCTCCTTCAGAGAGATACTGTTCAACTCCCTCCTGATCCAGCGGTAGGCCGTCTCCGTCAGCTCAAAGCGGACGAAGCCGTCGAAACTCCAGTTGCGAAGTGCGTCCTTAAACGCCTCCAGTCGGGCTGGATCAGTGAGCGATGCCAACGGACTCCCTTTCCGCGTTTTCTGAACTCCGTTGTTTCTCACCGTCCTTCATCGACATTGTAGGCCCGAAAATTGATGTAAGTCAATTACCTGAACCAACATTCCAAGGAAATGGCTGATGTACATCAACAGACGCACACCACGTTCGTCCTCCTCTGGCCCTACCACTTCCAAACCACCTCCAGCGTTTCGCCTTCGGCAGTCAGCAACTCGTCGTCCAGCGTCAGCCGGGCCTCGTTGCCGTCGCAGCGCACGGCCGCCGGGACAGTGCGGCCGGCGACCGTCACCGTGGCGCTGGCCGAACCGGCTCCGTCGGGCAACTCGAACACCAGTTCGCGGACCCGGAGCGTGCCGTACCGCACTTCGATCTGTTCGGTTTGCTCGCGGGCTTGCCGGCGCTGGACGAACAGGCCCCAGCTTTCGGCGGCGGTGAAGAACGAGCGGTGGTCTACGGGCTGCCATTTCGGCCGGAAACCCAACAGGCCGCGGGGGCCTTCGAGCAGCAAACCCTGGCAGGCGATCAGCAGCGACCAGGCACTCATCGCCCGCGCATAGAACTTGCCGCACTCCAATTCGTTGAACGGATTGCCGCCGGGACCGGAATTCAGGTCCTTGCGCAGCCGGCCGTCGTAACGGCTGCGGGCCATGCGGACGATCTGTTGCGCCGGTTCCAACTGGCCCTCGTACACCATTGCGCCGGCGACCGCATACTCGATGCCCGTCCAGACTTCGTCCGCATACACGATGAACGGATCGGGCCGGTCGTTGTGCGGCCACGTACACATCAGCAATCCGCCCTCGTCGTCCGGGATGTAGCGCCGTGGCCGCTGGACGAAGCCCGCGAAGTTCTCGCGGAAATTGTGCCGCATCACGGCTTCCAACGCCCCGCGAATCCGCTCGACGGGGTACAGGTATCCCAGCCCCAGCATGTGCGCCCACCACTGGCCCAGCAACTGGTCCGAATGGCAGCCGTTGTTATAGTCGTTCGCCTTGCG
>CAZXYZ010000225.1:0-4965 GCA_964645045.1 uncultured Pirellulaceae bacterium | reverse complement strand
GGCAAGGTCAATGCAAATAATCTTTTCTAGAGGATTTGATGCGTTTGCCGTGCGTCCGGGATCGCTTCCCTTCCTCGCCACAACGGGCTAAAGTCTTGAGAACCCTACATCTCTTTCGCGGCTCGTTATCTGGAGGAACTAGCATGAAAACGCTGAAAACCTGGCCAATCATCCTGGTCGTGCTTGCGGGCCTGTTCTTCTTTTCACACCAGCCAGGGTCCGTCGCTGCGCAGCAGACGCTGGGCGAGATCGAGCGGCTGGATCCGGCGTTGGATGCCCTCTTGCCGAGCGACGCCAAGATCGAAGTTCTGGCGAGAGGTTTCACTTGGACCGAAGGCCCGGTGTGGGTGCCGCAGAAGGATGGCGGATATCTGCTGTTCTCGGATATCCCGCGGAATTCGGTGTTTCAATGGAAGGCCGATGAAGGCATCCGCTTGTTCTTGTGCCCGTCGGGCTACACGGGCAACGCGTTTTACGGCGGTGAGCCCGGAAGCAACGGATTGTTGCTCGATTCGCTGGGCCAACTGGTTTCCTGCGAGCACGGAG
This sequence comes from uncultured Pirellulaceae bacterium, assembly GCA_964645045.1. GTDB lineage: Bacteria > Planctomycetota > Planctomycetia > Pirellulales > Pirellulaceae > Anammoximicrobium. The sequence goes on along the minus strand of CAZXYZ010000225.1, from coordinate 4,419 downwards.
ACCGGCGGATCTCGGTGTTGACCGCCAACGGCGGCAAGCGCACGCTGGTGGATAACTACCAGGGCAAGCGGCTGAATAGCCCCAACGACGCGGTATACAAATCGAATGGCGATCTGTATTTCACGGATCCGCCCTACGGACTGCCGCAAGGCTTTGATGATCCGCGCCGCGAACTGGATTTCTGCGGCGTTTACCGGCTGGCCAAGGACGGCACACTGACGCTGCTGTCCACCGAGCTGACACGTCCCAACGGGATCGGTTTCTCGCCGGACGAAAAGACGTTGTACGTGGCCCAGTCCGATCCCAGCGCTGCCATCTGGAAAGCGTTTCCGGTGCTCGACGACGGGACACTTGGCAAGAGCCGAGTCCTGTTCGATGCGACGAGCTGGGTGCCGACGCGTCCGGGACTGCCGGACGGAATGGCCATCGACCACGCTGGTCACCTCTGGGCCACGGGCCCCGGTGGCGTGCTCGTCCTGACGCCGGACGGCAATTTGCTCGGCCGCCTGAATACCGGACAACGGACTGCGAACTGCACGTTCGGCGAAGACGGAAAGACGCTCTTCATCACCGCCGATTCGTACCTGTGCCGAATCCGCACCAACATGACCGGTGCGAATTGAAGGGGACTTGGCGCAATCTGTTTGCTTTTCCCAAAGGAGCGGCAAGAGTTAATGTGCATGGGCTGGAGAATATAGGTTGTGCTTTCCCGTTTGTGAAATGCTTTCTGGAAAGTCTCCTGATTCGAGCCGACGCAAAATGACGAAAGAATCGATCGTACGGAAGCGTAGCGGACGCCAACTGGAGGGTACGTCATCCCTTGTGGTGCCTTTGGACAGGCGGGTTGTATCGATGACTGTATCAACTCCTCATTATCTCCTCTTCTCGGAATCCAACACTCCTCGGTCAGCGGAGGCCAGTTGTTCCCGGCGCGGTCACGCGAGCGGGCGGTGGCGGTTTGTTCTGGAGACCGTGGATGGCAGAACGCGATTCGAGGCCGCCGATGAAGAAATCGAGTCGGAGGAAGGCCGGTTGGCGTTGTGGGCTGTGGTCCGTGGTCTAGAAGCGCTGGAGCAGCCGTCCCGGGTCACGGTGGTGACGACCAGCCGCTACGTCAGCCGCGGCTTCTTGTTCGGCTTGGAGGAGTGGCGCGAAAACGGTTGGCAGTGGGAACGTTTCGGCGAGATGAAGGCGATCAAGAATCGCGATCTCTGGCAGCGGATCGACCGGGCCATGCAATATCACCAAGTCGAGTGCCGCGTTTGGCGATTCGACATGCCGGACACGTCCGAGCCAACCCCTGCGGCGGCGTCCTCCCCGGCGCCAGCCAGGCGTTGCGTCCCCGCGCCCAAGCACCGCAACAAGCCGCAACCGCGACAGCATCCGGCGAAGCCCAACCGGCACGCGGCGGCGTCGTGGGGACAAGTCGTCCGGGACCTTTGGCATCGCTGCCGCAGTCGGTTACGCGGCAGTTTGGGGCTGCAAGCCGCTTAGCATCGTTCGGAAAACAAGTGGCGTAAGCTTCCAGCTTGCGATGCCATGATCTCCCGCAAGCAGGAAGCTTACGCCACGGTGACATCAGGCAGTTAGTTCTCGAACGGTGCTTAACCGGTCGGGGCCGGATTCGCAGTGAAGTAGGTCTGCACTCTTTTAGTAGCGGCAAGAACCTGTATCATCACGGAGGCATGGACGGTGCGCACGCAGTTGTCGTTAAGCAGTGTCGGCGCGGTTGTGAACGGAACCTATGCCAATCCGGCCGAGGTCTTGGGTCCGCACGACGTGGAATGTGAAGGCCGCAAAGTCACGGCGGTCCGCGTGTTCCTGCCCGAGACGCGGCAGGTGTGGGTCGTGCATCCGGCGCACCAGACAGCACTGCCGATGCGGCGAGTCCATCCGGCGGGCCTGTTCGAGGCCATCTGCCCGTGGCAGAACGACGAACAGCAGCGGCGATATCAACTGCGAGTCTCGGACAAGCATGGTGAGATGAAGACCATCGAAGATCCCTACGCCTTTCCATCCCTGTTCTCGGAGTACGACCTGTATTTGCTCGGCGAAGGGAAGCACTACCGCGCATACGAGCGTCTGGGCGCTCATCTCCGCACGTTTGCCGGCGTATCGGGCGTGAATTTCGCCGTATGGGCGCCGAACGCGGTCAGCGTGAGTGTCGTGGGCGACTTTAACCACTGGGACGACCGCCGGAATTTCCTGCGGCAGCATGGCGCCAACGGCATCTGGGAGCTGTTTGTTCCCGGCGTTGGTCCGGGCGATCTGTACAAGTACCGCGTCCAGACCCGCGACGGCGAGGTGCTGGAGAAAGCCGATCCTTACGCCTTTGGCGCGGAAGTCCCGCCACATTCGGCCTCCGTGGTCCGCGACTTGAGCCGCTATGCGTGGAACGATGACGATTGGCTCCAGCGGCGGCGCGAAACGAGCTTCCTGCACCAGCCGATCTCGATTTACGAAGTCCACCTGGGCAGTTGGCAGCGTTCCGAGGGCGCGTGGCTGGGCTACCGCGAACTGGCCCATCGCCTGGTCGAGTACTGCCGCCGGATGAGCTTCACGCATCTGGAACTGATGCCGGTTTCGGAGCATCCGTTCTACGGCAGTTGGGGCTACCAGCCGATCAGCTACTTTGCCACCACCGGCCGCTACGGCGGTCCGGAAGACTTCATGTACCTGGTGGATTACTGCCACCAGAACGGGATCGGGGTGATCGTCGACTGGGTGCCGGCGCACTTTCCCCGCGACGGTCACGGTTTGTCGCGGTTCGATGGCACCGCGCTGTACGAACACGAGGATCCGCGTCTGGGCGAGCATCCCGATTGGGGCACCAAGGTGTTCAATTATGGCCGCAACGAAGTGCGGAACTTCCTGATCGCCAATGCTCTGTTCTGGTTGGACAATTATCACATCGACGGCTTGCGGGTGGACGCGGTGGCATCGATGCTGTACTTGGACTACAGCCGCAAGGAAGGCGAGTGGGTGCCGAACGAATACGGCGGCAATCACAACCTGCACGCCATCAGCTTGCTGCAAGAGTTCAACCGCGTGACTCACGGCCAGTTCCCCGGCACGGTGACGATCGCCGAGGAATCCACCGCTTGGGCCGGCGTCTCCCGTCCCACGGACGCCGGCGGTCTGGGGTTCAGCATGAAGTGGAACATGGGCTGGATGAACGACACGTTGCGTTACGTGCGCCGCGAGCCGATTTACCGCCGGCATCACCAAAACGATTTGACGTTCAGCTTGCTGTACGCCTTTACCGAAAACTTCATCCTGCCATTTTCGCACGACGAGGTCGTCCACATGAAAGGGTCGCTGATCAGCCAAATGCCCGGCGACCTGTGGCAAAAGTTCGCGAATCTGCGGCTGTTGCTTTCCTACCAGTGGACGCATCCGGGCAAGAAGTTGATGTTCATGGGCGGGGAAATCGCGCAATGGCATGAATGGAACCACGAGCAGCAGTTGCAGTGGGACCTGTTGCAGTGGCCGAACCACGCCGGCATGCAGCGGCTGGTCGCGGACCTGAACGCCGTCTACCGGCGGGAACCGGCGCTGCACGAACTGGAATTTGACCACGCGGGATTCGAATGGATCGACTGCAACAACGCAGCCGAAAGCCTGCTGTGCTATTTGAGAAAAGGAAGAGACCCGCAGGATTTCATCGTCGTTTGCTGCAACTTTACGCCCGTCGCCCGTTATGACTATGCCGTGGGCGTCCCGCAAGGCGGCAGGTATCTGGAGATCTTCAACAGCGACTCGCAACACTACAACGGCAGCAACGCCGGCAACGGCCTGGGCGTCGTCGCCGAACAACGGAGCAGCCACGGCCGCCCGTGTACGCTGCGCGTCACGCTGCCCCCGCTGGCCGCCGTCATGTTCAAGCCGCAGCGGGACAACGATCGGGCCCGCGGTTGACCCCGTAGTTGCCTACCGAACGGCGAGCCGCTGGCGTAAGCCCGCCGGTTCTCCGCATGCCGGCACGTTGACGCGAGGGGTTGGCCAGATCAGCAACTAAGTCTTATCAGCGAAGATCAGTGCCGATCAGTGTTCCCGTTTCTTCCGGCCCTGTCCAAGAGAGGAACGCTGATTCACACTGATCTACACTGATCCAATGCGGCACGATCTTGACCCGGGATCGCCTCTGCTTGTATCAGCGAAGATCAGTGCCGATCCGTGTTCCCTTTCTTCCTCCCACACCCAAGAGGGGAACGCTGATCCTCCCTGATTTCCATGGATCGGACTCAGCGTTCGAGTTCGCGGGCCACGCGGTCTTTGACCAACACAGCCACCCGACGGTTCCGCTTGCCGGATTGGCCGATGACCAGGCTGCGTTCTTCGTCGCACCCTCGCCCGTTAAGGCCCGGTGGGGCCGGCACGGGAATCGCCCGCGGTTTCGGTAGGGGGCACGCCATCAGT
>CAZXYZ010000224.1:0-5099 GCA_964645045.1 uncultured Pirellulaceae bacterium | reverse complement strand
CGGATGCGGCTACGACAGAGTGTTCCCGCATTCTGGCGGATGCGGCTACGACAGAGTGCCGCGACATCCCCCGCTTCGTGAATAATCCGGGCTGATACAACAACGGCGGAACGGCGTCAAGCAGAATGCCGTTCGGGCCTTGCCCGAATTCTCCACACGTACTAGACTGCGGCGTCGGCCGGGCAACGAGAAGGATCGGTATGAACGCGATCAGCAAACCACCGGAAGGATCCAGTTGGTGGCGGGAACGGACCCGCTGGTGGAGCCGCGCGTGGTTGGCGTGCAAGCGGCCGATCCTGCGCCGCCGCTTGCGCCGTCCGGTGCTGGAAGACGTGGACGGAGTCCCGCTGCTGGTTCTGCCCGGGGTGCTGAATCCGGTGATCTTCCGCAGCGGCACGCTGCTGGCCCGTACGCTGACGAAACTCCCCAGGGGCGCATCCCCGGCGGCAGATGATCCGCCGTGGGCTCTGGACATGGGCACCGGATCGGGGATTGGAGCCGTCTTTGCAGCCCGGCACGGCTACCGGGTGATCGGGGTCGACATCAACCCGGAGGCGGTGCGTTGCGCCAGGATCAACGTTTTACTGAACCAGTTGGAGGAGCAGGTCGAGATTCGGCCGGGCGACCTATTTGACGGCCTGGAAGGCCAACAGTTTGACCTCGTCTTGTTCAACCCGCCGTTCTTCGTCGGTCAACCCCGCGATGCGTACGACCGGGCGTGGCGGAGCACGGACGTGTTGGAACGGTTTGCACGCGGCTTGCCCCAGGTTTTGAAACCGACGGGGCAGGCGCTGGTAATCCTGTCGTCCGACGGCTCGCCGGAGCGGATGTTGGACGAGTTTCGCCGACAGCCGGTGGCGGTGGAAACCGTTGCGGGCAAAGACTACGGCAACGAGATCATGCACGTCTATTCGGTCCGGCGGAGGAAAGAAAAGGACCATGACGCGACGCCAGGTGCTGCTCGTTAGTCCCCGGATGTGCTCGCGGGGCAACTTCCGCTTGCCGCTGTCGCTATTAGCGCTGGGCAGCGTGCTGGAAGGGAAACACGCCTACCAGATGATCGACGGCAACGTGGATGACGATGCCGCCGGGACCGCGTTGCGGGCCATCGGCGACGGCGGTTGTGACCTGGTGGGCATCTCGGTGATGCCGGGTCCGCAGGTGGCTCCCGCGATCGAGATCGCGACCGCGATTCGAGCCGCCTATCCGCAGGTGCCGATCGCCTGGGGAGGCTATTTCCCGACGCTGTACCCCGAGGCGGCGATCAACGCTCCGTACGTGGACTATGTCGTGCGCGGCCAAGGCGAAGCCACGCTGCTGGAACTGCTGGAGCGGCTGCCCGAGGCGGGGCCGCCGATGGCCGATTCCGCCGAGTCGCCCAGTTCGGCGCGGGACGCGGAATGTTTGCGGGACATCGCCGGGCTGACGTGGAAAGACGGGGTGGCAATCGTCCACAATCCCGAGCGGCCGTTTCGCTCGCCGGACGAGTTTCCGCCCCTGCCCTACGACCGGCTGGGCGATGTCGTCCGCTACCTGCGGCCCAGTTTCATGGGCACGCGGACGGCGGTCCATCAGGCGGCCATCGGCTGCCGCTATCGGTGCAGTTTCTGCGGGGTGGTATCAATGTTCAACGGGACGACGATGCTCCAGTCGGCGGCCCCGCTGGCCCAGGCGCTACACACGCTGCGGGACCGGTACGGCGCGAACGCGATGCAGTTTTACGACAACAACTTTTTCGATCGCGAAGCGACGTCTATCCCGCTGATCGAGACGCTAGTCCCGCTGCAGATGCCGTGGTGGTGCTACGCGCGCGCTGAGACGCTCGCTGGGTTTTCCAGCCAAACCTGGAATCTGCTCCGCCGCAGCCGGCTGCGGATGGCGTTCATCGGGGCGGAAGCCGGCAGCGACGACGCGCTGCGGCGGATGAAGAAGGGAGCCGTCGTCGAGCACACCCTGGAAGCCGCCGCCCGCTGCCGCGCGTACGGCGTGATCCCTGAATTCTCGTTCGTGCTGGGCGGCCCCGAGGACCCGGAGGGCGAAATCGAAAAGACCCTCGGCTTCATCAAACGGGTCAAGCGGATCCATCCGCAATGCGAAGTGATCGTTTACTTCTACAGCCCCACTCCCCAGCGCGACCCGGGCGCCCGCCGGGCCGATGCTTCTGGATGCAGGCTGCCGGTCCTGTCCCGCTATGGGCCGGACGGTCCGCCCTTGCCCACCACCCCCGAGGAATGGACCCAGCCGCAATGGGTCGATTTCGTCTGTCATCGCGACGCCCCCTGGCTCTCGCCGCGGACCCGGCAGCGGGTGAAGGACTTCATCCAGGTGCTGGGCTGCCGCTTTCCCACGGTCCAGGACTACGCCACGCCGCGGTGGGGCAAAGCCGTGCTGCGGGCGCTGGCCAGTTGGCGCTACGCGACAGGCCGGTACGGGCGCGCCTGGGAACTGGATTTAGCCCGCCGCCTGATTCCGCTTCGCGTGCCGGAGCGGGACAGCCTGTAGTCACTTGGCCCGAAGGCCCGCCGAACCTGCGGGGCCTATGCCGCACGCTGCCTGCCCCTGGAAAGGTACTATTTTCGTGGAAACGACCGGGCGGCGCGAGGTTGGAGTCCACGCTTTAGCGTGTCCGGACGGGCGAAGCCCGTCAGGAAAGACACGCTAAAGCGTGGACTCCAACGGGCTTCGCACCTTTACAGGGTTGGCCGCACGCTGCCTACCCTATCAACGTGCCAGACGCAAGCGTCGGAAACAGGCGCTGGCCCGGGATCCGGACCGGACCTTCATCCGGACGAGCCACTTGCGAAGCGAGCTGAGCTTGGCCGTCGGGTATCCCAACGCGGCGGCCGCGTCGCCCGCAAAGGCTCCCACGAGTTCCTGCTCGTGAGCAGTCAGACGGTCATGGTGGCCTTCTTGGGCGCCCGCAAGAATGGAGCCTGATGTTTCTCGCAGACCAAACGAGCTATTGGAGTAGGCGGGCAAGTTGGCGACGGTCGGACGAAGCAAACTCGAATCCGGCTCAATTCCCAGGAATGCGGCCAGCCCCGCAACCACGTCTTGAGGATGGTCCAGAAGATCCTCGTAGCGAACGAGGCGGTACTCCGGGAAGTCCCTTCGATTCTGATTCGCGGCGGCGATCTCGAACGAATGGGCCAGGTCTTCCAGGACCCGTCGGACGTTGGCGAACGCACCCAGGCTTTGCTCCTCAAGCCGTTTCCGTGAAGCATAGACAGCCCATGGGTCGCGGACGACGTGGACGACTTTCGCCGCCGGCAATTCAGCCCACAAGCGGAGAAGATGAAACTCGTTGGTGGGCGTCTTCTCGGCCCACCGCTGAATGCGAATCGCTTCGTTGTCGTCTTGGGAACTTGCGGTGTAAGCCAAGGCGACCGCGATCAAGGGAGCGAGAGCGCTTCGGGCACCAAAATGGCTGTCCACGACAGGCCACCAGGCCAACAGACGCCGCGCGAACATCACGTAGGGAGAACCGCCGGACGTCGAACGGCCGAGCAGCCAAGAGGGAGGCCGGTTGGTGGGATTCGCGAGTCGGCGGAGCCATTCACGGCCCAGAACGGGAACCCGTTCCGCAGCCGGCAACCGCTGCAGTTTCGCCAAATAACCGGTGAGCAAACCGCCTTCGGAGGGCAGGACGCTCAATTGTGGGTGACCGTCCAGTAGGTTTCGCACGAGCGTTGTGCCGCTGCGATGCACGCCGCAAACAAAGATGGGACGTTCCGCGAGCCAGAGTCCCTGCGTGACCGCGGTATCGCTGAGCCCAAGCGGCCCTTGCTCTTCTGCGACACTCCAGACCGCTCGCGACCACTGGTCCGCGGCCGACAGCAGAGCCTCGCTTGGCCTGCCTTGTGCCTGAAGCTCCCGCAGCTGCCGGTTGAATGCCACCTCGAGGCTGGTGATTTCCCTCGTCACGTCATCTACGCTCCAATTCGAGCAAGTAATGCCCTACGACCGGCTAGGCGACTTGGTCCGGTATCTGCGGCCGAGTTTCCTGGGCGCGCGGACCGCGGTGCATCAGGCCGCCATCGGTGGCCGCTACCGGTGGTCTTCCGGTTTCCAGAGACAATGAAGGCGACATCCTCGCGGAGGCGTGTCGGCATCACAGACGCGATACCCGGCGCCGGAAAGCAGATTCACCAACTCGTCCGGCGAGCCCGCGTCGGGATGAATCATCAGCACGATGACACGCGGCCGGTGGCCGAGCGCAAGAAGTTGCGGAATCAACGCGAATTCCGCTCCCTCCGCATTGCACTTGACGATCGCGGGCTGTCGACTCGAAAGAATGGTGTGCAGTGTTTTCAGCTCGACTTGTGTGGGAGGCGGGCCCGGCAGGGGGATCATAGTTGCTTCGGGATCGTCCGCCAGAGTGCGGCTGGCCCAGGATCCGCGTTCATCCAACGCCAGCCAGCCACGTCCATCGACGTCGGCGAGTCCGGCCTGCACGATCTCGATCCGTGAGGTGAAACCGTTGAGCCGGGCGTTGGCTTCGATCCTCCTGCATCCATCCGGATCAGGTTCGATCGCAACGACCCGACAGTGCGGATAGCGGCGCAGCGCTTCCATCGCATAGATGCCGTGGTGAGCACCGACGTCCAGAACGATCCCGTCCGGCTCACCACCCGCCAAGGGTGGAAAGTACAAGCCGTTTCCGGGGCGATGAATGTGCCGGAAGATCGCGTCATCGACCGGATCGTCACCCAGCGCACAGCGGACACCGGTTCTCGATGTCAGGATGACAGGAACCGGGTAGATCGGACTCAGCAGCCTCCTCAAGACCCAGCGCGGCCATTGAGCGGACGCCATGCGCATTTCAGGCCACTGGTACGAGATCGCCCGGAGATGCCGCCAGCACGACCGCGCCAGTCGAGGGTAAGTGAGTGGATTCCGGATGTCTCGTGTCTTCATCGGCCTGTACCCGGAGATTCGCCGGACCTGTCGGCACAGCAAGACCGTTGCCTGGAGTCAAGCCAGGAAGACCGGTGCGGCATGAGGATGTCCTCGGCCGCCACCACCGCCAGTGTGTTCTTGCAGGCGGGGCACGCCAGCGTCCAGTCGTTGAGTGCGTTCATGTACGTTCCAGCTCAAGC
>CAZXYZ010000223.1:0-5535 GCA_964645045.1 uncultured Pirellulaceae bacterium | reverse complement strand
CGACTGCTGGCGTCACCCGTTCCGAAACTGCGGGCGATTCCCGTGCCGGCCCCACTTGAGACCCTGGCGCTCGATGACACGCGGATGGATGACGAAATGGCGCGGCGTTTGAGCGTGGTGGCCACGTTTCGCCAGCTGAAACGATTGTCGCTCGCCGACAATTGGCGTCTCGGCCCCATGGGGATCGCCGCGATCCTTCAGGCGGAATTCGCTCCACGGCTGGAGGCTCTCGGCCTGGGCGGCGACGGATTCGACGACGACCTGGTGCAGCTGCTCGTCGAATCGCCACTTTCTGCCACCATCCACCTGTCCATCCGTCTTAAATGCGGACAATCCGCCAGAGAAAGAATTGTCAAGCGGTTTCCCAACTGGTCATGGGACGACCGTTTCATCAAGCGTGAGCTGTAAGCCCGCAGTCGCATCGTGACGCAGAAGAAAAACCAGGATGGAAACAAAGGCCTCGGATCACGCGTGAAACGCCAGCGCGGAACCGAGCAGCGCGGCGATGCCGGCCACGAGCCACGGCATCAGGCGGTTGCGGCGAATCGGGATACCGTTTCGCTGAGACAAATTCGTAACAGCTTCGACGGCATCTTCCCAGCTAACGCCGGTTTCCTCGCGATACAATTCGATCGCGTGACGGGTGCTGCCCTCTTGCAGGAGCAGTATGATCAGGCATTCTCGATCTTGGTCCGTCATGGCTTTGGTGGGATAGACAAAGTGGGTATTCAGGGGCATCTACTGATTCATAGTAGTCAGGTACACCAGAGTCAACGTTTCGCGAGCCGGAATCCGGAATATGCGGGCAATCATCGGGAAGGCAGGTTCACGATGGGCCGGATGGTAAGATTCGGACGCCGCCGGAAATCAGATTTGCAACATTAAAGTTCACCAAACCTATTTAGTGCCATGAATTTTGAGATTGCGGAATTTGCGTTGCAGTCGGATCGCGACATTCGGGCTGCGGTCCAGCGCGCGCGTTTGTTGGGCGTGCTGTCGGGACTGCCGGAACGTCAGCGGGCCGCGTTTGGCAAAGCGGTGCGGAAGGTGGTCGAGCATGCGATCCACGGCGGGGGCAAGGTTGCCTTTGGCGTGACGGCTCGGGAGGGAGTTAGCGCTGTTACCGCCGTGATCTGCATTCGAGGCGCGACGCCCGATCGAGCGGCCCGTAGCGAGTTGGTTCAGAAACCGCTACCCGGATTAGACACCGATTGGCGGCGCGAAGTCGAATCGCTGGTCAGTCGCGTCGAGTATCGGGGCGAACTTCCGGGCGAAATCGAGATTCGGCTCGAACAAGGCTTGCCCGCCGGCGCCGCGCCGTTGGTTGAAAGCGAATTGCCCGAGTGGCGCGCTGCGTTAGAAACCGGCTCGGCCCAATATGCCTTGGAGACCGGCCAGCGGCGGATCCGCTTGCTGACCGAAAACCTGCTGGCCACGCAGCGCCGCGACGCGGACCTGGAACGCGAACTGCAAGAGCTGCGGACATTGAACGAAACGCTGGAGCTGCTGGCCTTGGTGGCCAGCAAGACGGACAACGGCGTGGTGATCCTGGATGCGCAGGGTTACGTCGAATGGATTAACGACAGCTTTTCGCGGATGACGGGCTTCCGGCTCGCGTCAATCCGCGGCCAGTCACTGGCGGCGATGCTGTTCGACGAAGATGAAGAGGCCGACGCCCGGCGCCAGTTCCAACGCTTCCTGGAAGCCGGCCACGGTCTGAGCCAGGAGATCGAGCAGACGCGGGCGGACGGGCAGCCCTACTGGCTGTCGATCGGCGTCACGCCGGTGTTTAGCGAGGAAGGCGACATCACGCGCTGGGTCGGCATCGCCAACGATGTGACCAAGCGGCGCGAGGCGCAGCACGCGTTGGAGCAGGCGAAGGAAGCCGCCGAGGCCGCCAGCCGGGCAAAGGGCGAGTTCTTGGCGAATGTCAGCCACGAGATCCGCACGCCGATGAACGTGATTATCGGCATGACGGAACTGACGCTGGGCACGCGGCTGACGCCGGAACAGCGGGAGTACTTGGCGGCCGTCAAGAACTCCGCCGAGGCCCTGCTCCGCCTGCTGAACGACGTGCTGGATCTATCCAAGATCGAAGCCGGCAAGCTGCACATCGAGACCGTACCGTTTTCCCTGCCGGAGTTGATCCAGGAGGTCTTGAAGCTGTGGGAGCCCGGCGCCCGCCAGAAAGGGCTGCACATCAGCAGCCAGATCTCCTCCGAGCTGTCGCCGATCGTGGTCGGCGATCCGGTCCGCCTGCGGCAGATCCTGTTCAACTTGATCGACAACGCGATCAAGTTCACGGAGCAAGGGCAGGTCGTCGTGACGGCGGCCTTGGATTCCCGCATGGGCGACGAAGCCCGTGTCCATTTTGCGGTCCGGGACACGGGAATCGGCATTCCGGAGCACAAGCTGGCGAGCATTTTCGAAGCGTTTTCGCAAGCCGACAGTTCGACCAGCCGCCGTTATGGCGGCACCGGCCTGGGGCTGACGATCTCGGCCCAGTTAGTCGCGTTACTCGATGGCCGGTTATGGGTCGAGAGCAAAATCGGCGCCGGCAGCACCTTTCATTTCTGCCTGCCCCTGACCATCCTCGAGCGGCCGCCTGCCGATGAGGATAAACCCAGCCGCCGGCGCGCGCCGCTGCGTGCGAAGAACCGGTTGCGAGTTCTGGTGGCCGACGACAACCCCGCCAACCGTCTGTTGGCCGCCCGCATCCTCGAAAAACGCGGACATCTCGTGGTCCAGGCGGGGGACGGCCGCGAGGCGCTGACGGCGGCGGAACGCGAACCGCTGGACATCGTCGTGATGGACGCTCAGATGCCGGAGATGGACGGCTTGCAAGCCACGCGGCAGATCCGGGCACGCGAGAAGACGACGCAAACGCACCTGCCGATCATCGCCCTGACCGCTTCGGCCATGAGCGGCGATCGGGAGCGCTGCCTGACGGCGGGCATGGACGGCTACATTTCCAAGCCGATCAACGCCCAGGAGTTGCTCACGCTGGTCGAGACGCTGGGCACGCAGGCGCGGTCGGCCAAGGTCTCCGACCAGCGCGGGCCGGAGGGCGGCCCCGCGTTTGATTTCCGCACCGCCTTGGCCCGCCTGGAAGGCGACGTGGAGATCTTCAAAGAGCAAGTCGTGTTCTTCCTGCGGGACGCCCCGGTGTTGCTGATGGACATCCAGGACGCCTTGGCGGCCGGCGATGCCGGCAAACTGCGAACCGCGGCCCACCGGCTGAAGGGGCTGGCCGCCGGCTTCGACGCCACGGCCGTCACCGAGCGGGCCTTGGAACTGGAACAGCGCGGCCAACGGGGAGGCGATTGGCAAGGCGCCGATTTGGTCCGGAAGTCCTTGGAGGAGGCACTGGGACAACTGACAACGGCTCTGACCGGCTACCTGGAGTTGCTGCCGTCCGCCTCCGACAGCGGTTTTACGTCCCAAGCGTTCACGGCAGCGGAACAAAGATGACACGATCCTGTACTTCGTCCGGCGTGCAGCACCGTGCCAGTAGTTCCAGGTCGCTCACACTGCGTCCGATGCTCGTGCCCTGCTGTGGCGAGAAAATGACACCGGCAAAGGTCCGGCCGCGTTCCTGCCATGCTCACCGTTCAGGCAGCTCCCTGTTTACGGCGCAGCAGGTCCGCCCGGGACAAAGATCGCGTGGGGCGCAACGATTCGACCTGCGACTCTTGAGCCCGCAGTTGCTGTACCAACTCATCGAAGTGGTCGTAGAAGTAGGCCAGCGACGCATAGACCTCTTGGGGCCGCAAATCGGGATGCTGACGCAGCAACTCCTCGGCGGTCCAGCCGTAGTGGTAATGCTCTGCGGCCAGATGCAGCACTTTGTAACGCGTCTTCCCCAAACGTGCCGTTCCCTGGTCGTCGATCGTGACATGGGGGTAGCTCGTCCCTGGAGTCATCAAGTCGCCTCCACAAAGGCTCACGGAACTGCCAAAGAAAGATGCAACGCAACGCCCACCCATTATGGACGAATGCCTTTTCGTTGTCCACCCAGTTCATTCACCGTCCAGGACCTGCCAAGGCCCACGGCTTGCGCGCCCACACCGTTCCTCGCCCGTCTGCCGGGGGCGGTGCGCCGATGGGCCCGGGCGAAGGAGTGCGAGCGGCCGGACGTAGCGATCGTCGCCCCGCGACCGGGGCTTCGAGCTGGCCTTTCCTAATCAATGTAGCTCCACCGGCGCGTCTCGAAATCGTACGTTCTTCGGCCAAAGGGCGGAACGACGTACCATCCCAGCATGGGCCTCCCGTAATTGAAGTACAGGAATCTACCGTAGGCCAGGCAGTACTTGGCACGGGGCACGGACGGAAGCTGGTCAGGCACCAGCTCGTCAAGCGTCCTGGAAGGCATTGCCGGACTACGGCCGCACGCGTAGTAAGATAGGACGCAAGCACTACGGCGACATCGCCGAAATTCGAGGTAACGGCGCTAAACACCCCGTATTCCATATAGTAGGCGAAGCCATTTCCTTTTCGAATTTGGCTGGCGTTTCATTTCCCGTGCAAGGAACAATGCGCGGGCATGACGCGGGACGGGTTTTTTCTCTGGGGCGTTGCCGAGCGGCGGAATCGTGTGTCGACAAGGCGGCCGAGCAGGCAGGAAGATTGTTGGCACGAAAACCTCTGCATGACCTGCAAATCAAATCGATCTGGCATCACCAAATCGTTATTTTGACGCTTTGGTGGAGGATTTCTCACGACTGGAATTTATCACCAAATTGACAAAATGTGCATTCGGTGATATATTCTAGGGAGTCTCGGTGCAGGAGAACCGACCATGAAGTGCCGATTTGTTGGCAGGGAGTATGAGCTGGATGCACTCCAGAAGCTGACCGCCAAGCAGGCGGCGAGTCTGGTGGTGGTGACGGGCCGAAGGCGGATCGGCAAGAGCCGGCTGGTCGAGGAGTTCGCGGATCGCAACCCGCAGTACCGGCAGGTGTTCCTCGCGGCCCTGGCACCGCAGGGGGGCATCACGGCGGCCCGCCAACGCGATGCATTTGGCGAGCAGATGCAGTTCGCATTGGGCCTGCCGCCGATCGGGCATGAAAGCTGGATGGACCGCTTCTTGCACTTGGCCCGTGCCACCGAGAAGGGCCGGTGGATTGTGCTTCTCGACGAAGTTTCCTGGATGGCGGGCAACGATCCCGAATTCCTGCCGAAGCTGAAAGTTGTCTGGGACCAGCATTTCAAGAAGAACCCGGAACTGATCTTAATCCTGTGCGGATCCGTTTCCAGTTGGCTGGACGCGAACATCCTCAGCAGCACCGGGTTCGTCGGCCGCGTGTCGCTCCACTTGCAGGTGGACGAACTGCCGTTGCCGCGGTGTAACGAGTTCTGGGGCACGGCCAAGGACCGCGTCTCGGCGTTCGACAAGCTGAAGCTGGTTGCGGTGACCGGAGGAGTACCGCGGTACTTGGAAGAACTGATCGCCACCGATTCGGTCGAGGACAACATCCGGCGCAGCAATTCCCGACGAAAAAATCTGTCTGGTCCCTGGACAGATGGTTGGGCATG
>CAZXYZ010000222.1:0-5537 GCA_964645045.1 uncultured Pirellulaceae bacterium | reverse complement strand
TTGAACATAGGCAGCGTCGGCAAGCTGGAAGCTTACCCCACATGCCACCACCGACTAAATCAACGGCCCGCTTGCCTGGATGGTGAACCAGATTGGACGGCTAACATCACCAACCGCACAAGGCGGCTGGGGTCAAGGACTTCTCCGAAAATGGCACTGTACAATTAGGGCCGGCGGTCTCGCACGCCGGAAGGCCGGCTTCGCGGAACGTCCCGTGTTCGCAGACCAGCACCCGATCGGCCAGCCGGGCCAAGGCGGGGTTGTGGGTGACCACGATCACCGGCGCACCCTGGTCGTGAGCCAGATCCAACAGCGTGCAAAACACGCGCTCGGCATCCGCCGAATCCACGCTGGCCGTCGGTTCGTCCGCCAGGATCACTTCGGCGCCGCCGGCCTGATGAGCCAGCAACGCCCGGGCGATGGCCACACGCTGCCGCTGGCCGCCGCTGAGCTGCGAGGGCAGCCGCGAGGCCGAGCGGCCGTCGATTCCCAGGGTTTGCAGGAGTTCCCGTGCCGCGGCCAAGGCCACCCGGTGCCGTTCGCCAAACCTCGTGAGCGCAAAAGCCACGTTCTCCGCGGCGCTCTGGTCCGCAAACAGATTCGTGTCCTGCATGATCCAGGCGGGAATCAGGCCGCGAAAGCGGTTCATCGCCCGGCGATCCGCAAAGGGCATCAGCTCGCCGCGGTAGAAGATCCGGCCGCTGGTCGGCACATCCAGCCCCCCTAGCAGCGTCAGCAGCGTGCTCTTGCCGCTGCCGTTGGGCCCCGTGATCGCCGTCACTCCGCCGGCGATTTCCAGGTCCACGCCGCGGAGCGCCCGCACCAGATTGCCGCCGTGTCCCCAGGTCTTCGTTACGTTCTCGATCCGGTACAGCGGGCACGGCACCGCCGGACGCGGGGACGGAGCCGCCATCTGCGGGCGCACCGCAGGCCCGGGCCGGACCACGATGCGGTCGATCCGCGCCGGCTCCGGCGGCAGGAACAGCTGCTCCAGCACCAAAACGGCCAGACACACCGCAACGCCAATCGCCACCAGCGAGACTATCATCCGAGTACCTTTCAAGGCAAAACGTGTTCGGGAATCCAGCCGAAATCGAAATCGCCGGTCAACGTGAACGCCGAACTGCTGCGGGCATTGGTCAAGTTCGGAATCACCTCGTTGATCAGACGCGCCTTCAGCAGCAGCTTCTCTTCCGCGTTCATCCCCAGCAATTCGTCGCGGCTCTTCATCGTGATCCCGGTCCTCAATGGGATCCCGCGGGCTGCCAGAAACACATCGAACGGGATGTCTCCTTCGCGACCCTTGGAGAGGAACGACTGGTCGCCCACGCGGGCCCCCAAGCCCGTGGCGAACACATCCAAGACGCCCTGCGTACTGTCGTGACGAAGCAACGCAACCAAATCGTTGAGTTCGGACAGCAGGACGTCCAGTTCCACCCGGCTGACATACACCATCCGTTCGAACAGCGGCGGGCCGCCGGGCAATTGCGACGGCACCCAGCCTTGGGCAAACGTCGGCTGATCGGGCGCGAACCCTGCCAGGTCCAGGCCGGCCGAGTGCAGCAGCCGCACGAATTGGTAGCGGCGCCGCAGTTCCTGTTGATCGTTGCTTGCCATGTATTGCTGGACGGTCATCTGGCCGCTGGCAATCTGCTGCAGTTCGTCGCGGTTCTTCCGCACGACGGCGTGCTCCTTCTGCACCAACTTGGCAATCTGGACCGCCAGCCGCCCGGAATCGGCCAGCCCGTAGACGTTTCCTCCCGTGGCCTCGGCCACCTCGCGGCACTGGCGGTGATGCAGCCGTTGCTCGTCGTCACCGCCGGCCCCGCGGATGGCCACCGCATGGATCACGATGTCCCGGGCCTTCGCCGCGCGGATGATGTCCGCTGGGGCCACGTGCGGATTCTTGGGGCTGCCCGGAGGATGCGCGCTGTTGTCGGAAATCCAGACCACGACCTTGTGGCTCAGGGCCTCCCACTTCGTAGCGGTCAGGATCTCCAGCAAGCCCTGATACGAACATTCCGGATAGTCAATCGACGAGACCGTCGGCGCGGTAATCGGCCGCACGGCGGCCAGAAACGGCGCGATGGGCTGAGGCACGCCGTCCCAGAACGTCTTCGTCACCGACGTACCCCACATCAGGCCCTGGACCTGGTCGCGGTACAGCGTCAGGTTCAATTTCAGTTGGGGACGCTGCTCGGAGACGGCTTGGCTCGTGTCCACGATGAACTGGATGATCTGGGGCACGAATGGGTCCGTCGACTGGGTGTTGTCTACGCAGAAAGCCAGGCCGATCACACTGACGGCCTGGGCGACGGTCTTTTTCGTCGTCTCACTGTAGTGGAGCGTGCCGGCCACCGCATCGCCGACATCGTCTCCGACTCGCCGCTCGCCGAGGAAGTTCAACTGCGCGACTTCCACCACCTGCCCTCGCTTGTTGGTTACCGTGTGGCTGCCCACGACGGGCCAGGGCAAGTACTTGCGCTCGCTGTCGGGCGCGGCGCGGCCGACGGGCTGGCCGCCAGTCTGGCCGGTTTGGGCCAGCTCCTCGGCGTGCTTCCGTTCCGGGTAGAACAGGGCGGGCGCCAGCGGACGGTAGCCCAATCGCGTATTCCACTCGGCCACGCTCTCGGCCCCCAAGTAACCCAGTTGGTGCGCCTTGCGCGGGGACCGGCTGACCAGGAAATGGGGCAAACCGCCGGCCGAAGGCCGCACGTCCAGGACGAACAGCTCTTGGAACAGAGGCAATTCACCGCCCACCAACCGGTCGCCGTCGATGGCTTCCAGGCAGCGGATTCCCGACTGAGTGGTCACCACCTTGCGCCGCAGCCCCTCGGGCGTGGTCAGGCATTCGTGCAGCCCCGGCAACACCGACGGGATGTCCGGTCGGATGCGTGACGGACCGGCCGGCACGGAGGCCGCAAATCCGGCCGCCGCCAACGGCGTCTGGTCCGCACCGCCGCCGGACGGGTTGCTCCGTGCCGAACAACCCGCACCGGCCAGCGCCAAAGCGATCAGGTTCGCCCCGATAACCGTCCCGTAGAGTCTCATGGGTCTGCGTCCTGTGTGAATCGAGAGCCCATCCAGCTTGCGGGCTGTTGATGTAGTCGTGGCGTAAGCTTCCAGCTTGCGAAATGGGCAACGGAAGCAGGATAGCGAATTGAACATAGGCAGCGTCGGCAAGCTGGAAGCTTACCCCACATGCCACCACCGACTAAATCAACAGACCGCAAGGCCGTTGGGGTCTGGAACTTTGATGCAAAAATGGCTATCGAACTACTTGCCCGCTTTCGCCTTGCCGAAGTACGCTTCCACCTGCTCGACGATATCCGCCGCGGGCGGCTCGATCGTGATCTCGCCCGCCTGCGTCGCCTCGGCGTGCAAGACCCGTTCGGCGACTTCCAGCCGCGTTTGGATTTCATCGATCAACGTCCGGGCTTCGCTGACCCGCGTGGCGTCCAGCCGCACGTCGCCCGCGGCCTGGGCGACCTCGATCTGCCGCAGCCGCGCTTGCAGCTGTTCGACCTGGATTTCCAGTTGCTGCTTGGTGGCGACCATCGTATCCAGTTTCTGGCGCGTGGCCGCCAGACGCTGCTCGCGCGCTTGGAGCATCCCGCCCAGCGTCTTGACGTTGTCGTCGGCCACCTGATAGCGGGCGAACTTGGCCGCGAGATCCTGACGCAGCTGTTGCGGCGTGTAGGTCTTGCCGCCGTACTCGTACGTCGGCCGGTTCGCCTCCAAATCCGCTTTCAGCGTCAGCACCAACTGCCGGTCCTGGACCAGCTTCCGTTCCGCCTGCTGCGTCTGTGCGGCCAGCCGCTCGGCTTCGACTTCCTCCTGCGCGATGATCTGCATCGTCCGGCGGATCTCCGGCACCAGATTTCCCACCATCCGCCGTGCGCGGTCGATCTCGAAGTCCATCGGCACGTTCTCCTTCACCGTATCCACCGCCCGCTGACCGGCCGTTTGGATGTACGACCAAACGCCCGTCCCCATCAGCCCCAACGCCACTGCTGTCACACCGGCAACCGTCGTCATCTTGTGTAGTGTCATCGGCCCTTACCCCAATCAAGAGAAAAACGCGGAATCAACCAGGCTGCCAGGAACCCTTTTTCCTTCGGCCTCTACAGCCCAATACGCTCCAGCCCGCCGCCGATGACAGCGATTCGGCGGATTCTACGTTCCGTGGTACCCCAGCTTGACAACTGGCAGGCTTTAGGTCATCAAACATCCCGGCGGCGCAACGAAAAAGCAGGTCCTTGCATGACAACCACCACGTTGATCGGTTTTCTGGGACGCGGCCCGTATGCACCCGACGGCCGGCGGCGACCGTATCTGCGGGCTCGATATCAATTCGCGGACTGGCTTAGCGAAGAAACGTCGTTCTTCCTACAGGCGGCACACGCTTGGCTGTGTACGCGGCCGGAGGCATCGCCGAACCGGCTGGTGGTGCTCGGAACCAGTGGCTCGATGTGGGACGCGCTGCTGGACAGCCTGGCCGGCGCGAGCCCGCTGCCGGAGACGCGCGGGCGGATTGACCAATTATGTCTGGAATTGATGGGTCCGGTGGATGGCGCGTGCGTGACCGCGGACCAGTTGTCCCCGCTTGCGCGAGAGCTTTCACAGGCTTTGGGGCTGGACGTTCAAGCGGAGTGGATTCCCGACGGGCGGACCGCCGACACGCAGGCGCAGATCCTGGAGGCCCTGCAGCGTCACGTGCATGAGGGTGATCGCGTCTACCTGGACGTGACCCACGGCTATCGGCATCAGCCGATGCTCGCGCTGGGGGCCGCATTTCTGCTGTCCCAATTGCGTGGGGCGCGCATCGAGGACATTCTGTACGGAGCCAACGACATGCGGCGTGACAACGGCCCGGCTCCCGTGATCTCGCTGCGCTGGCTGCTGGATTTGTTGGAGTGGGCGACCAGCCTGCGGCAGCTGCGGACGGGTGGTTCGCTGCGCGTGCTGCCCCGGGTGATCCAGGATCCGGAACTGCAGAAAGAACTCTCGAATGCCGCTTTTCTGTTGGCGGCCAACCGGGTTCACCAAGCGGGTGAGGCGGCCAGCCGCTGCCGCAGCCTACTGGCGAGGTCGGCGCCGGACCCGATTCTGGGACTGACCGCGACGGCGATCGACCGCGTTCTCGACGAGATCGCCGGGTGTCAACGCGACGCGCAGGGAATCCTGACCGTGGCCCGTTCCGCGTTGCGAGAGCACGATTTCAGCAGGGCCTCCATTCTCCTGGTGGAAGCCATACGGAAACACGAAACCGACACGGGGCAGGCGTTGGAACGTTCGCGCGTGCTGGAGGTCAAAGCCCTCCGCAATGCACTGGCCCACGCCGACAGACCGGTCCACCCAGCCGCCAGGAACGCGCTTCGGTCCCGCACGCAACTGGAAAAGACGCTGCAGGAGCAGCTGGACTGGCTGTCCGCGCAGGTGTAAAGGGAACGTCTACACGGTCGTTTTCGGGGCGCCGCGGCAGCCCGGCCGCCGCAGGCACCATCCCGTCGTGATCCGGGCAGGGTGTTGCGCCG
>CAZXYZ010000221.1:0-6463 GCA_964645045.1 uncultured Pirellulaceae bacterium | reverse complement strand
GTTGTCAGTTGTCAGTTGTCAGTTGTCAGTTGTCAGTTGTCAGTTGTCAGTGGTCCGTGGTCCGTGGTCCGTGGTCTGGGGGCCGTGGGAACGGCAGCGGCGTGTCGGGGCCAGGGCAAGCGGGACCAGATGTCGTCACGAAAGGTTGTCCGCGAGGCTGGCATCTGTTCCCAGAATCGTTTGAGTACTGGCCGGAGGCGGGGCAGGTCGGCGAGCGAAAATAGGACTTCCACGGCACCGGCCTCGCGCAGCAACCACTCGACCGGTTTCAGCTTCCGATCCGCCAGCAAGACGACGCGCACGCGGGCCGATCGTTGCGTTAGATCGGCCAGCCTCGGGCAAGCGATTTCGGCGTTTTCCGGAGAGATCTCCAAGGCGACCAACGCGGCCGGCTTGGCTTGCACCTCGCGCAGACACGCCACCCAGCTCCGGGTTTCGCAAGGGCCCGACGGCAAACCGAGCGCACGGCGCATCGCCGCCGCCCAAGTTCCCGTTCGTTCGCAGACTACGATATCCTGGTCGTACATGTCCCGTCCCGCTGAAATGGTAGAGACCGGCAGGCGAATTAGCAACCGCCCGGCGGCAGGCGATTTCCGGGAAATCGTTTCCCGAATCGCCACTGCCGTCTATGATTCTAGCGGATCGATCGCCAGATGAATGGCGCGGTGGTTCGGATTTTCGGCTTTTGAATTTCTTTCGGATTTCGGATTTCGGATTTCGAGATTTGAATTTAGTGGCGACCGATACGCACTAAGAAGGGAGCAGCACATGGCGGATCGTCAGCGGATGGGGGGCGTGATCCACACGTACCAGAAATATGATCCACAGCGGTTTCCCAGCCCCACACAACCGCCGCCGGACATGATCTCCCCGGCCTTCGAGCACTGGCTGGCATTCGGCGGCCGGCGGGAATTGACCGACGAGGAATTGGCTCGCGCGGTGCATATCGATCCCAGCCAGATCGCCGGATTGGGCCCGAGCATCGACGCGCTGATCGCGATGCTGTTGGAACGGAAACGGAAGATCCTGGCCAAGTACGAGACGGACACCGTGCGGCAGAACGCCGCCCGTGACTATCGGCAAGCGGCGGTCCAACTGCAGCCCCCCGCGAAATTCCGGGACCGCTTTCTGCGCGCCGCTCGCGACGAGCAGTTGTACGACTTGGAGCGTCTGTGGTACGCCGTCGGCGACGACCGCTCGCCGCTGGCCCGCGGGCTGCTGCAGGTGATGGAGCGGCTGGGCGACAAGTACCAAGTGGACGAATTGGCCGCCAAGTACACCTTCACCGGCCGCACACGGCTGACGGTACCCGAGGCGCTGGCGGTCAAAGAGGAACTGGAGAAGATCGACGAACTGCTGAAGCAACTGGAACAAGCCCGCGAGACGGCGCAGATTGCCGTCATCGACATGGACGCCTTGGCCGAATACGCCCAGCCGGGGGACATGGAACGTTTGCAGGAACTGCAGCAGCGCGTCGAGGATTACCTGCGCGAGATGGCCGAACGCCAGGGGCTGACCAAAGAAAACGGTGCCTTTCAGCTGACTCCCCAGGCCTACAAACTGTTCCAAGGCAAGCTGTTGGAGCGGATTTTCAGCGAGCTGCAACCGTCGCGCACCGGGCGGCACCAAGGGCCGATTCTAGGCGACGGGGCGGTCGAACAGCAGCAGACCAAGGCTTACGAGTTCGGCGATTCGATCACGCACATGGATATTCCGCAAACGCTGATCAACGCCATGCTGCGCGGCGGAACCGAACTGCCGTTGCGGCTGAAAACGGAGGACATCGTCGTCCATCACACCCGCAACACGCCCAAGTGCGCGACGGTCGTCGTGATGGACATGAGCGGCTCGATGCGGTACGACGGGCAATACATCAACGTCAAGCGGATGGGTCTGGCCCTGAATGGCCTGATCCGCCGCGAGTACCCCGGCGACTACCTGCACTTCATCGAAATGTACACGTTTGCCAAGCCGCGGCCCGGCGGCGAGATCATCGACCTGCTGCCCAAGCCGGTGACGATCTTTGATCCGGTCGTCCGCTTTCGTGTGGACATGAGCCGGGACGACATCAGCGAGTTCCAAATCCCGCCGCATTTCACCAACATCCAACATAGCTTGCTGCTGGCCCGGCGGTTCCTGACGGCCCAAGACACGCCGAACCGGCAGATCATCTTGATTACCGACGGGCTGCCGACCGCGCATTTCGACGCTTCATGGCTGTACCTGCTGTATCCGCCCGACCCGTTGACCGAGGACGCGACGATGCGCGAAGGCCGCTTGTGCCAGCGTGCGGGGATCACGATCAATATCTTCCTCATTCCCAGCTGGTCGCAGTCAGAGGAGGATATCCGGTTTGCCTATCGACTGGCGGAATCAACGCGGGGCCGCGTGTTTTTTACCGCGGGCAGCGACCTGGACCGCTACGTGGTCTGGGATTACGTCAAGCGAAAGCGGGAGATTTTGGCGTAGGCGATTACGCGGACGCTAAGGCTTCCTCAGCGACAGCAGCAGCAGGGCCACGTTCATGTAAATCACGATCCCCAGGATGTCCACGATCCCGGCCACGAAGGGGTTGCTCATCAGGGCCGGATCCAGGCCGAGCCGCTTGAAGAACAGCGGCAGCACGGCGCCGGCCAGGGTGCCGGCGAGCACCACCAAAACCAGCGTTACGGCCACCACGCCGCCCGACAGCAGATCCCCGGCGACGATGGCCGCGGCCACAAATCCGAAGAAGGCCAGGGAGCCGCCCAGCAGAAGCCCCGTCAACAACTCGCGGCGGATCACGCGGAACCAATCGCGCAGTTGCACGTCTCCGGTGGCCAGGCCGGTAATCACGAGCGTGGCCGTCTGGTTGCCGGAATTGCCGCCGCTGGAAATCACCAGCGGAATGAACATCACGAGCCAGGCGTAGGCTTCGATCGCGTGCAAATAGGCCTGCAAAGCAAAGGCGGTCGAGATCGCCGCGAAGAACAAGATCGTCAGCCACATGCCCCGCTTCCAGCTGAGCGTGAAGATCGAAGTCCGCATGTAGCTTTCTTCCAGCGGCGCCACGCCGGCGATCCGCTGGGCGTCTTCGACTGCCTCCTCCCGCATCACGTCGATGACGTCGTCGTGCGTCACGATCCCCAGCATCCGATGCTCGTCGTCCACCACGGGGATGGCCAGCAGGTCGTAGCGGGCGACTTTGGAGGCCACGACTTCCTGGTCGTCCAGGACGTCGACCGCCGCCACATCGGTCTCCATCAGTTCGGCCAGACGCGTCTCGGGGTGCGTCATGGCCGAGACCAATTGGCGCGCGGAGACGACGCCGCGCAGGTGGTCCGCGTCGTCGACGACGTACAGATAGTAGATTGTTTCCAGTTCTTCGGCCTGCCGGCCCAGTTCCGCCAGGGCTTGCCGGACGGTCAGGGATTCGCCCAGCTTGGCAAAGTCCGTGGTCATCACCGCGCCGGCCGAATCCTCGGGATACGACCGCAGCCGCAGGATGTCCCGCCGCTCGTTGGCCGGCATCAGCGGCAGCAGTTCCTGGACGATCGTTTCGTCCGTCTCGTCCAGCAGGTCGACCCGGTCGTCGGGCGACATTTCCGCCAACAGCCCGGCGACTTCGCCGCGATCCTGGGTTTCCAGGATCTCGATTTGCTTGTCTTCCGGAAAGAAGCCGAAGATCTCGTCGCGAATCGTGGGTTCGGCGTATTGCAGCACACGCCAGATTTCGTCCGCGTTCAGTCCTTCCATGAACTCGGCGGTGCGCGCGGGGTGCAGCGCCGTGCAGAACTCGCGGAGTTCCGCTTCGTTATTCTCCGCCAGCATTTCCCGGAGTTCGGGCAGATACAGCGTGTTGATCATTCTGGCGGCCGCCTGCGCAGCATGTCGTCCTTCAGTTCCTGCAGCGTGACCGACAGCGACACCGCCGCGCCGCCGCGCATGACCTTGACCGCTTGCTGCGAGCCGATCGGTTTCTGTTCGACCAGGTCCTGCAAATCGCGCGGCCCGGGCGTGCGCTGGCCGGCGAACTCGACGATCACATCATTGATCTTGATGCCGGCGGCATCCGCGGGGCTGCCGGGCAGAACGTCCCGGACGAAAACGCCGGAGCGGGCCGCCAACTTGAGTTTGAGAGCCGCCTCCGGCGACAGTTCCTCGATGCTGATCCCCAGAGACGCCCGGCGGACTTTGCCGTGCTGCAGCAATTCCTGCGAAATCCACTTGGCGCGGTCGATCGGGATCGCGAACCCAATGCCCTGGTATCCGCCGCTCATCGAGGCGATCGCCGTGTTGATGCCGACAACCTCGCCCTCGAGATTGACCAACGGCCCGCCGGAGTTGCCGGGGTTGATCGCGGCATCGGTCTGCAACAGTTTGCCCCGGCGGACCTTGTCGATCCCGCGCCCTTTGCCGCTGATGATTCCCGCGCTGACCGTGGCCTCCAACTCAAACGGACTGCCAATCGCGATCACCCAATCGCCGATCTGCAGCGCCTCGGAATCGCCCAGATTTGCCGCTTGAAGCGGCTGATTCGCCTCGGGCTTGATCCGCACGATGGCCAACTCGCTCAACGGATCGGTCTTGACGTCGACCACCTTCAACTCTTGCCCGTTGCCCAAACGCGCGACGATTTCATCCGCGTCCTGGACCACGTGGTTATTCGTCAGAATCACTCCGGCCGAGTCGATAATCACGCCCGATCCGACCGCCGTGGGAATCGCGGGCAAGTCGGGCTGGCCGTCCGGGGACTCACTGGGCAGTTGGTTGGGAAACAAGCGGCGGAAACGCGGGTCCTCGAGCAGCCGCCGCAGGTCGCTACGGTCGCGGGCCGAGTCGGGTTTGGACTTGGTGATCAGGGTGACCACCGAGGGCATGGCGGTCTCGGCCGCCTTGCGGAATGCCCGGGACAGGCCCCGCGCATGGCTGATGGCGTCGGACATATCGTCCTGTGCGGCCACCGGTGCGCTGCCCAACCACGGTGTGCAGAGGACTAAGAAACAGAACGAACTCCAGCACCAACTCCGACGTGACTGCGTCATCGACCGTCTCCCCAACCAGGCTCTGAGATTACCGTTTTGTGTCTGGCGAAAACGAAGCAGGCCCCATTTCGCGACTTGTTCTCCACAGTTGACATTATAGGGAACTGCCGCCGTAGGCCAACGGCCCAGCCCTTTGGATTGACATGGCGAACGTTAATTGCTACGGTTTTGCTGGTCAAAGTGAGAATTACCGTATGTCAGAAACACTTGCCGAAGACGAATCCATCCTCGCCGCGGACGACGGTCTGCAGGACTTGCCCGTCGTACCGCCAGAGCCGGAAGCCCTGCCGCCAGATCCGGCGTCCGAGCCGGAGGCTCCGCCGCCAGAGCCGGATGATATCCAATTTACCAGGATGGAACGTTGCGAACGGCGAATCGGGTATGTCTTTCAGGACAAGGAACTGCTGCGGGAGGCCCTGACCCACGCGTCCAGCGCCGAGCATCGGCTGGCTTCCAACGAGCGGCTGGAATTCCTCGGCGACGCCATCCTGGGGGCCATTGTCTGCGAATTGCTGTTTCTACGCTATCCCGAGTACCAGGAAGGCGATCTGACGAAGATCAAGTCGGTCGTGGTCAGCCGCCAGTCTTGTGCCAAAATCAGCGAGGCGCTCGGCCTGCAAGAGTTCCTGATTGTCGGCAAGGGAGTGTCCGCCAGCCCGTCCATTCCGCTTTCCCTGCTGGCCGATGTCCTCGAGTCGCTGATCGGCGCCATCCACTTGGACGGCGGCAGCGAAGCGGCCAAACGGTTCATCGAAGGCATGATGGGCCCGGAAATCGAACTGGCGGCCATCGGCGAATTGGGCGGGAACTTCAAATCGCTGTTGCAGCAGCTCGCCCAGCGGGAATTCGCCAGCACGCCGTCCTATGAACTACTGGACGAAAAAGGCCCGGACCACCGCAAGTGCTTCAAAGTCGCGGCCCAAGTCGGCGGCACCCGCTACCAGGCTGCATGGGGCCGAAACAAGAAAGAAGCCGAGCAGCGGGCCGCCTGCAACGCGCTGGCCGAAATCAAAGGGGAACCGGCCATCTTTCCGTCGGATTGACATCTCCGTGGCGTAAGCTTCCAGCTTGCGGGAGATCATGGGATCGCAAGCTGGAAGCTTACGCCACCGCTATCCTCACGGCAGATTCTGAAGGGCGGCGTTCAAACGAATGGTTCGGCCGGACACGGTTTGCAGAACGGCCGTCTGGTCGCCGTACCGCACAAGGCACGCCTTGCCCGCCGTACTGCGGACGGCGGCCGACGTGAGCTTCCCTTGCTGCCAGTCGAGGTCGACCTCGAAGCCGCCGCGCGCACGCAGACCCCGCACCGAGCCGTTGGGCCAGGCGGAAGGCAACGCGGGCAGGAGGTGCAGGATGAAGGTCGAAGGGAGTGCGGTCGAGTCAGATGGATCGCCCGGCAGGTTGGCGAACGGGCGGGCGTCAGCCCCCCGGTCCCC
>CAZXYZ010000220.1:0-6538 GCA_964645045.1 uncultured Pirellulaceae bacterium | reverse complement strand
ACCGTAATACCGGACGGCTCGCGCCGTGCCGCTACAAAGTAAGCGGCATTGGGCTCGCGCCTTGCCGCTCACCTATTTCTCGAACGGCGCTACGGTGGCCATCCCTATCAAACGGCCATTGTTTCGCGCGTTGGCCCGCTCTGCAAGCCGACTGGATCGTATCACGGCAACATTTCCCACATCCACTGCAGCACCGTACCGCGGGTGAGGGCCGCTTGGGGGCCCGTGACTTTAGCGTCACGCAGTATTCCCGAGGAATCGCCTCCGAATTCTCCGGTAGCAAGCGCGGACGGCGCCAGGCGTCTGTTGGAGAACGCGGGCAATGTCTGACCAGTTCTGTCCTCGGGCTCGATGATCGACCACGTCCCATTCGCCGTCTGTCAGGCGGCGTCGCAGGTGATCGACGGACTCGCGTTCGACAAGCATGTCGAGTACCGACCGGTGGCTTTGGCCGCGAACCGTTTTTTCGGCTCGCGGGTCCGCCCCGAAGGCTCCTCGTAGTCTTCCGGAGACAATTCGAGCGGTTCCGGCAGGGGCAGGGTCCCCAGCGAGACGTTGGTCCGCCGGGCGGGCTCCGGAAACGGGTGCTCAAACGGGTCGTCGAGCGGGACCTCCCCGTCAGCAGTCGGGGCCCACGGGGCCGGCGAAGATTCAGGAAAGACCTGCAGTTCGACGCGACACCCCTTGACCACACACCAATACGTCTGGCCAGGTGCCAAATCGACTTCTGCCAACGCATCCATCAGCGACAAGCTCATACTTACACTCCGCATCACCGTCGACAAAACACTGACGTCTCATTCTACCGATGACGAATGGATGATGAAATCCCCAACATCGAGAACGAACGACGGAAACCAGGAAGACGATGTAAACGCGGATTCGATCGCCAGTATTGCGCTGGTCGAGGGCGCCACGGTACTGACTGCGAATGCGTCCGACTTCGAGAAGGTGCCCGGCCTGACGATCGACGACTGGACCCGATGATCCGCACCGCGGCCCCGCCGGCGCAGCTGATCGATCACGGGGAAGCGTAACCATCCCACTGGCAAGGCGTGGGCATTCGGCGGCTCGCGGCGCGGCCGGGTGGCCTGGCCTACTTGTTGGCCGTGCGAAGCGGCGCGCGACGCGCAGCGGCGAGAGGGCTCACCGGCCGTCCGACGCCGGGCTGGCAACGGACTGAATCGCGGGTTCCCCTCCAAGCTGGCTTCGTGCGCACTTCCGGCACGGCTAAGTAAGGCGTGCCACAGCGAGCAGGGCCACGCCCGCCCGGTGACCGGCCACTCGCCGGAACAACTACGCCCTTTCGCTCACCAATCAAGAAGCTTTGGAGGCGGCCGGTCACAGAGGCAGGAAGCAAATACGATTCGTCCATTCTTCAGGCTCCGTCAGCGCCCAAATGAGCAGCAGATCGTCCGCGGCGGCAGCGACAGACAGATGTTGCGGGATGATGAGCACATGGCCAGGACAATGATCTGATTCAGATCCGCGTCCGCCTGAAATCGGATGGACATCAATGGGCCGCCTGGATTTGGCGTTCGGCGTCGGCCAGCTTCCGATAGAACATTGGATCCGCGGCTCGGGCGGACCGCCGCTGGGCCTCGTAGTCGTCCCGAGCGGTTCCCAGATAGGCGTCCACGGCAAGCCGATTCGCAAGGTAGAAGGCAATCGAGCCGTAGGTCTGTTCCAGGCTGAGCATGGGAAATGCTTGGGCGATGCTTTCGGCGGTCTGGCCCTCGAGAAAGGCGTACACGATGGAATCCAAGGACACGCGCGTGCCAGCGACCCAGTAGCCGCCGTCTCGCTGCTCTACGTACTGTCGAACCATCTCACCGTCCTTTCGCGCCGTTCGGGCCGCGGCGACACCAAGGATTTGGCGACCGCGAAGTCAACCCGGAACTCGACTCCGACCTTGATTCTAGGCCGGCAGGACAAATTGGTCTACGGGGCACGTTGGTTGCGTGTCGGGCGGCATTGCTGGCTCGAGCAAATCCGGTACAACGCGATGATCCGCACCGTGGCCCCGCCGGCGCGGCGCTTCGATCACGGCGAAGCGCAACCATCCCACGGGCAAGGCGTGGCTATTGAGCGGCTCGCGGCGCGGTCGGGTGGCACGGCCTACTTGTTAGCCGTGCCAAGCGGCTCGCGACGCGGAACGTCGAAAGGGCTCACCGGCCTTCCGACGCTGGGCCGGCAACGGAGTGAATCGCGGATTTCCCCAAGGCCGGCTTCGTGCGCACTTCCGGCACGGCTAACCAGTAAGCCGTGCCACACCGAGCAGGGCCACGCCCGTCGTCACACCAAGCAGGGCCAACTCCGTCACAATTGTCGTCACGCGAGAGGAATGACTTCGACCAGATCGTCGGTCCCGCCGATCAGCGCATCGCGCGGAATGGCCGTGTCGAAGGTAGCCAGCCTCCCGCCCTGGCGGGCCGCCAACGCGACGAGGTACAAGTCCGTAATCTGCTTGTGTCCGCGTAGCCGAGATAAATCATAGCAGGTGTCGTCTCTCAGGGAGACATCATCGGACCAGAAGACGTGTCCCGGTTGGCTGCAGAACACGCGCAGCCGTTCGGAGACATCGGCGACGCTGGCCGAAACGGTCGGGTACGAGGGGTTGCTCAACACTCGTACCAGACCGTTCTCGGTGATCGGACACGTGGCCCACGACTCCTTGCCGACGGCCCCGAACCACCTGTGGGCCGCATCGTGATGAACGTGGGCTGCGTCAAATAGGGCGACCAGAACGTTGACGTCGAGCAGGTATGTCACAACGATTCATCGCGGAGCAAATTGACCAGTTCCAATCCCGGACGCAGCCCTTCGCAAGCTCGCGGAAAGACCGGCACGCCGTTGCGCATCATCCGCCGCGGAACCGTCGATTGCGTTTCGCGTGGTTCCTGCGGCGCAGGCTCGACGGTCACGTCCAAGCCCTCGGGCAATCTGATTTCGGGCGGTAGTACGACCACGCCACCGTGAACCTTACCTCGATAGATCATCCAACTGGCCCTCCCAACGCGTCTCGTTTCATTCTAGCGTCTTCTGCCTCTTGGGAAAGCCCCATGGCACGTCCGCTCATGGCACGTCCGGCCGGTGGACCCCGGGAAATGCCGCCGGTTACACTGGGCGCATGAGCGACATCGACCCATCCGATTCAAGCGAACGTCTCGGTCAACCGGGAACGACACGCACCTGGTGGCATCCGCTGTTGGCCCGGCTGCTGGACCATGTCTTGGCTACGGCATATCGGGTGCTTGAGGAAGTGCTGGTCGGCAAGTTGCCTCTGCGGCTGGATATTCTGCTGATTCGCCGCGAAGCAGGGGAGCTATCGGAAGCGAGCCATCAGGATCTGGCCGTGTTGCTGCCGCTCCTGAATCGTTACACGCTGATGCAGTTCAAGGGCCCGACCGACGCCTTGCAGCGAGGCGACTTGGCGCAACTCGTCGGTTGTGCGTTCTTGTGGCACAGCCAGCAGGCTGAACCGATCCCGCAGCGTGACATTTCCCTGATCGTATTGGCACCGACCGTCAACGCGGCGGTGCGTGATGAGTTGGAACTGTTGGGGTGCCAGATCGGCGAACAGGAACCCGGTATCTTCCGCGTGGACGGACTGCCGTTTGCGGCGTGGCTGGTGGAAACCGACGTCATGGCCGAGCGGGGGCAACCCATCCTGTCCCTGGTGAGTCGCGTGTTTCTTCGGGACCGGGAGCGTATAATAGACCATTTGACGCGTACCGGGCATGTGGCTTTGCTGTACTTCATGCTGCAGCAGGTGCAGCAATTCCACAATTTAGGCGAGGATTTTGCGATGCAACACAAAGATTCGGAATACTTGGGCGAAGTGGAGGAGGAACTGCAAACGGCCGTGCTGGAGGCGATTCCCGTGGAGAGGCGACTGCGGGGATTGACGCCTGAAGAACTGCTGCGCGTTTTGTCGCCCGAGGAGATGGTTCGCGGGCTGAGCAAGGAGCAGGCCGCGCGGCTTCGTGAATTGCTGGAACGCGGGCAAGGCACTTGAGTTCCGACGGGTCCCAGATTGCCGCCAGCGAAGCCAGCGGCGAGCACTTTCCTGTACTGCGTGCTGCAGCAGGTTCAGCAATTCCGCAGTTTGGGCGAGGATTTTGTGATGCAACACAAGGATTCAGAATACCTGGGCGAAGTGGAAGAGGAACTGCAAACGGCGGTGCTGGAAGCGATTCCAGCAGAGAAGCGCCTGCGCGGATTACCGCCGGAAGCGCGTGTGCGCGGATTGTCCCCCGAGGAGCTACTTGACGGCCTGAGCGAGGAACAGGCGGCACGGCTTCGCGAGTTGCTGGAACGTCGGCGAGGCACTTGAATTTCGGCAGAATCCGGCTTCCCCCGGCGAGGAAATGACGATCGCTTCGGACTCGGTGACTGCGCCTGCCGAAGCAGCCGGGCAGTGGATGACGCAACGTGCCCAGTATGCGACGCGCGAGCTTGGCGACCGCGTCGAATGGAATGCAGACAAAGTCGGCGGCGCCCCGGTTCTCAAAGGGACCCGAATCTCCGTGGCGCAAGTCCTGGCGGCGCTTGGCGAGGGCCAGAGTGCCGCAGAAGTCGCCGCGGATTTCGACCTCGACGTCGCGCTTGTCAAGAGACTTGTCCCAGGATTTGCCGTTTGCTTGGACCGTCCGGTACTCTCGTGACCGCGTTTTGGCCGTGCCAAGCGGCGCGCAGCGGCGCGAGGGCTCACCGGCCGTCCAACGCCGGGCCGGCAACGGACTGGATCGCGGATTCTCCCAAAGGCGGCTTCGTACGCACTTCCGGCACGGCTAACAAGGAAGCCGTGCCACACCGAGCAGGGCCACGCCCGTCACGGCGTCGAGTTCTTCTCCACACCGCGGCGCGGTGTATTGGCTCTTTTTCTGCGCTACAAGCAGACGCCCACGACCGTTTCGGCACACGGTGCTTGCTGGAGAGTGGCAAATTGACCACGAAATTCGCCGTATGGCGTCCGCGAACTTTGCTTCCGGCCGAACGGCATGTATAATGCGCAGGCAACAGGCTCCCCGTCGTCCGAGTGAGGCGGTGTATGATTCGCTACGTCTATCAACCCGCATACAAAATGGAACTCGTGACCGATCACGAGGAAAACGCGAAAGCCCGCGAGCTTCAACAAGAATTTGAGGCCAACGTGGCTTGGCTGGAGGCGCACGCCGCGGAGGTCTATTCCCACCGGGGCCAGCACATTTGCATCGCCGGTCAGGAGCTATTCGTGGCGGATTCCCTGGACGACGTCTTGGCCCAAGCCGCAGCGGCGCACCCGGAGGAGCAGGGCCCTTACGTGCGCTACATTCCCCGCGAAAAGGTCCCTCGCGTCTATGCTCGGCCTTCGTCGAGCCGGACGTCCTCGATATGAGCGTATTGGGACGCGACATCATGGACATGTTTGGGGTGATCGTGGACCGGCGCAGCGACGTGGTGGCGTTGCTGGGAACCGGTCATCGCTATCGCATCGAAGGGTCGGGCGGAACAATTGGTCCGTCGTGATGTCGGCGACCAAGAGACGGATCGGCCTCCCAGCGCCGTTCAACCCAAAATCGACGGTTGAACGGTTCCTGGAGCCTTTTCCGCTCCTTGAACGGTTCCTGGAGCCTTTTCCGCTCCTTTTCCGCTCTCCGGCTAACAAAGTAAGCCGCGCCACGAGCAGGGCCACGCCCGTCACACCCGTCCAGGAGGGCCACGCCCGCCCGACCCACCTGCCCGCGACCGGGAGCCCGCCACCCGCAGGGACGATGAAGTCTGAATCCCACGCGACTTCCTGCCGAGCGGCGATTTGCTGTCCAGGTCGAGCACCAAGCGCCGAAGTTCGGCGAAGTTGAAGGGATCGTTCCCGACGTGCGGTCGCCCGTCGACCCGAGCTTGACGCCCGAAGCTGCAGGATATTCAATAAAAGGTAGTTGTCGTCAGCGGGTGGGTTCGCTTTTTTTTCCAGGAGTGAATCATGAGCGTAGCGCTCCACGATGCGATTCAAGATGTGGATCTGCAAGTCGGGCAGACGTACAGCGTCGAAGTCAAGGGCCGATGGGTTGAACTGCGG
Organism: uncultured Pirellulaceae bacterium; assembly: GCA_964645045.1. GTDB lineage: Bacteria > Planctomycetota > Planctomycetia > Pirellulales > Pirellulaceae > Anammoximicrobium. Next base: position 477 of record CAZXYZ010000220.1, on the reverse strand, counting down.
GTGCTGGCCGATGGGCCTTCGTTGCAGACGGCTGAGGGGCCGATGCTGGACCCCTGGGTGGAATTCCCGCCGCCAACTCCGCAGTTCCGCTTGCAGGCCAAGACCGGCTGCCTCGCCCTGCCCGATCCACCCCACCTTCCCGCGGATGACGTATGATCTATGACCGGCTGTGTGTCAGCACGGGCGACGACGCGCTCGCATCCAGCCGTTGTATCGCGAACACTTGGCGAAGCACTTCGCCGGCACGTATAGCCGGATAGGATTGCCACAGCCGTATGCCACCGAGTGATCAACGCCTCGTGAGATCGCGTTCGGCAGACTGAACCGGTGCGGATGGTCTGCCTCCGCCTGTAAACCGGCAAAACCGTCGCCCTCGACGGCGACTCGCGCGCGAGGAAAACGGGGTCGGGGCCTCTGTCGTGTCCACGGGCAAGGCGTGGGCATTCGGCCGCTCGCGGCGCGGCCGGGTGGCATGGC
>CAZXYZ010000219.1:0-6634 GCA_964645045.1 uncultured Pirellulaceae bacterium | reverse complement strand
AAGCGGCGTTTGCGTCCAGCGGGATCGTTCGCCTGTCCTGTCGCCGCTCGGTCACCCGGAACGTCAGCCAAGCCTTGGCTGCGAGAAACTTTGATGTCAGCCTCAATAATCTGTGCGGCCTGCGGAACGCCTCTCCCGGATGGGATCACCGAAGTAACGAACCACTCGTGTGATGTGTGCGGTTCGAAGAAGTGGAATACTCAAGTCACCGTCGCGCCAATCAAAGTCAACCTCTCCCCGTTCGCCTTCCAATGGTACGCAAAGGACTTCTGCGAGGCATACAAGAAGAGCAAGGGTGGCCCACGATTCTCGCCTGCTCGCTTGACGCTGCTGGCTCAGGCGGTCGAACTTGCTGCCAAGAGCCTGCATGTCCTCCAAGGGAAGCGTGACGAGGACCTACGCAAGCTCGGCCACAGCTTGGTCAAGGCGTGCGACGCAGGGATTCTCGGCAGGTACGGCATCACGCTTACCCCGCGGAGCAGGCAGAACTCCAGAAGATGAGCGACCTCAATGCGGTCAAGGCATTCGAGTACTTCTGGTTCCGTTCTCCAGGGACCACGCCGGAGTTGACCGGTCTAATGCACGCCCTTACCGGTCGGAAGGGGTTGCCTGATGAGAGCGTGGTAGAAGAATTGCTGACCAAACTCCTTGAGCCAAGATTGTAGCTCAAACGGAATAAGGTGTGCGTGGAGCGAATTGAAGGCAAACAGTCAGGGCGGGCCGAACCACGAGGATGCAGGCAAGCGGGGGCAGGGCTGGTTGCCAGTGGTTGCGACTTCCCGTCCCCGCCGCCTGATCGCGGTCGTCCTGCGCATCGATCGAGAGGAAACAGATGCCGGGCGAGCGTTTTGCAGACGCGGATGCCGAACAAGGCAACGGAGGCGAGGCCAGAGACGGAATCGAGAGGAATATGGGCGCACCACGAACAGGAACCCCCGCACGGCCGCGCCCGCGGACGTTGGCGGCACGCTGCAGGTCGCCAGCTTCAACGTCCTGAACTATTTCAACGGCGACGGGCGGGGCGGCGGCTTCCCCACGTCGCGCGGAGCCGGCACGGCGGGGGCCATCCAACAGCTGCTGGACAACCCCTATGTCAACGCGTCCGTCACGCCGGACAGTTTGGGAGGCCCGGATGCCGCGGCGCGGCAGGGCGGCGCGAACGCCACGCACACCGGCGATCCGAGCTTCGACACGGCGGACTTTGCCGATACCACGCCCGGCAACTTGCGGGCCGACTACGTGCTGCCCTCGCAGGACCTGCGAATTCTCGACGCGGACGTGTTTTGGCCCCAGGCCGGCGATCCGCAGATTCCGACCAGCGCGTTTGAGATCAGCACCGGGGCCGTGGCCTTTGACGCTCCGTTCGGGCCCACCGTGATCGATCTGGCGGTCGATTACGGCCTCCTGGACGCCGCCCAAAGGCCTTCTACGATTCCTTGCCGGTCGCCAACGACGCTGAGAGCCTGGCGAACGACAAGGACGATTTCGTCAAAGGGTTGGGCGTGCGGATCGCCTACGCGGAACCCGTGCGGATCGCGCCGGCCAGCCCGTCCGCCTCGCTGCCGCCGGTTGAAGCGGTGCAGACGCCGCCGGTCGAGCAGCCGACGAGCGCGGTCGCTCGGGAGAATGCCCGTCTTGCGACTGTGTACGGGCCGCAACCGCTGCCGGCCGCGGTGGAGGAAGCGGCGAAACGGGCTGCCGCGCGCCGCGCCAGTCAACTCGTTACCGCATCGCATCGCATCGCGTCGCGTCGCGTCGCACTCTCCGTCCCGGACGAGCTCGCCTGCCGGCCTGGGGAGGCGGCCGCCGCCAGCGCCGGCGACTTGGTCGACCGGGTGTTTTCCGAATTGGGGGTTTGACTGGGAACGTGGGATGCCCGGCTTTTCGTCAAACCTTAACCTGAAGCTCGTCAGATCCTAATGCGCGGCCGCTAGTTTGGCCGCTCCGTTAGCTGCCATCGCGGGCTCCGCGGCCTGCGGTGCTCCTCGTTTTCGCCAAAGGATTTCATTATGTCGAAACGGCTTTCCAACAATCGTCGCAATCGCAATTCCAAGAACGGTCTTCGCAAGCGGTTTCAGCCCCGGTTCGAATCTCTCGAACCTCGGCAGCTGTTGACCACGATGCTGCAGATCTTGCACGCCTCGGACTTGGAGGGCGGGGTCGAGGCGATTGACGACGCGCCGAATTTTGCGGCGGTCGTGGAGGCGTTGGAGGACGATGCCGCAGGCTTGGGAATCCCTTCCGTGCTCCTCTCGGCGGGCGATAACTACATCCCGGGGCCGTTTTTCTCCGCCGCCAGCGATCCGTCGGTGCGCGACGAGTTGGATGCCGCCTACGAGGCGTTGTTCGCCACCACCGGACTGGACATCCGCGAGGGCGTGGGGCGAGCCGACATCACCATTATGAATCTGATCGGCTTCGGCGCTTCGGCCATGGGCAACCACGAGTTCGATCCGGGCACGGGCGTGATGCGGGAGATCATCGGCACGGATATCCGCGGCAGCACGCCCGGAACCGTGCGCTGGCTGGGCATCCAGTTCCCCTACTTAAGTTCCAACCTGGATTTCTCCGGCGACGCCAACCTCGCCAGTCTGTACGCCGATCCGGCGACGGTTGGAATCCTGGAAAACACCGCCTTCCAGTCGACCCCGGCTGATCTGCCGGCCGCCGCAGCAGCGAAGAAGATCGCCCCCGCGGCCATCATCAACGCCGGCGGCCAGTACATCGGCGTCGTCGGGGCGACGACGCCTCTGCTCGAACAGATTTCGTCGCCGGGCGATACGGAAGTGAAGGATCCGGGGGCCGGCACGAACGACATGGAGGACTTGGCGGACATCCTCAATCCCGTCATCGCGCAGGTTCGGGCCGAGATCGCCTCGCGCAACGGGGCCGGCAACGACGACATCATCATCCTCGTAACCCACCTGCAGCAGATCCAGCTGGAACAGGATCTGGTGCCGTTGCTCCACGGGGTGGACGTGTCGATCGCGGGCGGTTCCGACACAATCCTGGCCGACGGACAAGACCGGCTCCGGCCGGGCCATGCGCCGGCGGGCGACTACCCCATCCTGACCGCCAATGCCGACGGCCTGCCGGCGGCGGTCGTCAGCACGGACGGGCAGTACAGCTACGTGGGCCGGCTGGTTCTGGAAATCGGCCCGCTCGGCGTCGACGCGGGCAGTCTGGACCCGGACGTCAGCGGGGCCTTTGCCACGGACGACGACGGCGTGATCGAGCTGTGGGGCAACCTGACTGATCCGTTTGCCGCCGGCACGAAAGGCGGCGAGGTCAAGAAGATCACGGACGCGGTGGAGGGCGTGGTGGTTGCCAAGGACAGCGTGATCTTCGGCAAGACCGACGTGTTCCTGGAAGGCCGCCGCGAGGAAGTCCGCACGCAGGAGACCAATCTCGGCAATCTGACGGCGGATGCCAACTTGTGGGCCATGCAAGCCGTCGATCCAGCGGTCGCGGTATCGCTGAAGAATGGCGGCGGGATTCGCGCCCCGATCGGCGAGATCATTGAAGTGGCGCCGGGCATCTATGAAGAGGTTCCGCCGCAGGCCAACCCGCTGTCGGGCAAAGAGGAAGGGGAAATCTCCCAGCTGGACATCGAAAACAGCTTGCGGTTCAACAACCTCCTCAGCTTGGTGACGGTGACGGCCCGCGAATTGGAGCGGATCCTTGAATACGGCGTGGCGGCAACCGCGCCGGGCGCTACGCCCGGCCAGTTCCCGCAAGTGGGCGGGATGAAGTTCAGCTTTGATCCCGGCGCTCAGCCCATTGTGCTGGATGCCGCGGGAAATGTCCTGACGGAAGGTTCGCGGGTGCGCAACTTGGCGCTCATCAACCGAGCCGGCAACATCACGGACGTGCTCGTGCAGGACGGGCAGCTCGTCGGCGACCCCGATCGCGAAATCCGCATGGTGACTTTGAATTTCCTGGCCGGCGGCGGCGACGGCTATCCGCTGGACGATTACGGCTCCGCGCGCGTCGACACGGCGATCGGCGAGCAGAAGGCCCTGGCCGATTTCCTGGCGGCGGACTATGCCGTCGCACCGTTCGACGAACCCGACACGGAGATCGAGGACGACCTTCGCATCCAGAACCTGGCGACGCGGCCCGACACGCTGCTCAGCCCGAGCGGTGCCGGAATGGAGTACTTGAGCACGCTGCCATTGGACGGCGCGGAGATCTCGGCCTACGATCCGGACACGCAACGCTTGTTCGTGACCGGCGGCTCGCTGCAGGTGGTCGACTTGAGCGACCCGGCCGCGCCGGTGTTGCTGGGCGCGGTCCAGCCGACGTTTTTCGGTTTCAACAGCAGCGACATCACCAGCGTCGCGGTGGCCCGCGGCATCGTGGCCGCGGCCCTGCCGGACGCCACGAAAGAAAACCCCGGCCACGTCCTGTTCCTCACGACCAACGGCGGCTTGATGGGCTACGTGCAAGTCGGGGCGCTGCCGGACATGCTGACCTTCACGCCCGACGGGACCAAGTTGCTGGTGGCCAACGAAGGCGAGCCGGGAGCGTTCGACCCGGAAGGTTCGGTCAGCGTGATCGACGTGGCCGGCCTGAATCCGAACATCATCGGATTCGGCATGTCGACCGTGACGGTGACCACCGCGGGCTTCACACAATTCAACGGACGGGAGGAAGAACTCCGCAACCGCGGCGTGCGGATCTTCCCCGACAAGGTCTTTTCCCGGGATGCGGAACCGGAGTACATCGCCGTGTCGCCGGACGGCAGCAAGGCGTTTGTGACGCTGCAAGAGGCCAACGCCTTTGCCGTGCTGGACCTGAACACGAAAACGATCCGGGACATCCTGCCGCTAGGACTGAAGGACCACAGCGACGGCGAGCCCAGCTTGGCGGAGTATCCCTTCACGGACCTGCCGTTGCTGGGCACGACGGCCACGGGTCAGGACATTTATCTGGGCGGCCTGTCCGGGCTGTGGTTCGAAGGCATGACCGCCCAGGGACATTACAAGTTCCTGACGGTGCCCGACCGCGGTCCCAACGGCGATCCGAATCCGGCCGGCGAGCGGCCCTTCCTGTTGCCCGGCTACCAAGCGCGGGTCGTCGAATTCGAATTGAATCCCGCCACGGGCCAAGTTGCCGTCACCAACCAGATCCTGCTCGTGCGTCCTGACGGCGCAGGCGGAACCCTGCCCATCACGGGCCTGCCCAACATCGAAGGCGTGGATGAAATCCCGGTCGACGCCTTGGGCGATCCCCTGCCGTACGATCCGTTCGGGGCGGACCTGGAAGGTATCGTCCGGGCTCCTGATGGAAGCTTCTGGATGCCCGACGAGTACCGGCCGTCGGTCTATCATTTCGACGCCGGCGGCAACCTGCTGGCCCGCTACGTCCCGCAAGGGACGGGGGCGTTGGGCGGCGATCCGGCGGGAACCTACGGCACCGAAACGCTGCCCGCGGTGTACTCGACGCGGGTCGCCAACCGCGGCTTCGAAGCCGTCGCCTACGACACGGACAACGACGTGGTGTACGCCTTCATCCAAACGCCGCTGGCCAACCCGGACGCCGCGACTTCGAATGCTTCGACGGTGATCCGCGTGCTGGGCATCGATCCGGCCACGGGCGAGCCGGTCAGCGAGTACGTCCAGTTGCTGGAGAAGCCGGGCTACCGCGAGAGCACCGTGGACAAAATCGGCGACTCGGTATACGTGGGCGACGGCAAGTTCCTGGTCAGCGAGCGGGACTCGTCGGCCAACCCGACGGGCAAGAAGTTCGTGTTTGAGATCGATTTGCAGGGGGCGACGAACCTGCTGAGCGCCGATCGCTACGATCCGTCCGAGGGCGGCAGCCAGGCCTATCCGCTGACGCCGGTCAACGAGTACGTGCCGCTGACGGGGCTGACGCTGGAACAGCACACGGCCGACATGCTGGCCGCGTTGAATATCCACCCGGTGGACAAGGTGAAGGTGCTTAACCTGCCGTCGATCGGCTATCTGCCGAACGACAAGCCCGAAGGGCTGGCCCTGCTGCCGGGAGGCCGGATCGCCGTTTTGAACGACAACGACTTTGCCTTGGCCGGCACGGGCGAGATCAGCCTGGGGATCATCGACTTTGCCTACGGCGACCAGTTGGACGCGAGCGACAAGGACAATGCCATCAACCTGCAGAACCGGCCGGCCTATGGAATGTACATGCCGGACGGCGTCGCGTCGTTCAGCAGCGGCGGGACGACGTTCTACATCACGGCCAACGAAGGGGACGACCGCGGCGAGACGGCCCGAATCAGTTCGCTGGCGCTGGATCCGGCAGCCTTCCCCGATGCGGCGGCGCTGAAACAGAACGCCGCCATCGGCCGCCTGAACGCCTCGACCATCGACGGCGACGTGGACGGCGACGGCGACTACGACCGCCTGCAGGTGCTGGGGGCCCGGTCGTTCAGCATCTGGGACGCCTACGGCAACCTGGTGTTCGATTCAAGCGATCAGCTGGAAGCGATCACCGCGCTGTTGACTCCCGATCTGTTCAACACGGACGAGAGCGACCCGGCCACGTTCGACACGCGGAGCGACAACAAGGGCCCCGAGCCCGAGGGCGTAGTGATCGGGACGATCCAAGGCCGGACCTACGCGTTCATCGGACTGGAGCGGGCAGGCGGAGG
>CAZXYZ010000218.1:0-6719 GCA_964645045.1 uncultured Pirellulaceae bacterium | reverse complement strand
TGAACACGCTGATCATGGGTTCGCTGACAGGCGACCTCACGCAGGCGGACTGCGATGCCTTCACCAAAGGCGTGAGCCAAGCCGCCGGGAATCAACAACTGGCGGGATTCGCCACTTCGTTCGTCACTCCGACGACAATCCACGCCGTGCTGCGAGACATGTGGCGCACGCCGCGCGGCCGGGCGCTGGCCCGGCAGTTCGCCTTCGACGAGTTCGACCTCGGCCCGCGCGTCAAGATCCCGGTCGTGCTGGTGATCTACGAGTACCTACGGCAGAACGCCTTCGCGAGTAGCCTGTCCGGCGACCGTGAACAACTGGTCTGGCAGATCGTCGATGCGCTGTACGTCGCGATGCTGGAGAAGGGCCAGTTGACCATGCCGCAGCTGGTGCAACTCGGCCTGACCTGGAAAGGCACAACCAACTTCCTCGGCTGGTCCGGCCTCTCGCCCGCTCTGCCGCCGGAACTGCGCTCCCAATTCGCCTACGTCTTGGCCCACCGCTACCTGCGACTGAACAACCAAGCCCAGGCCCTCGAATTCTTCAAGACCACCCTCGCCGACGCCGGCTCCCACCCTGACCTCGCCCGCCTGGCCCAGGAAGATCAAACGCTCGCCCAAGCCAACACCGCCCACCTCCGCCTCACCACCCGCTGCCCCGACCCGCTCACCATCGCCATCACGCAAGCCGACAAACCCATCACCACCCTCGAAGTCCGCACCGAAGCCGAAACCACCCTCCCCGCCGGCGAATACCAACTCTCCCTCACCCCCGCCCGCACTGACGTCACCCTCTCCACCACCACCCTGAGACTCCCCGCCGCCACCCACACCGAACTCACCCTCCGCTGGCTCTGGGAACCGTCAACCGATGGCGACACTCTCCCCGGACTCGTTCCTCATCCCGCGAAACTCCCCGGCATCGGACGGTGGCAGGTCGTTGGTCCCATGCTCGAAGGGTGGACTGGAGATGTCGCCTGGAGTCCCGATGGCACCAGGATCGCATGCGGCGGAAGTGACGGCGTTTTGCGGGTTGTCGACGCGAAGACACTCCGACCCATTCGAATTCTGCTGGGGCATGCTGCAGCAATCAATTCCGTGTCTTGGCATCCGGGCGGTCAACTGCTGGCCTCTGCGGGCAACGACGGTTTCGCAATGGTCTGGGACATGGAGGCGGGCAAGCTCCAAAAGGTCTTGTCTGGCGAGCTGGAAGATGTTCGACAGGTGGCGTTTAGTCGGGACGGCGCGCTCTTGGCGGCCTGCGGTTGGGGGCCGACAGGCATTCGGGTGTGGAGTTTGGACGGCACCATCGAACTGGGAATCGGCGGGAATCAAGCCGCTGTCAACGCCGTCGCCTGGAGTCCCGACGGCCAGCGTCTCCTTTCGGCCTCGCCAGGCGGCCGCTCGCTGCGGCTGTGGAACGCGCGGACCGGTATCGAAGAGCGTGTGGTGGACAGCGGTAGCCTACCTTATCAAGCTGCATCCTGGAGTCCGGACGGACGGCTGGCGGCTTCTTCAGCGGGAAGAGAGATTCACATCTGGGATGCCCAAACCTGGGTTCGCAAGCGGACGTACGCCTGTCCCTCAGGGCACGATCCGGCGTCGCTCGTCTGGGACGCGAATGCCGAGCACATGTGGACTGCCGGTGGGGCCAAGGCATTGTATCGTTGGGCTATCGAGAAGCCGGATGCTCAGCCCGAACTCACACTCGACTGCTACGGCAGCCATGCACTGTCTCTCAGTCCACAAGGCGACGGACGCTTCGTGCGGAGCAATGCAAACGGCGTGCTGCTGTATGATGCGACGGGTCGGGTGCTGATTGGGGCGGGTCGTTTTCCGCAGCAGACCGTGCTGGGGGCAGACTGGCATCCCGACGGGACACGATGCGTCGTCAGTTCGGCGAGCCGAACGATCTGGGAAGTTGATTCGTCAGCGACGGTGCGGCCCATCTGGCGCGCAAACGTCGATTCTGAGATCGCGTGGGACGTGGATTGGAGTCCTGACGGCACGATGTTGGCGGGTGCCTGCAGCGATGGGAGAATTCGTATTCGGCAGACTAACGGGGAGGTTACGACGACACTCGAGCTTTCGTCGGACCGTTTTTCGAGAGTGGCATGGGGACCCGATGCACAGCAGTTGGCAACCGTAGGCTCGGAAGGCGTGGTGCGGCTGTGGACCATCCGGGACAGGACAAAACGCGAATTGGGTTCGGTCGGCCGCGGGGCTCGGCTCGTTGCCTGGAACTCGGACGGACAGAGAATCGCAGCTGGCGACATGGACGTCGCGCTTCGGGTCTGGGATTCGAACGGCAGGCAACTGGCCGACATCAGACTGCCCGTGGGCCATGTGCGTCAATGCGACTGGAGTCGAGACGGCCACGGCTTGGCGGTTGCGGGCTACGACCGCGTTTTCGTCGCGAGGTTCGAACCAACGCGAACTGATTTGGCCGCTCCGGCCCAGCACGGAGACATGATGACCGCCGTGACGTGGTTGCCCGACAGCCGATCAGTAGTGTCGGGAAGTCGCGACGGGACCCTGTACTTCTGGAATGATCACCTGCAGTTGCAGCGGCGAGTCCACCATTCGACTTCCGAAATCAGGTGTGTGGAGTCATGCACCACTGGCCCAATCGTGACTGGCTGCAACGATGGCACAGTTCGCCTTGTAGACCAAGACACGGGAGAGACCCAAACGGTGATCGTCCTGTGTAGTGGTGATCGTGCGGCAGTGGTTTCGCCCGGCGGCGAGCTTCGGAATCGGGACACCTTGGAGACCGATGATTTGGTGTACGTCGTTGAAGAACGTTCCGGCCAACAGACCACGATGAGCCCGGAGCAATTCCACGAGCGTGTTCAAACGGCGTTGACTTCGGCTGTCCCGCGAAGCGGACCCCTGGTACAATAAGCAAGGACTTGGGCTTGACCAGGACGCGGGGAGAATGTTCGTTGGTTTGGGGCACCGCAGCCCGTGATGGCAGACTGACAGATGGAAACGCACGATGCCGTGGTACGATGTGATCTGGAACTACGAACCCGGCGGCAACGTCGAGCATATCGCCGAGCACGGACTGACTCCGGAGGATGTGGAATCTGTGATCTGCAGTCCGTTCGAGAAGAAGATCAGCCGCAGTTCGGGTCGGCCCGCGGTGACCGGCACCACGCCCGACGGGCGCCTGATCCTGGTGGTATATGAGCAGTTCGACGACATTACCGTGTATCCCGTAACCGCTTTCGAGGTGGAAGAGTAGTGGCCGGTCTTCTCAGAAGCGAGGTAACATCCCATGACTCACGAAATACGCCAGCGCATCATTCGCCCAGCAACCGCTGAAGAGAAGCAACGGCATCAGCAGGTTCGCCAGCAGATCCAGGCGGAGCGGCCGGAACTGGAGCAATGGGCGCGCGAGGTGGCGGCGCGGCATACGGACCGTGTGGCCGTCGGGACGGTGTTCACGTCGCAAGAGGCCGACGTCGTTCAGGCGATCGACGACTACGCGGCGAAGCACTCGCTGGCCAATCGCGGCGCCGTGGTCCGCGAAGCACTGTCGCGACTGCTGGGCCTGAGGATTGTCAAGATCTGAGCGGGGGACAGTTCCGCCACGCGATTCACCCGCAGCGACGCCGTGGCGTTCTGCGAATGGCTCAGCAAGAAAGAAGGCGTCACCTACCGCCTGCCTTCCGAGGCCGAATGGGAATACGCCTGCCGCGCCGGCACGACCACCACGTACTACACCGGCGACGAGTTGAAGCCGGACCAAGCGAACATCCCCGGCGACGCTCCGCGTCAAACCACGCCGGTCGGCCGCTGCGCGCCCAACGCCTTCGGCCTGCACGACACGCTCGGCAATGTTCACGAATGGTGCCGCGACTGGCACGCGCCCTGGTACTATGCCGGCTCGCCGCCCGGAAACCCGCTCGGGCCGTCCACGGGCAGCAACGGCGTCATCCGTGGCGGTTCCTACTGGGACGGAGGCCGCTTCGTCAAGTCGGCCAACCGCAGCTGCTTTCCGCCCGCCTTCCGTTTCTTCCACACCGGCTTCCGCGTGGTCCGCGAGTTGTAGCCGCCGCATTACCGCGAAGCCCCATCCGATCAGCGTGAATCAGTGGAAAGCAGTGTTCTTCACCTCCGGCATACCCAAGAAGAAGGGGGGTGGGAACACTAATCGGCGCTGATCTTCGCTGATGGGAAGAGGTTGGCTGCGGATGCACCGTGCCATCAGGGAAGTGCATGAAATCGGGTGTCCAAGAGGTTGACGACGATGGTCCCTGATCGAAGCACCCGCCGTGTTTTCGCGCTTTGGTCATCCACACGTGGCGGCCAGCACTTGGTTCTCCGTCGCGATTTCCGTAGCGACATCGGAGGCGATCTCCTCGATCTCTTCGCAATCGTCGAATACGTCGACATCCCAGTACTCGGGGAAGGTATGCAGGGCGAGCCGACTCAGCGCTCTGGCATCCCCATCTGCGGCAATACTCTCCCCTGCCATCCGCCGCAAGAACGCCTGCAGGTAGATCTGTTGGACAAACGCCAGATCTTCCGGCGTCGAGGTCCGATGACGATCCGACACCTTTCTCGACACCAACTCCGGATAGGCCGCGTCCGGGCCGATGCCTGCCCGCGCCAGGAGTTGCAACAACGCCGGTTTGGGCCGAATCGCAAAAAAACGCTTGGTAATCATGAGCGAAACACCTCCGCATGGATCGGACGACGACGTCAAAGCCCAAGGTGCGGATCGCTGCCATTTTCTGTGCGAAACTGCCCGAATCCACCGCCAACCGATCCAAGGCAGGGACGGCGGTCAATGGAATTCCATCCTCCATTCTACATAGTATTCCGTCGCTGGATGCTCCAGTCGAGTCCACTCCATCTCCCTCACATCTGTGTCGACGAAGATGTCACCCGCGGTCATGCAGGTCGTCGCGGCTCAAGGGCTGACGTGCCAGGTGAAAAGCCCGTTTCCAAACGCAGCAGCGCCGGACGGCGGTTCTGTTCGTACTCGTCCGTTTCGTCCAGCGTCCGCTCAATGAGTTCTGCAACCCACGCGGAAACCGTCTTCTTCTCGTCTGCCGCAACGTGACGGACCTTCTGCCGCAGTTGGTCGTCGATTTGAAGGGTCAACGTCGTGTTCACAGGCTGTATCTTAGCGTGCCGCACGGGACGTGTAAAGCACTTCAGCAGCAAGACTTGCGTCTCCTGGCTTCGCCTTGCGCCCCGGTACGTCAGGCTTTCCAGGCTGACCCGTGTCAGCCTGGAAAGGCTGACGTACCAACGGCCGTAGGGTTATGTAGACGGCAGGGCCGTCCCGACCGTAGAATACAGCATGGATCTTGATGGCATTTCGTGGGAGGTGGAAGATGCTGGACCTGCAGGAATTGGGGACGGAGCACGCGAGTCAAGTCGAACCCGACGATGCGTACTGGGCGCAGCATGACGCACGGGTGGAACAGTGCTATGCAGGACAATGGGTCGTGCCCTTCGGACGCCTTATCGTCGCGCACGGGGCGGATCTTGCCGCGGTGCTGGAGGACGCCGAACGGGCGACCGGCCTGAGCCGAGACGAATTGGTCGCCTGCGCTATTCCCCAGCCACAGGATTGGCTCGCCGATGCCTGAGTTTGCTGGACAACAACATAGCTCTGACGCTCTACGGCACCCCGGAAATACCACAGGGACTGCTGTTTGTCCCGTAGAAAAACGGCCTGCACGACACGATCGGCAACGTCTGGGAATGGTGTCACGACCGGTACGCGTCCTGGTACTATCTCGATCCGCCGCCGGAGAACCCGCTCGGCCCGTCGACCGGCGACGACCGTGTCCTCCGCGGCGGCTCGTTCCAGGATCCGGGCAACGCCTACCGGCGGCACCTACCGACCAGCCACCGCTTCTTCCACACCGGTTTCCGCGTAGTGCGAGAACTGGAACGCTGAGTCCGATCAGCGGAAATCAGCGTGAATCAGCGTTCCCCTCTTGGCTGTGGCAGGAAGAAAGGGAACACTGATCGGCACTGATCTTCGCTGATAAGAGCAGAGGCGATCCGGGTCAAGGTCGTGCCGCATTGGATCAGTGTAGATCAGTGTGAATCAGTGTTCCCCTCTTGGCGGTGGCAGGAAGAAAGGGAACACTGATCGGCGCTGATCTTCGCTGATAGGAGCAGAGGCGATCCGGGTCAAGATCGTGCCGCATTGGATCAGTGTAGATCAGCGTGAATCAGTGTTCCCTTTTCCCTTTCCCTGAGGAGCAAGACATGTTCAAGAGAGAAGGTTACGAACTGATGGGCGCGGCATTCGAGGTCTACAATCAACTGGGGTACGGCATGGCCGAAGAGATCTACCAGCAGAGCTTGGAAATCGAGTTGCGGCTGCGGAACATCCCGTTCCTGAGCAAACATGAGCTGCTGGTCTTCTACAAGGGGAACCAGTTGGAGACTCGCTACAAGCCGGACCTGTTCGTCTTCGGCGGCATCGTCGTTGAACTCAAGGCGGTCACGGTCCTCACGCCGGAGCACGAAGCCCAGTTGTTCAATTACCTGCGGGTCGCCCGGCAATCCGTCGGGTATCTGATCAACTTCGGCGGCAAAGGGCAGCTCGAGTGGAAACGCTTTGTCCTGTCGGACCTACACCCATGCGGAGACAGTAACCAGGCTCAAGAAGCAACCTGACCGAGACCGGGCCCGGGTGGGGCCGGCACGGGAATCGCCCGCAGTTTCGGAACGGGCGTGACCCTCGGG
>CAZXYZ010000217.1:0-7172 GCA_964645045.1 uncultured Pirellulaceae bacterium | reverse complement strand
TGCCGCCGCACCCGCTTTGATCCGGTCGCCTGCGGCGCGTTCGGCAAGTACCAGCATCTGCCCCAGCGGTTTTCGTCTTGACCGGCGCCGCCCGGCTGGCGACGATGGGGGCACTCGGGAGGACGAATTGGACTGATGGATTTGGATGGGTTTCTCAACAGCTGCGTGTTCATCGACCTGGAACTGCATGCCGACCGCCGGTTGGGGCGGCTGGGGGCGGTCTGCGGCCAGGCGGTGTTCGAGCGTGGCGGACGGCCGGCGATGCGGGCGGCGCTGGACGAACTGGACGGCTTCGCGACGGCCGCCGGGGCCCGCTGGCTGGCTGGTCACAACGTGCTCCGGCACGATTGGCCAGCGATCCGGCGGATGGCACCGGACCTGTCGCTGCTCCGCCTGCCGGTCGTCGATACGCTGCTGCTGTCACCGCTGGCATTCCCGGAGAACCCGTATCACGCCCTGGTCAAGGACTATAAGCTGGTCAAGGATTCGGTCAACGATCCCGTGGCCGACTCACGATTGGCGGCCCGGCTGCTTCGTGACGAATGGCAGGCATTTGCCGAGTTGGCGGCGCACGGCGAGCCGGATGTCTTGAATTGGTATCGCTACTGCTTGGACGGTGACATCCCTTCGCCGGCCGGCGCGATACACACAGACGGTCTGGTCGCTTTGTTGGAACTGCTGGGCGCCCGGCCTTTGGACGGCGCAGTCGCCGGCGCCGTGTTTGGGTGTCTGACCGGCGAACGGGCATGTTCGACCGCGGTCCGACATTTGGACGTGGCCACCGTCACGCGGCGCGAGCGTGCGGCGCTGGCCTATGCGTTGGCTTGGCTGCGCGTCGCCGGCGGCAACTCGGTGCTGCCCCCGTGGGTCCGCGGCACGTTTCCGGAGGCGGCCGCGCTGTTGCGGCGATTGCGCGAGATTCCCTGCGGCGACCCCGCCTGCGGGTACTGCGGCCGCGTTCACGACGTGTGCGGCCAATTGCAGCGGCATTTTGGATTCGCGGCGTTCCGGCCGACCCCCGCCGCGGCCGACGGTTCCAGCCTGCAGGAGGCGATTGCGCGCCGCGGCATCGGCGACCAGCCGTTGCTGGCGATCCTGCCGACCGGAGGCGGCAAGTCGCTGTGCTATCAACTGCCGGCCCTGGTGCGTCACGAGCGGCGCGGCGTGTTGACTGTCGTTCTGTCGCCGCTGCAAGCGCTGATGAAGGACCAGGTGGACAACTTTGCGGCCAAGACCGGCAGCCCGGCTGCGGCGGCCGTCAACGGACTGCTCACCCCGCCGGAACGCGGCGACGTGTTGGAGCGGGTGCGGTTGGGCACCGTGTCGCTGTTGTACGTCTCGCCGGAACAGCTGCGGAACAAATCAACCGTCGCGGCGATCAAGCAGCGGGAGATCGGCTGCTGGGTGTTCGACGAGGCTCACTGCTTGTCTAAGTGGGGCCACGATTTTCGCCCGGACTATCTGTACGCGGCCCGCTTTATCCGCGAGTTGGCCTGGGAACAGGGCCTTGCACCGCCACCGGTCGCTTGCTTTACGGCCACGGCCAAGAGGGACGTGATCGAGGAGATCATCGCCCATTTCCGCCAGGAATTGGGCCAGAATCTGGAGTTGTTCGAGGGCGGCATCGAGCGCGAGAATCTGAATTTCGAAGTGCAGCAGACCGAGCCGGTCGCGAAGTTCTCGCGGGTCCACGATCTGCTGGACGAGCGTCTGGGCGAGGAAGGCTGCGCGGTGGTGTACGTGGCCACGCGGAAGACGGCGGAAAATCTGGCCGAGTACCTGGCCCGGCAGGGCTGGCAGGCGGCCGCTTTTCACGCGGGTCTGCCGGCGCCCGACAAGCGGCGGATCCAGGACGAGTTTGTCGGCGGCGAACTGCGGGTGATCTGTGCGACCAACGCTTTTGGCATGGGGATCGACAAGGACGACGTGCGGATGGTCGTCCATGCCGACATGCCCGGCTCGCTGGAGAACTACTTGCAGGAAGCGGGCCGCGCCGGCCGCGACCGCCAACCGGCACAGTGCGTGCTGTTGTACGACCAGAAGGATGTCGAAACGCAATTCGCCTTGAACGCCATCTCGCAGCTGACGCCGCGCGATATCGGCCAGATCCTCCGCGGGCTGCGGTGGGCCAAACGAAAAAGCGAACTGCTGGTCATCACGTCCGGCGAGTTGCTGCGCGACGAGGAAGTCGACACCTCGTTCGACCGCGGCGACAACATGGCCGACACCAAGGTTAAGACGGCGATCGCCTGGCTGGAACGGGCGGATTTCCTGGAACGTAACCAGAACGCGACCTACGTGTTTTCCGGGAAACCGCAGGTGCGGAGCTTGGAGGAAGCCGAGCAGAAGATCGACCGCTTGGGGCTGCCGCCGGAACAACGCCGCCAGTGGCTGGAGATCCTGCAACGGCTGATCAACACCGACGGGCCGGAAGGCATCAGCGCCGACAGCCTGGCCGAATTGCCGGCGTTCTACGCGACGCGCGGCGCGGCGCAAGGCGGCGAACGTGATCCGGCGGCCGAGACGCAGCGCGTGCTGCGGACGTTGGATGACATGTCGCGGGCCGGGTTGATGCGTCAGGGACTGCAGTTGTCGGCGTACGTGCGCTACCATGTTCACGATAACTCGCAGGACCGGCTGCGGGCTGCCACCGCCGTGGAATCGGCCCTGTTGCAGGTGATGGAGGAGCAGACGCCGGAGGCGGAGGAACACGGCTGGCTGGCGATGTCGTTGCGGCGGCTGAACCAGACGCTGACCGATCAAGGGTTGTCGTCCAGTCCGGAACTGATCCGGCGGCTGTTGACCAGCCTGAGCATGGACGGCCGGGGCTTTGCCGCCAGCCGGGCCAGCTTGGAGTTCCGGCACAGCCAGGGCGACCATTACCGCGTCAAGCTCCAGCGCGATTGGCAGTCGGTGCGGGAGATTTCGCAGAAACGCCGCGACGTGGCGGAGGTCGTGCTGCAGGCCATCTTGGCCAAGGTCCCCTCAGGCAGCAAGGCGGCGGCCGACTTGCTGGTGGAATTCAGCAGCGAGGACTTGACGCGTGCCGTGGAATCCGACTTGGCCCTGCGCGGCCAAATCAAAGACGTCCTGGCGGCCGTGGACCGCGGCCTGATGTATCTGCACGAACAGGGTGCGATCATCCTGCAAAACGGCTTGGCGATCTTCCGCCAGGCCATGACGATCCGCCTGTTGCCCGAAGCCAAGGCCCGCTACACGAAGGGTGACTTTACGCCGCTGGAAGCGCACTACAAGGAGCGGGTCCTGCAGGTGCATGTGATGTGCGAATACGCCCGCCGCGGCATCGAGTCGATCAAGGATGGGCTGCAACTGGTGCTGGCGTATTTTGGCGAAACGAAGGCCAGCTTCCTGGACAAGTACTTCGGCGATCGCCATGAGGCGATTGGCCGGGCGGTTACGGACGAATCATACCAGCGGATCGTCGACGATCTCAAGCATCCGGAACAGCAGGCCATCGTGGCGGCTCCGGCCAATGTCAACGCGCTGGTCCTGGCCGGGCCGGGCTCGGGCAAGACGCGGGTGATCGTGCATCGCGTGGCCTTTCTGGTCAACGTCTTGCACGTTCCGCCGCAACAGGTCTTGGTCCTGTGCTTCAACCGGCTGGCCGCGATCCAGTTGAAACGCCGGCTCCGAGAATTGATCGGCTCCGCCGGTCCGCGGGTCACGGTGCTCACCTACCACGCCCTGGCTGCTCGCCTGACGGGGACCTCGTTCGCCGACCGCACCAACGGTGCTCATGCCGACGGCGACCGGTCGCCGGATCTGGCCAACCTAATCCCGGCCGCGACACGAATCCTGCGGGGCGAACAGCCGGTGCCCGGCTTGGCAGAGGACGAAGTCCGCGAACGCTTGCTGGCGGGCTACCGGTGCGTGCTGGTCGACGAGTACCAGGACATCGACGAAGAGCAGTACCAGCTGATCTCCGCCGTGACCGGCCGCACCAGCCCCGACGCCGAGACGAAACTGTCAATCCTGGCCGTCGGCGATGACGACCAGAATATCTACGCGTTCCGCGGGGCCAACGTCACTTACATCCGCAGGTTCCAGAAGGACTATCAAGCCCGGGGCCGTTTCCTGCTGGAGAACTACCGCTCGACGGCTCATATCCTGGCCGCGGCCAACCAGTTGATCGCCCACAACCAGGACCGCATGAAGACCGGACAGGCAATTCGGATCGACAAGGCCCGGGAGCAGCAGCCGGCCGGAGGCGTCTGGGAAACGCTCGATCCCGTGGGTCGCGGCAAGGTCCAGGTCTTGGAGTTGATCGAGGGACAGGAAGAAGCGGCTGCCGTGGTGGCGGAACTTCAGCGGCTGCGCAGTTTGAAAACGGATCTCGACTGGTCCGACTGCGCTGTCCTCGCCCGTACGCGGGAGGCATTGCAGCCCATTCGCGCGGTTTGCGAGCACCTGCAGATTCCGGTGATTTGGGGATTGGAGGGCGACCGCCTGCCGCGGTTGTCGAGGATTCGCGAGATCGCTCGATTTCTGGACGCATGGGACGCACGCCGCGATCAGGACTGCCACGCCTCGAAACTGGTGCAGTCCCTTGGCGGGATCAAGGTCGAAACCAACCCGTGGCACGAGTTACTGAAGGAGCTGTTGGCCCAATGGCAAGACGAGACGGACGATCATTTGTTGCCCGTCGCGGAGGCCCTCGATTTTGTGTACGACTCGCTGGCCGAACAGCGCCGCGAGCAGCGCGTCGGCCGCGGCGTGTTCCTGGCGACCGTCCATGCGGCCAAGGGCACCGAGTTCGACCACGTGTTGGTTCCCAGCACGGGTTGGACCGGGGCGGCGGATCCTGCCCCTCAGGAAGAGGAGCGGCGGTTGTTCTACGTGGCCATGACCCGCGCCCGGCAGACCCTGACTCTGTTTTCCGACCGTTCCGGCCGCCATCCGCACTTGCGGCTGTTACGCGGAGATTTCCTGCTGCAGCGATCCGCGCCGGCGTTGGCGATGGTTCCGCACGAGGTGCTGGGGCAACGCTACGAATTGCTGGGATTGGAGGACGTCGATCTGGGCTTTGCGGGTTCTCGCCCCGAGCGGCATCCGATCCACACGGCGCTGGCGGATCTTCAGCCGGGCAGCCTGCTGGAGTTCGTTGCGCATGGCGAGCAAATCGAACTGGCCGACGCCCGCGGCCGTCCGGTCGCCCGCTTGTCGCAAGCGGCCTGCCGGCGTTGGAAGGACCGGCTGGCAATCGTCCGGCAGGTCCGCGTCGTGGCGCTCGTCCAGCGTCGCCGGACCGACGAGCAAGCCGAATTCCGCCAGCGCTGCCGCTGCGACCGCTGGGAGGTTCCGTTGGCGGAGGTGATCTGCGGGCCAACCGGCTAGCCGATCATCGGGCTTCCAGGTACAACGGCGTCGTGTTGAATTGCCGGACGGACGGAGGTGCAGGTGTCCCGCGAAATCTCAGAGACCACCGAATTAGCCTGGCGGCGGGCGCGGCCCTTGTTGCTGGCCATGCTGATCGGCGTCGCTGCCGGGCTGTCCGCGGCCGCGATGGAATGGGGATTGCACGACGGGACCGAGCTGCTGATCGGGCGCTTCATGCCCAAGGATCTGGGCGACCTGGGACAGTTCCGCTGGGGCGTGCTCCTGTTGCCGGCTCTTGGAGGCCTGTTGTCCGGGCTGTTGCTGCGCTGGATCTGTCCGGCGGCCAAGGGACACGGGACCGAGGCATTGACGCGCTCGTTCCACCACGATCGCGGCGTGATGCCGCTTCGCGGGCCGGCGACCTACGCGGCCTCGTCCGTAGTCGTGATCGCATCGGGCGGGTCGGCCGGTCCGGAGGGGCCGGTGGCTGCGTTGGGCGCCGCCATCGGGTCGTCGTTGGCCCGCGTCTTCCGCGTCACGCCGCGGCAGCGGCGGCTGATGTTAATCGCCGGTTGTGCGGCGGGCGTGGGCGCCATTTTTCGCTGTCCGTTGGGCGGGGCGTTGTTTGCGGTCAGCATTCCGTATAGCGAGGGAGATTACGAGTCGGAGGCGATTGTGCCCTCCGTCGTGGCGTCCGTGGTCGCTTATACGGTCTTCATGTCGCTGTGGGGATTGGCAACGCCGTTGTTGCCCGGCACGGGGACCCTGGTGTTCGCCTCGGCGCTCGAGTTGATTCCCTACGCCCTGCTGGGACTGGCTTGCGGACTGGTCAGCATTCTGTTCAGCCTGTCGTTCCGTTTCGTCGAAGGCCGGCTGGCTCCGGCCCTGCCGCTGCCCCGCGTGCTGCGCCCCGCGCTGGGCGGCTTGGCGACGGGCGGCTTGGCGTGTCTGGTCCCTGCAGTCATCGACAGCCGCTACCATTTCGTGCAGCAAGCCTTGGACGGTTCGTTGTTCGCCGGCCACGCCGATCTGTCGTGGTGGCATTGGAGCGGCGTACTGGCCGCCGTGGTGTTGGTCAAATGCTGGGCCACCAGCACGACGGTGGGCAGCGGTGCTGCGGGCGGCTTGCTGGGACCGAGCCTGTTTTTGGGCGGAGTGACGGGCGCATTGGTCGGTGCGGTCTTTGAGGCCCTGTTTCCCGGTTCGTTTCCGGAAGACCTGCGGCGGGCCTTGATTCCCGCCGGGATGGGCGGGGTCCTGGCGGCCTCAATGCGCGTCCCGTTGGCCGCGGTCGTGATGGTGGCCGAGATGACGGGCAGCTACCGGCTGATCGTGCCCCTGATGCTGGTCTGTGCTGCCGCCTACGTCATCGGGCGGCGTTGGGGGCTGAACCGCGAACAGGTGCCGACGGCGGCCCAGTCGCCGGTCCACGCGGCGGACGCGGTGATCCGCATTCTGGAGTCCTCGCGGGTGCGGGATTTTCTCGAGCCGGATTGGCCATTCGTGCTGGCTCCCGAAACCCCGCTGTGCGACATCGCCCGGCTGATCCAGCCCGGCGCCCAACCGATTTTCGCCGTGGTAGAGCGCGGCCAGTTGCGCGGGGTGGTGACGCTGCCCGGCTTGGAGCGGTCTGCACTGGATCGCCGCCTGGCCCAAACCGTGCTGGCCGTGGACATCATGACGGAGGGCACGCCGACGCTCGCTCCGGATGATGACCTGTACCACGCACTGGAGATCTTCCGTCATGGCAACCAGCACGTCCTGCCGGTGGTCTCCGACGAAGACGGAGGCCGCTGGCTGGGGATGCTGACGCGGGCCCGGGTTTTCGATGCCAC
>CAZXYZ010000216.1:0-7405 GCA_964645045.1 uncultured Pirellulaceae bacterium | reverse complement strand
ACCGTCGCCTCGGCGTCGGCGAGGTAGCTTTCGCTCAGCGCGGGCTGATCGAGCTGCGTCTGCAACGCCTGCTTCAGGCCGGCCAGTTTCCGCGAGTGGCTGGCTTCGCGGCCGAGGTACACGGCCAGGCCGCCGGCGATCAACGCCACGAACACGGCGGCCAGCAACCCGGCGGCGACCGGCCGGCGGCGGCACCAGCGGACGGCCCGCTCGGCGCGCGTGATGCGTCGGGCGGAGATCGGTTCGCCAGCCAGGAACCGCCGCAGGTCCGCGGCCAGGTCGTGCGCGGATGCGTACCGCTTGGCCGGATTTCTTTCGAGACATTTCTGGCAGATCGTCTCCAGGTCGCGCGGCGTGGCTGGGTTCAGCAGCCGCGGGGCCACCGGTTCCTGTTCCTGCACCTGCCGCAGGGTCTCGGCCAACGACGCGGTCTGAAATGGTGGCCGGCCGGTCAGCAGCGCGTACAGGATCGCCCCCAGGGCGTAGATGTCGGTCGGCGGGCCGATTTCGTGGACGTGGCCGGCGGCCTGTTCGGGAGCCATGTAGCTGGGCGTGCCGAGCACGTCGCCGCTGGCGGTCAGCCCGTCGCCGGCTTGCATCTGCTTGGCCAGGCCAAAGTCGGTGATCTTGGGCTCGCCGCCGTGGTCCAGCAGGATGTTGTGCGGCTTGAGGTCGCGATGCACGATCTGGTGGTCGTGGGCATACTGCACCGCGTCGGCCACGGTGGCCACCAGCCGTGCGGCGTCGGCCGGCGGCAGCGGCCCCTGGGCGACGCGGGCTTGCAGGCTACCCTCTTCGACCAACGCCATGCTGAAGAAGTGCTGTCCGTCCTGCTCGCCGATCTCGTAGATGGGCACGATGTGCGGATGGTCCAACCGGGCTGCGGCTTGAGCTTCGGTGTAGAACCGCTGCACCGCATCGTCCGAGGCGAACTGTCCGGCCAAGATCATCTTCAGTGCGACCACGCGGTTCAGCTTCGTCTGCCGCGCCCGGTAGACCACACCCATGCCGCCGTGGGCGATCTCTTCGAGCAACTCGTAGCCGGCGAACTGGCCGACCGGCGGCGGCCTGCGCGAACGGGACGAGGGATGAGAACCGGCGGCCGACGGGTGGTGGTCGACGGTCTCGGGCGGGGACGCCGGTTGCGACGCGGGACGCATGTCGGCGGTTTCGGCGAGGAGGTTTGAAGAGGCAGGGCTGTCGGGTGGAGAGAGAGAGGGGCTGGCCGCTGGCAACGCAAGCGCGCGCAGGGGGTCGGCGGATCGGGCACTGTCGGACTGCGACAGGTCCAGCGTGTCGGCGGGAGGTTCGGCTGGACGCCGGCGGGACGGGTGCGTGCCCGAGAAAACGCCGGTCACGATCTCCCGCCACGCCGGGAACCGCGACGTGTACGGTTCCGCGTCCGGCGTCTCCCCGCGCCGCTGCCGCCGCTCGCGCTCGATGTGCAGCAACTCCGCGAACAAATCAGGACGCTGCTCTGCGGGAACCCGCACCACGAACGCCTCGATCCGTGGCGGCACCGGCCCGTCCCACGCCGCCTCGAACTTGCGGCAGACGCCGTCCACCAATTCGGCCGCTCCGATTTCCTCGCGCGTCATGGCTCCCACTCCATCACTGAATGCTGCGACGACCGCCGCCGGAACTGATGCTGACACGAGAATACTCTTCTTCCACGGGGCTGAGGCTAAGCACGAAAGCGTGGTCAGTCAAGGGGGGGCTGCGGCCGCCCTGCCTCGGCCAACCCCCTTTAGCACCGTTCGAGAAATCGGGAGATCTTCAACAGCGATTCGCAACATTACAACGGCAGCAACACCGGCAACGGCCTGGGCGTCGTTGCCGAACAACGGAGCAGCCACGGCCGCCCGTATACGCTGCCCCCGCTGGCCGCCGTCATGTTCAAGCCACAACGGGACGACGATCAGGCCCGCGGTTGACTCCGTAGCTGCCGATCGAGCGGCGAGCGGCTGGCGTAAGCCCGCCGGTTTTCCGCATGCCGGCACGTTGACGCGAGGGGTTGGCCAGATCGGCAACACGGCGTTGGCGGGATGTCGGCCTGCGAGTTCATTTTTCCTGCGATTGGCAGTCGGCGGGCGGATCGGGTATACTGCCTACGACAGACTGTTCGAATGAGAGTTCGGTTCGCTGTCTTGAGCAACAGGGAACCAAAGGATCAATGCGATGAACAAGCCCAAGACTAACGGTTCACAGCGGGCCCGACGCTGGTATGGCGGGGCGGACGTGCCGCTGCGCGTCATCCGGCAGTTCGCTCGTCAGGTCGTGGAACGTTTTCAACCGGAAAAGATCATTCTTTTCGGTTCCCATGCCTATGGCGAACCACACGCCGATAGCGACGTGGATATCCTCGTTATCATGCCGGCACGGAACGAACTCGACCAAGCAGTGCGGATCAGTCTGGCGATCGACCCACCCTTTCCGTTGGATATCGACGTGAGGACGCCCCGGACCCTGAAGTGGCGTCTCGCGGAGGGCGATTCGTTTCTGCGCGAAGTCATGGAGCGGGGAAAGGTGCTGTATGAAAAGGCTGACCGCGGAGTGGGTGGCGAAAGCCGAAGCCGATCTCGACGCCGCCCGCGAATTGGCGAAGTCGAAAAAACGCCTGCATGACAGCGTTTGTTTCCATTGTCAGCAATCTGCCGAGAAGTACCTGAAGGGGTTGCTCGAGGAACGCGGCTTGCCGGTGCCGAAAACACATCTTCTCGTCAGCCTGCTTCCGTTGCTGCGCCCGCACTTCCCGGCAATCCAGTCGCTGCGACGCGGCGTTGACTTCTTGACGCGTTTCGCCGTGGAGACCCGCTATCCCGGACACCGAGCCACGAAGCGGCAGGCCGAATCCTCGTTGCGGTGGGCCAAACGCGTACGCGACACGATCCGGCCGCTTCTGGGCTTGAACTAGTCGTAGGGTGGGCCAGAGCAGATCACGGCCAGCGGTTCGAAGTGGTGAGAGACGCGGCTACCGCCGAGACTGCGGAATCACCAAAGCAGTAGCGCCGGCCCACGCGAATTCGGCCTCCATTGCGACACGACCGCATCGTGCCCGAGACGCCGCCCCTCCCCACGCATCCACCCGGCGACGATCGCGGCCAAGCTGGTGAATTGCGGCTCGAGACGCTCCCGCGGCAGGTTCACGGCGTTGGCTTCGGAAGGGCCGCTGACGTGGAGGTCGGACAGAATGAATCGCTTCCATTCCAGTTGGCCGCGGTGGCCGAAGTTGATCCGATAGCCGACGGGCTGACGAGCGATCCGCAGGGAATTGAACAACTGGGCTTCGTGCTCCGGCGGAACGCTGATTCACGCTGATCTACACTGATCCAATGCGGCACGATCTTGACCCGGATCGCCTCTGCTCCTATCAGCGAAGATCAGTGCCGATCAGTGTTCCCTTTCTTCCTGCCACAGCCAAGAGGGGAACGCTGATTCACGCTGATTTCCGCTGATCGGACTCAGCGTTCCAGTTCTCGCACTACGCGGAAACCGGTGTGGAAGAAGCGGTGGCTGGTCGGTAGGTGCCGCCGGTAGGCGTTGCCCGGATCCTGGAACGAGCCGCCGCGGAGGACACGGTCGTCGCCGGTCGACGGGCCGAGCGGGTTCTCCGGCGGCGGATCGAGATAGTACCAGGACGCGTACCGGTCGTGACACCATTCCCAGACGTTGCCGATCGTGTCGTGCAGGCCGTTTTTCTACGGGACAAACAGCAGTCCCTGTGGTATTTCCGGGGTGCCGTGGAGGGTCAGAGCTATGTTGTTGTCCAGCAGGAAATTCATGCCGAGCAGCACGTAGTTCTCGAGGACGGGGTGCCGCGCTTTGGCAAACTTACCGACCAGGCGGCAAGCCGCGGTGCGCGAAGTCCCGAACGGATCAAGAAGAACGATCTCGGTTTCGCCGAAGTCGCACGGGACGCCTTGCCAATCGAGCGGTACCGGCTTCCCTTGGTGAAAGAGGGCGTTTCCGAGCAACCGCCAATCGATCCGTTGCGCGACACTGTGCGATACGATGCTGAACGGCGCACCGGTATCCAAGAAGCAAAGCGGACGCACGGAGCCGATTTCGATCGTCACGAAGGCGCGCAGGGACCGGACTGCCGCGCCGAGGTCGGTGACGTAATCCCGCGCCCGGAAATCGACAGCAATCTCAGGCATCGGCGAGCCAATCCTGCGGCTGGGGAATGGCGCAGGCGACCAACTCATCTCGGCTCAGGCCGGTCGCCCGTTCGGCGTCCTCCAGCACCGCGGCAAGATCCGCCCCGTGCGCGACGATAAGGCGTCCGAAGGGCACGACCCATTGTCCTGCATAGCACTGTTCCACCCGTGCGTCATGCTGCGCCCAGTACGCATCGTCGGGTTCGACTTGACTCGCGTGCTCCGTCCCCAATTCCTGCAGGTCCAGCATCTTCCACCTCCCACGAAATGCCATCAAGATCCATGCTGTATTCTACGGTCGGGACGGCCCTGCCGTCTATGCCTAACCCCTCGGTCGACACGGACATCGTGATCGTGAGCCGCGTATAGATCGAATTCCAAATGCTGAGGTCAACGCTGCGGGGCAACCGCCGCCAGGGCCGCTTGAACACGCTGGTGGAACTCCGAAGGATGCAGCAGTTCCAGCGTACCATCGGTATTTTCGATGACATACCGCAAAGTCTCCTCGACCGCGTGCGAATCGCCGTCGATCACCTGCCCGCCCGCCGTGAAGGTCACCGACCGCTGCTTGTCGAGGAGCAATACAATCCGTCCCAGTTCACCCGTGTCTCCGTTCCACAGATCCATGACACTGTCACGGTTGCAGGAAGCGAACGTGCTACCATCGGGACACCACGCGAGACAGCGTATCGAGTCAGTGAGCCTATGTGTGGTGCGCCGCGTAGTTCCAGACATATCCTGTAGCTGGATGTGTCCGCCGAATCGTCCGAGGGCCAGAATCTCGCCGTCGGGATGCCAAGCCATTGCCTTGATACCGTTCCATGACTTCGCCAGTTCCGGGCCATCGCTTCCATCGATCTTCACCGAACGGGCTCGGACGCCGCCAAGGACGAGGAAATCGCCACTGGGGTGCCATGCGATGGCGGTCACGTCGTCACCGATTCGCGCCAGTACCGTCGACGTCCCAACGGTGAGATCCCATAGCCTGATGGTCAAATCCGCACTGCGGGAAGCCAACCTGTTTTCGTTCGGATGCCACGCGAGAGACCATACGCCGTCTGAGTGGCCCTGCAGAGTCGCCCCCAGGCTTCCGTCCGGTTTCCAAATGCGAATCGTCTTGTCTCGACTCCCCGTCGCCAACCGGCCACCTGATGGATCCCACTCGCCGCAAGTCAGCCCACTTTGGTGGCCACTGACCGAAGAAACGACCTTCCCGTCCCGATCCCAGATCTTGAACGTCGACTCGTCTTCGCTCATTGAGGCAAATCGATCACCTCGTGGGCTCCAAGCCACCGTGGAAACCCGCCGTGGCTGGGACTCAAGGACCGCGGCGCATCTCGCGTCTCTCTTCCAGAGCCGGATAGAGCCCAGCTCGTCACCGGTTACGAATCGACTGCCGTCAGGCGACCACGAGACGCAGAGCGGCCAACAACGTTGGTCGTGGAGTTCCGCCGCCTTCTGCCCCGCAACGGTCCAGACTTGCAGCCGGCCGTCATCGCCCGCGACGGCAATGCGTTCAGCGTCGGGACTCCAGGCCACGTAACACACCCGGTCGCCGAAGTCAAATTCGCCACGACTCGATCCATCGGGAGACCAGAGGCCCACTCTTGACGTCATCCCATTTGCCGAGCACAGCAGGTCTCCTTTCGGACTCCACTTGACGCAGCACAAGTCTCGACTTCCGGCGGCGATCGTAACCTCATGCGTACCGTTCAACGACCACACCGTGATCCTTCCGTCCTTGGCGGCGAAAGCGAGACGCCGGCTGTCGTGGCTCCATGCGACGCCGACAAGTCGATCACTCTGGCTTGAGACAACGGGCCCTGGCGCGCCGTCGGGTTTCCACAGCCGCAGGGACTTGTCCCAGCCTGCAGATGCAATCCACCGCCCATCGGGACTCCAGGCGAGAGCCGAAGGCAGGTCCGTGTGACCTTCGAGTACCGGTCCCGGTTGGCCGCTGAGGTTCCAGACACGCACCTTGTTGTCCCACGACCCGGCGACCAATTGTCTGCTATCTGGGCTCCATGCGACGGAACAGATCGCGCTCGGCCCGCCGCCGAGCACCGATCCCGGCTTGCCAGACGCATGCCAAAGACGGATTGAATTGTCAACGGATACGACCGCCAACCAATCCCCGTCGGGACTCCAGGCGACGCAGGAAGAGGTCGGGTGCGCGCCCAACAGGGCGCGGACCAATTCTAGCGACTGACTGTCGCGAATTTGCACAGCACCGTCACGAGACACGCACGCGACAGACTTGCCGTCCGGGCTCCAATCCAGACTGACAACGCCGGTCCGAGGCCGCGTTGTTACGACTTGCCACTGCCTGATGCCGGGGAGTTTCGCGGGATGGGGAACGAGTCCGGGGAATGAGTGGCTGTCTGTTGACGGTTCCCAGAGCCAGCGGAGGGTGACTTCGGTGTGGGTGCCGGCGGAGAGCTTTAAGCTCGAGCCGGAGAGAGTGACGTCGTCGCGAGGAGGGGTCAGGGCGAGTTGGTAGTCGCCGGCGGGAAGGGTGGTGTCGGCTTCGGCGCGGAGGTTGAGGGTGGTGACGGGTTTGTCGGCTTGCTTGATGGCGATGGTGAGCGGATCGGGGCAGCGGGTGGTGAGGCGGAGGCGGGCGGTGTTGGATTGGGCAAGGGCTTGATCTTGTTGGGCGAGGCGGACGAGGTCGGTTTGGGAACCGGCGTCGGCGATGGCCGTCTTGAACAATTCGAGGGCCTGGGATTGGTTGTTCAGTCGCAGGTAGCGGTGGGCGAAGACGTAGGCGAATTGGGAGCGCAGTTCCGGCGGCAGAGCGGGCGAGAGGACGGACCAGCCGAGGAAGTTGGTGGTGCCTTTCCAGGTCAGGCCGAGTTGCACGAACT
This sequence comes from uncultured Pirellulaceae bacterium, assembly GCA_964645045.1. Classification (GTDB taxonomy): domain Bacteria; phylum Planctomycetota; class Planctomycetia; order Pirellulales; family Pirellulaceae; genus Anammoximicrobium. Next base: position 381 of record CAZXYZ010000216.1, on the reverse strand, counting down.
GCGGCATGGTCAACTGGCCCCTTTCCAGCAACCCGACGTACAGCGCATCGACGATCTGCCAGACCAGTTGTTCGCGCTCGCCGGACAAGCTGCTGGCGAACGCGTTCTGCCGCAGGTATTCGTAGATCGCCAGCACGACCGGGATTTTGACGCGCGGGCCGAGGTCGAATTCGTCGAACGCGAACTGCCGGGCCAACGCTCGGCCGCGCGGCGTGCGCCACATGTCTCGCAGCACGGCGTGGATTGTCGTCGGGGTGACGAACGACGTGGCGAAGCCCGCCAGTTGTTGATTCCCGGCGGCTTGGCTCACGCCTTTGGTGAAGGCGTCGCAGTCCGCCTGCGTGAGGTCGCCTGTCAGCGAACCCATGATCAGCGTGTTCA
>CAZXYZ010000215.1:0-7559 GCA_964645045.1 uncultured Pirellulaceae bacterium | reverse complement strand
CGATCAAGGTGATGTCAAACATCTTCCAGCCCGGCTCGCTCATCGTGCCGCCGGCGTAGTACCGGCCATTGGTGGTGACCGTCCCCAGGCTGCGGATCGCCAAGCCCGGCGGCAGCCGGTACGCTGCGGTCACCTTGCCGTCATCCAGATCGGCGCGCATCAGATCCGTCGAACCGTCGTCTGCCTGCTTCAGGTAATAGAACTTCCCGTCGTGGGAAATCGCGCAGCCCGAGATGCTGATCGCCGTGTCCAGCCGTTGCTGTTTCCAGGTGCCCAGTTCCACCAATATGAACTCGGTCCGGTTGGTTTTCAGCGCCGGGTTCCGCCGGGCGTAGACGAAGTACCGCGAATCGCGGGAGCAGTAGGGCACTTCGCCGTAGATGTCCGACTGGTCAAACTCCTCGGTGGTGACCTGCCAGATCTCGGCGCCGGTCGGTTGTTTCTCGACAAATCGGCCGATGGCGGACGGTTCCGCGGCGTGCGCGAACCGGGCCACACCCGCCCAGGCCGCGATCCCCTGCAACGCCGCGCGCCGCGTGATTCGGTGGTTGAAAGTCATGTTCTGGTTCTCCCGGTTAAGAGTGAGCGGCAAGGCGCTAGCCCAATGCCACTTACTTTGTAGCGGCACGGCGCGAGCCGTCCGGTAGTACAGTCGTAAAACCGGGCGGCTCGCGCCGCTCCGCTAACAAAAACGCCCCCAAATGGTCCCAACGTAAGTGGCATTGGGCGCTAGCCGCCGGTGTTTCAGCGGGGACGGCCGATCAGGAACCGGTGGCTAGCGCCATTCCGCTCAGCTATGCCTCGAACGATCGTACACCTCCATCAGCTTACCAACTTGCCGTCGCCAGACCAGCTGCCGGCGTGGTCGAGTGCATGCGGCTCCGCGTCAGGGTCCAAGGCTTGCATGGCGTGGAAATCGAGATCTCCCCTCGCCAGGGCGAGTGCCCAGGTGTCGATCAGAACGGAGCGGATTGCCTAGCGGCGGGGGCACCATCATAATGCGGGCATGAATACGAAATATGCTCTCGCCCTCTTGATCGTCGTCGCGAGCGCCCTGGCAGCGCGGGCCGACGAGACCGAAGTGCTGTTCGATGGCTCCGGAATCGGCGGCTGGGATACGGCCCGCGACCAGCAGCGGCTGGAACGCGAGTTCGCGGTGAGCGAATTGACTGCGGTTCCCGCGCCGCCGGCGCTGGCGTGGCGATTCGTCTCGAAGGGCGTCTCGTTCAACGACCTGTTCCTGAAGAAGCCCGTCGAGCGGCCTTTCCGCCAAGTTCGTGTGCTGATCCGAAATACCGGCGAGGCCGTCGAGTTCGGCGCCAAAGTACTCGATGCCAGCGGGGCTGAATGGACCGCCCCAGCCGTGCCGCTGCCGCCCAACGTTGATTGGCGGTGGGTCGAGTTCCCTCGTGACACGTGGCGCGTCGCATCGTGGTCACGGGACGCGGACGGCAGGCTGGACTTTCCCCTGGCTTACTTCACGATCATCGCCTTCGGGGTTAAACCCGGCCGCGAGTACCAGTTGCAGGTACAGCGGATCGAAGTCCTGCGGCCCGATCCGCCGGTGGCTACTGTCCATGCGATTCAAGTGCCGGAACGCTGGGTTGCGGGGCAGACGATCCAGGCCACCATCGCGTTCTCGCTCGACAAGCCCTGCACCGAAGACGACGCTCGCCTGATCCTACGTTCCGGCCGCGAGACATTGGCGGACTTCCCGTTGCCGTTGCCGGCGCCCCCGTCGAAACTCCCGGCGCGTCAGCGGGTCGATCTCGATTGCATTCCACTCCGCGTCCCAGAGTACACATGGGGCGGCAAGGCGACGATTGAGTTAGAGCTGGGCGAAGCCCGAGTGCAGTTTGAACCGCCCCAGCCCGAAGTAGACGTCGAGCAACGCAAAGTGGGCCGCACCGTAGCCGAAGTCAAGCAACATGGCGGCGTGCCAACGCTGTTCATCAACGGCCAGCCGCACAGTGGCATGGCCTGGGCCACGTATTCGCCCTCAGCCGAAGTCTTCAGCGATTTCACGCGCGCCGGCGTTGGCTTGTTCACCTTCAGCGGCACGCCGACCGAGGCCGGCTACGGGTTGTCGAAGACCGTCTGGGTCGGGCCCGGCGAGTTCGACTATTCCGAGTTCGACCGTCGCGTGCAGATGCTGCTGGAGGCCAACCCGCGGGCGTATTTCTTCCCCCGCCTGTACCTGCACGCTCCGGCATGGTGGAGCGCCCAGCACCCGGACGACATCGTGTTGCTGGACCCCGGCGATGGCCATCCCGTGCCGCTGGTCCACGCGGGCGGCAAGCCGGCGCCGAGTTGGGCCTCGGAGGCGTGGCGCCGCGACACGGTCGAGGGCTTGCGAAGGTTGTTCGAGCACGTGGCCGCAGCGCCCTACGCCGACCGCGTCATCGGGTATCACCTCGCCTCTGGCACGACGGAGGAGTGGATGATGTGGGGCGGAAACGAGAACCAGTGGGTGGACTACTCGCCCGCCAACCTCAGCGGCTTTCGACGCTGGCTGCAAGCCCAGTACGGCACGGATCAGAAGCTCCAGGCTGCCTGGTCCGACCCGGCCGTGACGCTCGTCACCGCCACGATTCCCACGAAGGCCCAACGTCAGGCCACTCACCTCGGCTCCCTGCGCGATCCGGCGCGCGAGCAGCCCGTGAGCGATTTCTACCGGTACAACTCGGACCTGGTCGCCGGCACGATCGGCTTCTTTGCGAAAGCGGTGAAGGACCTGACGCAGCGTGAGAAGATCGTCGGCGTCTTCTACGGCTACTTGCTGCAGTTGTGCGGCGAGCAGCGGCAGCAGAACGCGGGGCATCTGGGCTTGGCACAAGTGCTCGCCTCGCCCGACGTGGATTTTCTGACCAGTCCGACCAGCTACGCCTTTCGGCAACTCGGTGGCGAAGGCACGAGCCATTTCATGTCCCTGTTGGGCAGCGTCCAACTCCACGGCAAGCTGTGGTTTGATGAAAACGACATCCGCACCTCCCTATCGGGCGGGAAAGTCGGCGAGTGGGGGCGCCCCGCCGACGTCGCGGGCGACTGCTTGCAGCAGGACAAGGAGTTGGCCAACTGCCTGGTCCACGGTGCGGCCCAGTGGTGGTTCGACGTGGGCGGCAACCGGTACAACGATCCGGTCTTGATGAAGCGGATCGGGGAACTCGCTGCTAAGGCAGACCAAATCCTGTCGCGGGACCGCAGCCCCGTCGACGAGATCGCTTTCGTCGTTGACGAGCGGAGTCTGTGCTACCAGCGCGTCGGCGATCCGTTGGGCAACTGGCTGCTGCTGGGCCAGTTGCCCGCGTTGCACCGCCTCGGGGCTCCGGTCGGGCATTACCTGGTCTCGGATCTGGCTCAGATCGGCCAACGCAGACTGTATCTTTTCCCCACCAGCTTCGCACCCTCGGCCGAGGATCGCCGGGCGGTGGAGGCGATCAAACGCGACGGCCATGTCCTGGTGTTCCTCGGCGCGCCCGGGCTGTATCGCGGCGGACGGCTCGACGAACAGGGCATGTTCGATTTGACCGGCATCCGGCTCAAGCTGTCCCGCGAGCCTGCTACGTTACGAGTCGTGCTGCGGCCGGAAGCGTTGTCGCGTCTGGCGGCCGGCGAGGCCGGCCCGGCCACGCCGACTTACGGTCACGATCATCGGACATTTCCGATCGTGTACGCGGACGATCCGGAGGCGAGCGTTCTGGGCACGCTCACAGACGGCCGCCCCGGCTTGGTCCTGAGAGAACACGAAACGTGGACGGCGGTCTATTCGTCCGCGCCGCTACTGCCGGCCTCCCTGCTGCGCCGCTTGGCTCAGCGGGCCGGCGTACACTGTTACGTCGATACGGAAGATGTTGTCTGGGCCAGCCGCGACTTGCTGGCGGTGAGCGTCCACCAAGCCGGCCCACGGACCATCCGCCTCCCGCGAACCGCCGACGTGACCGACCTGCGCGAAGGTTCGGTCGTCGCCCGCGGAGTCGATTCCTTCAAGGCAGATTTCCCGGACCGCGGCACGCGAGTGTTCGTCCTGCATCGATAGCGGCCCTGCCAGCACGAACCGAAGTCAGATCATTCCGGCTGTCCAAGAAACAAGCGATTCCCGTGACAAGTCTGAATCACGTTGTCCCTGCTTGTATCCCAAGGCTTGATTGCGCGAAACACCTCGACCATCGCTTCCACTTTGTCCCTCTGCCGGCTCAGGCCACCCCAGGCGAAAACCATCACGCCCGTGGCCGGTCGGCGAGTCCCGTGGTCGAGCACCGGTCGGACCTGGTCCAGCGGCACCGCCTCGCCCCAATCGGCTAATTGCACGATCGGCCAGATCTTGTGTCGCTCGCCCGGATCACCCTTGACGCCCAGGCAGCTACCCAGCCATGCCGTTTGCCGCGAGATCCATGCGGGGTTCGCCGCATGTCCGAAGCGAGCGTGATAGGGCATGATGCTGAATACGTCCAGGTACCTGGCCTGGGCTTTCAGGTCGATGGCCAGTTTCTTGCGCAGGGCACCGTCGAAATCTGTGTCCGTCCACGGACAATGGAAAGTCCCGAGTAACGCCTTCGGCCGCGTTTCATCCAGGATGGCCCTGAATTCGCGGACCCAATCGGTGAACACGTCGCACCGCCACTGTACCCACGTATCCGCGTGCTGTCGCAGCAGGACCTCGGCGATCCGTGGGACAGGCTCGCCACTTAGCTTCGTTCCGGTCTCCCGACAGAACTGGGCGAGGCAACGCTGGCAGAAGCACGTATCGGGCATGTCCGGCACCGCTTGCTCCCAACTCGCGTGGCTGTGGTGGTAATCGAGCCAGATACCGTCCACGGCGAAATCTCGAAGCACCCTGCGAAAATCTTCCATCCGGGATTCGCGGTAGCCGGGATGCGCCGGGCAGATTCCCTGCCAGCCGTGCGGCGGCGGGCAGACTTTGCCGTCGCTGCCGATGGGCGCCGCGTCGGGATGGTCCTTCAGGTAGCTGGCAACGTGCATCGTGTTGAATTCGGCGAACACCCGCGCGCCTTGCTGCCGGAGCAAGGCAACTCGCTCTGTCGTCAGGGCGCCGGAGCCGATCCAGACGGCGTTGATGCCGCAGTCTGCGAGAGTCTTTCCGTCCTTCATCAGCTCGTCAGGAATACCGCCGTAGATGCCGCGGATCTCCACGTGCGGGCGTTTTTCTTGTGCCCATTCCTGCTCGCGTCTCCAGACCTGGAGGACACGGCCGCTCCCTGGCTTCGCGGAGAAGTCCGTGGGTCGCTCACTGCCGGCGGCACCAAAGCAGATCGTGTGATGCGTTTCATCGATCTCGTAGATGCCCTTAAAGACCTTCCCGCGATTGGGGCCCGCGGTGATGGTTTCGTCAATCTCCTTCGGGTTCCTGATCGGGTCAAGCGTGAACGTGCCTTCCGAGGCAAGGACTGAGTTCTTGCGAAGAACGGACTTGTTGGCTTGAATGGCCAGCTTGGTTGCTGTTAGTTCCTCTGGCGGAGACTTCTTCCCTTCCCGTTCCAACGAGATCAAGCACCAATTTCCGCCGAACAGTTGCAGGTCTTTTGCGGTGGCATCGTCGCTGGAAGCGGCGGCGCCCAGCGTGCTCACCATCGAGGCAATTAGTCCGAAGCAGTACACGGCAGTGTCCTTCTGAACGGGAACGAAGAAGAATCTGTACCCCGTAAGTCTCGACGGCGTGATCGTCCGAAGCAAGAGGACAAGCTGCGGGTAATACGGACACTTAGGAGCCACTCTTGGCCGTCGACGTCGTCGTTGGCACCCCGGTAGACGAGCGTTGTCTTCTCTTGTCCCGCCCCGATCAGCCGGATCTTTGACTTGGGCCTGATCGCCTCGTCCAGTTCGTAGATCCCGGCGGCCAGTTGGATCGTATCTCCCGGCGATGCGCGGCCGATGGCGTCCGCCACGGCCTGGGAATCGAAACCCGACGGTGCAATCGCGGCAACCAGCTGGCCCTCGAAGGGCCCCGGCTTTTCGGGCTCACTGCCAAACAGAGCCGGTGGGGCAAGTCCAAGGAGGACAGCTAGCGTGGCGCACAACAGTGTTGTTGTTCTCATCGTGGAATTTCACTCGCACAGAATCTGCCTTTGCGTAGCCGTATCGCGTCATTATGGACACTGCTGCGTCGCTTCGGTAGCACAGGTCTGGAATCGGACCATCCTATCCGGCCCGGCTTGCAGCGGGGCTGGGCTTTCGTATCTTGATGGGATGCCAGCCCAAGGAATCAAGCCCGCTAGTCGGTACTGGTTCATCGTAGTCCGGGGGATGCTGCGGTTCGTGGCCATCCTCGTCGCCATGTTCTCCTTGGCTGGGCGGCTGAGCTACTGGCAAGCCTGGGGGTACGGGGCCAGCGGATTGCTGATCGGGCTGGTGATTGCGGTCAGGTTTGCGGGGAAATCCGACCTGATCGAGGAACGGGTCCGGCCAGGACCGGGCATGAAGTGGTGGGATAAGGTCTTCTTTGCCTTGTACATCCCCAGCATCCTGGCAATTCTCGCGGTGGCAAGCCTGGACGCCGGACGGTTTCGCTGGTCGTCCCCGCTGCCGTTGCCGGCTTACATCGCGGGGTACATCGTACTTGCCGTCGCTTACAGCATTGTCTTCTGGGCGATGTGGACCAACCGCTTCTTCTCCAGCGTCGTCCGCATCCAGACGGAGCGTGGCCACCACGTGGTCCAGGAAGGTCCATACCGTTTCGTACGGCATCCCGGATACGTGGGTGCGATCCTCTTTGGGCTGGCAACCGCCGTCGTGCTGGGCTCGCTGTGGGCCTTGATTCCCGCGGGTCTCATGGCGATGCTGGTGGTCGTCCGCACGGCCCTGGAAGACGCTACCTTGAAGCGTGAACTGCCGGGATACGCGGCGTACGCCTGCCAGGTGAAGCATCGCCTGGTGCCAGGCGTCTGGTAGGACCGTCCTCGGACAAGAGCGGCTATTCCAGAACGATGCAGCAGATGAACCGCCAGTGAACGGGACCGGAAAATGCGCTATCGCGAACAGATCGCCGCCGACGGGGCCGACCGCGGCTTCACCTGTGACCTGTGGACCGATCCACCGGGCCAACGGTGGGAAGACTTCACGCACGCCACCGACGAACTGGTAACCGTACTGGAGGGCGACATGGAGTTCGAGGTCGAAGGGCAAGTACATCACCCGAAGCCGAACCAGGAACTTCTGATCCCGGCTGGCGCGGTCCACTCGGCCCGAAACATCGGCAGCACGACAGCGCGATGGCTGTACGGATATCGAGTCTAGTCGTGATCGAGGATCAGCACCATGCAAATCTGGGTTGACGCGGACGCCTGCCCTGGCGAAATCAAGGAGTTGCTGTTTCGCGCCGCAAAGCGGACGAAGACCAAGGTAACGCTGGTCGCCAATCAAGCCATGCGTACGCCCCGTTCCGAGTTCGTCGACAGCTTGCTGGTCCCCGCAGGCATGAACGTCGCCGACCGACGCATCGTGGAACTTGTCCACCCGGGTGACCTCGTGATCACGGCGGACATCCCTTTGGCGGCTCAGGCGGTCGCCAAGGGCGGGCAGGCCCTCAATCCGCGAGGCGAATT
>CAZXYZ010000214.1:0-7844 GCA_964645045.1 uncultured Pirellulaceae bacterium | reverse complement strand
AAGCACGGCGGTTGGACGGGACGCCCGACGGGCTAGATCGGCACATCATCCCGCGCCGCGGACGAGCGGGAAAACGAGGCCGCGACCCCGACGCCAGCGGGGGACACTGAGGCTAATGCGCTAGAATCGTTCATCCGCTAGTCGTTCGTGGATCTGCCGATCCCGGCACGTTGACCGCTGGGATGGCAGAGCCGGCGCACGAAGAACACCGTGGGTCGAGCGCGGGTTGGCACTGCCTCCGTGGAGTCCAGGGAAGTCAAGGATTTGGCCGGCGAGCCTGCGCGAGGGCTTCCGTCGGCCCGTTCCACGTACGATTCGTGTGGATACTTGCCGCGTCAAAAAAAGTTGCTCGGGCACAAGGACGTCCGCACGACGGTGATTTATCTGCACGTGATGAGTTTGCATCGTTCGAGAAATAAGTGGCGTAAGCTTCCAGCTTGCGGTGCCACCACTGACCGCAAGCTGGAAGCTTACGCCACGGCGCAATCGGACAGTTGTTTCTCGAACGGTGCTTACTCGTAGCGCAGCGATTCGATCGGGTCCAGGCGGCTGGCCCGGCGGGCGGGGTAGTAGCCGAAGAAGATGCCGACGGCGGCGGCGAACAGGAACGCGACCACGCCGGCCGGCACGGAAATGACGACCGGCCAGTCCGACCCGCTGGACAGGGCGTTGATCAGCATGGTCAGGCCCGTCGAGGCGGCCACGCCCAGGGCAAAGCCGATCACGCCGCCGATGCAGGACAGCAGCACGGCCTCGATCAAAAACTGCCGCAGGATGTCCCTGGGCCGCGCTCCGACGGCCATGCGGATGCCGATCTCGCGCGTCCGTTCCGTCACCGATACCAGCATGATGTTCATGATTCCCACCCCGCCCACGATCAGCGAAATGCCGGCGATCGAGGCCAGCATCATGGTCATGGTGCCCGTGATCAGGCCCAGGATCTTGGCGAATTCGTCGGTGTTTTGCACCTCAAAGTCAGACGGCTCGCCGGGATGAATGCGGTGCCGTTCCAACAGCAGTTGCGTGATTTCGTTCTGCGCGTCGGCCATCCGCTGCATCGAGCGGGCCGAGACCATGACGAAATGGACGTGATCGAACTCGGACCCGTGCAGCCGCTTGCGGACGGTCGTGTACGGCATCAGCACGATGTTGTCTTGCTCCTGGCCGAACATGTTGACGCCTTTCGGTTCCAACACGCCGATCACGCGGAACGGGATATTTGCGATCCGGATCGTCTGCCCCAAGGGATCGGTCGTCTGGAACAGTTCGCCCACCAAGGTCTGGCCGATGACGCACACCTTGGACGCCGAACTGACATCGCGGTCGGTGAAGAAGCCGCCGTAACGGAGCGGCCAGTTGCGGACGGTCAGATAGTCGAGCCCAACGCCCCACATTTCCGTCGGACTCCAGTTCGTGTTGCCATAGATGACTTGCCCGCCCGTGCCGACCATCGCCGAGGCGGCGAGGACCGAAGGACATTCGGCACGAATCGCGTCCACGTCCCGCGCGTTCAGCGTCGGCATCCCGGAACGCCGCACGCCGCCACTGCGGCGGCTGCCCGGAATGACCACGATGACGTTCGTCCCCAACATTTCGAATTGACTTTGGACCATCCGGCTGGCGCTCTGGCCGATCGAGACCATCGTCGTCACGGCGGCGATCCCGATCACCACGCCCAGGATGGTCAGTCCGGCACGCATCTTGTTCTTGGCCAAAGCCCGAAGGGCAACGCGGAGGGTGAGCATGGGAAGGGCGGAAAGTCCAAAAGTCAAAGAGTCCAAAAGTCAAAGAGTCCAAAAGTCAAAGAGTCCAAAAGTCAAAGAGACGATGGTTGCCGCCGGCTAAGGATCGTTCGAGAAACGAGTGTCACATAGTCGCCTTTCGCGCCGCGAAAGGACGTTCTTTCGCGGAGCGAAAGACGACACTTATTTCTCGAACGGTGGTAACGTGGCGGCGGGAACGGTGGGGTTCGTGCGCCATTTCGATTTCGTCATTCCTTCGCATTTTCCGTGGGACTTCCGTCATGGCCACGCCAACACCGCGGTCATTTCGGTTTCAGGCCGGTCACCAGCGTTTGGCCTTCTTTTAGTTCGCCGGACAGGACTTCCGTGTGGCGGCTGTCGCTCAGTCCCATTTCGACGGCCACGGCTTTCAGGAACTCGCCGTCCTCGATCCAGACATGACGTTGGGTCCGGCGGCGGCGGGTCTTGGCACGCTCGTTGGCCGAAATCTGTTGTTCCGATGACTTTTTGTCTTCCTTGCTTTCCTCGCCCACGCCTTCCAATAACTTGCGGTCGGCCTCCCGGACATACTGCGCCTCCGGAAAAAAACGCAACGCGGCATTGGGGACCTTGATCACATTTTTCCGCTCATCGACGCGGAACGAGAGCGTGGCGGTCATGCCGGGCAGCAACTTCAGATCCGGATTCGCGGCGGCCACGATGACCGGATAAGTGACGACGTTTTGCGTAGTGGTCGAACTGTAGCGGATTTCTTCGATGACTCCCTGAAACAGATCGTCCAGGTAGGCGTCGACGGTAAACTCGACGGACAGTCCACGTTCTTTGGCCTCGCGGATCAAGCCGATGTCCGCTTCGTCGATCAGGGCGTGGACGTGCATTTTTTCCCGCATCTGGGGCGCCACGACGAACAACTGCGGTGTCTGAAACTGGGCCGCCAGGGTCTGGCCGGGGTCGATCTTGCGGTCGATCACGATGCCGTCGACGGGCGAAGTGATCCGCGTATAGTCCAGATTGGCCTGCGCATTTTTCAAGCTGGCTTGGGCCTGCTCGACCGAAGCCTGGGCGACTTGGAGCTGCGCTTCCAGCGACATCCGGCTAAACCGCAACTGGTCCCGTTCGGCGTCGGAGAGGAAATCCTCATTCCTGGCCCGCAGCGCCTCGCCGCGTTTCTCGTCGTTGCGGGCCTGCTGCAGCAGGGCCTGAACGCGCTCGATTTCGGCTTGGCGGATCTGGAGGATCGCCGTCTCCTGGTCCGCTTGAGCTTGATAGATGCGCGGATCGATGCGTGCCAGCAGGTCGCCCGCTTTGACCTCCTGGTTGAATTCGACCGGCAATTCGACGATCGGACCGGACACGAAGGCCCCGATTTGGACGGACAGCACCGGCTTGACTTGTCCCGTCGCGTTCACGACGGCCACCAGATCGCCGCGGACTACCTGGTCGGTCCGCCACTGGGGCCGATGGCGCTGGTGCCAGTAGTTCAGGGCCGGGCGGTAGCCGGCCGTGCCGAGTCCACCGAGCACAAGCAGTACCAGGAGGAAGGGGAGGAGTTTTCGCATGACGCTTTCGATCCGGAACTCGCCGTCATTTAGCCGTTTCGCCGGCCGGTTCGTGGCAGATCCGTGGAATGCGGGCAAAGGTGTCGGCGATCAGTTCCGCGGCCGCTTCGACCGTCAGCCGGGCGGTGTTGATGACCAGGTCGTATTCCAGCGGCTCCCGGACATCGCGGTGGAAGTGCCGCCGGCAGAATTCTCCTCGGGCCGCGTCCAAGTCGTCGGCCAGTCGCGTTGCCGTGGCAAGATCCAGGTGGCGGTGCAGCATCAGGTACTCGATGCGCTGCTGTTTCGGAGCGATGATGCGGACCGCCAAACCGCTTTGGCGGGGAAGGATGTATTGGGCGGCGCGGCCGACAAAGACCACGTTGCCGTGCAAAGCTGCCAGATAGATGATCCGGTGCAGGTGCGCCGTGTAGGCGTCTTGACTGACCAATCGCGAATCAAAGAAAACGCCCAACACGTCGTGGAACCAGTTGGCGCGGGTCTCGTCGACGACATCGAGCATATCGCGCGGCAGTTTGTAACGTTCGGCCATGAAATCCAGCAACTCTTTGTCCAGCACGTCCCAGCCCAGCCGCCGGGCGACTTCGAGGGCGATTTCCGTACCGCGCGAACCGGCTTCGCGGGAAATCGCGATGTAGGGGCCCGTGACCGTTTTCTTCTTCCGCGTCGTTTTCGCATGCTGCATGTGCTCTTTGAGATCCGGCGAGAGCAACCAACGTTCCAAGCGGCGTTGCGCGGCTGCGGTTAGTTCGACAGGTTTGTGTTCTGTGATGGTCGTCATGGTTTCACCTCCGTCTCCTGCGTGGCTTGCATGGGACCGTGAGAAGATGCGACCTTGGCGCGAGCCGGCCTCGCACACATCCTCCGAGCCCCCCTGCGTGCCCACCCTGTTATGATACCACGGTGCGCCCCATTTCAAAACTGGACACCAGCTTGCAGCGGGGGCGGAAACGGAGAAAATCAAAAATGCGCAACGTCCCGGTCACGGCCCGACGTTGGCTTCGGCCGGCCTGTGGAGGTCTCTCGAGATGAACGCCTACGACCATACCCAAAGAGCACCGCTGCACTGGCTTCTTTACCCTCCTGTCGTGTTCCTACTGACGATGGGTTGGCTGAACCGGGGGCAGCCCGGCCTCGCCGCGGTCTTGTTCGGCGCGGCTCTGCTGATGCTGGCACTCGCGTTTAGCTTCCAACGGTTGACCGTCCGCGACGAAGGTTTGTGGCTGGCGGTCCGCTACGGCCCGCTGCCGCTGTTTCGGGCCCGGATTTCTTATGCGGAACTGACGTCCGTCGAGCTGGGCAGGTCGTCCTGGATCGACGGTTGGGGAATTCACTGGATTCCCGGCCGTGGTTGCACGTACAACCTGTGGGGCTTCGGGTGTGCCAAGCTGGAAGTGCGAGGCCGGACCGTGCGGATCGGCTCGGACGACGCCGAGAATTTGATCGCCTTCTTGAAAACGAAGCTGCCGCAGAAAACGTGAGGAACGTGCGGCGTGTAGCCATCAGCCCGCTGCACGGTCTCCGAACGGAAGTTTCAACTGCGGGTCCCGGCCGGCGGCGCCGGGATTGAGTTCCTTGTACAACATGCTGGGCTGAATATCGCGGTTGTGCTGATACTTGTCGCTGTCGTACTCACGATAATCGCCGTCCAAGTGGTGATAAAAAATCTGGCAAATCGAGACCCCCGGATAGATCCGCACCGGTTGGACGGCGAACATCTCCAGGGTCCAATAGCCGCAGAAACCCACGTCTCCAAAGCCAGCGGTCACGTGGACAAACAAGCCGAGCCGGCCCACGGACGAGCGGCCTTCGATCATGGGCACAAAACCGCGAGTCTCCGTCCGTTCGATCGTTCTGCCCAGGTACAACTGGTTGGGGTTCAAAACCAATCCTGCGTCAGGAATAGTCAACCGCCGCACGCGGTTCTGTTCGCGCATGTCCAGCACAACTTCTTCGTAGGTCAGCAATTCGTTGTGCAAAGACAGATTGTAGCTGTTTGGATTGAGGTGGTCCTCCTGGAACGGATCGATGACAATCCTTCCCCCCTGGTGCCTGCGGATCTCGTGACCGGATAGAATCATACCGATGGCTCGCTGCAGCAAGGCTCGCGGGGACAGCGGGCCGACGCGATCCGACACTGGACCACCGCTCCCGCCCGATCGGCCGCTCGACGTGAATTGTCCTGGACACCTTACCCTGATGTCAAGTATGCTCGTGGACAGGTTGCGAAAAGGAGGGCCGATGGAACCTGCTGCTGACAATCCGCAATTCCTGGAAGGCATCCGCTGTTTCAACCGCCGTGCTTTTTTCGAGGCCCACGAGGTGTGGGAGGATCTGTGGCGGGACGACCAGGGGCCCGCCCGGCGTTTCTACCAAGGCTTGATCCAGCTGGCCGTCTGTTTTCACCATTTCCGCAATGGCAACACACGCGGCGCCAAGAAGTTATGCCTGAGCGGCAGCGCTTATTTGGAGCCTTATCGGCCGGCTTATTTGGGACTTGATCTCGATTGCCTCCTGAACGACGTCCAGGTTTGTTGCCGTGAATTGCTGGCCAGCCAGGAGCCGATTCCGACATCGAGACTTGATCTGGACTTGCTTCCCACGATCGTCCCGTTGGACACACAAGGGTAAGTTATGGACGTTTCGCAGCGCATCGACGGTTTGAATTCGCCCGAGTTGGCGCAGCGCCGCCAAGCGGCGGAGCAATTGGCACTGGATCCCGACGCGGCGGCGGCGGTTCCGCTGGTGCGGGCCTGCGCCGATTCCGATGAACAGGTCCGCGAGTGGGCGGTTGCCGCCCTGGAGCAGGTGGGAGCCCCTGCCATTGCCGACGCCGTCGCGTTGGCGGAACTGTTGGCAGGGGGGCAGGGAGATGTCCGCTACTGGTCGGCGACGTTGTTGGGCCGCTTGGGCGAACAGGCAGTTCCCGCCGTGAAACCCCTGATCTGCGCGCTTGACTCGGACGACGACGCTGCGGTCAGGCAGCGAGCGGCCTGGGCGCTTGGCCGGATGGGACGCACTGCGGCTCCAGCTCGGGAAGCTTTAACGCGGGCCACTCTCGGCGCGGATGCCCGGCTGGCCCGGCTGGCGGCGGAGGCCCTGCAGGGCATTGGGGGCCACTGAATCCACCCGCATATCCAGACATGCTGTTGCAAAACTCGTATCGGATCGCGGAACAGCCCAGTTCTTGGGAATTCCTCTCCCAGTCCCAATGATGGACAAACCCGGCAAAAGGCGAAAAACTCACCTTTTTTCGCGCCACGGGAACTTCCGCGGCCCATCCCGACGATTCTTTGCGTTAACGGCTTGAGCGATCGTTGTCCGCTTCTGCTGCTTATTTTCTTTGGACGGAAGATAGCCGATTTGCTGTTCGTTCGTTAAATTAGATGATGGTAAAAGAGCCGGTTGTCCCTAAGAAACCGTTCATGCGTCTGCGCGCTCTGTCAGTGAACGTCGGTCCTGGCAGTTTGTATCGCGGCCACAGACCGTTTCTGGGGACGGAATGTCTGGACGTATCGCGGGGAGCAGCAACGTAAAAGGGGGATTGGGTTTATGGCCAGGAGTTTTGTCTACGGGATCGCCGTCCTGCTGATGCTGGGACCGGCTGTTTCAGCCAATCGGGCTCAGGATTCGCTGTTGCAGGAGATGTATGGTCAGGGCGTACACGCTTACTTTGCCGGCAAGTACGACCAGGCGCACGAGCTATTCACGACAGCCATCGATCAGGGCAGCCAGGATCCACGCTGCTACTATTTTCGCGGTCTGGCTTTTGCCAAGTTAGGTCGTCCCGACGAGGCGGATGCCGACTACAAGCATGGTGCAGAACTTGAAGCGGGAGGAGCGGCGGTTCAGATCAACGTCGGTCAAGCGCTGCAGCGCGTGCAGGGGAACCTGCGGCTGGAACTGGAGGAATATCGCTATTCGGCGCGATTAGCCGCCCGATTGAAAGAGGTCCAGGAGAAGAAAGAGCGATACGAGGAGATGCAACGGAACGAGCCCAATGTGCTGCGCGGCACGGCTCCGCCCCCAGTGGCTGCTCAAGCTCCCTCACCGCCGGCGCCCGACGACACGGATCCTTTCGCGGCCGGCGCAGGGGCGGCGGCCGCGCCTGCAGCAACACCTGTCGCTCCGCCAGCTGCAGCCGATCCCTTGGCGCCTCCGGCTGCCGCGCCGGCAGCAGGCGACCCGTTTGCTGATCCTTCGCAACCCGTCGAGATGCCGGAGGAAGGCGCAGCTCCAGACGCTCCTGCGGCCGCCGATCCGTTTGGTGCTGCAGCTCCAGCGGCTCCGGCGGCCGCGCCCGCTGCCGACGCCATGCCGGCTGCTGCCGATCCGTTTGGTGCTGCGGCTCCCGCAGCTCCGGCTGCCGCTCCCGCTGCTGCCGATCCGTTCGGCGCTGCGGCTCCCGCAGCTCCGGCTGCCGCCCCTGCTGCCGACGCCATGCCAGCTGCTGCCGATCCGTTTGGTGCTGCGGCTCCCGCGGCTCCAGCTGCCGCCCCTGCTGCCGACGCCATGCCAGCTGCTGCCGATCCGTTTGGTGCTG
>CAZXYZ010000213.1:0-7866 GCA_964645045.1 uncultured Pirellulaceae bacterium | reverse complement strand
CGTTGGCTTTCGCCACCCACCAGTCGCCCCATTCCGTGCGGCCCACGATGTCGGCTCGGCCGTCGCCACTCACGTCGGCGACCTGCACGTCCAGCCAAGTGATTGGCGACCATGTGCCCCACAGCTGATTGACGAACCCCGTGCCCGTGTCGTTGGCTTTCGCCACCCACCACTCGCCCCACGCCGTCCGGCCCACGATGTCGGTCCGGCCGTCGCCGTTCACATCGCCAACGGCGACGTCCTGCCACGTAATGGGATCCCAATGGCCCCACAACTCGTTGACAAAACCGGTGCCCGTGTCGTTGGCTTTCGCCACCCACCAGTCACCCCATTCCGTGCGGCCCACGATGTCGGCCCGGCCGTCGCCACTCACGTCGGCGACCTGCACGTCCAGCCAGGCGATCGGTGACCAGAAGCCCCAGAGTCCATTGACAAAATTGGTACCCGTGGAGCTCGCCACAAACCAGTTGCCTGAGGAAGTCCGCCCCACCAGATCCGCCGTCGCGTAGTCTGCCGTCGTGAACGTCACCTGGTCCAGGTACACCGCGTAGGGAGACTCCGCAAAGTTCCCATCCAGTTGGACCGCGATGGCCATTTGGGGCGGCGTGGTGGTATCCGTGGCTGCCGGAACCGAGATGTCGAGTTCGTGGACCTGGCCGTCGACCGTGAAGCTCTGGTAGTACGTTTCTCCGTTGCGGATCGTCCCAAGCATGGCAAAGGTGTGCCATTGCTCTCCCGCAAGGCACTGAGGGATGGCAACATCCAGAGGGAGCCATTGGTCGGGTGTATGTGGATTCCAGTATCGCCATTCCGGAGCGCCGTCACCCACGTTCTGCCACTGGAGAGCCCACTCGTACCGCTTGGAATCAACCCACGTGTTCATCGAAAACTCAAGCGCCTGCACGATCGACGGCGTTGGCAAGTTGTTGCAGGTCGAGGCCGGGCTGAACTGAAAGTCGAAGGAAAATTCGAAGTCAACCGCCTTGGGCTCAGGCGGGAACAGACGATAGAAATAGGCATTGGAGTAGGGGGCTCCGCCTGTCAGGGCAAGCCGCAGCGAATTGCCATCGAGCGATGGTGTCGGCGCATTGCCCATGTCCCAATTCGGCGCGCCTTCCACATAGACACCCCAGTCATCGGACGTTTGATCCAAATCATCGATTCCTGAGGAAGGCGGATTAATGGGTGGATCGTTGCCAGCCATGTCCGGGAACAAAGTCATCAACGCCCGCTGGATCTGGGGCTGACTCATGAACAGACCGGGCACGAAATTGTGCGTCAGGTAATTGTCCGCCATCAGAGCCATCGGACCGTGGTCGATCGCGAACCCCGTAAAGTTCGCCCACGGGCCGCTGCAGCGCAGCAACTGGCACTCGGGTAGGCAGAAGCTGGCAGCCCCGAGTGCGTCCGCGACGTCCGCGTTGTAGGCATCGGCGTAACCGAAACGCGGATGGAGCAGGTCCAGTTCCGCGGCCCGCCACAACGAGTCGGTGGCGCCGAACCAATCGTGCTCGATGGCGCTGGCCGAGCCGTAGACGGTCACGGTTCCATCTTCCAGCGGCTGGACGCGGTCGAGGTTGACTTGGTCGATCTCCACGCCGTATCCATCGCCGCCGCTGATCGCGACCGTCACTTGATGGAGTCCGGCGGCCAACGACGGGGGCCAAGGTCCCAGCGGCAGACTGATCTGAAAGCTGTTCCAGCCATTGCCGAAGTCCCCCGTATCTTGCGCGTCGAACGAACCGAGCAGTATTCCATCGACAGACACGGTGACCGTTTCCAGGGAACCGGAATTGTCGTTGCTGTAACGCACGGCCAACTCGTACACGCCGTCGCACGCCAGGTTGACGGTCATGGTGCGAACCTCGCCGCTATGCAGCCAGACGGTCTGGGCGCCGGACGCGTTCGACCGAGGCTGGATCGAGCCGGCGCCCGTGCCGGCTTCGGCTTCCAGCGTGTAAGCCGTGTCCAGCCAGCCGGCATGCCGGGCCAGGGCCGCCGTGGGAGCCGCATAAGCGTGGTAGGCATCCAGGGGGCCCTCGGCCGCACTCAGACCCCACAGCCGCGCGTCGTTTTGCCAAGTCGCGCGGTCCAGCGGGTTTTGCTCCACATACGCCCGGGTCGCCTGGACCGCTGCCTGGGTGTTGACGAAGAAGTCGACGGGAGTCGTTGGATGATTGTCGAGGCCCAGACGGTTGGTGTCGAGCCAGACGCTGGCGAATTCATACGTGAATAACGAGCCGGGGAACGATCTCACGAAATCGCCCCCCGCCTGATCCCGAATCATCGCATCCCAGACTTCCCGGCCGAGCCGGTAGCTGGGGTTGGGCGATCCCATGGCCAACAGCGCCAGCAGGATCCCCTCGTCCGTGTAATAGTCGAGCGTGGCGGGCAGTTCCAAGCCGTCCACCGATTTGCTGGAATACTGGCCGGTTCCGGCGGCGTCGTCCAGCAGGTAGCGGCCCCACTTCCCGCTGTCGTCGCGTGTCTCGTTGGGCTTCCAGCCCAGGTAGAACTGGTTCGAGGCGGGGTCCAGCAGGAAACGGAAATCGACGCGGCCGTAGATCTCTTCGGCCAGCTGTCGTATCTCGGCTTCCAGCGGGCTCGCGGCATCGAAGTACTGACCGGCCGTGACCACGCCTGCGAGCACCAAGCCGGTGTCGATCGCGCTCAACTCGACCGTGTTCTGGGACTCGTCCTCCGGCGTGGCCGTGAAGTCGAAGTTCTGTTTCCGCAGCCCGTCGATGCCGAGAAAATGGTAGAAGAACCCCTTGTTTCCGATGGTGCCTACGCTGGCGGGGCCCTGAGGCTGGTCGCGCAGCACGCGCAGCAGGTCCCGGACCCGCGTCGCCGCGGCGCCGCGAGTCAGGTAACCTTGTTCCGCATCGACCACGTAGGAGGTCAACTGGAACCCGGCGCCGCCGACCGTCATCAAATCGGCAAACGTGGACCGGTCCTGGATCATTCCGCCGGTGCGTGTGTCCGTGGAGGCCCAATCCACGAAGTACTGGGAACTGGTGGCACGTACCAGGTCGAGGTACGACTCTTCGAAGTAAGGACTCAAGCCGAGACCCGTCGGATCAGCCGCGGCCGCGACGTCCGGATAGTCGCCGTCGGCATCGATCAGCTGCAGGTTGTCCACCAGCAACCGTCCCGAGTCCGGATTGACGATCCCCGCACCCACATTTACCCGTTCGACGATCAGCGAACACAGCGAGACGCGGTGCCAGTCGAACCCGGCCGGGTTGCCGCCGCCTGCCAGCGAGTCGTCGAACCCGCCCGGCACGGCCACCGAGATTGTCTGCCAGTCGGCCGAGGCGTTGATCGTGCGTCGTGTAAATACGTCAAACCCCGCCTCGTCCTGCAGCTGGATCTTCACCGTAATCGCTTCGGACGAAACGAGCTTTGCGGCCATCTGCATCCAATCGATGCTCCTGCCCGGCATCGCGCCGAAGCTGCGATAGATGTCCGTCATGTCCAGGTAGTAGTTGGGGAAGGGCGTCGGGCTCGCGGGTTGCACGCCGCTGCCGTCCAGCGACACCAACGTATCGGTCAAGCCGAACAGCGACGCGAAGACGCCGGCGAACGACTCGGCGGGGCTCCCCGTAAAGTCGTACTGCAGATCCAGGCTCCCGCCCGGCAAGCCGCTGGACTCCGGCGACAAACCGGCGTCCATGGTCCCCGCCGTGGATTCCACGGCGCCCGAATTGCCCGCAAAATAATTGTGGCCGAGGTCCGTTTCGGTCAGCTTGTTGTTCCAGTCGTCGACAACGAACGTCATGCCGGCGGACTGCGCCGGGATTTCCAACTGCGGAAGCATTGGGTTGATCCCGGCCGTGGCGAAATACGTCCAGGCGGTCGCGCCGACGTGCAGCCGGGCGTCGTAGATGGCGCCCAGAGGAAGATCGAGCAACGTATCCCGGCTGGCCGCCACGATCCCGAGGCCGTCGCCATTCGGATGCGTCGCTCGGGCTTCCTGCAACTCGCCGATCAAGTACTCGTAATCGGCTTGCTCCCTCCATAACGCGGCGACCACCGCGCCTTGGGCGGTCCCTTCCAGCCAAACCACGTTCGGCGTGGATTGATCGCTGTAGGTCAACCCGCACAGCGTGCCGTCACAAACTTGCAGATGTTCTTCCACCCAGCCGGCGACTCGCCGCCAGTCGATTTGTTCGGCGTACTGGGGGAATCGCGCGAGCGTCAGCAGCGACCAGGTCTGGGCATCCAACGGCACGGAATCCGTGTTGAGCGCGTCCCCCGCGCCAGT
The DNA here is from genome assembly GCA_964645045.1 of uncultured Pirellulaceae bacterium. GTDB lineage: Bacteria > Planctomycetota > Planctomycetia > Pirellulales > Pirellulaceae > Anammoximicrobium. The sequence continues at coordinate 3,599 of CAZXYZ010000213.1, read as the reverse complement.
CCCGGTCCAAAACTTGCCGCCGACGGCGTCAAACATGTGGATCACAAAATCGCCGGCGTGCGTCGCGCGGGCCACGAAGGCCGCCTCGCGTGCGTCGCCTTGCAGCGACAACAAGACGGCGATGCCGCGATTCAAGGCGAACATGTCGATATTGTGTTCCGTGGCTCGCCAGGCGTAAGGGTTCCCGTCCGGATCGTATCCGCCTCGGTACCCCTTCCAAACGCCGTTGTCTTTCAGGTTATTCTCGGCCCAATCGCTGATCTCGATGGCCCGGTCCAGATAGCTCGCGACGCCGGTCTGGCGGTACACATCCAATAGGGCCAAACCGAACCAGGCTTGATCTCCGAGGGTCCGCTTCTGCGTGAACGGCGGTCGCGGAGTGCCGTTTTCGAGCAGCACATGGCCGCCGTTCCGGTCGTTGGAATACGTCCCGTCGGCCAGTTTCGTCGCCACCAGTGCGTCGGTGACCTGACGCGCCATCTGCACCGAGTCGGAATCGCCCTCGGCCAACAGCGCCTTGATGGTCAACGCCGAATCGTATAAGAACGAGCGGTTGGGGTAGATCTGCGCATCTCGATAGCCAAGGTCGCCGCCGGCCGGATTCCCGTACTGGGCTCGATAGGAAATGGGCACGCGCAGCGGATCGAAGCCGTCCGTGTCGACACGGACTTCGTCCACCCAGAACGTGCGGCCGCCGTCGTTAGCCCCGTCCCCGATGACGAACTGCACGGCATGCAGATCGTGAGGTTTCAAAGCCAGCCCGGCCAAGCCGATGGCGAAGTCCTGCCACGACTCGGACAAGGACACCTGCACGTTCTGCACCAATTGCGCGCCACCGCCCGGAAGGACTTTGAAAATCCGCGCGTGAATATTTTGACCTGGCGTGTCGCCTTGGGCCATGAACCGCACGTACCTTGCGAGTCCGAACTCCGAGATGTCGCGCGGCCGGTTGGCCTGGCCGTCACCGATCCAAAACTGAAACCAGCCGTTGGCGCCGGTCCCGTCCCACGTGGCGCGAAGGCTGGTGACACCGTGACCGGCGTTCGAGTCGTTACCGTCCAATGTCATGGCCGAGGCCTGGAGTTCACCGTACGTGCAGCCCGAGCCGTAGTCGGAGTACAGGTAAGCCACAGGCTCACCGAGATCCGCGGTGTTGGGACTTCGGCTGCAGAGATCGACAGCCTCGTGCAGGAACGCGATGCTAGGGTCCGTTGCCAGCAACCGGCGTTCCTCAAGTTGTTCGAGGCGCAACCGGCGACGAAACAGGTTCCGCGGATTCTTGGCGCTGCGCTGACCACGTCGGCCGAGAGCGCACGGCGATAGATTGGCTCGACTCATGACCGATCTCCTTGGACTCCGAGCTTCGGACGTGCGAGTCGCCACGGGCACGTCTTGGATGGCTGTCCCACCGGACGACGCAGACGAACTTGAGGAAACGCGGCGCACGCCTCCTCGCAGAATAACGTACCGGAGCCGAAAAAGAATAGCAAGCTCCCGAGCCGGATATCCGAAATGCGCCGCGGGTAGGCAGTTTACCAGGCTGCCCGGACAAGCGAAAGCCCGTAGTTGCATACCGAGAGGCGAACGGCCGGCGTGAGCCCGCCGGTTCTAAGGATGTTCGCACGTTCGGATGAAGCCCGGACTCGAACGCGGCTTTGCGCTGGCCCAAATAAGGGGGCCCAACGGAAAACCGTGGGGCCCTGGTAGGTTGCTCGACGTACCACGGAATCAGTCCGCGATCCAGTCGCTGTCCCCAAATACGAGATCCACGTCCGCCAGGGTCGGCAAGCGGCGGGTGCCGGGCAGCAGCCAACCGGACATCACGTCCGCGCTGTCCACGGCGCCGTAGTCGTCCGCCAATCCCGCGACATGCCCCAGTTCGTGCATCACTGCCGTCAACAGGTCCATCCGCGATGCGGCGGTCTCGCGATCCCGCGGGCCTATCTCGACGTACCAGCCATAGCCGGCCGCGTTCACGTCCAGAACGATGGCACTCGAGGTGGCCATTCCGAGCTGGAGGCCCGGCAGATCCGCAATCACCACCTGCACGTCCCGGAACGCTGCGAGTGGGGCAGCCGTCAACCCCGCCGCCTCCCAGTGCAGGATCGCCTGCTCGACGGCCAGGCTGAGTTGCTCCTGGCCCAGCGACTCCGCGGCGGGACCCGGTGCTGCCGCCAAGGCCGTCAGCGCGGGGACTTCCTCCTGTCCGGTCACGTCTGCCGCCTGCACGTCGGCCCAGGCAACCGGACTCCAATACCCCCACAGCTCGTTGGTGGAGTACGTGCCCGTCCCATTGGCTTTCGCCACGTACCACACGCCGGCGTCCGTCCGGCCCACGATGTCGGATCGGCCATCGCCGTTGACGTCGGCGACATGCACGTCCAGCCAAGTGATCGGCGACCAGACGCCCCACACGTCAGTGACGGACCCCGTGCCCGTCTCGTTGGCCTTCGCGACATACCACACGCCGGCGTCCGTCCGGCCCACGATGTCGGACCGGCCGTCGCCGTTGACGTCGGCGACGTGTACGTCCAGCCAAGCGATCGGCGACCAGACGCCCCACACTTCAATGTCGAACCCCGTGCCTGTTTCGTTGGCTTTCGCCACGGACCACACGCCGGCGGCATTCCGCCCCACGATGTCGGCCCGGCCGTCGCCGTTGACATCGGCCACGGCGACGTCTTGCCAGGCAACCGGGTCCCAATGGCCCCACAGCTCATTGACGGACCCCGTGCCCGTGCCGTTGGTTTTCGCCACCCACCAGTCACCCCCTTCCGTGCGGCCCACGATGTCGGCCCGGCCGTCGCCACTGACGTCGGCGACATGCACGTCCAGCCAAGCAATCGGCGACCAGACGCCCCACAGCTGATTGTCGGACCCAGTGCCCGTCCCGTTGGTCTTCGCCACCCACCACTCGCCCGCGGGGCTGCGTCCCACGATATCGTCGCGGCCGTCGTTGTCGACATCGCCCACGGCGACGTCCTGCCAGGCAACCGGATCCCAATGGCCCCACAGCTGATTGACGAACCCGGTGCCCGTCTCGTTGGCTTTCGCCACCCACCAGTCACCCCCTTCCGTCCGGCCCACGATGTCGGCCCGGCCGTCGTTGTTGACGTCGGCGACCCGCACGTCCAGCCAAGTGATTGGTGACCACGTGCCCCACAGCTGATTGACGAAACTGGCGCCTGTGGACTTCGCCACCCACCACTGGCCCGCAGGACTGCGCCCCACGATGTCGTCCGCGATGTCCTCCGCGACGTTCGTCACGGCAATCGTGAACGTCTGCGTCGCCGTGCCGCCCGCCCCGTCGCTGGCCTGCACCGTGATCGTGTGGCTGGCCGCATCCTCAAAGTTCAGCAAGCCGCCACTGGCCACCGTGACCACTCCCGTGCCGCCGTCGATCGCAAACCGGCCGCCCGCGTCGTCCGGCAGGCTGTACGTCACCCCGCCGCCGCCCGCCGTGCCATTCAGGTCCGTCGACGAAGCCGTGATGCCCACGGCCGTCCCGTTGGCGGCGCCTTCCGGCACCGAGCCGCCCACCGCGCCGTCGGTGTCCACCGGCACCGTCGGGTTCACGTTCGTTACTGCAATGGTGAACG
>CAZXYZ010000212.1:0-8148 GCA_964645045.1 uncultured Pirellulaceae bacterium | reverse complement strand
CAACGAATGGCGGAGGGTGAGCTATTCACGGATTTCCACATTCGTTGATCCCTTCATTCGTTGGGGTGATTCCGACGGCAGACCGTGACATCCAATTCCGCACAACGTGCGTCGAGAATTCCATTTGGTGCTAGTACGGCCCGCGGATCTCGGACGCGATTTCCCGCTCGTACAGTTCGCGCAGCTGCCGATGGGTGGCTTCGCCCAGGGGCAGCAGGCCGGAGGCCGCGGCGTTGCTCTCGGCCTGGGCCACCTTCGTCGCGCCCGGAATGACGGTGCTGACCGCCTCGTGATCCAGGATCCAGCGCAGCGCCAACTGGGACATCGCTTCGCCGCTGACCGGTTCCAAAATGGTACGGACTTTCTCCGCCAATTCAACGCCTTTCTCGAACGGCAGGCCGGCGAAGGTCTCGCCCACGTTAAAGACGTGACCATCGGCGTTGTAATGGCGATGGTCCTCCGGCGGGAATTGGTGGCCCGGCGGGAACCTGCCGGTCAACAGGCCGCTGGCCAGCGGCACTCGCGCCAAGATGCCGACTTCTTGTTGGCGAGCCAGCGGCAGCAACTCGTCGGTCAGCTTCTGGCGAAAAATGTTGTAGATCACCTGCAGCGTCTCGCAACCCGGGTGCGTCAGGCACACGCGAGCCTCTTCGACGGACTCGACGCTGCAGCCCCAGTGCTGGATCAGCCCCTCGCGCTTTAGCGTCTCCAGATGCTCGAACACATCGCCGCGGCGGTATTCTTCGGTTGGCAGGCAATGCCACTGCTGCAGGAAAATTGCCTCCACGCCCAGGTTGCGGAGCGATTGCTGGGTCGCCTGGCGGGCCATCTCCAACGTGATTCGCTCGGGCCACTGCAAGCCCCGATCAACCCACAACTGGCGTCCCAATTTGGTGGCGACATAGATCTTTTGTCCGGTCTGCGTCAGGAACTTGCCGATCGTCCGCTCGCTGACCCCATGCCCGTACACGTCGGCCGTGTCCAGGAAGTTGACGCCCAACTCGGCTGACCGGCGGAGGATGTCCAGGGCATCGTTCTCCGAGACTTGCCCCCAGTCGGCACTGCCCAATTGCCATGTTCCCAGGGCGACCTCGGATACCTGGAGCCCCGTCTTCCCCAAGCCGCGATATTTCATCCACTTGTCTCCTGTCAGGGCGGGAATCTTGGCACTGACCTGCATTATGAGTCGAGTCCCCTGTAGCGTATCCGTTGCCCAGCGTCAGTGAAAGTCATGGGACGGATTCTTTTGCAGTGGATTTTGTCCGCCGGATGCCACGATCCTCGAACGGTGTTAGATCGCCGCGGAATTGATCCGCGTCAAGGAACCCAACCGCAGCCGCGAGTACGATGCCGGGGTCGCAGCGCCGCAGATGCCGGCGCGGGACCGTCGACTTTGGTAACAGCGGAAGACAGCACTGACGTTCCCATGATGCTCACACGGAAGATCGTTCAGATTGACGAATCCAAATGCGATGGCTGCGGCCAATGCGTACCCTCGTGTGCCGAAGGGGCCATTCGGATCGTCGAGGGAAAGGCCCGTCTGGTCTCCGAGGTGTACTGCGACGGCTTGGGCGCGTGCCTGGGCCAATGCCCGCGGGATGCGATTTCCATCATCGAACGCGAGGCGCCGCCGTTTGACGAGCATGCGGCCCACGCGCATGTCGCCGCGCTGCAGGAGAGCAAGCCAGCCCGGCCGGCTGCCGGCGGATGTCCAGGCACGGCGGTGAGGAGCCTACGACTGAACATTCTGCCCACCGGACCGGCGGCGCGGTTGGCGGCCGGCACCGGTCCCGCAGCGGACCGTGGCCCAAGCCGCCTGGCCAATTGGCCCCTGCAACTGCAACTGGTGCCGCCCAACGCCCCGTTCTTGCAGGATGCCGAAGTCCTGCTGGTGGCTGACTGTGTGCCCGTCGCCCATCCCGATTTCCATCGCCGGTTTCTCGATGGCCGGCCGGTGCTGATGGGCTGCCCGAAATTGGACCACGCAGCCGCGCACCTCCAGAAATTAACGCAGATCATCCGGGTATCCGGGCTGCGGAGCATCACCGTCCTGCACATGGAAGTCCCGTGCTGCACGGGGCTGGTGCAAATCGCGGAGGCAGCGGTGGCACAGGCAGGTGGCGGCGTGCCGATCCATGACGTGACGGTCGGCGTTGACGGCCGCGAATTGACCGCCAGTGCTTTGGGGGGTTAGTGCTTGTTCGTGCCTTTTGGCACGCGGGCCTCGGATGGCTGCGGGAACCGGATAGTGTCACCGCCGACCCTGCGTCGGCGGAAGGGTGACTGGCAGGCTAGACGAACGAATCCCCGAAATCCTTTCCCCTTCTCTCTGCCGCCCGCCGCCTGCGGCGGCGGGCGGCAGAGAGAAGGGGCGGCGGGGGGCCGGCGCACGGCTTCTAGCCTTTCAGTCGTCGCTCCACCGACACGGGGTCGGTGGCGGCGGAACCTCACCGTTTTCTCGCTTTCCCTGGCGATGGCGGGCGGGTTTCCAATGGTCGGCTTTTCGTCGCCGCCGCGTGATCGCCGTCGTTGTGCGACGATCTTCCGACCCCGCACTTGGCGCGAACGACAGGCATCGAGAACCTGTGAGACCTGAGGTCGGCGGTTGCGGCGAGGTCCGGAGACCTGCGCAGAGCGCAGAGCGCAGGCAGCGTGCGCGGTTACGGGGGTGACAGCGGTCCGAGACATGCTAGGATAGCGGCTATTCGGAGGTCTTGGCATGATGCACGCAATCCGTACCGCAACCACTTCGGCTCGTTCGTCCCATCCCGTTACCGCGGCCGATCACCTGGGCCGAGAACAACTCGCCGCGCAGCAGATCGAGTGTCTTCGGCAGACGGTTTACTGGGCCTTTGAGCGGGTGCCGTGGTATCGCCAGCGTTTGACGTCGGCAGGCATCGCGCCGGATGACGTCCGCAGCCTGGACGACCTCGCCCATTTGCCGTTGATCACCAAGGACGATCTTCGCGCCGCCTATCCCATGGGCCTGTTTGCGGTCCCGCTGCACGAAGTCTTGCGGCTGCACGCATCCAGTGGCACGACCGGCCAGCAAGTGTTGATCCCGTACACGCGTTTCGACCTGGACGTGTGGACCGAGGTGATGACACGAGTCTTGACTTGGTTTGGTGTCCAGCCCGGCGACGTGCTGCAGAACGCCTATGGTTACGGGCTGTTCACCGGCGGCTTGGGCTTTCACTACGGGGCCGAGGCCCTGGGGGCGACGGTCATTCCTGCGTCCGGAGGAAACACGGACCGGCAGATCGCCGTGATGCAGGATTTCGGCACGACCGTCGTCTGTTGCACGCCCAGCTTTTTCCTGCACGTGGCTGACCGAGCCCTGGAGTTGGGCGTCGATTTGCGCGGGCTGCCCGTGCGCGTCGGCGTGTTTGGGGCAGAGCCGTGGTCGGAAGAGATGCGGCAGCGGATTCAGCAAGCGGCCGGCATCGAAGCCTTTGACATCTACGGACTGGCCGAGATCGTCGGGCCGGGCGTCGCCGCCGAATGCCCTGCGCACCAAGGGCTGCACGTGCTGGAGGACCACTTCTACCCCGAAGTGATCGATCCGGTTTCCGGCCAATGCGTGCCCGAAGGCCAGCCAGGGGAATTGGTACTCACGACGCTGTCCAAAGAGGCGCTGCCGATGCTGCGTTACCGCACGGGAGACATCACCGCCATTTGTCCGGGTCCGTGCCCTTGCGGGCGGACGCTGCGGCGGATCCGCCGCGTTTCGCACCGCAGCGATGATTTGTTCATCGTCAAAGGCGTCAACGTATTCCCGGCGCAGGTCGAGGCCGCGTTGCTGGCGGTCGAAGGAACGCTGCCTCATTACCAGATCGTCCTCAGTCGCCAGTATGGCCAAGAACGAGCCGAGGTGCAGATTGAAGTTACGCCGGAGATGTTCAGCGACCGGATCGGCGTCTTGGAGGAATTGCAGGCCAAACTGGCCCGGACGATCCGGCAAGCGGTAGGCGTACAGCTGGACGTCCGGCTGGTCGAATCGCGGTCGCTGGCCCGCAGTGAAGGCAAGGCACGGCGCGTGATTGACCAGAGAGGAGCCGCGGGATGAAGATCCATCAGTTGTCGGTGTTCGTCGAGAATCGGCCCGGGCATTTGGTCGCGCCGTGCCGTTTGTTGGCCGAGGCGGGCATTAACATTGTGACGCTGGCGCTGGCCGAGACGCAGCAATATGGCATCTTACGGCTGATTGTGCGCGACTGGGAACAGGCGAAAGACGTACTGCAGGCGGGCGGATTTCGGGTGACGATCACCGAAGTCTTGGCGGTTCAGGTCGAGGATCGCCCAGGCGGCCTAGTCGAGGTGCTGACACCTATCTCGGCGGCGGGGCTGAACGTCGAGTACATGTACGCTTTTTCGACGAGATCCGGTGATCAAGCCGTGCTGGTGTTCCGTTTCGAGGACCCGGATCTGGCGCTGACAGCGCTGCAAGGCTCGAACGTGAATTTCATTGACACGGTGGATTTGTTCAGCCGCTTGGATCGTGTGTAAACGTCAGTTTTCCCCCTGTTTTTCGATCAATACCCCATACTCTGGATGTCATTCCACTCCGGCGGACACGCTGCCACCTTGCTAAACCATCTTGTCCCTGTAAAATGGTGGGGTATCGGAGCGTCCAGCGCCTCTAGTCTGACTCGCTGCAGTAAGGCAGACAGGACAGTGTCAACTAGAACGGACTCTCTTCACAAACGGGCCTTGACGGGAAGCATCTCCGCTTGAAGCTTCCCACTTCGCGGGTTGGGCCTGGCACGCTGGATTTTTCTCATGGACGGTGCTCTTGACACGCGCGGTGGCGCTGAGCAACCGGACGGCCTCGGGAGCGTTTTCGGTCGAGTATCAAGGAGCCGAAGCCCCCCCGATGCCTTGCCGCAAACAACTGCGTCCCCCGTGCGGTTCCAACGGAGAAAGACACTCTCTGCATGAGGTACTGAGTATGACGCGGCACAAACCTTCGAGAGGTTGGCGGTCGAAACGTTCGTCGGCTCGTCGGGCAACGCCGTCAACTCCGCATCGGCGTCTGACGCTCGAATCGCTCGAGGACCGCCGGTTGCTGGCGTTCACGGACTTGGCGGTCATTGAAGGCTCGTTGCTCTATGACCTGCCCGGAACTGTCGATCAGCCGATTCCAGGTCAGCCGGTACGCCTGTACCGGGACGGCAACGGGAACGGCGCCTTCGACGGTGCTGCCACCGACCCGCTTCAGGGTACCCAGCTGACGGACGCCGGTGGGTACTATCGTTTTGATACGCTCTCCGCCGCGACTTACTTCCTGGAACAACCGCCCGAGCCCAGCGGCTATCTCCAACCGCCGCCAGAGCGCGTGGTACGGACGATCGTGATCACGCCTGCCGATGCCGACGGGAATCAGGGTCTGACGATCGATGCTTTCGCGGACCACCAGGCCCTTGTTGCACAGAGACCGCCGGCGGGCGTCGCCACGGTTTATGAGTCGATGCCGGCGCCGACCGCGATCGGCGGCCAGCGGACACTGATCGTCAATGCGCTCTCGGGTGGCGGCAGCGTCCGGACCGCGATCTTCGAAAACGGCGAGAGTCTGTTCAGTTATGCGGAGGCCGGCGGCGTCGTCGGAAACGCAATCGTGATTTGGGATGGAACGGCCGGACAGCACACCGAACCGGTTCGTAACGGCCTGGGTGGCGTCGATTTGACCGGGGGAGGTGCTCAGGACTCGTTTGAACTGACGAGCCCCGTCACGGACGTTCCTGCGGTTGGGACGATCACGGTTTACACCGACGCGACGCACGCCTCGGAAGCGGTGTTCACCGTGCCGATATTCACCACCCAAGCGTTTCGCCCCATCAAGTTTGCTGGATTCACCGTGCTGGCAGGGTATGGCCCCGCGGATTTTACAAACGTCGGCGCGATCACCTTCCAGGTCAACAAAGACCCAGACCCGCTGTATGACAACTTTGGCCTGGACTATCAACTGGAGGCGGTTGCTACCGTGGGGCCGACCATTCTTCGGGAGGACCTTCCGTACCCGGTGACAAGCCACATCGGTCTCGTCAAGCTGACCAACGGCACGGACAACGACGCGCCCCCGGGGCCGCTGGTGCCCGTGGGCAGCGTGGTGACATGGACTTACCAGGTGACCAATCCCGGCAACGAGTCGATTGCGGGCGTCGTGGTAACCGACGACCATCTAGCCCCTGGTGATCAACCGATACCGGTCTTAGCGGACGGCTTTAACGCGGGCGATACGAACCACAGCAATCTGTTGGATTCAGGCGAGGCGTGGCTTTTTACCGCGACCGGCGTGGCCGCTGCCGGCCAATACGCAAACCTGGGCACGGCAACCGGTACCGGCGTCATCAGCAGCGCTCAGCTCACGCATACCAACCCGGATCATTACTTCGGTGTCGCATCGGCGATCCACGTGGAAAAAGCCACCAACGGTCAAGACGCAGACACGCCGACCGGTCCCTTGGTGGCAGCCGGCAGCACGGCAACCTGGACGTACGCAGTCACCAATCCGGGCAATGTCCCGTTGTCGGACGTGCTGGTGCGGGACAATAACGGGACGCCGACCAATCCGGCGGACGATTTCAACGCAACGTTTGTCGGCGGCGACACGAACAGCAATAGCCAGCTGGATGTGGGCGAGACCTGGCAGTACCAGGCGACGGGCATTGCGGTGGCCGGTCAGTATGCGAACGTGGCCACGGCGACGGGGATCGATCCCATCGGCCAGACGCGGACCGACACGGACCCGAGCCATTACTTCGGCGTGGCCGCCGCGATCCACGTGGAAAAGGCGACCAACGGTCAGGACGCGGACACGCCGACCGGTCCGCTGGTGGCGGCGGGCAGCGTGGTGAACTGGACGTACGTGGTGACCAATCCGGGCAACGTGCCGTTGTCGAATGTCGTGGTGCGGGACAACAACGGGACGCCGGCCAATCCGGCGGACGATTTCAACGCAACGTTTGTCAGTGGCGACGTAAACGGCAACAGCCAGCTGGACGTGAGCGAGACGTGGCAGTACCAAGCTTTGGGCATCGCGGTGGCCGGTCAGTATGCGAACGTGGCCACGGCGACGGGGATCGATCTCATCGGCCAGACGCAGATCGACACGGACCCGAGCCACTACTTCGGCGTGGCCTCCGCAATCAGCGTGGAAAAAGCGACGAATGGTCAGGATGCGGACACGCCGCCCGGTCCGCTGGTGGCGGTGGGCAGCACCGTAACGTGGACCTACGCGGTGACCAATCCGGGCAACGTGCCGTTGTCGAACGTAATCGTGCGGGACAACAACGGCACGCCGGCCAATCCGACGGACGATTTCAATGCGCCGTTTGTCAGCGGCGACGCGAACGGCAACGACCAGTTGGACGTGGGCGAGACGTGGCAATACCGAGCCACGGGCCTAGCGGTGGCCGGTCAGTATGCGAATATGGCCACGGCGACGGGGATCGACCCCATCGGCCAGCCGCGGACCGACACGGACCCCAGCCACTACTTCGGCGTGGCCTCCGCGATCAACGTGGAAAAAGCAACCAACGGTCAGGACGCGGACACGCCGACCGGACCGCTGGTGGCCGCGGGCAGCACGGTGACGTGGACGTATGCGGTGACCAATCCGGGCAACGTGCCGCTGTTCAACGTGGTGGTCCGTGACAACAACGGGACGCCGGCCAATCCGGCGGACGATTTCGACGCAGTATTCATCGGCGGCGATACGAACGGCAACAACCAACTGAATATCGGCGAGACGTGGCAGTACCAGGCAACCGGGCTTGCCCTGGCCGGCCAGTACGGCAACGTGGCGACGGCGACGGGAATCGACCCCATCGGCCAAACGCCGAGCGACACTGACCCTAGTCACTACTTTGGCGTGTCCTCGGCGATCAACGTGAAGAAGGCGACCAACGGTCAAGACGCGGACACACCGACCGGTCCGCTGCTGATGACGGGCAGCGTGGTGACCTGGACGTACGTGGTGACCAATCCGGGCAATGTGCCGTTGTCGAATGTTGTGGTGCGTGACAACAACGGCACGTCAGCCAATCCGGCGGACGATTTCAACGCGTTGCTCCTCAGCGGCGACACGAACGGCAACAGCCAACTGGATCCCGGCGAATCGTGGCTCTACCATGCTTCGGGCATCGCGGT
>CAZXYZ010000211.1:0-8256 GCA_964645045.1 uncultured Pirellulaceae bacterium | reverse complement strand
AAGACGCGGGTCCACATCCGCAAGGCCGACTTGGCGATCGGCCGGGGCGGGGTGGCCGCCGAAGAAACCGCCGCCGCCGCGCCGATTACGCTCGACGAAGCCGACATCGAGCTGCCCGATGTGCTGACCGACTTGCAGGACAAGACCCAACTGACCCGCCGCAGCCTGGTCCGCATCCTGACCGAAAGCAAGCGGCTGGACGACTTTGCCCGCAACCCGCAGCAGTTCATCGAACTGGCCGCCGATTCCATCAACCGCACCAAGCGCATGGCCCTGGTGGACGGCATCAAGTACCAGCGGCTGGGCGACGAGTACTACTACGCCCAAGAGCTATTCGAGCAGGAAGAGTTGACCGGCTACCTGAAAAACACCTTGGCCGTCACGAAGTCGGTCCACGAACACGTCGTCTACGACCTGGGCGGCGAGCGCAACTTTGCCGAGAAGCTGGAGCAGAACGAAGCCGTCAAGGTCTATGCCAAGCTCCCCGGCTGGTTCAAAGTCCCGACCCCGCTAGGCACCTACAACCCCGACTGGGCCGTCCTGGTCGAGCAAGGCGGCACCGAGCGACTGTTCTTCGTCGTCGAGACCAAACCCAGCCTGTTCGCCGAAGACCTGCGCGGCAAGGAAGACGCCAAGATCGAATGCGGCAAAGCCCACTTCAAAGATCTGAGCGCCGGCGACAAGTCCGTCGAGTACGTCATCGCCCGCAACTTCGACGATTTCACGAAGCATTGGTGACGCGCGGCGGGGCCGGGGCCCGGAGATTGTCGCGCTGAGGGTCGAGGGTTCGACCCCTTTCAGCCACCCCTCACGCAAAGCCCGTAAAACACGGGCTTTTTTCGTTTCTTGGGGTGACCGAACCGCTATGGCACCGCGACCTCCCGCGGGGGGCTGTCGAGGATCACGGCATCGAGGCCAAAATAGTACTTCGGCCCGGTCGCTGCGGGATTCGTCCCCGTAACTTCGGCCCGCAGGACAAACTTGCCGTCCTGCGGTTCGTGGACGCCCAGGTTGATGGGATCCGAGGGAGTTGGTTTCTCCGCGTAGCCGTCGAAATTCACCTCCGTGGCCTTTCCATTGATCGTGAACCGGAGAACTCCGTAGTCCGGGGCCCGCGTGGCATGGAGCACAATCCTCCTGGCCCCCGGATCCTGTGCAGGAATGGCGACTTCCAGGAAATCTCCGACCTTCGTCGCTCGGACGAAGAGGTGAGCCGCGTCGCTCCACCGGTTCCCGAAGGCACTCAGAGCCTGCGTCTCCGCCACCGTGCCCGCGGCCCGATCGACGATCTCCAGGGACTCGCACTCCAGCGCGCCGGGGAATCTCACCGGCGTCGGCTTGACGTCCCGCAGCCGTTCGGCCAGAGCCGGAAGTCTCGGGAACGCGGCATGGGGCTCCGCCTGGTACCAATAGGCGACGGACGCGATGTCGTCGGACAGCTTCTTGTACTTTCCGTCCGGCCCCCATCCCAGGGCCTGGATCGTGACCCGTAGTTCATGGTCGAAGTTGAGGGGATCCTGAATGTGCCAGCGGTACAGGCTCCAGAGGTTCGGCGGCTCGCCGGCGTCGGAGGCTGGCAACACGGTGCCGGAGTAAGCCGTAGAAAAGGGCCGGGGGAAACCATAGCTGCCCAGGAAGTAATCCTCAGTCCCGGTGCCGCAGACCGTCGGGAAACGGTCATCGCCGTCCAGGTAGAACTTGATCTCTCCCTCGCCAAACCAACCCTTCTCCAACTGGGTCCAAGCCAGAAAGGTCCCCACATAGCGGCCGCATCCTTTGACGCCGTCCAAGATCGTGTAAGGATTCCGTTCGGTGGTCGACGCCCGGCGATACTGGGCGTGGAACGTGCCGGCTGCGGCGGGGACCTCGCCTTCGACGTAAGTGATTTGGTAGGCGACAAGCGGAACATCGTTGGCCGTCTCGTTGGACAAGGTGATCCGCGCCCGCTTGCGGAAGGGCATCGGCCAGAAGCAGTTCAGGGCATTTGCCGGATTGACGACGACCGCCAGGGAATTGACGGCGGCGAACCGGCCATGACCTACGGCGAAGAAATCCGGCGCAGGCGTCTCGATCGAAGGCGTCTCTTCGTCATCCCAGTAGAAACGGATGACCAGTCCACGGTTCAACCCTTCGACCATCCAGATGTGCTGGATGATCCCCGCTCCGGCCACGTCCATCAGCGTCGCCGTCTGTCCGGCGTTGATGCGGATGAACGGCCTGACCTTCCAACCCTGTCCGAGATCGTCCGCGGCACGAGCGCTGGCCGCCGGCTTGGGCTCGTGCGGATCCGGGGTGGCCATCCCACCCTGCCCCTTTTCTCCGGTCGGGTTCTCCGCCGAGATCGACCGAGTGCGTCCCCGGCCGAGCAGCGGAAGGCTGCCCAGACCCGGCAGGAGGGCGCCGAACTCATCTGACCGAGGTTCTCCTCCCGCGATTCCGGAGGATGCCGGAGCAGACGGTGGCGGATTTCCCGGGCTAGGACCAGTCTCCGCCGCGTTACAGAGGTTCCACGACAGTAACGCAACGCCAAGAGCCAAGATTTTGGTGTCCGTCATGCGAATGCCTTTCATCAGGTGAGCGGATGTGCCTGGTAGGTTGTTATCATCTTACCCACATCGGGGCTGGGGCACACCGGGAATCCGCGCATGGCATCGGGAATCCGCGTGCCGGCTGGAATGTTGCCTGCCGCTTCGTTACCATGCGGGACTTCATACGCACCGCATGAGCCTGCCAATGAGAACCCGCACCATGGTCGCATCTTCGCTGTTGATCGCCCTCGCTGCCTCCGCGCTGGCCCCAGCCCAGAACCCTTCCACCAGCACTGTCCCTGGCGTACCCTGGCCGGCGGTCGATGCGCTCGGGCGCTCGCTTCCCACGCCCGACGAGGCCGGGCCGCCGCGTTCCGACCGCTTTGTGGGCATCTTCTATTTCCTCTGGCTGAACGAACGCCACAACCGCAGCCCGAATTGGCCGGGGCCCTACGACGTGGCGCGCATCCTGAGTGCCGACCCCGCTGCGATCCAGAAGCCCGATTCGCCGCTGTGGGGCAAGATCGGCACCTCTCACTACTGGGGCGAGCCGCTGTACGGCTACTACCTGGCCACGGACCCGTGGGTGCTCCGCCGCCATGCGAACCTGCTGGCCGACGCCGGCGTCGATACGCTGATCTTCGACACTACCAATGCCGTTACCTATCGCGAGCAGTACCTGAAGCTGGGTGAGGTCTTCCAGCAGATCCGCCGCGAGGGCGGCAAAACCCCGCAGTTCGCCTTTATGGTCAACACCAAGGCGGGCCAAACCGCCCGGCAGATCTACGAGGACCTCTACAAGCCCGGCCTGTATGCGGACCTGTGGTTCCGCTGGCAGGGCAAGCCGCTGATGGTCTGCGATCCGCAGCAGGCCGATGCCGAGTTGCAGGAGTTCTTCACGCTCCGCCGCGCCCACTGGCCGTTCGAGATCGTCAATACGCCGTACGCCTGGCACTGGGAGGCCGCCTACCCGCAGGTCTACGGCTATACCGACGACCCGAATCGCCCCGAGCAGGTTAACGTGGCCGTGGCTCAGAACCTGAGGATCTCCGATGGCCTGCCGACCAACATGAGCGCCGGCAACGCCCGCGGCCGGAGTTTCCACGACGGCCGGCAAGATCCCACGCCCGGCGCGATCCATCACGGTCATAATTTCGCCGAGCAGTGGACGCGAGCCCATGCGCTGGCGCCGCCTTTCGTGATGGTCACCGGCTGGAACGAGTGGCTCGCCGGCCGCTGGGGCAACCCGGGCGGCCCCATCACCTTCGTGGACCAGTTTACCCGGGAGTACAGCCGCGACATCGAGCCGATGAAAAGCGGCCACCACGACAACTACTTCTGGCAGATGCTGGCCAACATCCGCCGTTACAAAGGTGTCCCGCCGCTGCCGAAGGCTTCGGCGCCCGTCACGATCCGACTGGAGGCCGGTTTCGAGCAGTGGAAAGACGTCGCCCCCGAGTTCGCCGATCACATCCACGAGACGCTCCCGCGCGATTACGACGGCGCCGGCGGATTGCACTACACGAACCAGACCGGCCGCCACGATCTCGTGGCCTGCAAGGTCGCCCGAGACGCCCAGACGCTCTATTTCTACCTCCGCACGAGCCAGCCGATTACGCCGCACACGGACATCCACGGGATGTGGCTCTTGATCGACGCCGACAGCGATCCGTCCACGGGCTGGGAGGGCTATGATTTCATCCTGAATCGCCAGGTCGAAAGCGACGCCGCCACGTGGCTCGAACAGAACGCCGGCGGCTGGAACTGGAAAGCCGCCGCCAAAGTATCCTACCGAGTCCAGGGCTGCGAGTTTCACGCGGCGATTCCCCGTTCGGCCCTGGGCCTGCCGGAGAACGCGGCGCAACTGGCTTTCCATTTCAAGTGGGCCGACAACCAGCAAACGCCCGGCGACATCATGGACTTCTACCTCAGCGGCGACGTCGCCCCGGATGGCCGCTTCAAGTACCGTTACACCGCCGAATAGCCTCGTTACGATGCGGAAAACAGCCGGCTCCAGTACTTGGAACCGGAGCGGATGTGTTGAGCCATGGCGCGCGACGCGGCTTTCGCGTTGCCCGCCAACAGGGCCTCGATGATCGCCAAATGCTCACCTGCCTCGCTCACGATCCGCAGATGATCTTGTTCGTATTCCCAGGCGACATCCCGGAACGCGCGGAACAGCAGCTTTAAGCGGCCGATCTGGTTCGCCAGGAAGCGATTGCCGCTGGCTTCCGCGACCAGATCGTGCAGCGTGCTGTCGGCTTGCCTCGCCCGGGCGAGGAACGATCTGGTCGGCCGCCTGGCCGCCTGGAGTCCCCGGAACGTCTCCGCCAATTCCTGGAGCTTGGCCAGTTCGATCCGGCCACAGGCTTCGCGAACCGACTCACATTCCAGCGCCCGCCGGACCTGACAGAACTCCCGGACATCCACCGCCGTGACCTTCCGGACGACGGCCCCACAGTTCGGCACCAGATCGATGATGCCGATCGCTTCGAGAGCCACCAGCGCTTCACGAATCGGGGTGGGACTGACCTGGTAGCGTTTCGCAAGGTCGCGGATCACCAGGTGCTCGCCGGCTTCCAGCCGTCCCTGGAAGATATCCCCCAGCAAGGACGTGATGACCAGGTTCCGCCGCTGCCCATGATCGCACCGGGGGCTGGTTCGCGAGGGCCGCTTCTTCCCGTTGGCGGTGTTGCTCACTGAAGACTCCCCGTGCTGCTACGCAAACAGGTCCATCACCGGCTGCCCCTTGCCGTCGGGCGTGGCGTAGAACGGGCGTTTCTCGATCTCGAAGACCGTCTTGGGGCTGATCCCCATGGCGGTGTACACGCTGGCGTGCAGGTCCGTGACGCTGATCGGGTCCTGGATTGCCATGAACGGCCGTTCGGGCGCGCTGGCACCGTGCAGATGCCCCCTCTTTACCCCGCCGCCCCACAGCACCACACACGAGGAACCGGTGAAGTGGCGGTGCTGGCCGTAGTGCTTCAATTCCCGGAGAACGTCGACTTTTTCGGTAGCCTGGTCAGTGGCGTTGGAACCAGGCTTGCCTTCGACCAGCATATCGCGACTGAACTCGCTGGCCAAAATCACCATCGTCCGGTCCAGCAGTCCGCGAGCTTCCAGGTCCAGGATCAATTGGGCGATGGGGCGGTCAATCTCCTGCTTCATCCGCTGGAGCGTCGTAAAACCGTTGGCGTGCGTGTCCCAATTCAGGAACGGCACGTACTCGGTCGTGACCTCCACGTAGCGGGCCCCGGCCTCGACCAGCCGCCGCGCCAGCAGACAGCCGCGGCCGAATCGCCCGGTGTCGTACTTTTCGTAGCTGTCCTTCGGCTCGAGCGAGATGTCGAAGGCCGCCCGCTCTTTCGAGACCAGCAGCCGATGCGCGTTGTCCATCGACCGCAGCAGCGACTCCTGCTGGTAACCGCTCAGAATCGCCCGTTGCGGCGCGCGGTCGATCAACTGCCGGTACAGCTTGTAGCGGTCGGCAAACCGGCCGGGTTCCATGCCCTTGGGCGGCCGCACCGATTGGGCCGCCTCCTCGGGAAACGGCAGGTTCATCGGACCGTACTCGCTGCCGAAGAAGCCGGCGGTGGTGAAAGCCTTCAGCTCCTCCTGCTCGCCTACGCCTTCCAGCCGTTGCCCGATGTTGATGAATGGCGGAATCACGGGGTTCTGCGGGCCCAGGACCCGCGCCATCCAAGCACCGATGTGCGGACAGGCCACCGTCTGCGGCGGCACGTAGCCGGTGTGCCAATGATACTGGTGCCGCGAGTGCAGGATGTGTCCCAGGTCCGGCAGCACGTGCGAGCGGATCAGCGTCGCCCGATCCATCACCCGGGCGACGTTCTCCAGCCCCGCGGTGATCTTGATCTGGTCGACGGCCGTGTCGATGGCGGGAAACGTGCTTTCGATCTTGGCCACCGGAGTCCCGACCTCGAACGGTACGTACCGCTTGGGGTCGAAGGTGTCGGGAGCCGCCATGCCACCGGCCATCCACAGCACGATGCAGGCGTCGGCCTTGGCCACCGGCTGCACGATGGCCTCGCCCCCGGGAGCGGCCAGCAGCCGCCGCGGCTCGCCAGCCATCAACGCGGCCGCCCCGGCGGCGGCGAGTTGCTTAAGGAAATCGCGGCGGGCGGTGAGATGAGATTCGGACGTAGCACGCATGGTCTATCCTTTTCGGTCGTTAATTTGGGGAGACACAACGATCAGTCGCGGGCTCAGACGTACAGAATTCAAAATTGGCGGACATACGCCCTGCACCCAAGTAGTGACCGTGCCCGCCAATTTTGAATTCTGTACGTCTGAGCCCTGCTTCCCCCTCACCTCACGAACTGGAACTCCGGCAGCATGACGACGGCCCACAAGGCATCCTGCAGTCCTTGTTCGTCAAGTTCTTTCCCCAGCGCGTCCGTCAGCGCGTGCAGTTCAGCGGGCTGAGGATCACGGCTGAGGGCAAAGCGGTACAGCCAGCGGACGAAAGCCTCGGGCGAGTCCCACGACCGCGCCAACAGTTGCTTTGCACCCCGTTCGAGCGTGTCCGCCAGGATCTGGCCATTGCTGAGGTCGATCGCCTCGAGCGTCGTGAGTTCGTTCGGACGCACACTCACGATCTGATCGCGGTTCGGGCGGCCGAGCGAGCGCATCAAGAAATCGCTCTTCACCAGGGAAGCCCGGACCATCTTGCCGGAGACGGCCTCGCCTTGCGCCAGCATCGTGGCCAGCTCGGCATTCAAACGCGACGCCCAGACTTCGGGAGCAGCGACCGGAACGGCCGGCTGCCAATCGCCGGGGTCGGCCTGGAACCGGCCGTTCTTGTCCGGCGTGGTCTTGGTCCACTGCCAAGTCTCGTCGCTGGCGATCGTCTCGCAGGCGCCCTGGGCAGGGAACAGTCTCGCCTCAAAGAACAGCCCCGCCGGGTTCGGCGTCGTGCCGCCGTTGGCCGCCACGATTACGATTTGATTCGGGCCGGCCTTCAACCGAGGCGTCAGCAGTACCGTGCCGGGCGTTTCCCAGTTCTCGCCGCTGAGTACACGTTGCCCGTTGACGTGCAGCACGTAGCTGTTGTCGCAAGTGATCGCCGCGACGGCCTGCGTAGGAACCGCCTTCAGGTCCCACTGCTTGCGAAACACAATCGTCTCGCCCGGCGGCGAGTCGGAAGTGTTGGCCCGCGACCAGAGCCACTTCCCCTGCAGCGTCTGAGCCGGACCCGGCCCGGCCGCGGGTGTTCCGCGCAGCACGGGCGCGTCGAAGCGGGTCGGCGCGCTGTCGGTCAGTTGCCAGACGCAATCCAGGAACTGTTCCGCCGTGAGCCGCTTGGCGCGCGGTCCGGCGTACACGTAACCGTGGTCGTCGGTCCCCTTCGCCACAACTTGGAACTGACTCTGATAGGCCCGGGACGTGGCGAGCAGTTCGATAGTCTGCTTCAGATCGTAGCGGCAGTCGGCCAGATGCACCGCCAGGTAATCCAGCAAGTCAGCGTTCCACGGCTCGGTCTGCATGGCGTCCGTAGGATGCACGATGCCGCGGCCCATCAAGCGGTGCCACAGCCGATTCACGATAGTCCGCGTGAAGCGGCCGTTTTCCGGATGCGTCATCAGCGCGGCGAGTTGCTTCAGCCGCTCGGGCTGCGGCGCCCCGGGATCGACTTGCCCCAACTCCGGGAACAGCCACGAAGCCGTCGCGGTCTTGCCGGTCGGCTTGTCGCAGCGATGGATCTCCAGCG
>CAZXYZ010000210.1:0-8288 GCA_964645045.1 uncultured Pirellulaceae bacterium | reverse complement strand
CCGTTGTCGGCCGCCGAAGTCGACCGGCTGCGGCGTTGGATCGCCGACGGCGCCAACTGGCCGGACAGCGTGGTGGTGCGCGAGCGGTCCAAGGCGGACGCCGCGTGGTGGTCGCTGCAGCCGCTGGCCGCCGTCGCGCCGCCGACAACCGTCGGCATGCCCGCGGCGTGGCTGGCCAACCCCATTGATCGGTTCGTGTTCCAAAAACTGGCCGACCAGGGCCTGTCACCTTCACCGCAGGCCGACAAGCGGACCTTGATCCGCCGCGTGACGTATGACCTGACCGGGCTGCCACCGGCTCCGGAAGAAGTCGACGCCTTCGTTGCCGACGAGACCCCCGACGCGTACGAGCGGCTGATCGACCGGCTGCTCGCTTCGCCGCACTACGGCGAGCAATGGGGGCGCCACTGGTTGGACGTGGTCCGTTTTGGCGAGAGCCGCGGCTTTGAACGCAACGAGATCATCGACAACGCCTGGCCCTTCCGGGACTACGTCATCCGTTCGTTCAACGAGGACAAACCGTTTGATGTCCTGGTGCGCGAGCACTTGGCGGGCGACATCATCGGCAAGGACCAGCCCGGCGTCGAGGTCGGTGTCACGTTCCTGGTGGGCGGGCCCTACGACGATGTGGGCAACCAGGATGCGGCCCAAGCCGCGCAGATCCGGGCCAACACGATCGACGAAACGATTCGCGCCACGGCCGAGGCGTTTCTGGGACTGACTGTTGGCTGTGCCCGCTGCCACGACCACAAGTTCGACCCCGTGCTGCAACGGGATTACTATGCTCTGTACGCCACGTTTGCCGGCGTCTACCACGGCAGCCGCGTGGTGGCCACCGCCGAGCAGCGTCAAGCACGGGATGAGACGCTACAGCCCTTGAATGAGAACCGCGACCGGCTGACGAAACAACTGGCCGCACTGGACGCCGCGGTCGATAAGCTCGCTGAGCAGCGGGCGGCGGAGTTGGAGCCGCAGTGGAAGCGTCCGCCGGTCCAACGCACGGGAACGGAGGAGAAGTTCGCCCCGGTGCAGGCGAAATTCGTGCGGCTGGTGGTCGAAGGCGCCGAAAGCAACCCCCGTGCGCGCGCCGGCTATGGCATCGATGAATTCGAGACTTGGACCGCCGGCACCGAGTCCCGCAACGTCGCCTTGGCGGCCGCCGGCGGCCAAGCAACGGGGCCGAGCCGCGTGGCGAACGACTTTGAGACAGCCTACAGTGCGAACTTGACGATCGATGGCAAGTTCGGCGCACGCTGGCTGGCATCCGGACCCGAGTTGACGATCACGCTGGCGGCACCCGAAACGATCGATCGCGTTTTCTTTTCCAGCGACCGTAACGGTGATGCTGGAGAGCATTCGGTGGCGGCGTTTGTCAGCGAGTACCACATCGAAGTCTCGTTGGACGGTCAGCAATGGACTCCCGTCGCCAATTCCCACGACCGGCAGCCCGTCGCCGCGGCACACCGCCGAAAACGCTTGATCGACGCCGTTACCACAGCGGAACACCGGCAGCAACAGGCGGACCTGAACCGGCAACTGGCCGAGGTGAACCGCCAAATCAACACGGCACCACCGCTGCCGACTTGGTGGGTGGGTGAGTTCAAGCCGATCACGGACAAGTTCCACGTCTTCCTGGGCGGCGATCCGCAACGCCGGGGTGTCGCGGTGGTTCCGGCCAGCCTGTCCGCCCTGGAACCGGTTACGCCGCCGTTTCGGCTGAGCGACGATGCACCCGAGGGTCAACGGCGGCTGCAACTGGCCGAGTGGCTCACGCATCCCCACAATCCGCTGCCGCCCCGCGTGCTGGCTAATCGCATCTGGCACTACCATTTCGGCACCGGCATCGTCGAGACTCCCAGCGACTTCGGCTATATGGGCGGGCGTCCCACGCATCCGGAACTGCTCGATTGGCTGGCCGGCCAGGTCCGGCAACAAGGCTGGCGGCTGAAGCCCCTGCACCGCCAGATCCTGCTGTCCGAAACCTACCGCCAGTCATCGGCCTTTCGAACGGATGCGGCAGCGGTGGATGCGGACAGCCGTTACCTGTGGCGATTCCCGCCGCGGCGTCTGGCCGCCGAGGAGATCCGCGACACGATGCTGGACGTGGCCGGCAAATTGGACCCGAAGATGGGCGGGCCGGGCTTTCGCTTGTACCGCTACGTCCAGGACAACGTGGCGACGTACATTCCGCTGGACGAGCACGGGCCGGAGACATACCGGCGCGCCGTGTATCACCAGAACGCCCGCGCGTCCCTGCTGGATCTGCTGACCGAATTCGATTGCCCGGACAGTTCTTTTTCCGCACCGCGGCGATCGGCGACGACCACGCCGCTGCAAGCCTTGACGCTGTTGAACCATCGCTTCTCGGTCGATATGGCGAACCACTTCGCGGAGCGGCTAAAACAGGAGGCAGGGGCGGATAGAAGCGAGGCGCAGGTCCGGCGGGCCTTTGTCCTGGCTTATTCGCGGGAGCCCGCCGCGGACGAAACCGGCGCGGCGTTGGCCTTGATTGACCAGCACGGATTGCGGGCCTTCTGTCGGGCGGTGCTGAACTCGAACGAGATGATGTACATACAATAATCGTGTGCGGCCGTCCAAGTGCAGGTTGGACACGCGATGTTCTGCGAGTCATTCAGATTGGGGCTTTCAGGAACGTGGCGGCCGATATAATTGATCAGAGCTACGCCGCGTCACCCTGAAGTGCTCGCTGGCTGGTTTCTTGTACAGGGAGCAAGTGATGAGTGAAACGATTGCCGAGATGTCAAAAGCGGAATTGCGGGATCTGATCGAGCGAACGTTGGAGGAAAAGCTCATGGAGATGCTCGGCGACCCCGATGATGGCCTGGATGTCCGCGAGTCCGTCGTCGCACGCCTCGAAGGCCAACGGCGTGCCGTCATGGCCGGTGCGCGAGGTCGGTCGCTAAGCGACGTCGCTACCGAACTGGGACTGGAGTAGCAACGTGTACGAGATTCAAATCCTTGAACCGGCGGCCGATGAGTTGGCGAAATTGGACTCAGTTGTTGCTCGACGTGTCGTCGCGCGGCTGAGGAGACTTGCTTCAACGTTCGACAACATTCGCCTGCAGCCCTTGACGGGGCCGCTGTCTGGCTTCTACAAGCTTCGAGTTGGCGACTATCGAGTGATCTACGAGGTGCTGCGACCCGAGCGTGTTATCATTGTCCACATGATTCGACACCGACGCGAGGTTTATAGGTGATGACCGAAGGCTCCGATGCGAACCAACTTGGGACCCGGCGCAGGGATTCGATTGCGTGCCGACAACACCGCCTCGCGGCGCTCGTCGACCGCGTCCTGTCGCGGCGAGGATTCCTGAGCGACGTCTACACGGGCTTGGCGGGGATCGGCTTGGCGCATCTCCTCAGCGGCGAATTGCCTGCCGTGGATACCGGGCCTGGGTCCGATCCTTCCGCTGCCTGGCAGCCCGGCCTGGGGCGCACGCATTTTGCTCCGAAAGCTCGCCGCGTGCTGCAGGTATTCTGCCCTGGCGCCGCCTCGCATATTGATTTGTGGGAGCACAAACCGGCCCTGGAGAAGCATCACGGACAGCCGTTGCCGGGCGCGGACAACTTCGTCTCGTTTCAAGGCAAGAACGGCAACCTGATGAAGAGCCCTTGGCCGTTCGTCGCCAGCGGGGAAAGCGGCAAGATGATTTCCAGCTTGCTGCCGAACATGGCTCGTCACGCCGACCAGATCGCGTTTGTCCACTCGATGACCTCCAAGACCAACACGCACGGCCCCGGCTGCGTGTTTATGAACACGGGTCACGTGCAAGAAGGATTTCCCAGCGCCGGGGCTTGGGTCAGTTATGCGTTGGGCACCGCGAACGAAAACTTGCCGGCCTACGTGGCTTTGCCGGACATTCGCGGCGAACCGCCTAACGGCAAGGCGAATTGGAGCAACGGTTTCCTGCCGGCTCAGCACCAGGCGATCGTGTTGAGTGCCCAGCTGCCAATCCGAAACCTGCAGCGGCCGGGCGACGTCTCCGCCGATGAGGAGCAGGCGACCCGCGATTTTCTGGGCTTGCTCAACGCCCGCCATGCCGAAGCGAACCCGGGCAGTTCCGAATTGCAGGCCCGCATCGCGGCTTATCAATTGGCCGCCAGAATGCAGATGTCGGCGCCGGAGGTCAACGATCTGGCCGCGGAACCAGAATCGATCCACAAGCTGTACGGCACGGATGACGCCAATCCGCTCAAGGCGGCGTATGCCCGCAACTGCCTGCTGGCGCGCCGGTTGTTGGAACGAGGCGTCCGCTACGTGAATCTGTACTGCGCGTCCCGAGCGTCGGGTGTCGATGGACTGCTGAACTGGGATGCTCACAAAACACTGAAGTCGGATTATGAGCGGCATTGCCCAATCTTCGACCAGCCCACGGCCGCGCTGCTGACCGACCTGAAACAGCGTGGGCTGCTGGACGATACGCTGGTGCTGTGGACCACCGAGTTCGGACGCATGCCGACGCACCAAGCCGGGACGACCGGCCGCGACCACAACCCGGACGGCTTTACGTGTTGGATGATGGGGGCCGGAGTCCGAGGCGGCACCAGCTACGGCGCGACCGACGAGTTTGGCCGCAAGTCGGTAGACAATCCGGTCACGGTTTGGGATTTTTACGCCACCGCGCTGCGACTGCTCGGGTTCGACCACAAGCGGCTGACGTGGTACTACAACGGCCTCGACCGACGGTTGACCGACGTCCAGGGACGCGTGATCGAGGATATTCTGGCTTGAGGTCGTCCGTTCGCAGGGATTTCTGCAACCTCTGGGGACACTCGACCCAAGCGAGTGTCACCCGGTCGCCGCGCGCCGGGCCTGTCCCAGGGCGGCGAGCGTGAACAACGGCGGGTACAGCATCTCGTAGTACCACAATTTGGCAAAATAGAACCCGATGGGCGACGCGTCGCGATGGCGATTGGCTTCGACGGCCTCGATCAACCACCGCAAGCCGCGTTCGAAAGCCTCGCTGCACCCGCCTGTCGGTTGGACGCCCGCCAGGGCCTCGACCGCCAGGGCGGTCTCTTCGACGCTGCTGTGCTGCCCGTTGCCGCCCCAGCCTCCGTCGGCGTTTTGTGCCTGGCACAGCCAAGCGACGGCGCGCAGGGCGGGCTCTGTGTCCAGGCGTCGCCAATCGCGGTAGGCCAGCAAGACTTTGGCCGTTCCGTAGACCGGATTTTCCTCGTGCGGATCGGTTTGATTGCCAAACCACAGCGGAACCCAACAGCCGTCCGGACGCTGCTGGCGGGCCAGATAACGGAAACCGGCCCGGACCGACCGATCGGGTAGATCGCCCGCCATCGACGAATCCCAGCACTTGATCGCCCGCAAGGCATGGGCGGTCAAGTCGGCGCCGCTGCGGTCGAACGGCAGCTTGCCCCAGCCGCGGCAAAACGTCGGCCAGCCGCCGTCCCGGTTCTGCAACTCCCGTAACCAGCGGATGCCCGCCGCTGCCGCCGTTTCGATGCGGAGGCGGTCGGCGGCCGAGCACGAGGGCGAGTCGTGCCACGCGGCCAGCGCCAACAGGGCCCCGGGCGTGTCATCCGCGTCCGGCACGGCGCCGCTCAAATCGCTCCAGCCCCAGCCGCCCGGCGCGGCGCCGGTGAACGCATGAATCTGTTGATGCTGACACGCCAGCAGCCAATCCAAACCGCCGAGCGCCGCCACATCTTCGCCGGCGCCCGCCAAGGCGTTGAGCGCCAGCGTGGTGGTCCACGTGGCCAGGTTCGTATCGATCGGCCAGCTGCCGTCCGCACGGACGGTGTCCTGCAAGAACTTCACGCCTTGCTGCGCTACCGCGTGGTCCGCTCGCCCCGTCGCCGCCAAGCTCATCACGACAAAGCAGGTCAGCGGGGCCGCTTCCAGGTAACCGCCGCTGTCCGGCTGCATGGTTCGCAGCACCCGGAGACTCGGCTCGACCGCCGCGCGGCGCAACCACCGCATCCACGGCCAAACAGGCGGCTGGTGAAAGTAGCGGGCTTGTCCGATGGCCACCAGCGCCGGGATGGCATAGCTGACCACCGGCAACCGCACGAAACGGTAGAACCGCTGCGGCAAGCACGCCAGTTCGAACGGCAGCGGCGGCACCTCGGACCAGGGAACCTGCCCGGCCAAAGCGCCATTCGTCAGGATCGGTACGGCGAACGTCCGGTCCCGTCCGTACCTCGCCCGCAAGCCTGCCAAGCCGCCCTTGGCCTCAATGTAACGCTGACCGGCGGCTATCGCGTCCGGAAAACCATCCGCTCGTCCGGCCAACGCAAACGCGGCGCGGACCAGCATCGTTGTGGCAATGTTGGAATCGCTGCGGTCGGTATCGCCCCAACCGCCGTCCGTGTTTTGATGTCCCGCCAGCCAAGTGACGGCGCCGGTTATCAGGCGGTCGAACCGGTCGAGCGGGGGCGAATACCGTTGGACCAGCGCCAGGGCGCTGACCGCGGTTGCCGTCGACAATGCCGACGACGACAAGTGACCGGTCCAATGCCCTGCGGTTTCCCGTCCGGCGAGCAGATCGCAACGGACGCGATCATAGGCGGCGTTCAAGCGTGCCGTGTCGATCATAGCATTCTGACCGCAATGGACGGGCCCGTCGATCCGTCCAAGAACAACACCGCATTTTTGTCGCCTTTCGCTCCGCGAAAGGGCGTTCTTTCGCGAAGCGAAAGACGACATTGTTCGTGGACGAGCCCTTACGCGGCCGCCCGTTCGCTCAGCACGGCATCCCGGAGCACCGCGACGACGCGATCTTGTTCCGTTTTGGTCAATTCGGGAAAAATGGGCAGACTCAGCACCTCGTGGCAGATCCGCTCCGTCACGGGCAGGCTGCCGCGGCGGTATCCCAGGGTGCGGAAGCATTCCTGCAAGTGCAACGGGACGGGATAATACACCTCGGAACCGACACTGCGTTCCGTCAGTTTGGCGCGCAGTTCGTCGCGGTGGCCGCCGGGGATGCGGATCGTGTACTGGTTCCAGACGTGGTATCGATCCGGCAGTTCCTTGGGCAGAATCACCTGCTGGTCCAGGTGCGCGGCGGAAAACAGATCGTGGTATCGTTGAGCGTTTTGGCGGCGGTCGTTGGTCCAGCGTCCCAACTGGGCCAATTTCACGTTCAGCACGGCAGCCTGAATCGTATCCAGCCGGCTATTGATCCCGACCAGACTGTGATAGTACCGCGTCTTCATACCGTGGGCTGCCAGCCGCCGCAGTTTTTCCGCCGTCGGCTCGTCGCTGGTGACCAACATGCCGCCGTCCCCCATCCCGCCGAGGTTCTTGGTCGGGTAGAAGCTGATGCACCCGACGTCGCCCAGCGATCCGGCAGGGCGTCCGCGGTACTCCGCACCGATCGCTTGAGCCGCGTCTTCGATCAACTTGACGTCGTTGTGTTGGGCGATTTCCAGCAGCGCATCCATGTCCGCGCACTGGCCGTACAGGTGGACCGGAATGATGGCCCGCGTCGCTGGGGTGATGGCCTCCTCGACCTTGACCGGGTCCATGTTGAACGTCACCGGATCGATGTCCACAAAAACGACGCGCGCCCCCAATCGCCACACGCAACTGGCCGTGGCAAAAAACGTGAAGCTGGGGACAATGACTTCGTCGCCCGGGCCAACCTCGTAGGCCATCAGGGCCAACAGCAGGGCGTCGCTGCCCGAGGCACAACTGATCGCATATCGGCTGGAGCAGATGGCGGCCATCGATTCTTCCAGCCGCGATACATCGGGTCCGTGGAGAAAGCGGCCCGAATCAACGACGCGGGCGATGGCCTCCAAAACCTCGCTACGTAACAGCGCATTACCGCGATTTACGTCCAGCAAGGGTACCGAGGAAGGCATGTCACTGCGCCGCGAGGTGTCGAGTGTTGCGGGAGTCATAATCATTCACCGCTTCCGTGCAGAGGGGTCGAATCGAGCAGGGCGGTTTGGCCCGTTTGCGCAACCGTCGCAAATCCGGCTGGAAGCGTACCTTTCTTGCCGAAATCGATCAAGAGCGACTTTCCGGGACGCTCAATCGCCTATTGATCTAATCGTGGGATAGGCTTCCAGCCTGTCGAATGGGAAAGGGTCGCAAAATAGTCGCTGCAATCCTGACAGGCTGGAAGCCTATCCCACGTATGCCTGCTCCCGTGACTCAACAGCCAGCTTGGCCGGATGGTAATGAGAGAACTTGGAAATACCGTAGCACACTGCGGAATATGGGCGAACCAGGAACAGACTCTTGGCAGGCAGCAATTCCCGACGAAAAAATCTGTCTGGTCCCTGGACAGATGGTTGGGCAT
>CAZXYZ010000209.1:0-8355 GCA_964645045.1 uncultured Pirellulaceae bacterium | reverse complement strand
ACTGATGGCGTGCCCCCTACCGAAACCGCGGGCGATTCCCGTGCCGGCCCCAGGGTCCGCTGAATTTCCAGTGATTGGAAACTGTCAGGCTGCAAAGTGTTAGTCATGGGAGTGACCGAGAGATGATAATGCAACGAACAACCACAAAACACACACTCGCGATGCTCACCGCCCTGCTGCTGGCGCCGCTGGCCACGATGCGCGCTGCCGAGGATCATCCCAGCCGAGGATCGCTATACGAACCGATCAAGTATGATCCGGCCAGCGCGGAAAAAATGAAGTGGTGGGAAGACGCCAAGTTCGGACTGTTCGTCCACTGGGGCGTCTATTCGGTGCCGGGTGGAATCTGGTCCAAGGACAATACGTTCAGGAGCCGCTTCGATGGCAATACCAATAATTGGGTGGAGGTGAAAGGATATGCTGAGCAGATCTTGAAGGGTGCGGAGATGCCGATGAGCGAATACGAAAAGATCGCCGGCATTTTCGATTGGTCCAAATTCAACGCGCAGGACTACATCAATCTGTGTTTCGCGTCGGGGCAGCGGTACATCGTCATCACGTCAAAGCATCACGACGGCTTTGCGATCTGGCGGTCAGAAGCGAGCAAGTGGAACATTGGCGACGCCACGCCTTACGGCCGGCAATCCGGACGCGATCCCCTGAAGGAACTCGCCGACGCGTGTCGCGCCACCAAGACCAATGGCAGCCCGTGGGAAATCAAGCTGTGTTGCTACCATTCGCATTGTGCCGATTGGGCCGAAGAAGATGCCTCCCAGATCGGTTACCTGGACCGCAAGGAGCCAACCCCCGAGGTGTTCCAACATTACCTCGACCGGAAGGTCAAACCACAAGTGACCGAACTGCTGACCCACTACGGCGAGGTCGGCATGATCTGGTTCGACGTTCCCCGGGTGATTACGGTCGAGCAGGTGCAGCAATTGAAGGACCTCGTGCATAAGCTCAGCCCCAATACGATCATTGATGGGCGGATCGGCCGCGACATGGGCAACTACTGCAATACGGGCGACAACGGGATCGTCGGCGTGCCCGTGGATGTCCCCTGGGAAACCAGCAGTTCCATCAACGAGAGTTACGGCTACAAGATCAACGCGCAGGAATACAAGACCTCCGAAGAGATTATCGGCAAATTGATCCAGGCTGTCGCCCACGGCGGAAATTATCTCTTGAACGTCGGGCCAAAGGGCGACGGCACGATTCCCGAAAAGGACCGGCAGATCCTGGCGGCGGTTGGCAAATGGACCAAGGCCAATGGCGAGGCCATCTTCGGGACAAGGCACACTCCGTATTTCGGAGACAGATCCTTCGCTTTTGAATGGGGAACCTGCACCCAGAAGAACGGCAACTTGTATTTGTTCGTCACGCGCTGGCCGAAGGACAACACGATTGTCGTCCCGCTGTTGCAGAACAGGGTCAAACGGATCTCCCTGCTGGCCGACGCCCCCCGGCAGCCTCTTCCGTATGAACGCTCCCAAGACGCCTATGGCAACGACACGGTTGTCATCCGCGTGCCGCTGACGCCGCCGCCGCAAGTCGCCACGGTGATCGCCGTCGAGTGCGAGGGCGACAGCCTCGAGCTGAAGCCATTCAAGACCGCGTATGATGCGGGGAAGAAGGAGATCTTCCTGGCGGCCGCGAATTTCCAGGCGCACGCCTCATCCGTCAAGACCCTGTCGCTCTACTACGACCGGGATGCGAAGGCGATTGTGAACTGGCGCAACAATCGGGGCGGCGGCGCGACCGTGGCTTGGACCTGCGAGGTTCCGGAAGCGGGAGAATATGCCGTCACGCTGGACTATTCGCTCGCAAGAGTCCACGCCGGAGCGCCGGTGGCCGTTCTGGTCGACGGAAGGAAGCGATTCGAGTTCAAGACCGCGAGTACCGGCGGATATGATCGGTATCAGAATGTGGCGCTGGGGACGGTCAAACTGGAAAAGGGGAGGCAGGATTTCGCCCTGGCCCCGGTGAAGTCGAATGACGCCAAGATACTTCTCATGCAACTCCGGGGTGCTTGCCTCACCAAAAGATAGATGTCCCACATTCAAGGAGAAGAACACACATGAAACTCACACTCACGCTCGTCACTGTCCTGCTGTTGCCGCTGGCGGCCCGCGCCGCCCAGCCCAATGTCGTGTACCTGCTCACCGATGATCTGGGTTGGGGAGATCTCAGCGCCAACGGCGGCAACATTCCGACGCCGCGAATCGACCGGCTGATCCAGGAAGGCGTCCGGATCGACAACTTCATGGGCTGGTGCGTCTGTTCGCCCACCCGCGCAATGTTGCTCACTGGCCGTCACCCCTTCCGCGTCGGCACGGGTCCGGAAGTGGGCGGTGAACTTGCGAACGAGGAAACCACCATCGCCGAAGCCTTCCGAGCGCACGGCTATCGCACGGGCACCTTCGGCAAGTGGCACAACGGCGCAGACCCCGACACGCCCGAATATCGCCGCGCGTTCGAGGAGGCTTGGAAGTCCATGCCGAACAAAACACTCAAAGGCGGTCTCGGCGTCAACGCCCACGGCTTCGACGAAGCCTGGGTCTATTACGGCGGCGGCGCGGATTATTTCACGCGGCGAACCGTCCAAGGACGCGGCCCGGTCAGTTGGTGGCACAACCGCGAGTTCCGCCCCCAAGACGCCGGATACACCGAGGACCTGATCACCGGGCACGTCTTGGAATTCCTTCGCGAGAACAAGGATCGGCCGTTCTTCTGCTATGTCCCGTTTCACATCGTGCATGCGCCCTTGCAGGCGAAGGACCCGGACCTGGCGGGCGTGGACGCGCGGGTGACGGACAAGACCAAGCGCGTCTATGCGGCCATGGTGCAGGCGATGGACGGGAACGTCGCCGCGATCCTGGCCGAACTCGACAGGCTTGGCCTGCGCGACAACACCATCGTCGTGTTCACCAGCGACAACGGCGCGACGAAGGACGGCAGCAATCTCCCCTTCCGCGGCGGCAAGCACACGGTTCTCGAAGGCGGTACGCATCTGCCGACCGTGATCCGCTGGCCCAACGGCAAGCTCGTGAGCGGTAAATGGGATGGCTTGTGTGGGGCCTGCGACATGTTCCCGACGCTCATGGCGATGGCCGGTTTGGAAATGCCGGCGACGCGGCCGCTGGACGGCAAGAGCATCTGGCCCGCCCTGCGCGATCGAAGCGCAAGCCCGGTCGCGAGCTATTACTGGTCGTGGCACAACGAAGACGCCATCCGCACCGCCGATTGGCGGCTGCATCGGTTCTTCGATCATGTCGAGTTGTACGACATCCGCGCCGACATCGGTGAAACCAAGAACGTCGCTGACGCGCATCCCGACGTGGTGAAGTCGCTCACCGCCCAAATGAACGCGTGGGTCGAATCGCTCGGCGCCGCGCTCTCGCATCAACCCGCGCCCACCAGACTCGACGCAAAACCCGCGTCTGAAGGCGAGGTGCTCGAAGTCACCGTCACCGTCACCGACAAAGCCAAACTGAAAGGCCGGCTCGTTGTCCCGTTTGCCAGCTCTGCCGGCCATTGCGAGGCCACCGATTACATTGAGTTCGACATCGCTAGCGGCAAGAACAGCTTGCCGCGCGGGTTCTACTACTCGCCGTTCAAGGGCAACGACAACCAAAGCATCGCCCTCGAATTCCGTCGTGGCGAAGGAATTGACCAATTCGGTCGCGATCAATCCAGCGGCCCTGAAACCAAAGGCGGCCCAGGTGTCTGGGAACACCGCGTCGTTGGCCTGTGCAGCGAGGCCCCGGGCATCTTGCCGCGTCATGGCCTCGTCTTCCAAGGCGGAAAGCCGGGCACCTACACAGTCTATCTCGATAACCTGCGGATTCGCCACGCCGACGACACCACCACGCCCATCTGGAACAACGGCAGAGACACCCGCTACCGGTCGATCGCCGATTCCGAGTCTTTCGTAGGCACTCGCGTACGGTCCGTACCGGCACACCAGGTTCAATGAAACGAGTCCTTGAGCCGATGCGATGGTGCCAGCCAGCGGTGACTGCGCCGGGGGCCGCCCGGGTGTCTGGATGCCCGTGGTCGGCAGTTTCTTGCATTTTTCCGCGGGTTCTTGATTCCGGAGCAAGAACTCGCGAAAATGCAAAAAGCACGGGAAATTGCGGCACTTTCTCCAGTTTTGGGCGATTACTCAGAACTTCCGGGGAAAGATTTGTCCATATCGCTTGCAATAGGACCGCTAAAATTGAATTCTGTACGTCTGAGCCCGCTATCGACTGAAGGATACACGCATGACTAGTTCTCGCCAGTTCCCGCGTGACGACTCGCCAGCGGCGGTCTGGAATCAGATCTGCCGGCGCAGCTTCTTGCGGCTCACCGCCGCCGGGCTGGGATCGGTGGCCTTGGGGTCGTTGATGAATCCGCGACTGCTGGGCGCCCCCGCCGCCGGACGCTGGCCTGGCGTGATCCAGCCGACGCATTTTCCGCCCAAGGCCAAACGCGTGATTTGGCTGACCATGGCCGGCGGGCCGTCGCACCTGGAGACATTCGACCACAAGCCGGTGCTGGCCGAAATGCATGGAAAGCCGATGCCGGAGAGCATGACCAAGGGCCAGCAACTGGCGCAATTGCAGGGCGCCAAGCTGGTCTGTTACGGCCCGCAGCTCAAGTTCAAGAAGTTCGACAGCGGCGCGGAGATCTGCGAGTTGTTCGAGCAAACCGCGGCGGTGGCCAACGAGATCTGTTTCGTCCGGTCGATGACCACGGAAGCCATCAATCACGATCCAGCGCACATGTTCTTCAACACCGGTTCGCAGATCGCCGGGCGGCCTTCGATGGGGGCTTGGGCGGTGTACGGACTGGGCACGGACGCCGAGGATCTGCCCGGTTTTGTGGTACTGACTTCGTTAGGCCGGGGCGGTCAGAACCAGCCCATCGCTGCGCGGCAGTGGTCGTCGGGATTCCTGCCCAGCCGGTTCCAGGGCGTCGCGCTGCGCGGCCGCGGCGACCCGGTGCTGTATTTGAGCAATCCGGCGGGCGTCTCGCGCGAGCAGCAACAGGATGTCGTCCAAGCCGCCAATACGATCAATGCCCAGTACGACAAGGTCGTCGACGATCCGGAAATCGCCACGCGGATCACGCAGTACGAGATGGCCTTTCTGATGCAGGCCAGCGTGCCGGATCTGATGGACGCGAGCCACGAGCCGCAGCACGTTTTGGATCTGTACGGCTGCAAGCCGGGCGACGGCTCGTTCGCCGCCAACTGCCTGCTGGCCCGCCGTCTGGCGGAACGCGGCGTGCGTTTCATCCAGCTGTATCACAAGGATTGGGACCACCATGGCGGCGTCAAGAACGGCGTCGAGCTGAAGGCCAAGGAAATCGACCAAGCCTGTGCCGGCTTGATCCGGGACCTGAAGCAACGCGACATGCTCAAGGACACGCTGATCGTCTGGGCGGGCGAGTTCGGCCGCACGCCCATGTCGCAAGGCGGCGATGGCCGCGACCACCACAACAAAGGCTTTACCATTTGGCTCGCCGGCGGCGGAGTCAAGGGCGGCTTGAACTACGGAGCCACGGATGAACTGGGCTACGCCGCGGTCGAAAACGCGATCAATGTCCACGACCTGCATGCCACCATGCTGCAACTACTTGGCATCGATCACAACCGGTTCACGTTCAAATTCCAGGGGCTCGACGCGCGGCTCAGTGGTGTCGAAGGTGCGCGCGTGATCCGGGATATCCTGGCCTAAGACGTTGACGCGCACGGCCGGGTTGCCTATCGTCGGCACTTTTGAGTGCCGTGGCGGTCCGATTGAGCATGGGCGTCGACCACCGCCAGGCTCTTGGTGTGGCCGTTGACACGGAGTCAGTCATGTTGCATTCCATCTCCGTCTTGGTCACCGGGTCCGCCGGACGTGTGGGCGGGGCGGCCTGCGCCGCGTTGCTGGCGCGAGGTCATCGCGTTCGCGGGTTCGACGTCCGTCCCACTCCGGGTGTCAAGGATGCCGTCGTCGGCGATCTCGCAGATGCAGCGGCCGTCCGCCGGGCGATGGAAGGCATCCAGGCGGTGGTTCACCTGGCGGCGACGCCGGATGAAGACGATTTCTGCCGCAAGCTGGTGCCCAACAACATCGTCGGCGTGTACCACGTGCTGGAGGGCGCTCGACAAGCCGGCGTGCGGCGAGTCATCCTGGCCAGCTCGGGGCAAGTCGTGATGGGACACGAGGGCCCGTGGCCGATCACACCGGACATGCCCTACAGCCCCCGGAATTGGTACGCGTCGGCCAAAGTCATGGCCGAAGTCGCCGGCCAGGTCTACGGGCGCGTCCACGGACTGAGTGTCATTGTGGCTCGGCTGGGATGGTGCCCGCGCGACCGGGAACACGCCGCTCAACTGGCCGTCGACGAATTTGGCAAGGATGTCTACTTGAGCCACCGCGATGCGGGCCGCTTCTTTGTCCGGGCTGTCGAAGCCCCCGCCGAGATCGGCTACGCGGTCGCCTTTGCCACCAGCAAACCGCTGACCCAAACCCGCTACGACCTCACTTCCGCCCGCAGCCTGCTGGGATACGAACCGCAGGACACGTGGCCAGCCGGGACAGAGATCGTCGAGGAAGCGGCGTGTGTTTCCTGTAGGACGGATTAGCAATCCGTCCCACTCCTGCTGCAACCGCGGGTCAGTCCAGCCTGACCGGACCTCGATGATCGTCTTCCCACTGGCGCTCGAATTCCGTCATCGTCTCCGGGCCGCGATGCTGTCTTTCCCAGGCTGCCTGCCAGAACGAATACACTCCGGATAGCACGACGCCCAATCCGCCGACGGTCAGCAGCACGGCGGGCGGGATAGACAACGCGGCCAGTCCCATGCCGGCCGCCGACGCCAGCAAGCGGATCGCGCCGTTCAGGAACACCATTACGCCCATGTAGCGGCTGGTGTCCGCGCCGGGCGGGGCAAAGTAGGTGACGCCGACTTGCCACCACATGATCCACCAGCCGCCCTGGACACTGCCACGCAGGATTCGACCGAGCACCGGCAGGATCACCAACGCAGGCGGGAACAGAGTCGCACACGCCGGCGTAGCGGCCAAGAGGATCGCATCCAGACCCCACAAGCAGCGAATCCAGCCCCACGAAATCCACGGATTGGTGCGGTCGAGAAGGCGTCCCAAGGCCCCGGTCGCAGCAAAGGCCGCCAACGCCGGGAGGGCATGCATCAGGACGCTGCAGCCAACGTAGCCATAACCCAAGTCCCGGCTTAAGAATACCCAAATCAAAGGGAAATAGAGCATTTGGCAGAAGCCGTCGAGGAAACAGCCCAGCAGATAACGCCGGAATCGGCCGTTGCCTGCGGAAACCACGCCCAACGCCTCGCGGAAACCGCTGCCGATCTTTGGCCGGAGATCGCGACGATATGCGTCTGGATCTTCATCCACCCGAATCCGGCGGAAGCAGAGGAAGCTGGCCAGACTGAGGAGCCCCGCAAGCACGATCAGGATCTGGGCCATGTGGTCCGCCGCCCATGACAGGCTTCCATCTCCTCGCACACTCGGTGTGTTGCTGCCCACGCCCCGGGGTTGCGCCGTTGCCCAATGCAGCATCCCGGCCGACGTAACACTGGATGCAACAAACGCCAGCGAGGACCATTTCCGGACTTCGCCCGTGGCGTGCCCGCGATGGTCGACCGGATAGTTGATTCGCAGGATCGCCGTGATCGCGGGCCGGGCGACGATTTCAAACATCGCCCCGACGCCCAGCAGGGTCAGAAACCAAAACGCGCTGCCGGTGGCCACGGCCATCGCCACGGAACAAAGGGCCGCGAGGATCCCCGGGACAAATACAAACGGCATCTTGGCCCGCCGGGCCATGTGGGCGCCCAGGTACAGGCTGGCAATCATCCCGATGCCCGAGTAAAGTTCGCGGAGCGGCAGATGCCAGTTCGCCGCCTCGAAGGTTTTGATCGCCACGATGGGCGCGTTCACCAAGATGCCGCCCGCCGTGGCGTCCAGCAGCGCGTATCGCAAATGCAGCCGGTACGTCCGCTGCGCATTGCCGGACAACGGTGGACGGCAAAAGAAACGCCGGACTCGTTCCATCCAGGTTTGCATGGCGGTTCCCTGCGCAAAGACTGGCATACCGCACGCCGTTGGAGATGACGCAAGTGGCGGCGTCCTGCCGTCAAACGCCGTCACGTCGAACGTAAAGTGCAGATCTTACCCTGGTGAAAGTACCAGGGAAACCCGCCAATGTACTCACTGCGCGTCGCGAAGTCCCCGCTGACCCGCGATTGCCATGCCTCCGGGGACAGGTGGACGCCTGGCGAACCACCACGTGGGGCCGGCACGGGAATCGCCCGCGGTTTCGGTAGGGGGCACGCCATCAGTC
>CAZXYZ010000208.1:0-8524 GCA_964645045.1 uncultured Pirellulaceae bacterium | reverse complement strand
CGATACACGCTAAAGCGTGGACTCCAACCTATTTGACACCTTTACAGGGGTGGGTGCCACACCAAACGCCTGTGCAACCCCTTCAGGGTTGGCAATCGGCGGGGCGAATAACCCAGGGTGCGCTACGCGACCCTGGGCTATGGGGTGCAACGCCTTCGGCGTAGAAAAACCATCGTCCGCCGCTAGCACCGCAGCCGCATTTTGGAAAACTTTGCCGATTAAGTTGATTCACGAAAGTTTGACGATTGGGAGGCCGATATCAAGTTTGCCGATTGCTACGTCCAGGGAGTTCGCGCTTTGCGCGGCGACCGAGACCGACGCAGACGGTCAAGGGGGGCCTTGAAATTTCGGTCACGTTCTCCGGCCATGATGTGCCGGCAGCGTGGGGCAAGTCCGTCCTTGGCCGTTGGCGTCAACGGTCACGCGAAACGCCACTACTCTAGGAACGATCCATCGATGAGTCGGCACAACACTTCGCGCGTCGCTTGGTTAATGCTGGCCCTGGTCCTCTTCACCGGGTGCCATCCCACGCAGCCGTTCTACTTCCAAAGCGACGGAGATCTGTCGCATTACGTGGACCAGGCGACAGAGATCGAGTATCCCGACGTCCACACGGAATCCCTGCCGGATACCACCGAGTGTCAGGCACCGATGACGGTGTCCAACCCGGATTTCAAGGAGATCTGGGACCTGACGCTGGAAGGCTGCGTGAACATCGCCCTGCAAAACAGCAAGACCATCCGGAATCTCGGTAGCGTGACTCAAATCGGGTTTGCCAACTCGCTGGTTGAAAGAACCAGCGGCTCGACGACCGTTTTTGATCCGGCCATCCAGGAGTCGTCGGCGGGCTCAGGGCGAGCGAGTTTGGAGCAAGCGGGAGGCGTCGAGGCGGCACTGGCCGATTTCGACGCGCAGCTGCAGGTGCGTGGCAACACCCCTTCGGGTTCGCTGCTCCAGCGGACAGACCGCGCTGAGAACCGGAGTCCCTCCATCAGCAGCTTCTTCCCGGGCCTGAATGACTTCTACCGAACGGGACTGCGAACGGATTTGTCGAAACGGACCGCTACGGGAGCCCGATTTACGGTTAGCAACTTCACGGATTACAGCCGCTGGAACGGACCGATCCGATTCGATCCCGCAGATCCGCCCGGGGCCCCCGCTCACGGTCCCGGTCAAAAAGTCAACAGCGATTGGACCACGGCCTTCGAAGTGCGATGGGACCAACCTTTGTTGCGTAATCGTGGCGCCTTGGTGAACCGAGTTCCCATCGTTCTGGCACGCATCAACCAGGACATCAGCCTCTCCCAATTCGAGTCGTCCGTGAGGGACCTGGTGTTGGACGTCGAAACCACTTACTGGGGTTTGCACCTAGCCTACCGGGCACTCGAAACTGCCAAGTCTGGCCGCGACAGCGCGCAGGTGACGTGGAAAATCGTCTACGAAAAGTGGAACGAAGGCGTTGAACCTGTCCAGGCCGAAGCCCAGGCCCGCGAGCAGTACTTCAATTTTCGAGCCGGCGTCGAGCACAGTCTACGCGAACTTTACAACGAGGAAGGCAGGCTTCGCTGGCTGATGGGATTGGCCGCCACGGATGGCCGCCTCATTCGTCCCATCGATGAACCAACCATGGCGAGGGTTGATTTTGAGTGGACCGCCGTTCGGACGGAGGCGTTGGTCCGGAGTCCAGAACTGCGTCAGAAGAAGTGGATCCTGAAGGCTCGAGAATTGGAACTTGTGGCGGCCAAGAACCAGCTGCTGCCCCAACTGGATGTGGGCCTGCTGTATCGCTGGATTGGGCGCGGCGACGAGTTGATCCGGGCCGACAATGAAGGCAAGAGTTTCGTTAGCAACGTGCCGTCTCAGTACGTGGGTTCAAACGCGTTCGGCGAGTTGGCGGGCGGCCAATACCAGGAAGCCGACGTGTTCTTCAGCTTTGCAATGCCGGTCGGCTTCCGCCGCGAAATGGCGGGCGTACGTAACGTCCAGCTAAGACTTGCGCGGGAAAAGGCGCAGTTGGAGGACATGGAACTGAACGTCGTCCACCTGCTCAGCACCGCGGTCCGCAACGCGGACAGCCACTACGTGCTGGCGGAAACCCACTTCAACCGCTGGTCGGCAGCCGAAAAGGAAGTCGAGTCGGTCAATGCCCTATACCGGGGCGGCAAGCAGACGGTCGACTTGGTGTTGGAAGCTCAACGGCGGCGGGCCGAAGCTCAGGGCGCCTATTACAAGTCGCTGGTTGATTACAACAGGGCCATTGCCGAAGTTCATTTCCGCAAGAACTCGCTGCTGGAATACAACAACATCGAATTGGCGGAAGGCAACTGGCCGCAGAAGGCGTACTGGGACGCGTTGGGATTGGCTCGCCAGCGGGATGCCAGTTACTACCTGAACTACGGCTGGACGCGGCCGGATGTCGTCAGCCAGGGACCCGTGGACCAAGGCCTGGGCCGCGGCATGGTGATCGAAGGCGAGGTGCCGTCCGAGGTCATCCCAACGCCGGAGCCCACGCCTGCCGGGCCGGCACCGGCCGACGGGCAGACAGAACCCGAAATGCTGCCGATGCCGGACGCGGGCCCAGCTCCGAAGTCCGCACCGGCGCCGGAACTCGGCCCGGTCACGGGCGGCCCCTCGGGCCCCTTGTTAAACGCCCCGATCGTGCGTGCCGCGGCTGCGGTTGGCGGTACGGCCGGCAATCCGCTCCGCAGCCCGTCGTACGAGCCGGCAGCGTTCGGCCTGAACCAGCTGCGGCCGGAAATGCCGTCGAACGGCCAAACGCTGAACAACGCGTGGCAGCCAACCCCGCTCGAAACCGGCTCGTCCGTCCAACCTGCAAGTTACTCCGCGCGGATCCGTGACGATGCGGGCAGGGGCAAGTAAGCATCGTTCGCTAACTTGGCGGGCGGCACCTGACATTTTGGCATTGCGTGTAGCAGGAGCAGGCAGAAACCAAGGAAACGTCGTATGCGTCAAACGATTACGATCACTGTCGCGTTGTTCTCCAGTCTGTTTGGACTCGCCGGCTGTACGGCGCCGTCGCTGTTCTACCAAGCGCCTCCGCCTCCGGAGATGCTCGGGTCGAAAGTCGATCAGATCATGCGGATCCAGGAGGAGAATGCCGAGGCCGCCAAGTTCGTGGTTTACCAGCACGAGTTTGAAGACGTCCGATACGAGGACGGTGTACCGGTCAAGGACGTGTTTCTGAACGAGTATGGCGAAGACCACGTCCGGCAAATCGCCGCAGCGGTGCGGGCCGGAGCCCCGTTCCCGGTCGTCGTCGAGCGGAGCCAGACCAGTGTCAAGCATGGAACGCAGTACGAGTATCCCGTCCACTACAATCCGGACTTGGACATGAAACGCCGGGAAGTCATCGTGCGGGCCCTGGGGCGGATGGGCATTGGAGATGCGGACACCCGCGTGGTCGTGGCGCCGGCCTTTTCCCAACCTTTGTCAGGTATGGAAGCGACAGCCGCGTACTCGATGGGAATCGGCGGTTGGGGGGGCGGCATGGGTGGCGGCATGGGCGGCGGCATGGGCGGCGGTGGCTGGGGCGGCGGCTGGCAGTGACAATTGGTCACTGGTCATTGGTCATTGGTCACTGGTCATTGGTCATTGGTCACTGGTCATTGGTCACTGGTCACTGGTCAAGCGGGCGGCGGCGTGCATTCGTCATTCCCGATTGCATTCATGTTTGACTACTTTGCGTTTCATCCCGAATTGGCCGATGCCACGGCGTTCATCGCCTCCGGCGCGCAACTCGTTGGCGATGTAACCATCGGGGCCGAATCCAGCGTCTGGTTTAACGCCGTGATCCGCGGCGACCGCGAATCCATCCGTCTTGGCCGGCAGACCAACGTGCAAGATTTGTGCGTACTGCACGCCGATCCGGGGACACCCTGCACGCTGGGCGACCGTGTCTCGGTGGGACATGCAGCCATCGTCCACGGCGCCACGGTGGAAGACGACGTCTTGATCGGCATGCGGGCCGTTGTCATGAATCGCGCCCGCATCGGCGCCGGCAGCATCATCGGCGTCGGGGCCGTCGTGACCGAAGACACCGAAATCCCGCCCGGCAGCATCGTCATCGGTGTGCCCGGCAAGATCAAGCGGGTGGCCGAAGAACGCGACCACAAACGCATCCACCACGCCGCGGAATACTACGTGGAACTGGCCAGGGAGTACCGGGCGAAGGGTGAAGGGTGAAGGGTGAATTCCCGTCGCATCGCGCGATCGGAATCAGCAGTGCGGGCTGGGTCTACTTCCTGGCTGCGCCGAGAGTTACTTGCCGCGAATCACGATGCGGGCGTCGTGCCCGGCGCTCGTCGCATTGCGGACCTGCTCCGTCGCCGTGCGGACGCGCTGATGCAGCTCGCGCAGCTCCTGCTGCAAGTTGGTCAAATCGGCTGCCAGCGTTGGCGTGGGTCGTTCGCCGGTCATAAATTTCGCTCCTGGGGGTTGTGACGCAGGAAATCGAGTTATGTGCAATTAGATCGGCCGGTCGGCGGCACGATTTGCGTGGGCAGGCAAGCACCCCGGAAAATCGGCAAACCCGTTCCAGCTTGCTAAAGATGAACCGCACGGGCCGGCATAGTCTGCCCTGTTTAACGCTTGCCAAGACGCTGGCTGGATTGACGGTCTGATTCGACCGATAAGTCCCCTGTCGCCCCCACGAAAGGATCCGCCCATGCATGGCCTGCCTCGCATCCAAGATCTACCCTCGGAAGAGATCGCCAGACTACTGGCCCGGCAAGGGCAGCAAGTGCCGCCGTCGCTGATGGCCGATCTGAAGGTGTTCATCGACGAGGTCGGCGGTATGGAAGACGCCGCCGTCGCCGTCGAGCCACCCAACGAGTTGGAGGCAGCCGCCTGAGCGGGCCGGCAGTCTGCTGCCGGCGTGTGTGTTGCGAAATCTATCTTCTCCATGTCCAGTTGCAGCAAACGCCACGGCTTTCGAGTCGTGATGCTTCTGTAGCCACAATGGCGAAATGAATCGCGGTATCGCTGTCCATCGATCGTGCGTGGAACAGTCTCCGCCTGAAGCCCCGGGTACTTAGCCGCGTCGGGCACGCTCCGACACACGGGACAGGCGGGCTGTCGATTTAGTCGGTGACGGCGCGTGGGGTAAGCTTCCAGCTTGCCGACGCTGTCGATCTTTGATTCACTATTTTGCTTCCGCTGCCCAGTTCGCAAGCTGGAGGCTTACGCCACGACTGAATCGACAGCCCGCATGCTCCGTGGACACGCTCGGCCTCTGGACACGGGGCAGCCCGCGGGTTAAACATGAGAACCGTGGCGAACGAAATCCCACCTGACGGAACGTGCGTGCGCTGTCGAATAAGCGCGCGGCCTTCCTGCTTCACCCTCGAGAGGAACCAAGTATGGGCAAGTATGTTCCCCCTACCCGTCGCGAGTTTCTGAAAACGGCTGCGGCGGCCGTCGCTGTGCCGTACGTCATCACTTCTGCCGCCTTGGGCGCGGAGGATGTCCCGCCGGCCAGCGATCGGATCGTGATGGGCGGCATTGGCATCGGCAACATGGGACGCGGCGACCAGGGCGCGTTTTTGGGCCGTCCGGATGTCCAGTACGTGGCCGTCAGCGATGTGCGCAAGGGCGTCTGCGAACAGGCCAAGGGCAAGGTAGACGACCACTACAAGAACACCGACTGCCAGGCTTACAACGACTTCCGTGAACTGCTGGCCCGCACGGACATCGACGCGGTCCACGTCGCCACGCCCGATCATTGGCACGCGATCATGGTGATCGAAGCCTGCCGGAGCGGCAAGGACGTGTACTGTCAGAAGCCCGAGACGCGCACCCTGCGCGAAGGTCCGCTGATGGTCGAGGCCGCGCGCCGCTACTCCCGCGTCGTCTCCGGCGGCAGCCAGCGGGTGTTGGGCGACTACCGGAAAACCGTCGATCCGTGCTGGGGGGGCGAGTTGGGCACGATCAAGGCGATCAACGTCAACGTGGGCCCGCTCTCGCAAGCGTGCAATCTGCCGGCGCAAGACGTTCCACCCGATATGGACTGGGACCTATGGCTCGGCCCCGCCCCCTGGGCGCCCTACAACAGCGCTCGCTGCGACGGCAATTTCGGGACCGGCGGTGGCAGCTGGCGATCCTACATCGATTACTCGGGCGGCGGCATGACCGATTGGGGCGCGCACCATTTCGGCGGAGCGACGTTCGCCGTGGACGTCCGGGAATTGCAGCCCGACGAGGTGATCTACCACGACGAAAACGGCAAGAAGTTCCTGACGTACCGGTATCCCAACGGGCGACTGATCCACCACAACCGTCCGGGCTGGGGCAACCTGCAAGTCGAGGGCACGCCGGATGAGAAAGTGCCGGCCAAACCCGTGCCGTCGTACAAGGGCAATGGCGGGATCTATGGCGATTTCATCGAATGTGTCAAAACCCGCGAACGGCCGTTCCGCGACATCGAGCTGGCGGTGAACACGGTGGCCTTGAGCCACCTGGGCATCATCGCGTACACGCTGCAACGATCCCTGAAATGGGACGCGGCCAAACAACAGTTCCCCGATGACGAGGAAGCCAATCGCTTCCTCGATCGTGCCCGCCGCGAGCCGTGGCAGCTGTGACCTGGGCGTCCGAAGGAAAAAGGTGTCAGCCCGGATCATTCGTGATGTAGGACGGATTGGCAATCCGTCCTACCGCCTCGTGCCTCCTGCCACCGTTTTCGTGTGCCTTTCCCCTACGAATTTAGCCGAGCACTGGAGTTGGATATGTTGGACCAAGCTTTTGAAGCCTTGAAGACTTATGACTGGGGCACCGATCCCAAGCTTTTGAACCCGATCGACGAGGCCGTGGTGGCCACGCACGGCGACGCCGCCGCACGCCAGGAACTGGAGACCCGCCTGGTGGCGGTGCTGAAGTCCGAGGTGTCTCGCGATGCGAAAGATTTCGTCTGCCGCAAGCTGACCGTCATCGGGACGGCGGCGGCGGTCCCGGCGCTGGCCGAACTGTTGCCCAATCAGGACCTGTCCCACATGGCCCGCTATGCGTTGGAACGCATCCCCGCGCCGGAAGCGGCCCAGGCGATGCGCGATGCCTTGCCGAAGATCGACAACGCACTGAAACTCGGAGTGATGGGCTCGTTGGGTGTCCGGCAGGACGTGGCCAGCGTGCCCGCGCTGGTCGCCCTGTTAGGCGATACGGACGTGACGGTCGCCCGTTCGGCCGCGCTGGCGCTGGGCGCGATCCGCGCTCCGGAAGCGGCCCGCGCGTTGCGGGAAGCCAAGCCCGAGAGCAACGAGGTGAAAATCGCCGTCATCGACGCCTGTCTGGCGTGTGCCGAAGGAATGCTGGCCGCCGGGAAGAAAGGCGAAGCGATGGCCGTCTACAAGAGCTTCATCGGCGAAGACGAGCCCAAGCACGTTCGCCTGGCCGCGACGCGCGGCATGTTGGCCTGCGCCGGCAAGAGTGACTGAAACGCGATTCGGGGTTTCAGCGAGCGATGAACCGATTTGAAAACAAGACGGTCTTCATCACGGGCGCGTCGACCGGCGTCGGCGCGGCGACGGCGCGGCGGTTCGCCGCCGAAGGCGCCAAGCTGGTGCTGGTCGCCAGACAGCCTGAGCGTCTGGAGGAACTCGCCCGCACACTCGACCGGGACGGCTCCGTCCTGGCGGTACCCGCGGACGTCACCGACGACGCGGCCATGGAGGCGACCTTG
Source organism: uncultured Pirellulaceae bacterium (assembly GCA_964645045.1). Taxonomy (GTDB): domain Bacteria; phylum Planctomycetota; class Planctomycetia; order Pirellulales; family Pirellulaceae; genus Anammoximicrobium. The sequence goes on along the minus strand of CAZXYZ010000208.1, from coordinate 831 downwards.
CTCCAAGCCGTTCAGCGGTTCGGCGGGCTGGATGTGCTGGTCAACAGCGCCGGCTTCCATGCCCGCGGCCATCTGGAGGAGGTTTCGCCGAACGACCTCGGCCGCATGATCGACGTCAACCTCAAGGCGCCACTGCTGCTGATGCGGCGGGCGCTGCCGTATCTGCGCCGATCGGAACGCGGAGCGATCGTCAACGTGGCTTCCCTGGCCGGAAGGGTTGAAGTTCTCGGCGAAGCCACGTATTGCGGCACCAAGTTCGGCCTCCGCGGGATGTCGTTCGCCCTGGCGGAAGAGCTTCGCGGAACCAATGTAACCGTCTCCGTCGTCTCGCCCGGTCCCATCGAGACCGGGTTCATCCTGGCCGACCTGGAACGGGTCCCGGACCTCGCGTTTTCGATGCGGATGAGCACTGCCGATCAAGTCGCGGCGTTAATCGTCCAATGCGCCGCGGACGGCAAGCGGGAACGCGTGATTCCCTGGCATTCCCGCTATTTGACGACGCTCGGCTACCTGTTTCCCGGTGTGGCCCGCTGGCTCCGGCCGTGGATGATCCGGCAGGGACGGAAAAGCAAGGCTCGATACCGCGCCCGGCAGGTGCCTTGAACCTGTCGGAATTCCTAACACCAGGGAGTCTGGAGAAAGCATTTGGGTGAGAATTCCTCCACGGGCTCTCCAGTCCCGTAGGGACGACAGCTTGTAGCCAGGGGCGTCGGCCCCTGGATACTGGCAGAAGAAACGCCAAAGCCCCGTTAGGGGCGACGGGAATTGTAGGATAGGTGGGACCGGCACAAGAATCGCCCGCGGTTTCGGTACGGGCGTGACCATCGGGCG
>CAZXYZ010000207.1:0-8617 GCA_964645045.1 uncultured Pirellulaceae bacterium | reverse complement strand
CCGAGGACCGCTACGCCGACGAGATCGGCCGCGGCACGTACAAGGGCTGCGACGCCTACGCCGATTTCCGCGACTTGGTCACTCGCGACGATATCGACGCAGTCGTGATCGCTTCGCCGGAATTCTGGCACGCCTTGCACTCGGTTTGGGCGATGCGGCACGGCAAGGACGTGTACTGCGAAAAGGCGATGACGCTGACCGCTTACGAAAGCCAGGTCGTCCGTGAAACCGTGCGGCGTCACGGCCGCGTGTACCAGCTGGGCACTCAACAGCGGTCCGACCGCAATTTCCGTTTCGCGGCCGAACTGGCGATCAACGGTTATCTGGGCAAACTGCAAACCGTCAAAGTCGCCGTGCCCGGCGGTCGAGCGCTGCCCGTGGCTCAGCCGGCGCCGGTGCCGCCCGGACTGGATTTCGAGATGTGGCTGGGACCGGCGCCCGCCAAGCCGTACAACGACCTCCAGTGCAGCTACAACTGGTACTTCGTGTACGACTACTGCATCGGCTGGATCGGCTCGTGGGGCGTGCATCACATCGACAGCGCCCTGTGGGGTGCGCCGGAGTTCTGCACCGGTAAAATCGATCTCCAAGGCACCGCCGTGTTTCCCACCGAAGGGCTGGCCAACACGTCGATCTCTTGGCGCGTCGAAGCGCTGGCCGAGAACGGCGTCCGCATGGTTTTCACGGACGACAGCGGCCAGCCGCACGGCGTCCGCTTCGAAGGCGACAAAGGCTGGGTCCACGTGGTCCGCGGCGGCATCCAAGCCGAGCCGGCGTCGCTGTTGAAGCTGGCGCTGCGTCCCGAGGACCGGCACCTGGACGAATCCTATAGCCATCACGGCAACTGGATGGACTGCATCCGCACGCGCCGCGATCCCGTATCCAACGTTGACGCCGGTTTTGCCGCCACCGTGATGACGATCGTCTCTGACATTGCGACCCGAACCGGTCGCAAACTGACCTGGGACTGGACGGCCGAACGATTTGTGAACGACGAGGTGGCTAATGCCATGCTCCGTCGCCCGATGCGCAGCCCGTGGGTTCTGTAATTTTGGAGTGCGGCGACTTGTCGCCGCTTTCGTCTCATGCCTCTCATAGATCCTGTACCTTCCATGAATCCCATGCCAATCCTCCCTATCAGAACCGTGTATTTCCCCCTGACCTGCCTCCTGGCAATCCTCGCCGGCTTCGCCCCGGCCGCCGAATCGGCGCCGGAAATGACGCTCGACCAGGCATTGGAACAACTAAGAACCTACGACTACGGCCAGAGCGATAAACCGCTCCGCGTGATCGAACTCCAGGCGGTCCGTCACGCCGCGGACGCGGCCGGCAGGGCCGCTGTGGCGCAGCGTCTGGCCGCGGTCCTCGCCGCGCCGGACACGCCGCTCGCCGCGCGGGTGTTCCTGTGCCAGCAGTTGTTGGTCGTTGGAACCGAAACGCAGGTCCCGCTGCTGGCCAAGATGCTGGACGATCCGCAGACGGCCGAGATCGCTCGCTACACGTTGGATGCGATTCCCGGCGAAGCATCGCTGGCCGCCCTGCGCGGAGCGATCGGCCGATTGCAGGGATCGCCGCTGCTTGGCGTCGTCAACTCCCTGGGCTTGCGCCGTGATGGCGCGTCGGTCGGCCCGCTGGCCAAGTTGCTGTCGCACGCGGATCCTCAGGTAGCCGCCGCCGCAGCCGAAGCTTTGGGCAAGATCGCCACGTCCGAGGCCGCGGAGTGCCTGCAGAAGGCGGCCGTCACGCCGCAGGCCGAAATCCGGCTGCACAATGCCCGGCTGCAGTGTGCCGAGCGACTGGCGGCGGCCGGCGACACCGCGACCGCTGCCGGGATCTACGAGCAGATTTGGTCAGCCGACCTGCCGGCCGCCAGGCGCGTCGGCGGATTGGTTGGCTTGGCCAAGGTCGCCCCGGACAAGTCCGTGCCGATTGTCTTGAGCACACTGACGGCGGAAGATCCCGTGTTGCGAGCGACGGCGATGCAGCTGGCCGGCCGCTTGCCGGGCGGCGCGATGACAACGGCGTTGGTCGAGCGGCTGCCGCAATTGGACGCGGCGGCGCAAGTTCTGTTGTTGGACGCACTGGCCCAGCGCGGCGATCGCGCGGCGGCAGCGGCCGTACTGAAGCTAACCGACAGCGAAGCGGAAGCCGTTCGCGTGGCTGCCGTCACGGCCCTGGCCCAACTGGGCGACGCGTCGCTCGTCAAATGCCTGGCCGACCTGGCGGCGACCGGAGTCGGTGCCGTCCAGCCGGCGGCCCAGTCGGCGCTGGCCAAGATGACGGGCACCGATGTCGAGCCGGCATTGTTGGCGATGGCTGGCGGCGGTGAGCCGGCACGACGTACGGTTATCTTCCGCGTCCTGGCCGCGCGGCGTTCGACGGGGGCTGCATCTCTGCTGCTCCGCGCGGCGGCCGAGTCCGACGCGCAGGTGCGACAGGCAGCTTTCGACGCGCTGGCCGCCGTAGCCGACGCGGACAGCTACGATCCGCTCGTCGCGCTGCTGGTCGCTGCCAAGGCGCCCGCCGACGCCCCACCTCTTGGCGAGCGGGGCGGCGTCAGCCCCCCGGTGCTACTGGCCACTGCCCAAGCGTCAGCGGACATCCAAGCCTGCGAGCGCGCCGTGCTCGAAGCCGGCAGCCGGCTGGCAAGCCAGCAGCAGCGACTGGCCCCGCTACTGGCCGCTCTGGATCGGGCCTCCGACCAGGCCAAACCGTCGCTGGTGCGCGTGCTGGGCGGGATTGGCGGAGCCGAGGCTCTCGCCGCCGTGCGTGGACAACTTGCCAGTGCCGATGCCGCGGTGTTGGACGCGGCCGTGCGTGCGTTGTCAAGTTGGACCGACGCCGCGGCCGCTCCGGACTTGCTGCAGCTGGCACAAACGGCCGGCAGTCCGGCGCATCGAGTCTTGGCGATGCGCGGGTATTTGCGGCTGGCGGGTGAAACCAAGGACGCCGCCGCCCGGCTGAAGATGCTCGAGGCCGTCCGTCCGATCGCCACCAATCAACAGTCCAAGCGGTTGTTGCTGGCGACGCTGGCCGAGGCTGCCGATCCGGGCGCGTTGCAAGTGGCCGCAAGTTTTCTGGGCGATCCGGACGTCCCCGCCGAGGCCGAGGTCGCCACGCTCCGGATCGCTCGCGTCTTGGTCCGCCGGGATGCGCCCAGCGTGCGGGCAGCCATGCGAAAACTGATGGACACCACCAAGGACCAAGCCATCGCCGCGGACGCGGCCGCCCTGGACGACGAGGCGATGAAAGCTCCGCCGCCCGACGCCGCTCAAACGGCGCTGCAATACAACAAGGCCCGCAGCGACGCGACGAAGGCCGCGTTGGCCAAGCGGGCACCGCAGGGGTATCGCCTGGCCTGCTACCTGGACTGCGGCCCCGACAGCGTCGACGGCGCCAAAGACGGCCCGCTGTTGCGTCTCATCGGCGGCGGGACGTATTTCTGGGCCGGCGCCGAGCAGGTGGCCGACGTCCGCTTCGGCAGCGTGTTATATGACGGCGGCCGCGTGATCTTCGAGGCCAGCGGCCTGAATCCCAAGAAGTCGTACCAGCTCGGCTTTTCCTGGTGGGACTTCGACCACGCCACGCGGGCCCAGTCGGTGATCCTGGCCACGGGCAAAGGGGAAAGCGAGACCCAAGTGCTGGACAAGACAAAGTTGCCGTCCGGCGCCAACAAACAGGCCCCGGAAGAGAAGGTCTTGCCCGTGCCGCAAGAACTGTACCGCGACGGATCGCTACGGATCACGTTCCGCAACGAAGCCGAGCCCAACGTCGTCGTCAGCGAATTGTGGCTGTGGGAAAGTTCCGCCGAGTAGTCCTGACGGCACCGCATGGTGCAGCCAGTCATGAACGGAGTCCCTTCCGAATCCCGCAGCGTCATCACCGATGCATCTCGGCGCCATCGGAGCATGTGTCTCGCCTGACCAAGCGTTTCGGATTTCTCATGGCGAGCAACATCTGCCGGCTTCACTCAGCAATCACCCCGCAGTCGCGCAATTGCATCCTGCTCCCTCAATTGAACCCCGAAATCAAAACTCTCGACCGACCGAGGGGTTAACGCACGAAGCCGAGGCCCCAAGCCCCGGCGTTTTTCGTTTTAACGCCAGTTCCCGCAACTGGTTACGATTAGCGGCTTGTCTCAATCAAGAGCCTCGGCGTCGACGGTAGAGACACCCCGCCAACCGGCACCGGCGACGAATCCGGCCCCGAAAACGCCAAAGTCTCGGATGTCTCTCCGGACGCCTACTTTTCGGGTTATCAGAAGGTCGGGCCAGCTAGTCCGGGGCCAACGCCAGGTTGGGCTCAATATCGGGAGCAACCGTCTTCAAACAAAAATCGACGGCTCGGTTACGGGGTAGCCGGATGCGGCTGCGCAGCCATAGGCGGGGCCTTCGGGACAGAAACCACCTGGGCGGCGGCAGCGGGCGGCGAGCGGATGGCAGAATCGGACATGCCAGCAAGGGCTTCGCGGGCGGGATAAACACTATTGACACTTTTCTCTGAAATTCATGCAAATTGCCCCTGCCGTGGCAACTGTTTTCGGCGCACGATGTTGCGCTCGATTTTCCAGATAAAGGACCAGGGTGATTGTGCCACCAGCCCGCATTCTTTGCGCCGTTGTGGCAATAGAATGACGCCATCGGACCGTCACAGGGGTTCGAAACCCTGCTGGCCAGCGATCTCAGCCAAGGCAACCGGCGAAACGACGAAACGGCAGCGAGGAAGACCAGCCCCCGCTGCCCCCGAGGACGAATCCGGCGGCGTTGGCGGCGTATTGCTTCGTGGTCATCACGGGGCGTACCTTCGGTCACTCCGTTGGAGTGGAAAACAACAGCTTCTTGTTTTCGTCCCACGTTGTTATTCCTGTCATCTTCTGGTCAGCCCAAAACATGCCGCGCACTTCTCCGCGCTCGTCCCGCAGCGACATGTGTGTCCCATCTCGGCCGGTGAGGAAATCGCCGCGAGTTTTTCCGTACTCGTCCCAGAGCACGACGCCATGTCCAGCCCTTGTGTACCGGAACGAGCTACATATGTTTCCGGACTCATCAAACAGCGAAAGGAAACTTCCCCCGCTCGTGTTTTCCAAGGAGGCGCGTTTTGTCCCTGTCTTATCAAACAGCACGACCCCTACAATCTCCAACGGCGGGAGTTCACCTACCGTATGCTCCATGATGCCGAACACCCCGCGTTCAATCCCGTGCTCGTCCACCAACACAAAACGCCTAGCCTGGATTTCGTCTCGGAACATGGACAAGCCGATCGCGGTTACGGCAACCAGCAGGGCGATGGCGAGCAGGCCGATGCCTAGCATCCACTTCTTCAGGCGGTTGATGCGTGCCAGCAGTTCGTCGGTTTCCATGATTCAGACTCCTGCAAACGGCGTTGTCGTGGGGTTAGGTAGCCACGCTATCTTGTGTACGATAATGGCCCGTTTGATGCCGAACCAGCCCCCAGGACGGCGCAGGCAGCGATGCGCAGTGACGGATGGTCTACGGGACCCGGCGGGCGGAGCGGTTTTGGGATACAATTCCGGCATCGGGACGGCTGCGGGTGATTGCAACGCCCAGGGCCAAGCGAACCCGGCCCGCTGTCGGCTTTCCTGCTTTTCGCTGGCGGCGGGCTAGGTTCACCCCGATTTGGGACAAGCAGCGGAATTTCAGACATCACGCCGGGACTTTCATTCTTGTTGAGCACTCCACCGCTTTCACCTGAGTCCTCTCAGTGACGGCAGGATTCGGTAACGTTTCGGCAGACCATCGACGCCTTCGCCGCGGGCGACCATCTGGCGAAGCCATACCACTCGATCGATTGCTTCTCGGATTGCGATCTCTTCCGAAGCCCAAGATGACTCATTTTCGGACCGGCAGGGAATCCAATAGTCCTCGAACGCGTCGTTGGAGAGTCGGCCAATCCAACATTCTTCTAGCAACTCGGTGGGTAGTTCCTCTTCGGCAAAGCTGAATGTGCGATCCGGCCGCCGAAAAATCACGAGGCGTCGACACCGGTCCTTTGAGTGTAGTGTCCGGATGGTGTCGCGTCGTCTCTCTTTCGACGCTTCTACGGGGCGAGCGGCAAACGAAAGACAATCGAAGTATTCCGTTCTTTCGGTCTTCTGCAGACGATAACTGTCTGGGAACTCCCCGTCCAGTATTCGCAGCCATTTCTCGGCCTCGGCTTTCCGCTCGTAGAAGTACTCCTTGGCGACCCGGCCACTACGTTTATCAATGAGCTGCAGGTACGCAGTCAACTTGGATCGTGCGGGATTGACAAACCGAAGCCACAAACCTCCCGCATCATTGGTCTCTAAAACCACGAGCCGGCCTAGCAGGATCGAAAGGTCGGTCTTTGCATCAATTTGTTCGTCAATCACGGTCCCATCACTGCACCGTACTACAATCCGAGCCTTTTGCCGATGGAGATCTGTTTCCGTCTCGATGATGAGCCCGATCATGTGTGGTGATCCGACGCTAACGTGCGCAGTTAAGAGTCGCCGGAACTTCGTCGTGTAGTCATCATCTTCGTTGAAACATTCGTGCTTTGGCCACGGTTTTCCGAGGTGATTGAACCAAACACTGCCGCCGTTGTGGCGAACGAAAAAAACTTCCGCGCGACATATTGGACACTTTGTTGGGCGACAGAAATCTTGGTCACGATACCGCCAGATGAAGCGACTAACAGCCTGCCCGGTAGCCCCGCCGAGCGAACGCCCCAGATGTCCTTCGCCTCCCCAGCCGCACCTGCAGCCGGGGGGATGATGATAAGCGTTGCACATTGAACTGAGTCTCCGCGAGCTGTGACCATACGAATTGACTCGCACGAACGACCATGGGCAGACGGGCGGCGAGCGCAACCCAACCATCATCCCACACGCGGTCGCCGCCACGCGCCGGGCACTTGTTGGCAGACCGAACTTACCACCTTAGATGGGCTCCTGGCAACCCGGCCTCTATCCTTATTCATACTATCCTCGCAACTTCGATTGCGTGAAGTCCATGCGATTCGAGCCACGGCTGTTCAGGTGCTGGCCCGAAACGCCAACCCCAGGACCTCTTGGCGTATCCCGCCGGCCGTGTCATCTTGCGGAAGAGACCGCCTCCGGAATTGGAACCGTCCGCCACAATAAGTGATCCTTCTGGCGAGAAATGATTGACGATCTGCTCAAGCCACCTCTTTCCGAGGAGGTATATTCCACTTCCCCCTTCACCCGCTGAATCACGCCGATAAAACAGAACCTTGATGCAAGGGAGTTGGGGAATGTACAGCCTCACATCTTGTTGCACGAACCGAATGTGAGGTGCATCACTTCCTTTCGCCTTGCTGTCCCATGACTTCGGCTTCCGAAGATCGCAAAATATGATCTCATCTACGAGCCCTGTAAGAAGACGACGCGGCTCGGAGATGTCATTCGCACAGCACGGGTAGAAAGCAATTCTATGCGACGAATTCGGCAAAGATACCTGCCTCCGTGAAGATCTCGCCGGGAATGTGTGCGTTGGACAAAACCACCAGCCAGCAGTCTAGAAATGCCTTGAAATCTGCAGGCGACACCGAGATGCATTCGTACCCCAACTCTGGTTTCTCGCGGTCAATGCGTGATATGAACACCAGCGTCTCGATGTGTGGCCTCCCCTTCGTGAAGACATTCCCGTGGGCGAGTGCGTTTCGAAGAACCTTTACTATTGGCCTGACCGTTTTCTTGGCGGTAATCGGTTTTACGTTGTCCCAAGCCCAGGCGTCTGGATCGCCACAAAGGTCCTTGAGCTTTCCGAATCGCCAACTGCCGGAATTCGCCTCCGGGTGTAGTTGAGAGCCCTGAAATGGGGCGTCAAGAACTTGGTTGAGGCTAACCTTCGCCTCGTGAAAACGGATGGCATCCCCCGATGGGTGCGCATCTTCCGATAGTCGAGCATAGGGTACTATCAACCCTGAGGATGCAATGTTGAGAAGCAGTGTGACTTCGAGGTCATTTCTTTGCACGCTCCCGAAGTACATCGAAAGGATCCTGCGGCAACGTTCCGGGTAGTCCTCGACGAAGTTTCGATATGCTGTCACCGTCGGTTCCTTTCACACGACAGCGGTCAATCGACCGCGACGGCTGACCCCAAGCAGGGTTTCTGACCGATATCGCGGCTCAATGGCGACTATTGTTACAAGACACCGACCGATAGTACAGACCGGTTCATTTGGGTTTTTACTTTCGATCGGACATGTTATTCATCCTACCAAGAATTCGTCCGACAACCATACGTCGCCACGTTTTGGGAAGTTTTCCGTCAGCCCGCGGACAATCGGCCCTCCGGCCGGCATACATAACCTAATAGGCGATGCCGCGTGGCGTCGCGAACTTGGAAAGGAGCCGCCATGCCGACCGACTGCCCCCCGTGCAGCGCCGCCAGCAGCTGGCGGAAATCCTCGCCCGCGGCGTGCTTCCCCTGCGGCGGCAGCGACGCAAAGAATTCACGGGAATCGCCGCCGAAGGCCTTGATGGCACGCCCGCGTCGAGGCTCAATGTGCTCAGGGGTTAACGCGTGTGGGGCCGACAAAAGGGGACATTCTACTTTTCGGGGCCGACAAAAGGGGACATTCTACTTTTCGCGGTGGTATCGTCCCCACCGCG
>CAZXYZ010000206.1:0-8628 GCA_964645045.1 uncultured Pirellulaceae bacterium | reverse complement strand
ATGCCTAATCCACGCCGCCAACGTTCATTCTGAGCCAGGATCAAACCCTTCAATTAATTTATGCTTGACCAGTCCGACAACTTGCGCCGCCGTCCCGGTTGTCAGCAAACTCAAATTGATGGCTTGAAACCATCTAACTGCGTCTCGGTCGCGAGACGCTTCTTCATTAACCTGTAAAGCACGTTCTCGAGCTGAACTCGAAAGGTCGCTACCAAATTTTCAAAGATCAAATGCAGCGAGGTGTCCCTCGGTGCGAGATGCGTAATCCTACGCATTCCGTTGTCAGTGTCAAGGGTCCCGGAAAAATTTTCTAGGAATCAGCCACTTGGACAACCATCGTCTTTCCGACCAAACAATAGTCGGCTGTTCGACACGCCCACTTTACCGAATCGGTCAAATGTCGGCAAGGGCCCACGCCGCATTAAATCCACCACAACCGCGCCCGACCCAGCAGCCACATCGTCTATCCTATCGCCGCAAATCCCGTTCATGTCGCGACTTTGAACGGTTTCCCCGCCGGGATTCGGCCCCCAGCAACGGTCGCAAAAATAACTTCTCGGACTTTCCACTTCACCGCTTGCTCGCTCCCAACCAGCGAAGGAACTGCGGAGGAAATCGTTTCTGCCACCGTTGCTACTGGAAGTTTTTCAAAGGCTCCGCTAACCTATGGGATCGAGGGAATTCAACCATGAAACAAGCTATCGCCGGTGTCGCTCCTGCGGAATCCACCGAAGTCGCGGTGATGATCGTTTGGCCTTCCATCGCTGTTTTTTCTTCGGGCCGTATTCTCGGCAAATTGTTCAGCATCCGCTGGCCCGATGTCTACATCTTCCGCCTGGGAAACCTCTTCGCCTTGCTGGCTATCCCGTATGGCTTACTGCTGTACTTCTGGCGGCTCCTGCCCCGTATCGGCAGACGCTACACGCTCACGAACCGGCGAGTCGTCGTCCAAACGGCAATCACCGGCATCGACCTTGCCGCAATCGAACTGGATGGCTTCGACTCGATCGAAATCGACGTCTTGCCCGGTCAGGCTTGGTTTAACGCCGGGGACTTGAGCTTCCGCCGGCACGGCAGCGAAGTCTTTCGGCTCGCAGGCGTGCAGTGGCCGGAGCCGTTTCGGCAGAATTGCCTCAAATCGCATCGGGCCTACGTCGGGGTGAGGCAAGCGCTCGTGCAAGAGTTGCACGCGAAATCCGCCTGACTCGCCCGATACAACCGCGTTGGTCAGTACAGCAGCATCGCCAGCTTGCGGCGATAGTCATGGACTAATTCGGAGCCCTCCGGCAGGACGCGGAAGATATCGACCATGGCTTGCCGCGCCCGCTCGCCCACGCCGTGCCGGTCCTGCTCGACCAACGACAGACAAATCTCGAAAGCCTCCTCGTACACGCCGCTGCCAGCGAGGGCCTGGGCCAACTGCAACCGAAGCTCCAAGTTGCCGGGATCGGCCTCGATCGCTTGACGCAGCGCCCCCAGATCCACGTGGCCCTGACCGCGCAGTCCCAACGCGGCCTTCAGCTTTTCCGCTTCCGGCTCCAGGAATCCCCGCGATTCCAGCTGTTGCAGGATCGCCCTGGCTTCCTCGTCCCGCTGCTGCGACACCAGCAAGCGGCCCAAGCCGATCAACGCGGTGGCGTCTGCGGGTTGCTGCCCGAGAATTTCCCGGTAGACCTGCTCGGCACGTTGCGGGTCCGTCGCCTCTAAACGCTGGGCTTCCGCCAATTGCGACCTTTGCAGCAAGCGGTCCAGCCACGTGCGGATCTGCGTTTCGGGCAAGGCTCCGGCGAAGAAGTCGACGACTTCTCCGGCAACGACGCCGAACACCGCGGGGATGGACTGCACCTGAAACTGCAATGCCGCTTCCTGCAATTGGTCCGTGTCGGCTTTGACCAGGACAAACCGGCCGGCATACTGCTCCGCAAGCTTCTCCAGGATCGGGCCGAGCGTCCGGCAGGGACCGCACCACGCAGCCCAGAAATCGACGACCACGGGAACGTCCAAAGAGCGTTCGAAGACGTCGCGCACAAAAAACTCGGCCGTGGTATCGACCACCCGGGGACAGGACTTCTTTTCTTCTGCGTTCATGGGAATTCCGCCGGAATTGGAGGAGTCGAGAACCTCGCAACGCCTTCACGATACAACGATCTGGGCAGCACGGCAACCGGCCCCTGGTTGCGTCAACTTCAGGCAGCCCGGATAGGCCCCACGACCGATGTCCTTGTAGCGCGGATGGCAGAGCCGGGGCGCGGATGAGAAGCGATCGGCTAGCGCAAACGGCGCGGCACGATATCCGCATTTATTTTGGCATTGAACGAATGCGCTCGGCTTGTCCGAGGGGCCTTTATGCTTGTCGCTACACACGCCGTGCCCTCTCCAATACCCTTTTCGCCCGCGACGGCTTCGCCGTCGCGGGCGAAAAGGTAGGAAAGGGATGCCTGGGGGGAACGGCTCGTGTAGCTGCGAACGTGAACCTCCTCGGGGCAAGCCCGTGGCATCCGATGCGGGGAACTTCGCCTGATGCAAACGTGGCGGTGGAGGGACGTTACTCCGGCCACTCCGCTCGCAGTGCCACCAGGCCCCAGGCCGGGATCGGGATGTCGCCCGCGGGTTCCTGCAGCGGCCGTTCGCTGGTGTCGCTCAGCCAGACCTGTTTCGGAGCCGGTGCGGACCACTGCAGTTTGGCGACCGCTGGTTGGTTGCTAGAGTTGAACAGCCGCACGATGATCGCCTGGCCGTCGTCGCTGGGTTTCAGACCGCTGACCAACACGTCGGCGGGCTCGATCTGCAGCAGGGGCGTGGCGCGCGGCACTGCGCCGCGGCCAGGGACGGCGACCAGAGGCTGGCTGAAGCCCGTGGCAAACCGTGACGCTTCGGCGGCGGTGGTGCCGCGGTGCGGGCGGAGGACGAAGCGGAAGACGACGGGGCCTTCCTGGTAGGCGCGATAGTTGGTGCCCCAGTGATTGTTCATCGCCCAGCAGTACAGCCTCTGCGTCGGCTCGATTTTCTTGCGCCAAGCATCCGGATTGGTCTGCGAGTTCAACAGGGTTGCTGTGATCCCACCAACTTGCACCAGCGGCGCATCCAGTGTGACCCACGTGATGCCGAAATCGCGATTCGTCACGTCGGCCCAACGGCCTATGCTGAGCCAGTTCTTGCATGCACTGGGCATCTGGTCGTGCTCGGGCCGAATCACGCCCAGCGGCACGTCCAGCCGCAGTTCTCCATCCGGCACATGGAACGGAAAAGCGAAATTGACGCTCTCCTTGCCCTCGCTGGCGTGGTAGCTCTGTGCCTCGATCCGCTTCTTGTCGACCGTGTTCAGCAGCTGCACGTAATCCGCACCTGCGACCAAACGAATTTCACGCGCCAGTTGGTGGCAGCCCGGCGCATCGGACGCGACCAGCAGCGACGCGACCAGCGGGCCGCGGTCGCGGACGGTGATCTTGACCGGGCCGTTGCGCTGGAGAGCGGTCAGATCGTCCCCGATCAGGTACAGGTAGTCGTTGACCGCGTGGCCGCTGGCGATGTCGACGAGGTTGGCATCCATGCCCGCAGCACGCAGTTCGACAATGCCGCCGGCCTGGTCGTCCAGCCGGACGCGGAGCTTGTCGTTGCTCAGCGTCGTGCCGGCGGCCGTGGCGTTGGCGCCGGGCGCGGTCGAGCCTTCCTTCGAGATCGTATAGCGCCGACCGGCCAGGGGCGGCAGGTCGCGCACCAGCAGGGCCAGTTCCTGGCTGACAAGCCGTTGTGCGGGCACCGGCCGACTCTGGTCGTCGGTCACAAAGTTGCCGACTTCGGACACTTCGTGCGGCAGCAAGACGACCTCGGTCCGCGGCCACGACGTGGTATTGTAGACGTCGACATGAGAGACTCTCGCGACCTGTCCACTCGGCGCGGGCTCGACCGGCTGGACCGGCTGAAAACCGGCTCCCCGCTGGGCCGCGTCGCTCAACAGCTGCCGCGATTGCAGGTTGGCGATGGTCGCGTAGGACTGCTTGATGTTCCACTGGTCGGACGTGAACGGAACCGTCGGCTGCGAGATGCTGCAGTGCGCGCCCCACGTGTGCTCGGAGTACAGCAGCACGTGGTTCCATGCTTCCTCGAACCTCGTCGCTGGATAGCTCTGCGGGTCCAGCAGCGCCCACAGCGTCTCCGCCTGCGCGAGCCGCTCGGAACTGGCGCGGTTCATGGCCGTCTCGGCGGCGGACGAACCCGCACCGTCTTCCCAATACGGCGTCCAATCGCCGCGCACCTGCGGCAGTTGTTCGCCATGACGTTTCTCAAAGGCCCGGAACGCCTCGCTCGTGGACGAGATGACAAACCGGGGCGATTCGTGCATCGCATTCCACTCCTTGACGAATTCGCAGATGATCGGGTCGGGAACCGCGTTGTCGCCGTGGCCCGCCCAGCGGACGCAGGCGATGTCGTAGGGATAACCGCGTTTCTCCAGGCCGTCGCTGAAATCCTCGACCAACTGGGCCGACATCTGGCCGTAGCGGTGCGACATGGCGTAGCCCCAGAACGGGATCCAGACCAGTACCTTGCTCTGCCCGTCGGGACCGATCCACCAGAAGGGTTTATTCTCCCACTGGACCAGGATGTCGCCGATGCGGTCAAAGTAGTTCGGGGCGACGGAGAAGTACTTGATGCCCGCCTGGGCCATCGCCGTGACCGTGCCCCACGTGTAGCCGGGCACGTCGCTGATCATCGCCGAGTCGACGGGCACGCCCGTGCGCTCGCCAAGTTGAGTCGCGTAACGGAACAGCCGCACCAATTCCTCCGGCCGGCAGAGCCCGGTGAGTTCGTTCAGGTACATCCCGTTGAGGGCAAGCTGGCCGCGTTTGACCGCGTCGCAGAACTCGTCCTGCTGTTGGGGCGAGAGCCGATTCAGGAACAGATCGGCGGCCCAGAGCACTTCGACATTCCAAACAAAACGGGCGCCCTCGGGATAATCGGCCGTACGGCGGGCATCGGCCAGGCCCTGGAGCAGATTGTTGATCTGCTTCTCCTCGATGTCGGTCTGGATCGCCGTGTAGCCGATGTCGGTGTGCGAGTGCGGCAGCATGTAGACGGTCAGCTTGCGCGTGGGCGGCAGCGGGACGGCCCGCACCGCGACCCGCTGGCCGCCGAGTTCGATGGCGACCTCCAGCGTTCGCTCGGCTTCGGCGGCAGCGATCGTATACGGCAGTGTGTGGCTGCCGAACGTCAATGCAAACGGCCGCGGCAGCTGGCCCGCGACCGCGACGACGACCTGGGCTGTCTCTGCGTAGGGGTAATCCAGCGTGACCTTCAGCGGCTGGAACAGTCCGCCGGCCTGGCGCTGGACGATTTGCACCGTCCGCGCCTCGATGCCGATGCCCTCGGGCCGAGTCTCTGCCGGGCCGGCCGCGAAGAACTCGATGCCTTGGCCGCCCACGTTCGGCGACCGGCCCGGCAGGACCGAGGTCACTTGCCAGCGGACGTAGCGGGCCGTGACCGGCGCGAACGCGGCAAAGGTTGTCGCCCCCGGTTCATCCACGTGCTGGACTTTCACGGTGGCCAGCACGTTCTGAAAGTCGACCGCGTCGCTGAACAGCAGGTTGGCCTCGGCAATCGTGTCCGGGGTGCGCCGCTGGATATGCCGGAATGCGGCCACGCGTTCGGGGCGGCCCAGATCAAAGTCGATGAACGTTTTTGCTCCCAGGCCGTGCGAGGCGTAGTCCGCGCGATGCCCGTTGGGGGCCGGTGGCTTGACGATGTTTTCGGCGTTGTAGCCGCCGCCGGGGAACGCAGTCGCGGCGGCGATGACCTTGGGGTTCGTGGAAACCAGTCGCGTAAACGAGGCAGGATCGGCGGCGGTCGAATGGATCTGCAGGCCGACGATCATGGCGCTCATGCATACGCAGCAAGGAATGGCTCGCGTCATGAAAAACCTCCAAGGGCGGACGATGAGGAGTGATGTTGCTTTCGATGTGGGCGTTATTCTACGAAGATTCTCGTTCAGCCGCGACCTGGGGGGCACAACTGCCGACCGCAGAGCGGTCACAGAGATAAGCCGGTGGTCGAGCGCAGCCAAGACCACCGGAAGGTGTGGACATGATCAGTCCGTGCATCCCGGAGGGATGCCAGAGATGAACCGGTATCCTGCCGCGGCCGCTCACTCGGCCTAATGCTAACGGCAATTACCTGCGATGGCTACCGCCGGAGAGGCGGGACGTGGGTTCATTCACCGATCGCGTCCCTTCGTATTACGAGTTTCCAATTTCTTGCGCGCATTTTTCCCCAACGAATGAAGGAATCAACGAATCTTCGACGGTGATTCGTTGACGCCTTAATTCGTTGGGGCTACCTCTGGATCTGTGTATGGCTGCGGCCGGACGGCCGCGTCGTTTAACGGCAAGCCGCGGGCGACGGAGCAGATCCCGCGCGGGGACGCAGTCGCCTTCGGCTTGCCGTTAAACGAAAATGCCGGAAATCCTTCCCAGTTCGTCGCCGCCGATGTCGATCGGAAGAATTGGGCGGTGACTTCGTTTGCCTATTTGCGGGGATGGACCGACATGGTCGGTACACGTGTGGAGATCGAACTCGATGATCTGGCGGTATCCTCCGCCGCGAAGTAGGCAACGGCCGCACCGAGCGGAAGAAGGGAACGTTCTACTTCCGGCGTCGACGACCGCAGGGCCGAAGCGCGGACTCCAGGCCCGACGCCGTAGAGACGTTCCACTGGTCCGCCCCGGACGGCTGCCGCGGTTGGCGTTTACGCGCAGAAGTTGCAGCTCGCCGTACGCGATCGGGAGCAACGCCCCGGAGGATCAATGGGGGTCCGAAGTTCTTTCGGCGACCTCTTCGCCGAAGGGACATGCCACCATTGCGAAAAACGTCCTGAACTCTTTGATTCTCGAGAAATCAATCCTCTTGTTTCTGAAGATTCGCAATCAGTCTCTTGAACGCGGCTAACCACTTCTCGCGATGCTGAGCAAGGATGGCCAACGGAACGTCCTGGCCGTCCTTCATGAGAAGACGCTCACCCCATTTCTTGTCCGACGGCGAGTCACCCAACCGTCGAGAGGCGCCGGGGATGAAACCAGCCAGGTCATCAAGATAGCCATACCAGATCTCCCTCGGTGGGCCTGCCTTTCCTCCGGCCAGCCTCCCGTCTTTTCTAAACGAAGCGACTGTCTTCCACTTGCCGTCTTCCTCGTCTTGGTACTTAAGAAACGGCCCCGTCCCCTGCCACTCGATTTTCAAACCAAGCTTCTGACCCTCTTGGAGCGCCTGTTCGACAAACGCCACCGCCTCGCCCCCCGCCGTTTCGCCAAGCTGCTCGTAGAACTCCTCGGCAGTCGGATTCCTGCGTCGGCCCGCCGGCGAGTCGGGATCCCGCGGGATGACCGGCGTGCTGATTTCTATGTCGCCAGGGCCCACCGGAACTTTGAGGGTCACTACAGCACGTTCCACTTCCACCGTCCGGGCAAGAATCCGCGGCTGCACAAGAAGCGAGGCATTCTTGCCCTCGCCCTTACGGAACAGTGCCATCTCCACCAGCCCCAGGGTGAAGCCAAGACTCGGTGTGTGCTGCAGGTAATCGGCGATTTCCTCGACACTCTCGCGGATACCATCTCCAACGATCAGCAGCAGGAAGCGGCCCAACCGCAAATTCCTGGCAACCCGGTCCATGAACTGCGATTCATCGCCGTCATCGCAAACCGCGGAGGTGATCGGGTCTGGCTCGGTTGATCCGGTGGCCGCTTTCACCGCCTTTACTAGGTCGCCGTAGGACCACTTCGCCAAGTCTTTCGCGTAGTCGATGATCTGGGCAACTACTTTTCGTCGAGCTTCGGGATTCCTCCAGAGCTTGGTTTCGACGATTGTGATCATCCCGTCGGAGTTGATGAACAACAGATCGATCAGTCCGCACCTCGTCTGAAGCTCCCAAGCGACCGGTAACAACCCGTCAAATACGGGCTCAATCTCCGCGATGGGCAAGAGGCAAGGATAATCCCAGAGAAGATCCCGAAGCCAGGACTCGTCATAGGATTTCTCCCCAAAGGGTACTCGCCCCAACGGAACCGCCTCGCCATTCTCGATAAGCAATGGCGTCGTGAATTGCCGGTCGGACATATCCGTTCTCCTGTGACTCCGTCAATGATTCGGTTGGGGACGCATATTGATGATGACAAATCACGGCAATTCCAATCCCCATCCAGCCGCAGAACCTACGCGACAGGCCCCCTCTTGGCAAGATATCGAACGGTTTTCCATCGACGTTGCTTGGGTCTTGGGGCGACGGACTTGGCTCTTGGAACGATCCTGCGGTGACTTCGCACGGAACGCATCGAACAGCGTACCAGAACCCCGACAGGCGGGAATTGGATAGTCGTGTGGCTGGCGGCGCACGCGGCGCGGATTCTTTCCCGCCCCACGGTTTCGGCCGCTTCAAGTTCGTGCGGCACGAGACGTTCCCCGTCGTGCCGCTGCGAGGTCACAAGAGCCTCGGCGGCGAGTTGGTCGTATACCGGAACTCGGCTGGGACGCAGTCGTCGGTGCTGGTCATCGCCTACGCCGATGACCGGCCATCTTGGCATGGCGTGCCACCCCTGTAAAGGTGTCAAATAGGTTGGAGTCCACGCTTTAGCGTGTATCGGC
>CAZXYZ010000205.1:0-9071 GCA_964645045.1 uncultured Pirellulaceae bacterium | reverse complement strand
CGCCCGCCAATTTTGAATTCTGTACGTCTGAGCCCTAACGTGATAGCCCTTTTTTCTCCCGCTCGCCTTGGGACGTGCTGACGTTCCGTCAACCGGCCCCACTCAGTAGTGAATCGTTGTCTTGGGCAGTTCGCGGCGCAACCTGGTTACCGCCCCCTTGGTGGCCCGCGTATTTCGCAATCCCAAGTTTTTCAGTTGTTTGAGCGAACTCAGAATCGGCAGCCCGGCATCGCTCACGGCCGTGCCGTCCAGCCACAGATGTTCCAAGTTTTTGAGGCCCGCCAGATGTTTCAATCCCGCGTCGTTGATCTCCGTCTCGTTCAGTCCCAGGCTCCTCAGGTTCGTCAGTCCGCGCAAGAACTCGAGGCCCGCGCTGGTCACGTGCGTTCGGTACAGGCTGATCTCCTCCAAGCTCGCCATCCCTTGGACGTGTTGCAGGCCAGCATCCGTAATCCCCGTAGACTCCAGTCGCAAAAACCGCACGGAATCCAAATCGGCCAGGCATTCGAGTTGGCCATCGTCCACTGGGGTGTCGCTGAGAATCACCGCCGTGACTTTTCCGGAATCGTCCAATTCCAGTCTGGCCCCCGCCTCCCTCAACGCCGCAGCCGCCGCACGATCCGCCGGATGCACGTCCGAACCGCAGCCGGCCAAGACGCTTAGGATCCCGGCGGCGACAACATCGGCTGCAGAAAACACGCTCAAAGTAGACGCGTCACTCCGTGACGCGAAAAAACCCCGGCGCGGAGCGACGGGGCTACATTCCTCTGCCGCCATCCGCCCCAGCGGTTCAGCCTCGCGCTTTCGTCCCGCACACCACATACTGACCTCCCCACGAACACCAGCTTAACCAGTCCTCCACCCCGCATACAGCGCGCCATCGTGGCGGCAGAAACATCAAGTACCGGGCCCGCACCTCGCCCAACCCCGCGGCTCTCAATTCGGCGGACACCTGCACGGGCGGCACCAAGCGGGCGTGGCGGTCGATCGGGGTATGGCTAACCACCCATCGCGTCACCGGGTTGCGCGGGTTATGCTCAAACACGTACAAACGTCCCGGCGAAGCCAGCACGCGAGCGGCCTCGCGGAACAACTTGCTGTGCGACTCCGGCACGACATGGTGTGCGACACAAGACACGACCACCAAGTCAAACGACTCGGATGCGTAGGGCAGCGTGTTTCCGACAATCAAGTCCAACTTGGGCGCCGGCGCCCCGTGCCAACGTCGGCGCGTCTCGTCCAGCATCCGCGGGGACGGATCGCAGCCGTGCAGTTCACCGGACCAGCCGGCCTGCGCAAGAGCTGCAGGAAGGCCCCCGCGCCGCAACCGTCGTCCAGAATCCGTTGCGGGCGCGTCGGATCCCTCTCCCCGCCCAACGGATGCTGCTCCAAATCCCGCACCAACCAGCGGACCTTGACCGCGACGAATTCCTCGGCCGAGCCCCCCACGAGCCGTTTCAGCGGATGCTCCATGCCGGCGGTGTACCCCGCAGCGTACCGCTCAAACTTGTCCTTCATCCTTCCGCCTTCGCCCTTTCGCCTTCCCCTGTGCGTTCCTGCACGACATACAACGGCCTGTGCAAACATTCCTGATGGAGCCGGCCCAGGTACTCGCCCTGAATGGCCTGCGCCAACAGGTTTGCAGCGCCGAACGAGACAACCGCCAACAGCAGCACGGCGGGATCGGCCGCCAACGGCCCGTCGAACCAGACGTAAGCGGCCACCCGCCACACCAGATATCCCAGGAACAGCAGCGAAAGGCCGACGGCGAAATGGTACGCCAGCCGCAGAGGCATCTGACTGTACCCCACGACCGCGTCCGCGGCCAAGCGGAGCATCTTGCGCAACGGCCATTTGGTCCGGCCTGCCGCACGCGACTGGCGGTCGTACAGAATTTCCTCGGCCGGAAAGCCCCGCCAGCCGACCATGCCGCGCAGGAAACGATTCGCTTCACCGAGCGTGAGCAGCGCGTCCACCGCCCGGCGGCTCAACAGCCGGAAGTCGCCCGCGTCCGCGCGCACGTGGACCGCTCCCAGCCGGCGGATCCACCGGTAGAACAGCGCCGCGGTCGCCCGCTTGAACACCGTCTCCCCGGCCCGCGAACGGCGCACCGCGTAGACGACATCGGCTCCTTCCCGCCGGCGCCGGACCAGCTCCAGCGCCAACTCGGGCGGATCCTGCAAGTCGGCGTCGAGGCAAATCACCGCGTCTCCGGTGGCCGTGGCGTAGCCGCACGTCATCGCGGCCTGTTGGCCGAAGTTCCGCGACAACCGTACGCCCCGCACGTCCTGACGTTCGGCCGCCAGCGATCGAATTTGGCCCCACGTCCCATCCCGGCTGCCATCGTCCACCAGCACGATTTCCACATCGCAGCCCAACTCCGCATCCAGCCGTTGCGACAGCTCGGCCAGCCGTTCGGCCAGCGCAGGCAACACCGCCTCTTCGTTGAAGCACGGCACCACGATTGAAATGACCGCCCTCATCCCTTCCGCCTTCCCGCGTGCCCCTTCCGGCTCCAATCTTCGGCTTTTCGACTTCAGTAGTACCAATACCAACTCACAAACAGCGCCGAGTAGACCGCCAGGAACACCCCGCTGATCGCCAGCAGAACGGCGGCGAGCGGCGCAGGGCAACGCGACAGAAGTTGCCCCAGCACCAGGTAGACCGGGAACACCACCGCCGCATACCGTGCTTGCGAACTCATGCCCGTGCGTGTGCCCTGCATGACATACGGGATCGTCAGCAACCCGGCCGCCAGCAACAGCTCGCGCGTGTTCAACCACCGCTTCCGCCAGCCCAATAGCACCAACCCCACGCTGACCAGGAAATACACCGGGTTGGCCGCCTTCAGATTGAACAGCAGATTACCTCTCGGCGGCACATTCGCCCAGTAGCACGAACTCGACGAATCGTACACCGCCCGGATCGGCTCCAGCGTCAGCGCCCCGACGATCTGGTCGGTGAACGTCACCGGCCGTTCGGTCCAATGCACTTGCGTCTTGACGAACGCCAGCGGCTCGCCGAATGCCGCCCACTGGTACAGCATATAGGCCGCCAGCCCCCAGACGCACACCGGCGCGAGCACCACCATTCGCCCCATCCACGACAACAGCCTGCTGGACCTTGTGACTTGGGTTTCCTGACCCGAGCCCCTCTCCCACACGTACCACGCCACCACCGGCACCAGCGCCACCGCGACCGAGCGGCTGGCGGTGGCCAATCCCACGACGACTGCCACCAGCACCGGCCGCCACCCACGTTGCATCCCGTACAGGGCGAGCACCGCCAGCAGCAGGAAGGTCGATTCGGAATACGTCATCCGAAACCAAAACGTGGTCGGAAACAGCCCGAACGCCAGCAACGTCCAGGCAGCCAAGTCGGGCCCGGCGGTGGGAAACCGCTGCTGGACGTAAGCGGCCAGCAGAACGAAGACCGCTACGAGGGCGGCGTGGGACACCAGCAGCAACGCCCATTCCGGCCGCATCCCTGTTAGGTAAACGATCGATCCGGCCAGCGAGGGATACAACGGGAAGAACGCGACGGCAGACGGCCGTTGCGGATCGTAGTTATACCCGGCCGACGTGATCCGGACGTACCATTCTCCGTCCCAAGCGGCGAAAGCGCTCAACAGGTCTACTCGCGTCTTGGCTCCTCGGTGCTCGCGGTGCAGCGGTACCAATTCCACGGCGAACACCACCCCCACAATGACGATCAGACTGGTCATATAGCACAAGCCGGACCCGGTCGCGAGCGAGCCCGTCCTCCCATCCGGTCGCCCGAGTTGATTGCGTCCAAATGGCTCGGCCTGATCGCTCACGCTCCACCTCAAGTGCGTCCGAGCACGCAACGACTAACGCAAGTGCAAACGGTATGGCGAAGGCCGCGCGACATCTCTGTTGTTGAAGAGCCGAAGATCAACTGTCGGCTTCACCCGGCCCGAGCTCGCCGCGAACGAAACAAGAAGTAACAAAGAAGGCCGACCACCAGCGCAGCGTTGAACGCGACGAGCCAAAGTTGAAATTGTCCCGAGGCTTGGCTCGCGGGCTCGGACTTTCGATCCAAAGCAGCAAGGTCGCATGCTTTCAGTAGTTCCGCCAAATCCGCCGGTCCGATGCTCCTTCCCTGTGGCAACGTGATCTGCGACGACGGATCGACGCAGTCATGCACAACCATCGGGGAAGCCAACGAGGCTACAAAGTCCGCCTCCTTGGGCTGCCTGTCCACTTCGAGTTCCAGAACCTCAAGTTCTCGAACGTGCAGATAACCCGTTTCGGGCTGCCCGTCGACCCACACGGCGACCGATCGAACTGGGAACCACCTACCCTGCGTGCATGCTCGTACGTCCGTCGTAAAGCACTTTCGGTCCACGGTGCCGGAGGTGCTGAGAGCTTGTATCTCCGTTGGTAAATACCCTTCAGCCGGATCTACGAGGAATATCCAGGTACCTCCGCCAAAATCGACGACGAATTGTTCCACCGCCTTGTCTCGGACCTGAACTGCACCATGGAATTCAAGCTTTGCGCCCGTTTGTCCAAGGTACATATCTACCACGTCTCCCGGGTTGACTTTTCCTTCCGCGTCCAGCGCGCCCAACATGTCCCAAGGTGTCATTGAGGGGCCCGGTCCACGGTAACGAGACGAATAAAGGCCACCGCCACGAAGTACGCCATCGAGACTGATCGCAAGTTCGCCTCCCTTTATGTAGAGCACAGGCGGCACTGCGACCCCCATTCCGGATGCCCCCTTCCCGATTGGTTTCACGCCACTTAAGACGCGCCGTTCATAGCGCTCACGCTCCCCGTCCACGACCCAAACACCGTCCGCTGTGACAACTTCCGATGTCGGACCACGTCGCACGGCGTCTTCAATCCCGTGCGCAATTCCATCGCGTACCCTGAAGCGGCATGTGAGAAAACGAAACGCGTTTCGGTTCGCGAGATATCCGTCTGCGATTTCGCGCAACCGGACGGTGGTGCGATCGTCCGTGTCCGCTGGCACGGTTTCGGCAGCCGAGTCGACGGCGGCTAGTGCTAGTAGGATTGCGAACGAAAACGCCAGCCAGACGCAAGCGTGCGCCGGCCGTCGCGGTCTGCGCGGTACTTTCCGAAACACCGTTTGCGACTCCAGTTGCTGGCAGTTAGGTGATTTTCCAGAATACATAACTTGCGAAGCGGTTTCCTTTCACAACAGCCCCCCTTGGCATTTGGCCGATTTTCCAAAATACATAGTCACGGCGCACGGCGTCACGCACGTGTTGAAGATGTTCTTGCTCTTGTAACAGGTTTGTCTCCAGCAGATCAGAGTCTCCAGACATTCCTCGCACGTGTCCCCGTACGATGTACTGCACGTGCCAACCGACGTAATGTCCGACGCGGACCGGACCACGTAAGGGTAGTCATCTTGGGCCCAAACATGACCCGTAGGGGGGTTGCCAACAGCAATCCATACCCAACAGCTTGCGCCCTCATCCACACAGTCAGCTGGCTGCGCGCACGCGGCGAAGTTGGTGCATGCCATCCCGCCTCTTGGGATTTTCGGTACGTTTGTCACTCCTCCGGGAACCAAGTTCGGGTCGGCGTACTTGACACAGGTACTTAATGTCGCCTGGGGCGGGTCTTGGCCGGCGGTCTGCCAGGCAATGATCAGCAAGCCAACGATCGAGAAGACACCACTCAACAGCACCCTTTGGTTTCGTCTCATAGCAAAGTCTCCACTCCAAAACACAACGGTTCAAGAACGCACCTAAATCACGAACCGATTTCTAGCCGCTGACTCCGCTCGCGCGCTGGAGTCCGCCGCAAACGATTGGGTTCAACGGCCGGTGTCCGCCGCTAACGGCTCCGCGCCGTAGACGTACTTGCCATTTTGGGGAATCGAAATGGTCCGAGTTCCCGCAACCTTGCTTTCCATTTGGCCGACATTTCGCTCATCAACACTTGACTTGCAGTTTAGTTCGGCTGTGACAGACCGCCTCCTTCGTGCTCCTCGGAATAAGGTCCCGATACGTTTGGCAGCTGTGTCGAAGATGTCGTCCCGTCTTCCGCGGGGGAGTCCGTCCGCTGATCACCTACCGAGACGACCCGTCCTGAGAACGATATGCGAACTGTGGACTGCGCAGGATGGTTCGTGTGCACGAACGCGCTGGCGGCGAAGACGTCCGGTGCGTCCGCTGGACGTATCCCAAAAGTGAGCACCTGCTCATCGCTGGTCGTAGCATTGCTGCGCACGAAGTGGACCGGGCCAGGCGTGAGCGACACATCGCGAATTTCAAGGGACTGCCCATCAATGCGACGCACGCGGACCGTTGCGAAAAGCGGTTTAGACGAAGGCATCAGGGCCCCCAGGTGAACACGGCTCGAAGAAACCTCGAAGGCCGATCGGACGAGCCATGTTACCGCTAGGCGATAATCTGCCGCAATCTCGCCGGCGCGGCAGGAGAAAGTAAGGACGCTTGTCCCCGGCCCTGATTCGGTCCCCGGAGACAGAGCTACACGCAGTGGCAAAGTGAATTTGCGGCCGCCACCATTTTCCAAAGGAAAGGGGCCACGGACTTCTTCTGATGCCACCTCAAGTGAAGTTGACTCGGCCTTAGTTGACACGAGTTGCGGCAGGTCGGCGACGGAAGTTGGCACACAGAACTCCAACACGAAGTCGCGAACCACCCGATTCCCTGGGTCCACCGCGCCGAATGCCAGGTGCGCCAATCTGTTTGCGGGCCGCACAAAGGGGTAGGCGACTGCGTTCAACACGTGGACCCACCGGTCGCCAGTGTCGCCTTCAATTAGACACGTAACTGAACGCCTACCACCATTTCGGTCCATATTGACGTTGACGTGTAATTCAGTTGCCTCGTTTGGTTTAAGCGTCACTTTCGCCAGGCGGGCTTTAGCGCAGCCACAGGACGACCCTACGGACTTGATATGAACGGTTTTCTGTGCCGTGTTTACGAATTGCACACAACAGGCCACGGTCAAGTCGCCGGTTCCAAAAAAAGGCGGAATCTCATGCACCACAGACGTGGAATCACCGCCCTTGTGGGCGTCCTGGTCCGTGCGCCGACGTGTCGGCCACATCAGACACGCCATTTGGAGACAAAGCGCGAAGACCAATATCAGTAGAGACTTCCCGCGACAGGTTCGCCAGCACATTTCGATGCTCCGGCCGATTGGGCCTTGCCGCACCCCACTGCTACCGCAGCAAGGTGCAACTACCCTGGAGAATTATCAACTGTTTCCGAGGCATGCTGCAGACCGGCCCCCTTCAGATCGACAGCAACGCGTGCGTCCACGACGCGGTTCTCGTCGAGGGTAAAAACCACTGGGACCGTCGCAAACCAATGCAGATCCGATCGTAGGGTCCCC
The DNA here is from genome assembly GCA_964645045.1 of uncultured Pirellulaceae bacterium. Classification (GTDB taxonomy): domain Bacteria; phylum Planctomycetota; class Planctomycetia; order Pirellulales; family Pirellulaceae; genus Anammoximicrobium. The sequence goes on along the minus strand of CAZXYZ010000205.1, from coordinate 1,710 downwards.
CAAGAGATGTTTGTTGCGAGTGAATGATGCGTTGTCAGGTCAGGCCCTACCGAGACAAAGGCAGTACGTCTTCCTTCAACGGCCTCGCTGGCCAGATTGGGCCATGCGGCCATCAGCGATTCGCAGTCGGGGCAGTCGACGCGGTACAAGACCACAAGCCATCGCTCCCGTGCGAGCTGATCGCCGATGTCGATGTATTCGCCGAGCTGAAAACGCTTCCCAAGCATACGTTCGGGACGCAAAATGATCGTGTCCCCGACCCGATCCCCGATGGCGCCAAGCACATTTGGATTCGCCCCGAGAATCGCTCCAAGAGTCAGGCCAATGGCGCCCATCAACCAAGCACCTACTAAGCACGCCGGCCTCTTCGATCCTTGCCCCAGGCTCAGACTGCGGCTCGAATAAATGCCCGGCGGTGCAGCCGGTGATGCAGATGGTTCCGCGTGCGACCGGTGCAGCCAAGGACGAAAACACCACAACGCCACCACCGCGCAAACATCGATCCAGAACGCGAACCAAGGATTGGTCGGCACGCGTCCGAAGCAGCCGCAAGAGGGTTCGCCCGCGACGCCTTTTGCCCCGGCTCCGACCGCGAAGAGCGAGAAGGTCGCCACCGCGATCCACCAAGCCCAACGAATCGCCAAGCCGGATGTAAGCCAGAATCCCAGAAGGAGCTCGAACTGGACCACGACGATCAGGAACCAGCGGGACTCCAGGAGACCAGTACCAAGCACAGGCTCGGTCGCCAATTGGTGCGTCTTCAGCACGGCGGCGGTGATTAGTATCGCCGCTACGGCGAAGCGAACGGCAGCAGACGCCGTCCAACTATTCCGCCAGCGGCGGAATCCTGCCGCGAACTTAGCGCCGTTGCGCCCCCCCCCCAGGCAAGAAATACATAACACGTTGGCTCCCTCGAAAGGCCGCATCCTTGCTGCAAATCCGACACTAACGGGAAATAGCCAAGTCTGGGTTGGCTGAGAAATCAGCCAACTTCGGAACGCGAATATACCCGACCCGCGGACGCTGTCAATAAGGTGGGAGTCAAAATTGTGAAAAAAAATGTCCCGCAAGAAGTGGCGGATCGTCCCTTTGTTCAGGATTGGCTCGGCCGGAGCGGAAACCCTGTCGGACGGCCCTTCCGGGCCGTTGCAACGGCCCGGAAGGGCCGTCCGACGTCAGCAACTTGTCCACCACGGAAATGCCGCGAGGGGACGGCTGAGAGGAAAAATGGCGGAGGTGAATGGGAATCGAACCCACCCCGGGCCCTTGCGGACCCGACACTGATTTTGAAGACCAGGGGCACCACCAGTCACCTCCGCAGTAAACGCCCCCCAAGGCTGTGAGTTCTTCGATTTCCCGTAGCATGGCTGGCCGCCGCAGCAACTCGCGCTCATCTGTCTTGCCGCTTCAAACGTAGGTCCCGGGAAATCCGCCGGCCTTCGCTGCGGACGAAAATGCGGCCGGTGCCCTCGCCGATCACCCGGCCGATCACGGCCGCGTCCGAGCTGCCTTCTTCGCGACCAAGACTCGCCCCACGGTTAAGGGCAATTCCTGCCGTTTTCGCTACGGCGGCGTGACCGCCTCGCCACCACTCTTGGTGCTCAGCGCGCGATACAGCGGATACGCGATGGTTTCACTGACGAACCCCACGGAACCGTCGGCCAGGCAGAAATGCGCACCGCCCGAGTGGCGGCTCCGGAACGACATGAC
>CAZXYZ010000204.1:0-9177 GCA_964645045.1 uncultured Pirellulaceae bacterium | reverse complement strand
GACGTGCCTCCGCTTCCTTTGTCCATGCCTGCAATGCCCGCTACGCCGCCGCCGGATTCAACGGCGCGGATGTCATCCGCACCGGACACTACGGCGACCGCGCCCGCCGCGCCGGCAAACGGTGTCCCGGGTATCCCAAAGCAAGAGAAATTGACGGCCGAGAAAACTGCAACACCTTCGGCAGACTCCCCATCCGGGGATGGAAATACCTCATCGGCAGTTGCGGAGCCTCAGTCACCGCTGCCCCCGTTGCCCGAATCACCCGCATCGCAGCCGGCTGCGGCTCCAGCGGATCGGACCTCTGCGAGCCCGGTGGCGGCAGATTCCCCCGCGACCGCGGAACGGAAGGCGGAGGAAGCGGCTCGAACCGAGGCCAGTCTGCCGCTCACCAGCGGGCCTGCGTTGACGGAGCCGTCGGCACCAGCCGATCTGCCCACCTATCCCGAGACCAATCCAACGACCTTTCAATATCCGGTGGAATACCACTTGCGCCTGCCAAGCCAAATCCGGGCTCCGGCTCGGGAAATCGACGGGATGGGAGCCGGTGGGCCCATCTTCAATGGACCGACGGGCGGCGAGGCCGCGGCGAACAGCTGGCAGCCGAACACTGCCCGCCTGCAGCCACGCATCCAACCGCCTCCGGTTCGGTGACGCGGATCCGTAGCTGGACGGTGCCGTCCACGACGGCCGAAGCGTCGAACGAGCCTCGCACCGGCTGTACTGGGGAGTGAGTCATGAGCGCACTGGACAAAGCCTTTATCAAGGCGCATACCAAAGATCCCAGCCCTCGGGCTGGCGGTTCGGAAAACCGGGCGGCCGGGATGACGCCCGGCGGCCAAGTGGAGCGGGACGACCGTGTCCCGCCGGCACCGGTTGGAGGTCCGTACGGCAGCGAAGTGGGATACCGTCTCGATGATGCGCACGTGACCCAACAGGGCCCGCATCTGGTGACGTGCGGCACGCTTCCGCCGTCGCCCAGTTACGTTGATCCGCTCCTGGGCAATCCTCCCGGCCTTCCTCATCCGAGAGGCCCGGCGGACGCGGTCGCGTGGGATGCAAACGCTGTCGGATCGAACGCGGATCTGTTACCCGCGGCGCAACCGCGCGTCACCGTTCCGGCCGCAACGATTTCGGTTTCGGCACCGCCGGACGCGAGGTTGGTTGCGGCGCGGCTGGAGTTGCCTCAGTCAAATTCCGCGGCCAGCGCCGCGTTGCCGGCTGGACGCGAGTCGCTCGCAGCGTCTTCGGCCATGCCGCGTGCCCTCGCTGGCTCGCAACAGGCTCGGAAACTGCCTTCGATCTTCTCGGTTCCGGAGCCGGAAGTTGACGTCGAGCAGGCGTTTGCGCCGGACTGGGAAGTGGACCGCTTGGTCTGGCCGGCGATTTGCGAACGGTTGCTGGAGACCGAGAAGCTCTATTTCCGCAGCGTCGGCCAACGCTTGAAGGACGCGACGCAGGACGCGCATCACGTCGTCATGATCACCGGCGCACGGCGAGGCGAAGGGCGAACGACTTTGGCCCTGTGCCTGGCCCGCTGCGCCGCACAAGCCGGTGTTGCGGTGGCGCTGGTCGACGCAGATCTGGAAAACCCGCAACTCGGCAACCAACTGGGGATGGAGACGCCGTGCAGTTGGCTGGAGGTCGTCTCGGGCAGGTCGCCGCTGAACGAAGCCGCCGTGTCGTCGCTGGAAGACGGTTTGACGTTGTTTCCCTTGACAAATTCCGAGGACCTGGAAGCGCCTGCGGACGACGAGTCGTTGACGGAGGTCTTGCGGGCCATCGCGGCGCAGTTTCCGTTGGTCATCGTCGATACCGGGCCGATGGCATCCGACGATCGGCATCCGTTTACGGCCGGTGAAGACGGTCCCATCGATACCGCCATCGTGGTCCGCGATTTGCGCAATACGACGGAGAAAAAAACCCTGGCCACGGCCCAGTTGCTGCTGCGCCGCGGCGTGCCGGCAGTGGGCATCGCGGAGAACTTCCGCGAGCCGGACTAGTGCAGAAACGTTCAACATCTACCAGCGAAACGGACGCAGATGCCATGTATACCGCCTACTGGAAACTAACCGCCAGGCCCTTCGACAACGGCTGCGATCCGCAGTTCTACTACCCCAGCGAATCCCATCAAGTTACGCTGCTCAAATTGCGTTACGCTTTGGATCATCCGCGTGGTGCGGCTCTCTTGACAGGTGTGGCGGGTCTGGGCAAATCGCTGCTGGTCGAAACGCTGCTTGCCGGCCTGCCGGAATCGTTTGGACCGATAATCTACGTCAAGTTTCCCCAGATGTCGCCGCCTCAACTGTTGGCCCTGATCGCAGAAGAACTGACCGGCAGAAGCTTGGACGGCGCCACGGCGGACCGCAGTGTGCTCGCGATCCAACGCACGTTGAGCAAGAACGAGCAGGAAGGTCGCCGCGCGGTGCTCGTCATTGACGAGGCCCACTTGCTTCGGGACAGTGAGGCGTTGGAGACGCTGCGTCTGTTGATGAACTTTGCCCCTGCTTGGACGCCGTTGCTGATCGCCCAACCCCAGTTGTTGCCGGCCTTGGAACGCGCGCCGGAGTTGGAAGAGCGGATTGGCGTTCAGTGCCTGCTGCGGCCGCTGTCGCTCGAAGAATCGATCCGCTACATCAGCCACCGCATGTCCGCCGCCGGCGCCGCGGACGTGAATTCCATCTTCGATCCGGCAGCGCTCGAGGCGATGCACCAACTGTCCAGCGGGATTCCCCGCCGCATCAACCGTTTGGGCGACCTGGCCCTGCTGATCGGCTTTGCCGAGGAACAACGCCGTGTGACGGCTGGCCATGTTGCCGCCGTGGCCGACGAACTGCTGACGTCCAACACGAATCTGCGGCACGCTGCGTAGCACTAGCCCAAATCCGGAATCTCGACGACACGGCTGCAACTGGGACAGCGGCCCTTCTTGCCGGCGGCGCCCAGCGGAGTGCGGACGCGGTTTCCGCAGTGCGGGCACGGAAAATCGATCCGCTGCGGTGATGCCGCGGGACGCGGGCGGGCCGGCGGATCGCCGGCCGGGTGGCTTGTCGGAGCGACGGAACGACTCTCGGGAATCAAGACGATCGCACCGCAACTGGGGCATTTTCCTTTCTTGCCCGCCGTCGCCAGGGGCGTCCGCACCGGCAAACCGCATTCCTGGCACGCAAACTCAATCTTGTCCGGAAACGACACCGGTTCGGGGGCGGTGGGTGCCGCCGGAACCGAGACTGCCGCGGAGGCGGCAGACGCGGCGGCAGTCGCGGCGGCGCCCAGGCCGACGCCTGACTGCGAAGCCGCCATTCCCGCCTGCAGATAGGCTCGCAGGGCCTTGCCGAAATCCCGCATCGATGCATATCGCTCCGCCGGATTCTTGGCCATCGCCTTCAGGCAGATCGTACCGATGAGCGGATCGAGGTGGGGTTGGTATCGGGAGGGTGGCGCTGGTTCGGCCGTCAGAATCTGGGCGAACACTTCCGGCGTCGAACCGCAGAACGGCGGCCGGCCGGCCAGCAGTTCGTACAGGATCACGCCTAAACTGTAGACGTCCGATGGCGGGCCGATTTCGGACGTCGCACCTCGCGCCTGCTCCGGACTCATGTAGCCCGGCGTGCCCAGCACATGTCCGCTCTGCGTCTCGTATGCCTCTCGGATAAAGCTGCGGGCCAACCCGAAATCCAAGATCACCGGCTCGCGGCGTTTCTCGTCCATCATGACATTGGAAGGCTTCAGGTCGCGATGCACGATTCCGCGGTCATGGGCTTCGCTCAAAGCCGCGGTCAGCTTCAGGATGATCCGTGCCGCTGACTTGGGATCCAGCGGCCGCTCTTGGCTGACCAGCGTCGACAGCGGCGCGCCTTCGATGAAGCCCATCACGATGTAGTGATTGCCCTGCAGTTCGCCGACATCGTGGATCGGACAGATGTTGGGGTGGCTCAATTTCCCCCCCGACCGAGCCTCGCGAAGAAAGCGATTGACCTGGTCGGAAGTCTCCAGGGCTCCGCGCCGCGGGATCTTGACCGCCACTTCGCGGTCCAACTGCGTGTCGTAGGCGCGATACACCGTCCCAAACCCGCCTCGGCCGACAACTTGCCGCAGTTCGAAGCGGCCAAATTTCGCCGGCAGGGCATCGTCGGGGATCTCCAACACCGTCACCAGGGTGCAGGTCGTGTTCAGATCCATAGTGACCGTCGGATTGGGGTCGGAGTTGGCGCGGCTCCCCGAAACGGGCGGTTTTTCCTTTTCGGTGTCAGACATGCGAGAACTCCGGAACCCTCCCTCAGCGGCAGCCGCTCGACGCACTCTGCCGCGACGAAGTTCCTATTATTCCTCATCGCGGCGTTTTTCTCAAGCGAAGAACCGGTAGTCAGACGCTCAACCAGACGATTTTGTCAGACGTGGCATCCTTTCATGGCCACCGCTGGGTGCCTTGAACGTATCTTGTGGGGTGGGCTTTCACTCCCACGCTGCTGGTCCTAGACTGACGTGTGCAGCCGCGAGCCGCGCGGAACTCCACGTACCAACTCGACGACCAGGTGACATGATGCAATCGGCAGCGAACTGCGACCCGTCCTTTCAGCCCGACGTGCGGCGCGCCCTGGAATTGGTGCTCCAACTGATGCCCATCGCGGGCCGGAGCGGCCAGGAGCGGGACGTGGCCGAGTTTGTCCGCCGCGAACTCCTCCGAGCGGGCGTTGCCGCGTCTGCCATTCAAACTGATTCGGCCCATCGCCGGACTCCCGGCGGCGGTCAGATGGGCAACCTCATTCTTTCCTTGCCAGGCACCGTCCGAGCCCCGCGGCGGATGCTGTCGGCGCACTTGGATACCGTCCCGATTTGTGTGGGCAGCCAACCGCAGCGGCACGGGGACCTGATCCGTTCGGCGAACCCCAACAGCGGCCTGGGCGCCGACGATCGCGCCGGCGTCGCCGTCATCCTGAACACGGCGATCGAGATCCTGCAGCGGGACCTGCCCCATCCGCCGCTCACTTTTTGCTGGTTTGTCCAGGAAGAAACCGGCCTGCACGGCTCGCGCTGCCTGACCAAAACCAAGCTTGGCAAACCGGCGATGGCATTTAATTGGGACGGCGGCGGCCCGGCCAAGCTGACCATCGGGGCCACCGGCGGGTACCGCCTGGCGATCGAAATCCGCGGTTTGGCGAGCCACGCGGGCAACGCGCCGGAATGGGGCGTCAGTGCGATCGCCATCGCCGCGTTGGCGATTGCCGACCTGCATCGCACCGGTTGGCACGGCGACGTCCGCAAAGGCCGCCAGCGGGGAACGAGCAATGTGGGCGTGATCCAGGGTGGCGATGCCACGAACGTCGTCACGGACCGCGTGCTGGTCCGCGCGGAAGCCCGCAGTCACCAGCCTCAGTTCCGAAAACGGATCGTCGCCCAGATCGAAAAAGCGTTCCGGTCGGCTGCCGCCGAAATCAAGAACGCCGCCGGTGCGACGGGCAGCGTCGAGATCGACGGGCGGCTGGACTATGAGTCGTACCGGTTGTCTCCCAGCGAGCCGTGCGTCGCCGCCGCTGCTGCCGCACTCCGCGCCGCCGGCCACGAACCGGAATTCGCCGTGACCAACGGCGGCCTGGATGCGAACTGGCTGGTCAAACACGGCATCCCGACCGTCAGCCTCGGTTGCGGCCAACTCAATCCCCACATGAAGACCGAGGCCCTGCTGGTTCCCGCCTTCGAAGACGCCTGCCGAATCGCGCTGCGGTTGGCGACGGTCGGCTAGGCCCAAGGCGACTGCGGCGCTGGGGCCGGTCTCGCGATCGAGCCACCGGCCTGACCAAAGGCGTCGAGCCGAAACAAAGGCACCCGACCCTTTTTCCGCACCTTTTTCCGCATCCGCGTGCGAGATATCCGGTGTTCTCCGAATCGGTGGAATCCGCGGGATTGTCTCCGTCAGTCGCGATCGCGCAAACGGTCGCGATTGGCTTGGTCAAGGAAACCCGGAGGCTTCCCAGACATTAGCCGGTGGTCAAACGCAGCGCAGACCACCGGTTACGGAGAGGTTCAAGGTTGGTGCATCCCGGAGAGATGCCAGTTGAGAACCAACGCCGTCTTGCAATTCCCCGATCACCCCCATCGCCTCTTCCGGCGTGAACACCACCGACGCCTCACGCGCGTATACTACATGCACATGAAAATAGTTATCAAGCCACCGGACCGCGTTTTTCGACGTCGCACTGCCCTTCCTCGCTGCACCCGGCCAGAGAACCGGCAAGCCGCGACCTCCAACGCCATTCCCAGCCGGTGAGGCGGCAATGCCATGGCGGGAAACCCATGCTCGCTACGGGCCGTGTTATCTGGCCGAAGTACCATCGCGGGCCGGGCGAAGCGATCCGGCAGCTCCCACACGATAGTGGTGCGAACCATGTTATCTGGCCGAAACCGGCCAGAGAACAGCCCCGCAGGCCCATCGCCCACGCAGACGCAACAACTCGGGCCGCAGCAACTTCCGACAGCGCCGGCGCGGGAGCCGTCCGCGTTATATCTGGCCGTGATCGGCCAGATAACATGCCCTTGGCCACCACTCCCCCAAACGTAGCATCTCCGGTCATGGCAGCCGATCGGCGTTATCTGGCCGAGATAAAACGCTCCCCACCTCCCAAGAAATCTCCAAAACCCTTGCACGGCCACCCCTTGCGCACGTAAACTATCGCTCGAACAGCCCGGCAATATCCAAGCCAATCGGCCAGAGAACACGGATTCGGGTGCGGGATAATACCGGGAGAATTACAAGTTACGCAAGAGGCCGATCCATACTTGGAGGCTGGAAATGAATCCCACGTTTGAGCTTCGCTTCGTGACCTACGCATTCGTGCCGGGCGACTCGCCCGGAAAATTCGAGTTCAAACGTCTGTGGGATGAGCCTGTGCCGATCAGCGGACCTACAGGGTTTACGTTACGAAAGTACTGCGAAACGGCCTTTGTAGGCGTAGTGGCTTCTATGGGAAAGGCTGAGGACGTAAACGACGATTACCTGAAGAAACCAGATCTCCTGATCGCCCTCAAGGAAGACCGAACCATCCTTGATTTGGACCAGACCCCTGAGCTGGCCGGCCTGTCCGAAGGTGAGATCATGCACCTCCTGCTAAACGACAAGCAGTTCCCACGCCAAGTCGCGCTGCAGATGCTCCTCAGCAACGTAACCGGCGGCGGAAACGGTCCGACAAAACCACGGGGCTCGCAAGGGTCGGACGCCTCCGACTCATCCCTGAATAGAATGGACTACTTTGGGCTCGTGCAAAAGGTCGAAACTACTATACGGCAAATAATCCGGCGCTGCTATCCTACCTCGTGGCACGAGGACCACATTACATACTGCATCACCGACGAACTCGGTTCGTTCGCCCGCATGGAAATAACTGGTCTCCACAGACCAATGTTTGTCAGCTGGGACGCACGAAAGTTCCGTGGTCCAACGGAAACTGCACTGGGCGATTTGGGCGTTCTCGTGCATCTCACATCGTGGGACGGTGAGCAAGTCGAGGGCATCGGCATCATCGAGGCAAAGAAACGCGACTTCATTGGGTCCGCATTCTCTGCGGTCCAGGAACAACAGCTCGTGAACATCAATGCCAGCGCCCCCCGATCGCGTCTTCTACTTTACGATCCAAGTGACATAACAGAGTTCGGGGACAATCTTCCCGCTGGCCATTCCTTCTTAGATTCTAGCCGGGGCGCCGATCGCTCACAGCGGCTGCCGTGGTCACAGGCAGTGACTGTCCCTATAAACCTCGCGTTGGCCGTCCGGAATTTCCGACCATCGCTCTACAAATACAGCCTCCCGCTGTCGTATCAGATTTGCAGCCGCTATTTCCGCGGATTTGATTTGGAATTCGGGACGGATGTATTGAGACGCGTCAAGGGCTTCATCGAGGGATCAGGCGATCCGCGCTATCTCCTCGTCGTTGGGGTTTCAGCAAGTCCCGGAGTTCCAGAACCACGTCGTCTATTCAACGAAGAACTTTACGGCCAAATGGATGAGGACTCCCACCATTGAGAAGTTGCGTAACCAACGGATGAACGCGAGCGGGCGATGACGTCGTCGACCGTGGTTGCGGTCTCGACGCCCGCCGCGTTATCCGGGTCGTTCGGGCAGCCGGCGGCTCAGGGGTGGCTCGCTTTTGGGGATTCGCGTTCATTACTTCCGCGGTGCTGCCCGCATCTCGACGTTTGGGAGATTGACCGGTCCGCCGGTTCTGGCTACAATTTGGCCAGAATGCGGTACGACATCATTTTCGCTCCGGAAGCCGTTGAAGACTTTGAGAACTTGGTGGCGAACGTCCGCGCCGAGGTTCGGGACGGCATCGAGTCCCATTTGCGGCACGAACCGAAGAAGACCAGCAAGAGCCGAATCAAGCGACTGCGAGGCTACTCCCGACCTCAGTATCGGATGCGGGTCGGCGACGAGATTCGCGTCTTCTACGACGTGACGGAGCACGCGGTGGAGATCTTGGGGATCGTCCCCAAGTCCCAAGCTCTCGAATGGCTTGAGCGGTACGGTGAGACCGATGAAACAAGTGGCCCTGTCTGAGGTCAAAGACGACCTGTCCAAGTACCTGCGGTTAGCGGAGACCGAAGAGATCGTAATCACCCGCCACGGCCAGCCCGCGGGCGTGCTGGTTGGATTTGGCTCGGAGGATGACTGGTTCGACTACAAACTTGAACATGATCCCCGGTTTCTCCGACGGATTGAACGTGCTCGCCAAAGCCTTCGCGAAGGCAAAGGCGTTCCCATGGAAGACCTCACCACGTAGATCGTGGTCGGTCACATGCGAACTCGGCATCGGCCCGAACCAAAGAATGCAGGCGAGCGGGGGCAAGGTCGGTTGCCAGTGGTGACGTCTTCCCGTCCCCGCCGCCTGATCCTGGTTGTGCCTTGTGGCACGCGGGCCTCGGATGTCTGCGGGAATCGGGTCCCGTGCCCCGGCGTTGAAGTTGCGGTGTCCGCGATTGGCATCGGCTCCGAGGCGGCACGCGGCGCCGGCTGACATGGACAGCGTGATCGCGCGCAACGGGGCGCTTGGAGCCTCACCGCCGACCCCGTGTCGGCGGAAGGGTGACTGGCAGGCTAGACGGCCGGGTCCCCCAAGTCCTTTTCCCTTCTGTCTCCCGCCCGCCTGCCGCCGCAGGCGGCAGGCGGGCGGGAGACAGAAGGGTTGG
>CAZXYZ010000203.1:0-10027 GCA_964645045.1 uncultured Pirellulaceae bacterium | reverse complement strand
GCCCGCCGCCGATACACGCTAAAGCGTGGACTCCAACCTATTTGACACCTCATCCAACACGTCTGGTTCCCAATCGGTTCAGATCTCCGTCCACGCCCCGGGGATCGGCGCCGGGTAGCGGCCTTCGGCGTTGGCTTGGACCGGCGCGGGGCTGTCGGCGGTCAGGCTGTCCACGTGGGAGCAGAACTGGAAGTCCGAAGCCATCGCCTCGTCCCAAGTCACGACCTTGCCGGTATGCACGGCCGCCCGACCCATGATCGCCCCGAGGTTCGACAGCGCCGCCCGCCGGGCTTCGTTGTGCGGCCGGTCGTTCCGGATAGCGCTCAGCAAGACGTCCCACTCAGCTTGCCAGGGATTGACCGTCTCGCGTTCCGCTTTCCACGTGATGTTCCCCTGGTCGATGTGCTGATCCTTGCAGATCCAACAGGTCGGCGCGTGAACGTTACCGGAGAATTTCGCCCCGCATTTTGTCCCATGGACAAACGTGGCGAAATCGTTGAAGCAATTGGGAATGTAACGGCCGGTGACCATCGCCTTGGTGCCGTCGGCAAAGGTGTATTCGATCGAATAGCTGTCCAGGTTCTGACTGCAATCCTTGCTGCCGGCAAACCGTCCGCCGACGCCGTGGGCGGCGACCGGCCACGAATCCTTGATCCAGAAACACTCGTCGATCTGGTGGACCATCAGCTCGATGAAGATCCCGCCGGAGGACCACAAGAACTGGTAGGGATGACCGGGGCTGAGTTGCCACAGCAACTCGTTTTCGCCGCGAGGGAACGGGCCCATGCCATACCCGGGGTCCATGCGGTAGGCGCGTATCAGTTGAACGTCGCCCAGCGCCCCGTCGCGGATCCGTTGGATCAAAGCTTGGCGCGCGGACGAATGGCGGGCCATCAACCCGGCAGCGATCTTCAGGTTCTTCTTCTCCGCGGCTTCCCCGGCGCGGATAATCCGCTTGATGCCGCCCGGATCGGCCGCGAAATCCTTTTCCATGAACACGTTGACGCCCTTTTCCACCGCATATTCCAAGTGCGGTCCCCGGAAAGCGGCGTGTGTGGTCAGCATCGCCACGTCGCCAGGACGCAGGCAATCGATGGCATGCCGGTAGCCGTCGAACCCCTGGAACCGCCGCTCCTCCGGCACATCCACCCTGTCGCCCAGCAGTTTGCTGAGCGCGCCATGACATTGTTTAAGACGATCCGGGCGAAGGTCCGCCATGGCGACCAGCTTGACCGGCCCACGGGCCGCCGAATCCCGCTCGCGCTTCGCGCCGGCTTCATCCCCCAGCACCAGCCCTCCTGCCGCCATCGCGTTGGCCACCGCCCCGCTGCCGCGCCCGCCACAGCCGATCAACGCCAACTGGATCGTCCCGTCCTCGGCCGCGTGGACACATGGCAGGTTCAAACCGGCCAAGGCCGAGAACGCGGTGACCCCAGCGGTGTTCTTGATAAACTCGCGACGCGGCATTTCATGCTTCTTCGATTCGGCCATGGCGGTTGTTTCTCCTTGCTCCAGCCGCATCCGCGGCGACAGAGGGTAGTCGAGCGTTGTTAACGCTTTTATCATTCCCGATGATTAACCCGAAAGTCAAGCTGCCGCTTGCCCTATTGTCGCGGCTGCCCTTCCGCTGAATCTCCCCGCCACTGGTCAAACGCTTTCGCCATCGCCTCGACGCGTTCCGGTTGTTGCGGGGCCAGGTCATTCAATTCGGTGCGGTCGGTTTCCAGGTTGTACAATTCCCACGGTCCGCCCTTAGCCGCGACCAGTTTCCAGGCTCCGATGCGAATCGCGCGGCAACCGGACGTCGCCCAGCACAGCGTCCTCGGACCGTCGATCCGCCCGCCATGAAGGATCGGCAGCAGGCTTTGACCCGCCAACGGCAGGACGCGGCGTCCCGGGAACTGCGCCGGATACTCGACGCCCCCCGCCTCCAGGCACGTCGCCGTGACGTCGGTGATGTGGGCCGGCTCGTGCGAGATGGCTCCCGCCTGTTTGATCACACCGGGCCACCAGGCGATCAGCGGCGATGCAATCCCGCCCTCATGGTTCGATTGCTTGTGGCGGCGGAAGGGAGCATTCGAGACGTTGGCCCACGGCGGGCCGGCGGTCACAAAGGTGTCCGGACCACCGGGCGGAATGGTCGGCCGATTGCCCACCTGCGTCGGCGTCCCGTCGACACGCCATGTTTGTCCGGGTTTGTCCAGCGCGCCGACGGGCTGGTCCGAGGCGCCGTTATCGGAAAGGAAGATGACCAGCGTGTTGTCGTCCGCCTTGGTCCGGCGCAGTGCGTCCATGATTCGGCCGACACTTTGATCGAGCGAATCGACCTGTCCGGCGTAGGCGGCCATCCGCTCCGCCTCCCACGCCTGGTGCTCCGCGTCCTGCCATGCCGGCACGCGCCCGTCGCGCGGCGACAGACGGCTGCCGGCGGGGATCAACCCCAGTTCGACCAGACGTTGGTAGCGGCCCGACCGAGCTTCGTCCCAGCCCAGGTTCCGGTACAGCTCGCGATATTTTGCCATGTCCGCAGGTTTCGCGTGCAACGGCCAGTGCGGCGCGTAATGGGCGACGTACAGGAAGAACGGCCGCTGCTTCGCCGCCTGGTCGATGAAGTCCACAGCAAAGTTGGTGATCAAGTCGGTCTTATACGTACCCTCCGGCGGCAGCGTAAACGGGCGGCCATCGCGGTAGAACCGCGTGTTGCGGACGTCCTTGAAGTAGTTCCCCGGCCCGGCGTGCCCCGTGCTGCCGAGGAACCGATCCACATAGCGTTGGATCATCGCGGGGTCGTGCCAGTCCTCGGCCGTGACCATGTCGAGCCGCCCCACGGCGCACGTCGCGTAGCCGGCGCCCTTGAGCAATTCGAACACGGTCACGCCACGGTCATTCAGCAATCCGGTCCAGTTGAAGATCCCGACTTGATGCGGTTCGAGTCCCGTCATCAACGCGGCTCGCGACGGTCCGCACAACGCACAATTGTAGAATTGCGAAAACCTCACCCCGCCTGCAGCCAAGCCGTCCAGATTCGGCGTCCGGATCTCGCCGCCGTAGCAGCCCAAGTCCGAGTAGCCCAAGTCGTCCGCCAAGATCAGCACGATGTTCGGCCGGCCGGCGGCGAGGATTTGGCTGGCGGCAAGCGTCAGGCCGATCAATACGGCAGTCAGCGGAGTCGAAATTCGGATGGTCATCTCGTTAGAGCCCCTTTTGGTTGCGAAGGCGATTCGAGCTGAATAATGCCTGCTCGACGATGCGGGCCGGAGCGGCTTGCAAATGCTCGCGATCTGGCCTCTCGCCGGCAAGCGGCGAGGATTTCCGTTTTCACACCCGTTTCCAACGGGTGCCCGTTGGGCTGTCGGCCAACTGGACGCCGAGCGCCTGCAGCTCCTCGCGCAGGGCATCCGCGCGGGCGAAATCCTTGGCTTGCCGCGCATGGTTCCGCGCTGCGATCAGCCGCTCCACTTGAGCGTCGCGTTCCTCCGGCTCGAAATCAATCACCGCCAGGATCTGATTGGCCTGACGCATGAACCCCAGCACTTGCTGCACCTGATCGGCGTCCAGTTCGCCGTCGTTCAACAGCCGATTGACCAGGCGAACCAGCCCAAACAGCCGTCCCAAGGCCGTGGAGATGCTCAGATCGTGGTCCAGGGCCTCCTGCCAGCCGGTGTGAGCTTCGTACAACGCCTGGTCCAGGTCGGGGCTGCGCCGTCCCGATTGAAAATGCCGCAACCGGTCCACGAACTCGTTCAGCCGAGTCACGCATTGCCGGGCGCGTTCCAATTCCCCCGATGAATAGTTGAGCACGGTGCGATAGTGGGTGGCCAGCAGCCAGTAGCGGACGGTCGGACCGTCGAAGCCGAGCGCCAGCACATTGTCCAGCCGCACGTCGTTGCCCGCGGCGCGGCTGACCTTCTTCCCGTCCGCCATCACGACTTCCGAATGCATCCACAGTTTCGCAAACGGTTTGCCGCTCAACCCCGCGGCAATGGCAATCTCGTTGTCGCCGTGCGGGAACGTCAAGTCCGTGCTGGCCGTGTGAATATCGATCGGTTGTCCCAGGTAGCGGACCGCCATGCACGAGCACTCGATGTGCCAACCCGGCCGCGTCTTGCCCCAGGGAGTCTGCCAGAAAATGCCGGCTTTGAGTTCGGCCAGCGATGGGCGTTTGAACAAGGCGAAATCGCCGGGGTGGTCTTTTTCGTAGTAGTCGTAGGTCGTGGACGACGCCCGGCGCACCTGGTCCAGCTCGACGCCGGACAGTTTCCCGTACTCGGGAAAACTGCTGATCCGGTAGTAGATCGACCGCAGCTTTTCGTACGCCATTCCTTTTTCGAGCAGCCCGCGGGTTTGCTCCACCATCTCGTTCACGTGGTCGCTGGCCCGTGGGTAGTGGTGGGCGCTCGTCACCCGCAACGTCTCCAGAGCATGAAAGAACGTCGCTTCCCAACGGGCGGTAAACTCCCGCAGTTTGGCGCCCGCCTGCAGGCATTCGTTGACCGTGCGGTCGTCGATGTCGCCCAGGTTCGTGACATGCTGGACATCGTATCCGCGGCATTCGAGATAGCGGCGGAGCACATCCGAAAAGACCACGCGGCGGCAAAGCCCTAAGTCCGGCGGCCCGTCCAGGCTGGGACCGCAGGAATAGATGGTGACTTTGCCCGGCTTGACGGGTTCCAACTGCTCGACCTTGCCCGTCAAGGTGTTATAGAACCGTAGCGGTTCCGGTACGACCTCTGACGCGAACAGCGAAGTGGACAGATAACGCTCGCCGCCGTCCGGCAGCAAGGCGACAACCGTGCCGTGGCCCAACGTTCGGGCCTCGTCCAAAGCGACCTTCAGGGCGGCGCCGGCGCTCATGCCGACGAAGATACCCTCGTCACGGGCGAGACGCCGGGCGATTTCGTAGGCCGACTCGTCGTCCACGTTGACGATGGCCGAAGGCTCTTCCGGCTTGAAAATCCCTGGCGCGTAGCTCTCCTTCATGTTCTTCAGGCCCTGGATCTTGTGGCCCTTGAACGGCTCGACGCCCACAACGCGGATTGCGGGGTTGAGTTCTTGGAGCACCCGCGTCGCGCCCATCAACGTGCCGGTCGTGCCCATCGTCAGCACGACCACGTCCACCTGGCCGCCGGTGGCCTCCCAGATCTCCTTTCCCGTGCCTTCGTAGTGGGCTTGCCAATTCGCGTCGTTGTTGAATTGGTCCACCAGGAAGTACTTGTCGGGCTCTTCGCGGGCCAGGCGATACGCTTCTTCGATGGCCCCGTCGGTGCCTTGGTACCCGGGGGTCAAGCGAATCTGGGCCCCGTAGGCTTTCAGGATCCGTTTTCGCTCCTCGCTGGCCGATTCGCTCATGGTCACCAGCAGCCGGTAACCCTTGACCGCGCAGACCATCGCCAGGCCGATGGCCGTATTCCCGCTGCTGGCCTCCAACACGACCTTGCCCGGCGTCAACTGGCCGGTCGCCTCGGCCTGCTCGATCATCCGCAGGCCGACCCGGTCTTTCACCGACCCGCCGGGGTTCATCGACTCCAGTTTCACCAGCAGTTCGACGCCGGGGACCGGATTCATCCGGTTGATCCGGATCAGCGGAGTATCGCCGACCAGTTCGAGGATGTTGTTGACTTTACGCGGTGTCATCGCCAAGACCTTGGTCACATCGGAAGGCACACCGACACAATTCGGCTCGCCTTCCTTTGTTTGCGGCTTGCCAGTAGAACAACGGGGAGCCCCGAAGTCAAGAACAAGCGGCAGCCAAGGATGCCGCGCGATGGACCGCCGATACGACAGACGAATCAAGGGACCCCACGGCGCAACTGCCCGACCGGCGGTCATGGAGATTGGCCTGAAACAGCTCATGGACCATGACCGCTTTGTAATGATCCCCGTACGTGCCGGATTTATGGTCGAGCTAACAGTGAACGAATGTATTGAGGATGACGGCGTGTGGGTGGGCGGCTTCGGTTGTGGCCAGCCTCAATGCGGTATTCGTCATGGCGCAGTCCGAGACGCAAGCCAGATTCGTGTCCGTGTCCATCGAGAGAGTGGGATTGCAGACGCGCAGTGCGTGGGGGCTCAGCGCCGCGCAGGCCACGGCCAACGCTGATTCGCCGACCGAGACCCACACCACAATCGTCGCGTCTGAGGCTGTCCGGCGCAGCGAGAACAACTTCCTCATCGCCGTCCTGTTGATCAAGGATCTAGTCGCCTTGGCCTCCGCGAGCGTACGTCGGATCACATCTCCGAAGGTCTGCGCGATTGGATGGTGAAGCAGGTAGAATTCGTCGTAGACAATTGGAAAGTCAGCCGTGACCTGCTCCCTGCGGTCGCCAAGTCCCTGGACACCCCGGAAAACACGGGTGAAAACGGGCATTTCCGCAGTTGCGGGGGCAGATGCGGGGGCAGTTGAAACGAAACGGGCGCAATTCAGCCCCGACCGGCAGGCCCTGATTGACGCTTGGCCTGCCTGCCCGAAAGCGATCAAGGCCGGTATCCTGGCGATGGTCAAGGCGGCCGATCCGAGGAAGTCTTGCTGACGAAAGTGACTGCCCAACCTTGGCCTTGGCCCGATTTACGTTTTTGCGGGTTTCCGCTTCTCGGCGACTCGCTTCGGTGCGTGGCGTTTGCGTGCCACCGTCATGCCGATGGATCGCGTGGTCTCTCCCATCGCAGCCAGGGAACGAACGAGCAGATCCACCGATACAGAGCTGTCCGCGGCTTCCATCTTCGCCACCCGGGACTGACTTGACCCGATGCGTTTGGCAAGCTCTTGCTGCGAGAGGTTCTCTTTCTGGCGCCGCTCCTTGACGCTCTCCGCCAGAGCCAGTTTCACCTCAACGAGCGTTTCCTCTTCCTTGCTGAGGCCCAGAAAATCACTGGCCGAACCTACCGTCCAACCGGCCGCTTCCAGTTTCATTCGCTTCGATGCTTTCATGGGATCACTTCGCTTTCATCGAGTCAGTTCGTCGTACCGCTTGAATCGCCCCTTACAGTTGTCGATGACGCTCTTGGGGGTCGCTCCGGATTTTTTGGGAAACACTTCCCCGATGACGATGGCATCAGGATCGAGGCGGTAAACGATACGCCAAGTGACATTCTCATCCTGGATTCGCAACTCGTGGCACCGCCTGCCGATGTTTGGCATCGGGCGACTGTGGGGCAAGCCGATGGATTCACCACGCTGCAGCCGTCTGAGCAGCGTCCCCGCTTCCACGCGGGCCTCACTCGAAAACGGTGGTGTCTTGATTTCGCCTCTTAACCAGACGAGTGGCTTGTCGGTTCCGTTCATCCGAGCCATAGTATGTCATTCTCGACATAATGTAAATACGGAGACCAGGAAACCCGCCGGAAATCTGCGATGCGACTGGCCGTGCCAGACGGCGGTCGCGTGCCCGCGTGCTCCGATCGCCATCCAGGACCCTGCAAGTCGAACATTGACCATCCGGCCACAATCGGCGATCAGACTCGATGTCGGGAGCGGAACCATTCGACCCCGACGCCACCAACGGCAAGAAAGCAGGGCAGCACCTGGGCGTACAAGAACAGGGCGGAACCAGTTCAGAAACCACCCTTTCGGAAGAAAATGGTGCGTATCATGGGGTGTTGTAGCGGCGCGCCACGACGGCTCAAATCCCACCCTTTTGCTGCTCAACTGGTCGTGACATGGGACGTTGCAGAAGTGTGGTCAAGTTCATCAGAAGCCCGCAGGGATTTGTACGTCGCGCCGACGCTGGTTTCTGGTAGGATCCCGCGACCCGCGATGGCCGTAGAGTCCGGCCGCGAAGACGTCGGAGGCCGACCCGGTGGCCGAAGCGATCGTCGCGGACGTCGAGCCGGACGAGCGATTGCGGGACGTCCATCTGGTGTCGATTCGCGCGGATTAGATTCGCATCCCGTGACCGTCCGGACGAAACGCCCCCGCTCCGCGATTTCGATGGCCCTTGTCGTTGGCGAACGCGAAATCAGGCGCGAGGAACGAGAGCGGAAGGGATTTGATCAGATGGCAGCGAAACTGGGGCTGGGGACCGACCTTCTGCGTAATGGTCAGTTCGGCTTGTGGCCGCTCCAGTGCAGATCACTGGACCCGTGACGGGGCACCCTCGGTGCGTCGATTCGGACGGGTTCCGCAGAATGCCCAACGAAGGCGGGCACTTGAGCGGTGGTCAGGACACGGGTGCGCAGGTATTCCGGCGGCTTCTGCCGTCCGATTCCCAAGCGGCCCCTTGGGAATATTCTGCCGCAAACCGACCGAGTGGACTACGACGAAATAGCGCAGCTATTTGCGGCCGAGAGATGTTCCGTACAGCGAGCGCGGGCAACAGCAATTCCAATGGGAGGGAGGCAGCCCTCGCATCCGATCTTACGCATTGCCTGGGTCCGGCGCGGCTGCTCGCCCGCCCAGAAGGCCGATAAAAGCACCGGCCGTTAGAACGAAGACCTTCTCACAGGAATTGAATAGCCTATCCGCGAGAATGTTTTGTGGGTCGCTCGCAAGGCACACTACGACCATGATAACAAGTGTAGTGGCGCAGATGATGCAGTTGATCACGACCGCCCACTTGAACATCGGATTTATGGAGACGGTTTTCCGAGGCGGCATCTTAGGAAGACACGAGTTCGCCGGTTGTCAAATCGACTGTCGTCGTGGAAAAAGGATGCTGAAAGCAAGTTTTAGCGATCACAAGCATCGATCGCAGAAATGCTGACGGACTAATGTACAGAGTCGTTGTGCCTTCGGTCGGAGTCGGCGGAATCGCCGCATCATGAGCAAGGTCGCCAAGATCTCTGCCACCGAGTGGGCTGTTTACGGACATCGGCTCCATCCCCCCGTCCAAAAACAAATCAAGTGCTGCTTGCCGAGCGGCATCGAGTCCTCGACAACTCAAACTGTACATTACCGAACCATCTTCCGACTGTACGGCGTGCAAGTCGTAATCAACTGCGGGGTGATTGTGACGCCGGGTAGGCCATTCAGTCAATATCGATTTCAGTCGTGCCCGAAGTCGAATGGTACGTTCGCGTACGGCCGCATCTGTGTCAAGAAGGAGTCGCGACACGATCGCTCTGACATACTCGTCGACGTGCGGAGAAAGGCTATCTTGCAACTCGGAGTTAAGCACCTGCTCCAGCAGCGGGGGAATGAGGGCTCGCACATCCCCTTCCCTATGTACTGCAAGCCACAGAAGTGTAATCGCTTCCTCGGGTCGTAAAGATCCCCAATCAAACCAACCCAACATTCTGCAGCAAGCGTCCGAGTCGCGGCTCGTGAGCGACAAAAACATCTCGCCGATCCGAACCTCCTTGGTGCGGCTCGCGTCAACTGTCTCCGCGTCGGGCCGGTTGGTGGTAGCTCGATCTGCAGACATCGATGTCGTCTCCGGCAGGATGGAATCCAACGTTCTTTCGAAATTCTAGCCAAGCTAGCATCCAAAAGATAGCTGGCTTGATCGAACGAAGTGCATTTTTGGGGGGGGGTGTGGATCTTGCGGGACTTACCGGAATCCCTGGTTCCCAGCCGATGAGTTGAACGCGTCGGCAGCAAGAAAAGCTGGGAAACCTGGTCGCCCTTCATCACCACCTCGGTTCGAGTACCGAGGAAGAAATCCCGATGCTCGACCTCGAAATCACCGCCGGAACCAGGTCCCCGTGTCGATCCGGTACACAGCCGGTTCGATGGCCCGTGCGGGCGTCAAACCCGCATTTCTGCAAAAGCTGGCCAGACACAGCACGATCGAGCTGACCCTGGACGTTTACCCACCTTGAAGAACAGGAAGTGGCCGCAGCTTTGGAGGGAGCTTATGCACCTTCTATGCGTCTGTCTATGCATCCGAATCTCACAGAGACGCACGAGGATGCACAAGCAAGCACGGATCGAGACGAGTCGAGGATGGCTGGCTAGAGGGCTCGAAAAGTCCGTGAAACACGGGCTTTTCCGCGTTCTTGCACGGTCATGCACATTGGAGCACGACCGTGCAGTTAGTAGCCGGAGCGGGACTCGAACCCGCACGTCCCTAACGGGACAAAGGATTTTAAG
>CAZXYZ010000202.1:0-10098 GCA_964645045.1 uncultured Pirellulaceae bacterium | reverse complement strand
ATTCAAAACTGCCGCGCTAGCCCAAATTACCCAGAGTGCGCGTTAGCCCTGGGCCCGACGTTTACGTCGGGTTTCAGCGATTCGAATCTGTCCGGGATCTTCGCGTCCGCCCCAATTCAGAGAAAGTCATTTCGGCCCTCGTTGCTCGAAGACCGGCGCTGCAGTCTGTCAGCGGGGAGCGGTGTTCCCGAACGCGGGCTGGCGCCCGCAACCAAATCCGAAATTTCAAATCCGAAATCCGAAACAAATTCAAAACCCGAAATCCAGGTGTCCCAAACCACGCGGAAGAAAACACGCCCGACCGCGGGGACGACAGCATTTGTTTCGGGCCTTTGGTCTTCGAATTTGGGGTTTGTTTCGGATTTCGTGCTTCGGATTTCGGATTTTGAAGATGCACACTCCGTGCGCGCATTCTACAAACTGAGACTCTGATCACGTTCAGGCCCCCGATCACCGCTCCGTCGTCCCTGTGATCAGCCGAGCGTTGCGGTTCCACGTCAGGTAGTTCCAGGCCCATTGAACGAGGACCAGGACGCGGTTCTGGAACTCGACGATGTACATCAGGTGGATGAACAGCCACAGCAGCCAAGCCATGGTCCCGGCGAATCGCAGCTTGCCGATCATGGCCACGGCCCGGTGGCGCCCGATGGTGGCCATGGAACCGTAGTCGCGGTAGCGAAACGGCTTTGTCGGCTTGCCGCGCAGCCGCTGGAGGACGGCCCTGGCCACGTGCTGGCCCTGTTGAATTGCCACTGGAGCGACGCCCGGCAGCGGCTGACCGCGGTCGTCCACGCACAGCGCCAAATCGCCGATCGCATACACGTCCGGGTGTCCCGCCAAAGACAGGTCCGGCTGGACCGGTACGCGGCCTTGCCGATCGGGGTTCAAGCCGGCCGCGGCGGCCAGCAGGCCGGCCAGCGGCGACGCTTTCACGCCGGCGCCCCACAGGACGGTCCGGGTGGGAATGTCTTCCAACGTCTCGCCGGTGCGCACCGTCACCGCGTCGTCAGTGACGTTCACGACCATCGTTCCGGTTCGCACCACGACCCCCAACTGCTCCAGCTGTTTGGCCCCGCGGACAGAAAGCTCGGCCGGATAGCTTGGCAGCACTCGATCGGTCGCCTCGACCAACAGCACGCGGGCGTCCGCGGGATTGATTGAGCGGAAATCCTTGGCCAGCGTATGCCGAGCGATCTCGGACACGGCCCCAGCCAACTCGACCGCCGTCGGGCCTCCGCCCACAATCACAAAGGTCAGCCACTTGCGGATCTCGGCCGGGTCTGTTTCCCGCTCGGCCATTTCGAACGCCAACAGGATCTTGCGGCGGATTTCCGTTGCGTCCTCGATCGTTTTCAGGCCCGGCGCCGAGGCTTCCCACTCTTGATGACCAAAATAGTGGTGCGTCGATCCCGCCGCGACGACCAGCGTGTCGTAGGTCAAACGGCCGCCATCCAATTGCACCTCGCGGGCGCCAAGATCCAAACCGATCACGTTGCCCAGCAGAACTTGGATATTCTTGTGCCGCCGCAGCACGGACCGCAACGGCGCAGCAATGTTTGCCGGCGAAAGACCGCCGGTGGCAACCTGGTATAACAGGGGCTGAAACAGATGAAAATTACGCCGGTCCACGAGGGTCACCTGGACGTCTTTCGAACCCAGCCCGCGCGCCACGCCCAGCCCGCCGAAACCGCCACCGATAATTACCACCCGATGACGAGTGTTCCTCGTACCCAAGGTAGATCGTTCTGTCATCAATGTTCTTGTCCTTCTCGTACCAAACCCTGTAAAGGTGTCAAATAGGTTGGAGTCCACGCTTTAGCATGTATCGGCGGCGGGCTTCGCCCGCCCAAGCAGCCTAAAGGCTGTACTCCAACTGAATCGTCTGCCAGCACTTCTTGAGAAACCCGACCTTGACAGGGGTGCCTTCTCGTACCAAACCCCGATTGCCAGCCCCGACATCGGCCCCCGCGGCCCGCTCTCTCGGATTGCCATTGCCGATCGTTGTCTTGTACATTCTAGCAAACGCCCAAGCCGTGCGGGCGCTCGGCAAAAGCGTTCACGACTGTGGTGACGCGGCAGTCCAAGGGACTTGCCAGCCCGCATCTTCGCAAGAGCCAGGAGGGACGCCTCGAAATGGGAAGGTTTCCGACGAGCCGTGGCGGTCGCAGCAAGCGGCCGCCGCGTTGGCTGATCGCCGCCTGCGCGGCAGCCGGTTTGGTTGCCATGCTGGTATATCGGACAACCCGCCCCGTGGTCGACTTGGACCTTTGGCACGAGATGTCCCTGGCGCGGGAAATCGTCCAGTTGGGCTATGTGCCTCGCGCCGACGATTTTGCTTACACGCCTACCGTCGAACCGGTCGTGCATCACGAATGGGGCGCCGGGATGATCGCCTACGGCTTAGCGCACACCCTGGGCGCCTCGGGCATCTTGCTGCTGAAGCTGCTGTTGATCGCCGCGTTGGCCGCGGCCTGCTGGACCTGCGCCCGAAGACGATGCGCCGGGCTGCCGCTGCTCAGCTGTCTGGCCCCTTTCGCCATTCTCCTGGTGGACGAAGGCTTCTCGACCGTCCGGGCGCAGATGTACTCGTTCGTGGGACTTGCGGTCCTGCTGTTTTTTTTGGATCGCGACCGGGCCGGCCACCGTCGCTGGCTGTTTGCCTGGCTGCCGTTGTTCGTCCTGTGGTTGAACCTGCACGCCGGATTCCTGGTCGGGGCCGGGCTGTTCGCCGTGCATTGGCTGGAGCAGATGTTGCGCCGCCAGCCGCATTGGCACCTGTTGCTGACCGGGCTGGTGATGATCGCCCTGATCGGGATCAATCCCTATGGCTTCGATTATTACGGGTACTTGCTGCACGGTGTGAGTGCGTCGCGTCCCCACGTGAGCGAATGGCGGCCGCTGTGGGAAGCTGCGCCCGCCAAGCTCGCGCTCGTGGCGTGTACGTGGCTCGTGCTGGCCTACGGAATCTGGCGAAACGGCTGGAACCGTCTCGCTGGTTTGCCATTGATTGTGATCGCCTCGCTGGCCGCAGTGCAATCCAAGCGATTCCTGCCGTTCTACGCGATCGCGTGGTTCTGCTATGCGCCCGCCTTCTTGGCGAACACGACGGTCGGCTGGGCGACACGCCAGCTTTGGTGCCGTCGCCGACGTTTGCTGGTGGCCTTGTGGTGCGCCCTGACGCTGGCGATGGCCGCCCTGGCCATCAGGCTGGGACCGTGGCGACTGGTCGTTCCCGGCGAACCCACGCCACAACTGGCCTCGCCCCTGTATTATCCGGTAGGAGCTGTCGACTACCTCCAGCAGCACGAGTTCCGCGGCAACCTGCTGACGCCGTTTGACTGGGGATCCTACGTCAGCTGGAAGCTGCATCCACAAGTCAAGGTATCGATGGACAGCCGCTTCGAGGTGGCATACCCGTTGTGGCTGGAGGAAGAAATCTTCGATTTCTATATGGCCCGGCAGGGCTGGAATGGGCTGTTGGTCAAGTATCCGACCGATGCCGTCCTCGTGCCCACCCGGCTGCCCGTGGCCCGCCATCTCCAGGAATTAGCAGGCTGGCGTTGCTGCTACCGAGATGACTCATCGGAGATCTATGTCCAAATCGAAGACGATTTGCCGTCGCTCGATCGGATGGGACAGCAGCACTCGGGGTCTTTTCCGTGAACGCTCCAAGAATCGACGGGGGAAACCCGCCATTGCTCCCGTGCCGCCACTTTTCATCAACCACCGTTGATCTATAATCTGGCGGGAAATCTCGGGAAGGAGATGTGGCATGGCCGCGAATAGACTTCCACGAAGGAATCACATATTGAACCGGCACTCCACTGCATGGCGATCGCTTGCCGCGATCTTTGTCGCTGTCACGGTTCCATCCGCGGTGCTCGCTGCGGACACTCGGCCCGCCCCTGGATTCGCCGAGGCGGGTGTGCCGTTCCTTAAGAAGCACTGCCTCAGCTGCCACAGCGGCTCGAAACCGGAAGCGGGCTTGTCGTTCGATCCATTCCGCGACGATGCCTCCGTGGTCAAGCAGCGAGATCGCTGGAAAACGGTGATGGGAATGGTCGAGACGGGCGGTATGCCCCCGGAAGGTGAACCGCAGCCAACGGCGGACGAGCGGGACGCATTTTTGCGTGCGGTGGGCGGCGTTTTTGAGCGAGCCGCCCGGGATGCCAGGCCCGACCCCGGCCGTGTCACGATGCGGCGTTTGAATCGGACGGAGTACCGCAACACGATCCGGGATTTGATCGGCGTAGATTTTGATCCGACCGAGGATTTTCCCTCCGACGACATTGGCCACGGTTTCGACAATATCGGCGACGTGCTGACGATGTCGCCGGTGCTAATGGAGCGGTATCTGGCCGCTGCGGAGAACATCATGCAGCGGGCGATTCCGGTCAATCCGCCTGCGCCGGCCAAACGTGGCCAAGCGGACACGCGGTCCGCGAGCCGGCAGCGTTTGCTGGCGTGTTCGGCGGACGCCACGCAGTCCGAACAGACGCGAGAAGTCCTGCGGCGTTTTGCCACGCGTGCCTACCGGCGGCCGGCGACCGGGGACGAAGTCGAGCGTCTGGTGGGTCTGGCCGAATCGGCGATCAGCGCCGGCCAGCCCTGGGAAGCCGGTTTGCAGCTGGCCATGCAAGCCGTGCTGTGCTCGCCCAAGTTCCTGTTCCGCGCCGAGTTGGACGACCGTCCCGGCAGTCCCGACGTTCGACCGCTGGACGAATATCAATTGGCATCGCGGTTGTCGTATTTTCTTTGGAGTACGATGCCGGACGAGGCGTTGACCGACTTGGCCGCAAAGAATCAGTTGCGTGCGGACTTGGACGCCCAAGTACACCGCATGCTGCAGGATCCGAAGTCCCAGTCGCTGGTCGAGAATTTTGCCCTGCAATGGCTGCAGTTACAGAGGCTCGACAGCTTTGCCCCGGATCCACAACGCTTCCCGCGGTTCAGCAGCCGGTTGCGGTCCTCGATGTTGGAAGAAACCAAACGGTTCTTCGCTTCGGTGATGCGCGAAGACCGGAGCATTGTGGACCTGTTGAACGCGGATTACACGTTCCTGAACGAGCGTCTGGCGCGCCACTACGGGATCGTTGACACACACGGAACGCGGGCCGGACAAAAACCGGTGCGGCCCGGCGGGCAACCGATTCGAGGCGATGATTTTGTTCGCGTTGCGTTGGCCGACAGCGAGCGCGGCGGATTGTTGACGCAAGCCAGCGTGTTGACCGTAACCAGCAATCCGACGCGCACGTCGCCCGTAAAACGCGGCCGTTGGGTGCTGGAACAAATTCTCGGGATGCCCCCGCCGCCGGCGCCGCCCAATGTGCCCTTGCTGCCGGAAGGCGAACAAGCCGAGTTGACCGGTTCGCTGCGGCAACGCTTTGAACAGCACCGCAGCAACCCCGTTTGTGCCAGTTGCCACGCCCGGATGGACCCGATCGGGTTTGCGTTCGAGAACTACGATGCCGTCGGAGCGTTCCGGACCAAGGACGGGGCGTTTGACATCGATCCGGCAGGGCAGTTGCCGGACAGCCGCTCGTTCCAATCGTGGGCCGAGTTGAAGCAGATTCTCGCGGAACAGAAAGACTTGTTCGCCCGTTGCCTGAGCGAGAAGATGCTGATCTACGCCTTGGGCCGCGGCCTGGAACACTACGATCAGCCCGCGGTGGACCGGATCGTGGCCGCGCTGCAAAGCGACAACTACCGTTTTTCCGCCTTGGTACGGGAAATTGCCCGTAGCGAACCGTTCCAGAAACGACGAGGCTGAAGAAAGGGCTCAGACGTACAGAATTCAATTTTCGCGGTCGATGTCCGAACCATCGGGAAAGCCGCGTATCCGCGAAAATTGAATTCTGTACGTCTGAGCCCACCCAGTCGGCTAACTTACTTACCGGAGCACCGCCATGCCCAGCCCGACCCTCATTTCCCGCCGTACTGTCCTGCGTGGTCTCGGCGTAGCCATCTCGTTGCCCTGGCTCGAATCGATGGGGCCGTTGACGGCCTGGGCCGAAACCTCCCCGCGTTCCAAACCGGCACCCAACCGGATGGCCTTCCTGTACGTGCCCAATGGCATCAACATGGCCGACTGGACGCCCGCGGCCGAAGGCTCGGAGTTTGAACTCCCGCCCACCTTGCAACCATTGGCGCCCGTCAAGGACCGCCTGCTGGTGCTCAGCGGCTTGACCGCCGACAAAGCGCGGCCGAACGGCGACGGAGGCGGCGATCACGCGCGGGCTCTGGGCGCGTTCCTGACCGGCGCTCAGCCGCGGAAGACAGACGGCACCGACATCCGCGCCGGCGTGTCCGTGGATCAAGTTGCCGCCAGCCGCATCGGCGACCAGACGTGGCTGCCGTCGCTGGAGATCGGCTGCGAGGCGGGCTCGATGGCCGGCAACTGCGACTCGGGTTACAGCTGCGTCTATTCCTCCACCATGTCGTGGCGCTCGGCCACACAGCCGCTGCCCAAGGAAGTGAATCCCAAGGCCGTTTTCGAGCGGCTGTTCTCGACCTCGCCCAGCGCCGCACGGGCCGAACGCGACGCCCGCCGCAAGAGCGTGCTGGACTTTGTCCGCGAGGATTCCAAAGACCTCGCCGGCCGGCTGGGCGAAAATGACCGCCGCAAGCTGGACGAGTACTTCTCGTCGATCCGCGACATTGAACAGCGGATTGCCAAGTCGGCCGAGTCACCGTCCTTGCCGGATGCCGGCTACGCGGCGCCGGCCGGCATTCCGAAGGAGTACGAAGAGCACCTGCGGCTTATGTGCGACCTGATCGTGTTGGCATTTCAAGCGGACGTGACTCGTGTCTGCACCTTTGTGCTGGCCAACGAAGGCAGCAACAAGTCCTATGCCTTCATCCAGGTGCGGGAGGGCCATCACGAATTGTCGCATCACGGCAACGACCAAGCCAAGAAGGACAAAATCCGCCAGATCAACACGTTCCATGTCAAGCAGCTGGCCTACTTGCTGGAGAAGCTGCGGTCGATACCCGAGGGTGACGGTACGCTGCTGGACCACGCCATGATCGCGTATGGCAGCGGCAACTCGGACGGCAACGCCCACAACCACAACAACCTCCCGATCTTGCTGGCCGGCGGCGGCTGCGGTACGGTCAAGCCGGGCCGGCACGTGCGCTATCCGGACGAAACCCCGCTGACCAACCTCTGGCTGGCCATGCTGAACCGCCTGAGCGTCGAAGTCGCTCAATTAGGCGACAGCACCGGCGTCCTGCAGGGACTGGCGGGCTGAACAGCCTATGTCCTCCTCCACAGACAATTCGAATCCTCAACCCAACGGGCCGGCTCCCTGGTTGCGGCGACTGGACCAAGCCACCGTCGCTGCGCTGTTGGCCGTTTCGCTGCTCCTGATGGTAATTTCGGCCCTGTCGCGGTATCGGCAGGGCGAGGGATTGATCGAGATCGACCGCGCGGCTCCGACCACGATCGACTTTCGCGTCGATATCAACCGCGCCGATTGGCCGGAACTGGCCCTGCTGCCCGGCGTCGGGGAAACGCTGGCCCGGCGGATTGTCGACTCGCGCCAGTCCGCGGGGCCGTTCCTCGACCATCGCGATCTGCTCCGCGTGCCCGGCGTCGGACCGGTCAAGCTGGAGGCGATCCAGCCTTACCTGCTTCCCTTGCCCGGCTCGGGCGACGTCGCCGCGAGGTAAGCGATCCAAGTTGGAGTCCAGGCTTCAGCCTGTCCGGGCAGCCTAAAGGCTGTACTCCAACATGCCTGCCGGCGACAGCGCAGGTCGATGACCTGCTTCCCTACGGCCGGCGAACATGACAGAATGTTCGTCTCGCGATCGACCGGCGCGCATGGGGTGCGTCGGGAACGTTGGGGAAGTCGAAATCCAAGGAGTCAGGCATGAGTACCTCGTCCCGCCGCGGTTTGCTGGCCGCAAGTTTGTTTCTGGTTTTCACGGTCACCTCGGCGACTGCGGACGTGACGCTGCCGGCGTTGTTTTCCGATCATGCGGTCCTGCAACAGCAGGCGGCGATCCCTGTTTGGGGTTGGGCGGATGTGGGCGAGCAAGTGATGGTGACGCTGGGGGACGCGCAGCAGACGGCGACGGCCGGTGCGGACGGGAAATGGTCCGTGGCTCTGCCCAAGTGCCAGGCGGGCGGGCCGCTGATGCTGGTGGTCCAGGGCAAGAACACGGTGCAAGTCGCGGACGTGGTGGTCGGCGAGGTCTGGCTCTGCTCGGGTCAGTCGAACATGGCCATGTCCGTGTCGCGATCCGCCAATTTTCCCGACGAGCAAGCGGCGGCAAAATATCCCCAGATTCGGATGTTCACCGTGAACCGCGTCACGGCCGAAACGCCTCAGGAGCGGTGCCAAGGAACTTGGCAGGTCTGTACTCCCGACTCGGTCGGAGGCTTCTCGGCGACGGCGTACTTCTTCGGCCGTGAACTGCACCAACAACTGAAAGCTCCCGTCGGCTTGATCAATTCTTCGTGGGGAGGGACACCGGTCCAAGCGTGGACCAGCCTGCCAGCCCAACAAGCGCTGCCCGAATTGAAGCCCTTCCTGGACAACTGGGAGCAGCAGATCAAGAACTACAACGCCGAGACGGCCAAGGCGCGTTACGAGAAACAACTGGCCGCGTGGCAGGGACAGGCCAAGCAGGCCAGGCAGGCGGGCAAGGAACTGCCGCGGCGGCCTCAAGCCCCCGTCGATCCGCGCGAAAGCCCGCACCGGCCCGCGAGCCTGTACAACGGCATGATCGAGCCGCTGGCCCCGTTCGCCTTGCGCGGCGCGATTTGGTATCAGGGCGAGAGCAACGCCGGCGGCCCACTGGCTTCTTTGTACGGACTGCAGTTAAGCAGCATGATCCGCAACTGGCGGCAACGCTGGGGGCAAGGCGATTTTCCATTCGAATGGGTCCAATTGCCCAACTTCCGCGCACCTCAGCAGGCCCCGGTCGAAACCAGCGGCTGGGTGATCGTCCAAGAGCAGATGCGTAAGGCACTGGCCGTGCCGGACACCGGCATGGCGGTCACGATCGATGTGGGCGAAGCGGACGACATCCACCCGACGAACAAGCAAGCCGTCGGCAAACGCCTGGCGCTCTGGGCGCTGGGCACGACCTATGGCAAACAGCTCGTGTACAGCGGCCCGCTGTTCACGTCGATGTCCGCGCGAGACGGCAAGATCGCGGTCCGCTTCGAGCACGCGGGCGAGGGACTGAAGGCCGCCGGTGACAAGCTGAAGGGATTTGCGATCGCGGGCGAGGACCGGAAGTTCGTGTTCGCCGAAGCTCAGATCGCAGGACCGGACACGGTCGTCGTCTCCAGCACCGAGGTCGCTCAGCCCGCCGCCGTGCGCTACGCCTGGGCCGCCAACCCGGACGCGAACTTGGCCAACAGCGCCGGTCTGCCCGCCTCGCCGTTCCGCACCGACGAATGGGACAGCCCTTGAGAATGTTCTTGATCGGCCCGATTGGCGGCAAGACCGGCGGCTAGCGCCTTGCAGCTTAGCACCGTTCGAGAAACAAGTGGCGTAAGCTTCCAGCTTGCGATGCCATGATCTCCCGCAAGCTGGAAGCTTACGCCACGGAGAAATCGGACAATTATTTCTCGAACGGAGCTCACTTGGCACCGGACACCTTTTTTCCGAACGATGCAAATCGCGGCGGAGCGCGACGACTACATTTCTTGCGACACTTGTTTCTTCGGCGGTCCTAGGCGATTTCCGCCCATGCCAACAACGAAGCTGAATACACAGCCTCATCTGGCAGGATCCCGGCATGGGCCAAGTCGCGGTGGATCATAGCTAAGGGCCTCCAGCAATTGCACCAGTTCATCGGCATGGCCGTGAACGTCGCCGATCAGGACGTGCATTTGATGCTCCGGTTCCACAACAACCTGGAATCGCTTCCAACTTCCGCAGGGGCGTTCACCAACTCCAACAGCGTCTCGGCTACTGCATCCATTGCTGAACCAACTCTGCACCACGAGCTAAGTCGGGGGCCCGGAGTTCCTCGACGCGCCACGGTGGATTGCCACTCCGCAGCTGGTTGCGGATAAACCGGTCCCACGCTCTCCACCAACAACGGAATCGCCAGCAACACTCCCGCTTGACGCAGGCACGG
>CAZXYZ010000201.1:0-10572 GCA_964645045.1 uncultured Pirellulaceae bacterium | reverse complement strand
GCTCGCATCCCAGCGACCTGGGCATGGTGCGGTATGCGGACGCGTACGAGAAGGTGCTGCGGGAGATTGTGAGTTGAACCGCTTGCGGTTGAAGCCCGTGGGGTAGCAGTCACGGTCGAAGCGGACATGTTGGAGTCCAGCCTTTAGGCTGCGCTACGGACAGGCTAAAGCCTGGACTCCAACGTGAACTGCGTTGGCTAAGCGAGTTTCGCGCGACTACCGCAGCCACGCGATCCGGTTCTGTT
Organism: uncultured Pirellulaceae bacterium; assembly: GCA_964645045.1. Taxonomy (GTDB): domain Bacteria; phylum Planctomycetota; class Planctomycetia; order Pirellulales; family Pirellulaceae; genus Anammoximicrobium. The sequence goes on along the minus strand of CAZXYZ010000201.1, from coordinate 10,327 downwards.
CCAACAGCCGCGCGTAATCAGCGGCGATGGCGAGGACCTCGTTCATGTAGAAGTCGCGTTTGACGACCTCGTCGCTGGCCACGGCTTGGTCTTCCAACTGCTTCTCTTCTTCCTTTTCGGCGTCCAGTTCCGCCCGTTCGGCAAAGAAGTCCTTCTCGTTCAGCGTGACCATCTTCTTTGCCTTCTGTTCTTTGTAGCGCTCGATCCGGCGCAGCAGCTTGCCGAATTCTGTCGACTGCGAGATGCGGGAATGGGACGAGCTGGTTACCGACTGGACGACCTTGGGCTCGGCCATGTTGTACGCCACATAATCGGCGGCCGGTACGCGGTCGAACTCCAACGCATAGTCCAAATCCGCTTCGCAAACGTCCATGTGGTCGGTGATCGACGGCAACGGGATATCCGCCAGCACGCCGCGTTTTTGCGTGCTGTCGCCGTTGGGACGATAGAACTGCTGCATGGTGATCTTCAGCGCGCCCAGCGAGGGCGGGTTCGGGATGCGGAACACTTCTCGGCCTAGTTCCAGCAGACTTTGGACCGTGCCTTTGCCATGGGTCGATGTGTCGCCGATGATCAGACCTCGACGGTAATCCTGGATGGCTCCGGCCAGAATCTCGCTGGCGCTGGCGCTGAACTTGCTCGTCAACACGACCAGCGGCCCTTTCCACGCCGCACCTGGATCCTCGTCGGGCAGGACCTCGACAACGCCAATCGAATTCTTGACTTGGACCACGGGGCCTTGGTCGATGAACAAGCCGGTCAGGTTGATTGCTTCGGGGAGACTGCCACCGCCGTTGCGGCGGAGGTCCAAAACGACCACGTCCACGCCCTTTTTCGTGAAACCGTCCAGGATCTTCCGCACATCCCGGGTGGTGCTCTTGTAGGTGTCGTTTCCGTTCCGCGCGCCTTCCATGTCCATGTAAAAGCTGGGCAAATCGATGACTCCGATCTGCAGCGGCGCGCCGTTCGCTTTGGTGCCCTCCGTGATCACATCGGCCCGCGCCTCGCTGTCCTTCAGTTCGATCCGGGCCCGCGTGATACTGTAAACCTTCAACTCGTTGCTGCCCGTGGGCAGTACTCCCAACTTGACAACCGTACCGGACTTGCCCCGAATCATGTCGACGACGTCGTTCAGCTTCAGGTCGACAACATCGACCATTTCCCCCTTCTCATTGCTGACGCTGACGATCCGGTCTTCCGGTTTCAGTTTGCCTTGCTTGTCGGCCGCTCCGCCGGGGATGATCTTGGACACGACCGTGTATCCGTCGACCATTTGCAGCGCGGCACCAATCCCTTCCAGATTCAGCCGCATCAGGATCTGGAAATTCTCCACGGATTTGGGCGACATGTACGACGTGTGGGGATCGTAGCTGGCCAGGATGGATGTGATGAACATCTCCAACAACTCGTCCGCGTCGGTCTGGTGCATCCGTTTGGCGAAACTCTGATAGCGGCGGCGCAGTTTTTCGCGGGCCGCCTCGCCTTCGGTCTTGTCACTCTTCAGCACCAACAGGTCGTACTTGATCCGGCGCCGCCAGCGGTCCTGGATTTCCTGATCGTCGCGGGCATACTGAATCACTTTGGGATCGGTGACCAGCGATTCATCGGCCAGGAAGTCGAACTGTTGGTCCAGCAACGCGTTAACCAATTTGACGCGGGCATCCACACGAGCCAGGAATCGCTCGAAAATCGTGTAGGCAAAGCTGATATCTTTGTCCATCAGCATATTGTCCAGATCGTCCTTCTTCGCCAGAAACTCGTCGGCGTCCGATTGCTGGAAGTACATCTTCATCGGATCCAAGGCGTCCAAGAACGCTTTCAGACCGCGCTCGGAAATCTCGTCATCCAAAGGATGTTTCGAGAGATGCTCGCGGCGCATCTTGGTGGTGATGATGTTGACGATCTGTCGGTCGTTGGGCCGCGGTTTAACCAAGTCCGCTGTCGAGAAAGACCACGCGCCGAGAAGAATCGCCATGCCCAGAGCCGGGCCGAGGATGGCCATCCGAGAAAACGAAAGCGGAGAAAAGTGCTTCAACATCAGCTCATACACCCCTTGGAAATGCGAGGGACAACGGTACATATCTTCAGCCGTCGAACTTGAATAGCATAAAGATGTTAGACGGTATCTGCCGTTGGGGCAAGAGCGACAATCTGCACCAACGATGCCGCGACGGAGCTCGATGCATCCCTGACGATCTGCGTTAACTTGTTTTGAAACAAGCGTTTAACGCCGCCATCGGCGGCCTGGGCACGCCGGCACCGGACGCTAACCGGGCTGCTTTTCAATGAACATGGCGCTGACCGACTGGTTCTGGTGGATCCGCTTGATCGCCTCCGCCAGCAGCGATGCAATGGACAGGACCTTGATCTTGTCGCTTTGCTCGTGGACGGACGCGGGGATGCTGTCGGTCACGACCACGGTGGAAATCGGCGACTTCTCGATCTTCTCGATCGCCTGATCGCAGAAAATCCCGTGCGACGCGGCGACAAAAATGTCCTTGGCGCCGGCCTCGCGGACCAGTCGTGCCGCCCCACAAACCGAGCCTGCGGTGCTGATGAGATCATCGAAAATCAAGGCCACGCGGCCCTCGATAGGCCCGCCGATGATGTTCTCCTGCTTGGTCTCCGTCGCACTGGATCGCCGTTTATCGATGATCGCCAGCGTGCCACCCAGTTTTTTCGAGTGGGTGATGGCCCGCTTGATACTGCCCTCGTCGGGGCTGACAACGACGATCGCATCTTTGTTCAAACCCAAGTCCAGAAAGTACTTATTCAGCACCGGTGATGCATTCAGATGATCGACCGGGACGTCGAAAAAACCTTGAATCTGGGCGGCGTGCAGATCCATCGTCAACACGCGGTCGGCTCCGGAACGAGCGATCAAGTTGGCGACCAGCTTGGCAGTAATCGGGACGCGGCCTTCGTCCTTGCGATCCTGGCGGGCATACCCAAAGTACGGGATCACCGCTGTGACGCGCGCGGCACTGGCGCGCTGACAGCTGTCAATCATAATCAACAACTCCATCAAGTTGTCGTTGACCGGCTGGCACGTCGGCTGGACCAAGAACACGTCTCGCCCCCGCACGTCCTCGTCGATTTTGCAGGAAGTCTCGGTGTCGGGAAAGCTATTCAGCGTAATCCGCCCCAAGGGGATGTTGAGGTGGTCGCAAATTCCTTTGGCCAATTGCGGATTGGCGCGTCCGCTAAAGATCTTCAGTTCGTGCATGGACAATTCAGTTTAGCCTTTCCGATTCAACGGGCAGCAATTCTTCGATGGTCAAGATTCTCGGATTGTCCGAATTCATGCGACTGCAGTACTCTGGGACAAAAATGATGGTCGCTTCTCCTCAGAACTCCGGTTTTCTGCTGAATTCCACGGAGGAACAATACAGACGCCGCGATTTTCTTCCGAAGCCTCTGCATGACGGCACAATCTTGCCACGAAACCGGGCTGCACGCCAGTGGTAGAACCGGCATTTTTCTGGGCTCGGGACTCTGGACAGACGGGTTGAATCTCGTGTATCTTACTGGACTTACGGCACCGCTTTCGGTTCGCTTGCACCTTTTAGTCAGGAGTTTCGCGATGATCTTGGTGGGGAGGACTAATGGTTAAGTTGCTGGTTCGGGACAAGGAATCCATTCAGGAGGCCGTTCGCCGCTTCCGCAAATTGGTCGAACGAAGCGGTATCAAGAAAGAAATGCGGCGTCGAGAGTACTACGAAAAGCCAAGCGAAATCAAACGTCGCGCCAGACTGCGGGCCGAGCGACGTTCCCGCCGGACTCGCTTGATGCCGGGTGGTGTGTGAGCGGCCCCACGCCGTCATATTAGGCCCACGCTACATTTCCCGGTTCTAAGCGATCGGATCCCAACGAATCAAGGAGTCGACGAATGGCGGATGGGAAGCCATTCACTGATTCCCCCATTCGTTGATCCCTTCATCCGTTGGGCCTGCCGCAGTTTTCCGTTCCATACGTCGGCCTCAGGGAGGCGGCACAACTCGCCACGCTCTCCCAATCCTGCCGAATATCCACCAAGTCTGCGCGATGCCGCGCCGCCAGGGAGCAACAGTCGGCGGGACTGGAACGGTTCCCGGTCGATAAGCAACCCGGGACCGAGCAAAAGAACTCCATGAGCAGCCAGCCCGGTTGACTTCGACGATCAGGCGGACCGTACGAGAGCCACGGATGAACACCCAGGAATCGCTTTGACGCCGTGGTTTACTTCGATTCGAGTGCGACGGCTCCCGTGTCGCAACATCGCCAAAGACTCGCGGCGTCTGCGGGTCCGCGAACAAACTGCTCACGATCCCGTGTTGACATAGATTGTCATTTAACATAGATTGCTTTTTATGGACGCGTTTGCCGCAGACAGGCTCAAGCAACTGGAGGAAGTTTGCCGCCAGCGCGGGTTGCCCTTGACGAGTCAGCGACGCGCCGTTTTGGAGGTGCTGCTGGCGCGGAGCGACCACCCGACGGCGGATCAGATCTTTGAGACGGTTCGCGCGCGGAGTCCGCAGATTTCGCGGCGGACCGTCTACCGAGTCCTTGACACGTTGGCCGAGTTGGGATTGATTCGCCGAGTTCACCACCCAGGGGCAACGGTTCGCTACGACGCCAAGACGTATCGCCACCACCACCTGGTTTGCCTTTTCTGCAATGCGATCGTGGATTGGGAAAGCCCCGATTTCGACGATTTGGCGTTGCCCAAAGGCAAACCGCACGGATTCGAAGTTTCAGATTTCTCGGTTCAACTCAGCGGAATCTGCCCGGAGTGCCGGAAACAAAAGAAGAAGTAACGACCACAGCAAGACCCAGACCGTCCCAACCCCAGGAGACAAACCATGAGCGACTCGAAGAAACTGACCACGAACGCCGGCGCTCCCGTCGCCGACAATCAGAACGTCATGACCGCCGGCCCGCGCGGCCCGCAACTGCTGCAGGATGTCTGGTTCCTGGAGAAACTCGCCCACTTCGACCGTGAGGTCATCCCCGAGCGGCGGATGCATGCCAAGGGCTCCGGAGCCTACGGCACCTTTACGGTCACCCACGACATCACCCGCTATACCAAGGCGAAGATCTTCTCCGCTGTGGGAAAAAAGACGGAACTATTTACCCGCTTTTCCACGGTGGCCGGCGAACGCGGAGCGGCGGACGCCGAGCGGGATATCCGCGGCTTTGCGGTCAAGTTCTATACGGAGGAGGGCAACTGGGACCTGGTCGGCAACAACACGCCCGTATTCTTCCTGCGCGATCCCTTGAAGTTCCCCGACCTGAACCACGCGGTCAAACGCGACCCGCGCACGAATTTGCGTAGTGCCAAGAACAACTGGGATTTCTGGACGTCGCTGCCCGAGGCGTTGCACCAGATCACGATCGTGATGAGCGACCGGGGGATTCCCGCCACGTACCGGCACATGCACGGGTTTGGCAGCCATACGTTCAGCCTCATCAACGCCCAGAACGAGCGCTGCTGGGTCAAGTTCCATTTGATGACGCAGCAGGGGATCCGCAACCTGACGGACGAACAGGCCGAATCGCTCGTCGGCAAGGACCGGGAGAGCCATCAGCGCGACCTGTTCGAGAGCATCGAGCGGGGCGATTTTCCCCGCTGGACGATGTTCATCCAGGTCATGCCGGAGAAGGACGCCGCCACCTGTCCCTACAACCCGTTCGACCTGACCAAGGTTTGGTTCCACAAAGACTATCCCTTGATCGAAGTGGGCGTTCTTGAACTGAACCGCAACCCGGAGAATTACTTTGCCGAGGTCGAGCAGGCGGCCTTCAACCCGGCCAACATTGTGCCCGGCATTGGCTTCTCGCCGGACAAGATGCTGCAGGGGCGGCTGTTCTCGTACGGCGACGCCCAACGCTACCGGCTCGGCGTGAACCACCACCTGATCCCGGTCAATGCAGCCCGCTGCCCGTTTCACAGCTACCACCGCGACGGGGCCATGCGGGTGGACGGCAACTACGGCGGCACGCTCGGCTACGAACCGAACAGCGACGGCCAATGGCAGCAGCAACCGGAATTTGCCGAGCCGCCGCTCGGCCTGGAAGGGGCCGCGGACCACTGGGACCATCGCCAGGACGACGATTACTATTCGCAACCGGGGTTGCTTTTCCGCCTGATGAGTGCCGACCAACAGACGCTGCTGTTCGCCAACACGGCCCGCGCCCTCGGCGACGCGCCGCGGGAAATCCAGATCCGCCACATCGCCAACTGCCTGAAGGCGGACCCGGCCTATGGGAAAGGAGTAGCCGACGCCCTGGGCATCCCGCTCAGCAAATTACCTCAGGGAGCGTAGTTCGATTCGCTGAACCGTTGGTTCGCAAGGCTTGGGTGGCTGCGGGCACCCCTGTAAAGGTGTCAAATAGGTTGGAGTCCACGCTTTAGCGTGTATCGGCGGCGGGCTTCGCCCGCCCGGGCAGCCTAAAGGCTGTACTCCAACTGAATCGTCTGCCAGCTTTTCTTGAGAAATCCGACCTTTACAGGGGTGGGTGGCTGCGGGATGCTCTCCATTGCCGCGCGCCCGGCCTTCGCTGGCCAACGGTTCCAGACGTTTGATGCCGACGGCCGGTTCAAGAATCCTGGCCGCCGCTGAACACGCCTTTGTCAATCCCGGGGCGACGGGATGGCAGCCCGTACCAGACGGTCTCGCTGCTGGACCTCGCGCTCGCCCATCGCGCGGCTATGCACGGCGAACCGCTCGATTTGGCCCAGCCATGGACGCGGGTCGGCGTACTCGTCGCCCAGCAGCAGATGCTGCGGTACCCAGTTGCGGAAATCACCCCGCACGGCCGACTGGACGGGCTCCCGCTGGCCGTCGCGGTAGACGGTCAACTCGCCGTCGCGGTAGCTCAGCACTAGGTAGGTCGGCTGCCCCGCCATGACCGGGAACAGCGTGGCTTGGGGATTCATCCCGTTCTCCCCGGTCTGCGGCGTGCGCAGCCGGAACAGCAGCCGATCACCTTCCTGGGCCAGCGTCCAGTTGCGCTGGAATCCGTCTTGGGAAAACGACAGGATGCGGGCGGGTCCCGTCTGCGGCACGCGTTCGGTCACAAAACGCAGCTCGACGGTCAACTCGCCCGACTGGCGGCAGGCGTCCAGCAGCGTCGCCTCCGGTCCTTCGACCAGGATGGCGCCGCCCTCCAGGCAAGCGGTGCCGCGAGCATCGAAACGGGCGGCCCCGCGCGGCTTCAGCCGCCACGTGCCGGTCGCCTGTGCCACGCGGCTGATCAGCCGGTTCGCTCCACCGTCGCGCTGCCAGGCGACGACCAGCCCCGGCGTGGTGCCGGGCCAGGTCCGCAGTTGCGAGGCCAAGTCCAGCGGCGGGCCGGGTGCCGCGGTGGGCGGTGCGGCAGGCCGAGGAGTCGCTCCCGGGGGCGGCCCCGGTGGCGTCGAGACGACGTTCATCGGCGTGGCCTCGGCGGTGGAATGCTCTAACGCAAAACAGACGATATGGCCCTCGCGATCCTTGCAGAACACGCGGCCACCGGCCAGCGTGACATGCGGCCACACATCGGTGCCAAACTGCGCCGGAGTGCGGGCCAACTCGCGGTATTCGCCCGGTGACCGCCGGGCCGTCTCGGCCAGCACCAAATCGCCGCGGCCGGCCCAAAGAATCAGCCGTTCGTCGGAAGTCACCACGCACGATCCCGCATCGCCGAAACGCCGCGGGCCTTCCCAGATCTTCCGGCCGGTCTCCAGGTCCAGACAGACCGGCGACTGGTAGACCCAGTAGATGCATCCCGAGTGGATCACGGGGCTGCAGACTTGCGAGTAGGCGGGTTGTTCCCAAACCTTGCGTGCCCCTTGCCGCGTGATCTCCAACAGGCACAGCGATTGGTGATTGTAGCCAGCCGTGATCAGCACGCGATTCTGCCAGACCGCGGGGGTGGCGATGTTCTGAGCAAATTCCGTCTCCCACGGGTATTCGGCCAGCGTCTCGCCGGCGTGGCCCCGGTCCAGACGGACGACCAGCAGGTGCTTCAGGGCGAACACGGCCACGCAGGGAATGCCTTCCACGGTGATCGGCACGGGGCCGCCGGAGTGCCCCGCCTGGTGCGCAGCGCGGCTGCCCCAAACCTCCCGGCCCGTCCGCTTGTCCAACGCGATCACCGTCCCCCGCGACGATCCCGCTTCGACGACCAGCCAATCGCCGTGGACCAGCGGCGACGCCGTATACCCATAATCGCGGCGGCCCGACCGGCCGATCTTGTCGCGTTGGCCTACGCCATAGATATCGTACAAGTTGAGGCTCCACACCTCGTTGCCGTCCTGCGCGTTCCAGCAAGCCAGGTGTCCGTCGATGCCCAACGTGTACAGCCGGCCGGAATCGGGATCGTACTCCGGCGTCGCGGTGACTCCGGCGTACAGTCCTTCGTCGCCCGTCGCATGCCGGCCGTACTTAGGAGCCGCGTACGCACCTCGCCACAGTTCGCGGCCGTTCGCCGCGTCCAGGCACCGCAGCGTGTCCCGGCCGTCGGCCCAGCCCAGCACGTAGACCCGCCCGCCGACCACCACGGGCGATGTCCCGCCCACGCCCACCGTCGCTTCCCACAACGACGCACGCGGCGGCCAGTGGCCTGCGTCCCAGCCCGAGTCCTGAGCCACGATCCCATTACGATTCGGCCCTCGCCAATGCGGCCAGTCCTCACTGGCGTCCCCCGTTGACATCCGACGGCTTGCTTTCCGCGCGGGCTCGTCGCGCATGAACACCGAACCGGGATCCGCGCCCAGCCCAAAGGATGTCCCCATCTGCAGTGCGAGCCAACAGAGGGAATACACGGGGATTCGTTTCATCAGCAGTCCACGATCAGGAATGGCGCTTCGTGATTTCCGAGCATCGCCTATTGTGCGCAGGGAACCACGGGCAAGTTGGTTGATGAACCGCCGTCATCCTTGGTTGATATTCGCCGGTTGCGGCTCGCTTGCCGTTTCTAGGTTACGAACGTTCTGACGTGTTCGCAAGATAGCGATGCCCCACAGCGATGCCCCACAGATGCCCCACCGACAGATCAGACGAGGTCTTTGTGGTTCAGCACCATCCCGGTCGCGGCGACCACCAAGACGACGACGGAAACGAGCAAGCCCCCCAGAAATGCCATCGACGGAACTGGATCAACAACCAGTTCTTGATGCGGCGTACAAGCAGATTGGACATGCGGCGGAACTCCCGTGAGTGAAGGCTGGGCGGATGTCAGTCCTTATCGGATACGACCTTCTTGGGTAACGCGTGAAAGACCCCGCTGATTTGAACGCCGGAAGGGCTGTCCCTGCGGTACCTTTAGTGATACACTTCGAGGTTGAGAGGCCGGGGTTTTTCTGTCATCGGATACCATGAAGGGATACCAATCATGACCAATTGCAGATGCTGTTTGTTGGCTGGCTTGTTACTGGCAGGTCTTGCGTTGCCGGCGCTGGGCGAGGACACGTTGAAGAAGCTCCTGGTGGTGACCGTAACCAAGGGGTTCCGCCACAGTTCCATTCCGACGGCGGAGAAAGTGCTCGGGGAACTGGCCGTCCGGAGCAAGGCGTTCACCGTCGACTACGTCCGGACGGACGAGGAGATGGCGGCTAAGATGACAAAGGACAAGCTCCGCCAGTACGACGGTTTTATCTTCGCCAATACCACCGGGATCCTGCCGTTGCCGGACAAGGATGCCTTCCTGGCCGAGATCAGCAATGGCAAAGCATTCATTGGGATGCACTCGGCCAGCGACACGTTCCACGGTCAAGGAATGCTCGATCCGTACATCGATATGTGCGGCGGCGAGTTTGCCGGGCACGGGGCGCAGGTGCCAGTGGACTGCCTGGTGATGGATCCGAAGCATGCCTCCACCAAACACATCGAGAACCCTTGGCAGATCAAGCAGGAAGAGATTTACCTGCTGAAGAACTACGACCGCCACAAGGTCCGGGACCTGCTCAGTCTGGACAAGCATCCGAACAAGAAAGACGAGCACGGACATTTCCCGGTCTCGTGGTGCAAGACCTTCGGCCAAGGCCGCGTGTTCTACACCTCGCTGGGTCACCGCGAGGATATTTGGGATCCCGAGACGCCCGCGGGCATGAACCGGGCGAATCCCAAGCAGGTGAGTGAAACCTACCAGGGACATATCTTGAACGGAATCCTGTGGGCGCTTCACTTGGCAGAGGGTGAGGCCACGCCCCTTCCCGACAGTGCCTATGACCGATGAGACGGATGGCCGGCAGCGACGCGTGTGTGCAGGAATAACCTGTGTAGGTCTGGAACGTCATTCGCTGACAGCGCCTTAGCACCGTTCGAGAAACAAGTGGCGTAAGCTTCCAGCTTGCGATGCCATG
>CAZXYZ010000200.1:0-10693 GCA_964645045.1 uncultured Pirellulaceae bacterium | reverse complement strand
GATTGTAACGACACCCTCCAATGCCAAGTCAATAGCACATTTTTAACTCGCCAGGCCCAGCCATGCGGAGACGCTGGCCGGGATTCGCCGAGATAGAGACCATTTGAACTGAACCGCGGGACGGGACGAGCCAGATGCGATTTGAATCGAGGCCGCCCACTCGCAGGGCCTATCTTACCCGATTCGGAAAGGATCGGACAAGGGACGGGCTAGGCGAATTTAGGACTGCACGGGCCAGCCGCCAATTTGGCGAGCACGTTCCGCTGAGTGGGCGTTAGCCGCGATCCGTGCCGTCGCCGAAAGGACGGCCCGTAAAGGCGGATGATCGCGCCGACGTCCAACTTCACCTCCGAGGCAGCGCGTCGGGTCGGAAAACGGGTCGGAAAAGGGTGTCCCCCGCACCACCGAGCGACGCACCGCTTTCAACTCCGCTTCGGTCTCCGCCCGGTTCAAGTGGCTCACCCACTCTCTATCCGCCGGCAAGGGCCAAGCTGTCAACGATACTACACGGCTCCCCTGCACGCGATGCCACAAGCTGCACCAACGCCACTCCTCCGCCCGCTCCACCAGCTTTGCCCGCAACGGGTTTCGCTCCACATAACGACACTCCGTCAGAAAGTACATGGAACAGCAATCCGCCCGTGGCGACTCGTTTCCGTCTTGGCATGCCCGGACGCTATCACGAAGCCGAGCCCGGGTCAACTGAAACGGCTCCCGACCGCCTTCCCAGATCAACGGAAGGCAGGCAGGTTGGGAAACCTGCCCCACGGTTTTCAGCGGCCCGTCTGAACAGTGGCGCTGTCCAACTGGACTACGCCCTGTTGCGCGCTTGGACGAACCGGATTTCCACGCGTTTGTTCAGGGCTTCGGCGATCCGGCGGAGCATCGCCAACGAGTGCCTCGCCTAATCCGGATCCTCCAGACGGCAAAGTTTCCGCAACGCAAGACCGACGACGACAAGCCGGCCGAACCGGAGTCTCACGAAAATGTCAGCGACTGCTGGACGAAGCGGCGGTGTTGGCGTGCAGCGTGTATGTGGACCTGAACCCGATCCGGGCGGGAATCGCGGAGACTGCCAAGCGAACGTGCATCATGATTGCGCCCCACGAACAAGCGCAGAAGCCCGAACGACGATTATGACGGGCCCAAGAAACAATGGCGTCGCCTGGGGGCAGGTTGACCGGCGATCCCAGCCACTTGTGACACCGTCTATGGCTGTCGCCAGTTCGCCAATCTGAGGCCGGAAACCCACGATAAGTGCGGCGTATTGCCCGTGACGAGAACGCGGCCATGTTCGAGTGCCGTGGCGGCGATGATCAGATCCGCATCCCGCCCGGGATGTCGTTTAGTATGTCCGTATCGAGAAGGGCGGCGTCCATGCGTTCACTCCGCTTCGCGGCTCAGATCGGCGCGCGTGAGGATCACGTCCTCCAAGGCGGACATCTCGACATCCGACAGCCCTTCGTACACGTTGCACCAATCGGGAAACGTGGCGGCTCCGGGTTCCGCCGCGGTTTGCGTGCTCGGCACGTCCGGATTTACGACCTGGATGACCAACTGCTGACGGTCGCTCAGCCGCTGACCGATGACGTGTTCGAGCGCCCGGCGGTCAGCGGTCCCGATGTCTTTCACGCGGCAAGTGATGCTTTTCATAGCCGTATTCTACGCTGAGAACGAGTACTTGGGCAACACGGTGGCCTTCATCCAAAAGGTGGCTCGCCGCAGGTGGAATCTGTTTCCAGGACGCAAGACCGACGACGACAAGCCAGCCGAACCGGAGTCTCACGAAAATGTCAGCGACTGCTGACGCCGTCGTTTTGTGCGTGACTGAAAACGGTACGACCGGGTTCACGGCTCCCAACCTGCCCGGTACTGGCGAACCAGATACTTGTTTGCCTCGGCAGCGTTGGTGATTTTCATGTTCTCGCTGTCGAACAGGACTTTCTTCCCGGCACGCAAAGCGACGGTTCCCAGATTGACGGCATCGGTGATGGAACCCGCGTTCAAGAAGCTGCCCGGCGATGGTTCGCCACCTTGGACCGCGTCGAGCCACGGGTTGTGACGCTGGCGGGGAGCCGCTCGTCCCTGTCCCGCCGCTGGCGTTCCTTCCATCCCCAGCGGTTCCTTCTTGCCCTTGGCATACATTTGCGGGTCCTGCCCGTGGAAGCCGGCCAGGATCGCACCTGCATCACCCACAAATAGGATGCCTTCCCGGGCCATCTCGATGTTGTCGGCTTCGACCTCGCGCGGCAGACGCGGCTTCATGCCGCCGTCGTACCAGAACAAATCCAGCGCGGGCATGTCCGCGCGGGCGGCAAACTGCAGCCGGATCGTGCAGGCGGTCGGATAGGCGAAATCGTTCGCGTCGGTGCGGCAGACGTAATCCGCGCTCGAACACGTGTGGGTCGCCCACGCTTGGGCGCTGATCGGAACGCCCAACTCCAGCGCCGTGAAGACGGGCCACAGGCTGTAAATTCCCATATCCGCCATCGAACCGCCGCCGAAATCGTACCAGCCGCGGAAGACCGTGTGCGTGTAGTTCGGATGATAAGGGCGATCGAGCGCAGGGCCGAGCCAAAGGTCCCAGTCCAGCCCCTTGGGAACCGGCGGCCTGTCGGTGGGAATCTGAGTGTACTGGGGCCAGACGGGCCGGTTCGTCCAATTGTGGACTTCGCGCAGCGGGCCGATGACTCCCTGCTTGATCCGTTCGGCGATCAGCCCGTTGCCGGTTCCACTGCCATAGGCCAGCAAGTGCGTGGCTACCTTGGTCTGGCGAGCCGTCTCGACGACCCGGCGGCCCTCGACCAGCCGATTGGCAAGCGGCTTGTGCATCAACACGTGCTTGCCTTTCTTCATCGCCGCGATCGAGACGGTCGCGTGCAGATGATCCGGCGTCATGACCTTGACGGCATCCAGATCCTGCTCTTTTTCCAGCAGTTCCCGAAAGTCGGCATAGGCTGCACACGCCTTGAAGTTCGCTTCGCCCCGCTGCTTGGCGTAGTACGTATCGACGACTTCCCGGCCGACCTCCCGGCCGCCGGGGCAACCGGTGCCGTCCTCGCGCCACGTCGGATTGCCCAGGTAGCCCCGAATCTGGTTGCGAATCCCGTTCTTGCCCCACTCCAGGTAGTCGTTACTATCCGTGTTGGGATCGCAAACGGCGACGATCTGAACCGCCGGATCGGCGAGCAGGCCGCCGATTTCGCGAAAGCCCTGAGTGCCCATCCCGATATGGGCCAGTGTGATCTTGTCGCTGGGAGCGACGTGCCCCGTTCCCCCCAAGACATGCCTGGGGACGATGGTAAAGACCCCCGAGGCGACAGCGGATCCGAGGAACGTGCGGCGCGTGAGGTTGGTGGGCATGGCATGACTCCTGGGGGTTGGGGGCTGGGCGGTCGGGCTCAGACGTACAGAATTCAATTTTCGCGGGGACACGCCTTCCCGGTGAATGGACGATTGCCCCCGAGAATTGAATTCTGTACGTCTGAGCCCTTTCTACAACTGCGGTTCGTATGCGCAATCCGGTTCGGACTCGAGCGCGTCGCCGGTGACGGCATAGGCGCGGGCGCGGCTGCCGCCGCAGATCTGGCGATAGTCGCAAATCCCGCACTTGCCTTTGAACGAGTCGGCGTCTCGGAGCGCCCGGAAGGTCGGATGGTTCTGATAAACGTCCACGACCGAGTTCTCGGGGAAGCGCCCGCAACACAGCGGCAGGAACCCGGCCGGGAAAATCTCGCCGATCTGACTGACGAACATCACGCCGCGCCCGTCCCAAACGCCCAACGGCGCGCGGTGACCGCGATGGCCGCCGCCATCCGGTTTGCCCGCCGGCCCGGCCAGCGGGTTGCCGTGCTGTTGCAGGACGTACCGCCGGTAATGGGGCGCTTCGGTCGTCTTGACGCCGTACGGCTTGCTGCGAGCATGCCGGTACAACTTCTCGAAGGCCACCTCGTACTCTTCCGCCGTGATCCGCTCCTGCAGCAGTCCGCGCCCGACGGGAATCAAGAAGAACACCGACCACATGGCGATGCCTTGTGCGGCCAGCAGTTCGGCAATGTCGTCCAGCTGATGAAAATTCCGCCGCATCACCGAGGTATTCACCTGGACGGGCAACTGCAATCGTTTGGCATTGGCCAGCATTTCCAGGGTGCGATCGAAGCTGCCGGACCACCCGCGAAAGGCGTCATGGGTGGCCGCATCCGCGCCGTCCAGGCTGATTCCCAAGCGGCTCACGCCGGCCTCTTTGGCCCCGGCGAACGCTTCATACGTGGCCAGCGGCGTGGCAGAGGGCGTCAACGCAACCTGCAAACCGGCTCCCGCGGCGTGCCGAATCAAGTCGAACAGGTCACGCCGCTTCAGCGGGTCGCCGCCGGTCAACACCAGCGTGGGACGCTTGGGAAACGTGGCGACCTGCGAGATCAGAGCCTGGGATTGTTCACGCTGCAGTTCGTTGGGGTCCGCGTCTGGCTTGGCCGACGCCCGGCAGTGCTCGCAGACCAAGTCGCAGGCTTGCGTGATTTCGTAGTAGAACATCAACGGGCTGGTATCGAAATCAGCCTCGGTATAGTTAGGCATCATGCGTAATTGCTCCTCGATCGTAAACGTCGGGCAAATCTCGGCGAACGGCCGGCGTAAGCCCGCCGGTGCATCGCCTCTGTAATCCCTGTCACATCCGTCAGCGGATTTCACCCGCGGTGGTGTCCGCGGACTCCTCGGACAAAAGCACAAGTATGCGGAAAACCGGCGGGCTCACCCCAGCCGTTCGCCGTTCGCTCTGCAGCTACGGGGTGGACACGGCTCACCGCGCCGTCCAGCCCCCGTCCACCGTGACCAAACTGCCAGTCATGTAGCTGGCTGCATCGCTGGCCAGGAAGATCGCCGCGCCTTGAATCTCCTCCATCTGCCCCCAGCGGCCCAACGCCACCGCGCCGACAATGAACTTCATCGTATGCTCGTCCTGGGCGATGGGTTCGTTCATCGGCGTCAGAAACGGGCCGGGGCAAATTGCGTTGACGCAGATCCCGAATGAAGCCAACTCCAACCCCAAGGTGCGCGTCAGCTGCACTACCGCGCCTTTGCTGGCGGCATACGGGGTCCGGTTCTCCAGGCCCACAACGCCTAGCGTGCTGGCGATGTTGACGATCCGGCCGTACCGTGTCTGCTTCATGTGCGGGACGACCGCGCGGCAGGCGAGCCACACGCCGTCGACATTGATCTGCTGGACTTGGCGGAATTGATCATACGACAGTGTGTCGACCGGCCCGCGAATGTTCACACCGGCGTTGTTGATCAGGATATCGACCTTGCCGAATTCGGCCAACGTGCGTTCGACCATCGCTTGGCAATCGTCGGGCGACGCGACGTCCGCCCGCAGGCCGATGGCCCGCCGGCCGTACTGGGCGGCAATCTCCGCCGCTGCCGTCGCCGCTTCCTCTTCGTGCCGGCTGGTCAAAACGACGTCCGCACCGGCCGAAGCCAGCCCGGCGGCCATCGCCTGGCCTAACCCGCGCGATCCGCCCGTCACCAGGGCCGACCGGCCCGTCAAATCGAACAGTTTGATGCCTCGAAGCATATTTCACCGCTGCGCTTCTCGGACCAGGTGGCCGAGTTCTGGAAGAATGACTTGATCCATCGCCAGGCGAACGGCCGCCGGCGAGCCGGGCATGGTCAGGACGACCGTTTGGCCTACCAGGCCACCCACGGCGCGGCTGAGCATGGCCGCAGGCCCGATCTCTTGATAACTGAGCATACGAAACAACTCACCGTAACCGGGTAACGGCTTGGTTAACAGCCCCGAGACCGTCTCGTACGTCCGGTCGCGGCGCGTGATCCCCGTGCCGCCGGTCAGCAGCACCGCGTCTACGCCGTCGCGATCACACAGTTGCTGCAACAGCGGCGCAATCCAATCGGGTTCATCCGGAACGATCTGCCGCTGGACCACGGAGTGTCCCGCCGCCGTCAGCGACTCGGCGACCAACCGGCCGCCCGTGTCCGTCTCGACGGTGCGCGTATCGCTGACCGTGATCACGGCACAGCGGACCGAGACCGGCGCTTGGGATTTGTGTTCTGCGGTCGTGTTGCTCACTCGTCGCTCCCAACGCGGCCAGCCGCCGCAACGAAACGAAGGTGCATACTCGGTGCGCACAGGTTGCCACGAACGCCCCTGAACGGCCGGCGGCCCACCCAAACGTGTGTGGCCAGGAATCCTAACAACCTCTGCGTAGCCGCATTCGCCAGAATGCGGGCTTTCCCCGCGTTCCCGCATTCTGGCGAATGCGGCTACCTGCCGGGAACTACGGCCACACACACCCAAACCCAACCGTTGCTTGCCAACACCTTACCAGCCTATACTGAAGATGGAAAGGTGAGGTTAGACGGTGAAGCATCGGTTTGCGAACAGGACGCTCGGATTCGTAATGCTGTGCATGGCGGCCGGCTGGGTGGGCCGGGTCGCTGCGGCGGACCTGTTCGTGCTGCGCCAAGGCGGCCGCTTGCGCGGCACCTGGCTGAACCGGCAAGAGCCGCGACCGGCGCATTATGCGATCCTGACGGAAGAGGGAGCCGTGCTCAAACTGGATGCCGACGACGTCCGATTGGCTCTGCCGCATGACGCCAAGACGGCGGAGTACGAGCGGCGTTTGGAGTGTTGCGTGGCCACAGTCGAAGGGCACTGGCAACTGGCCGAGTGGTGCCGCGGTCAAGGGCTGAAAGATCAGCGCGAATCGCATCTGCAGCGGATTCTGGAGTTGGATCCCGATCACGCTGGGGCTCGGCATGCGTTGGGTTACTCGCAGCTGGGCGGCGAATGGGTCACGCGGGACGGCATTCAGCGGCGGCGCGGATATCAGCGTTATGCGGGCCGCTGGCGATTACCCCAGGAGATCGAATTGCTCGAGGCGTCCCTGGAATCCGAACAGGCTCAAAAACGCTGGCTGGCTCAAATGGTGCGCTGGCGGGAGATGCTCAACACGGCCGCCACCCGCGAGGCGCATCAGGGATTCGAGGGCATTCGCGATCCCCACGCCGTCCGCGGACTGACGATCTTACTGAAACAAGAAGCCTACCGGCAGGTCAAATTGCTGTACCTGGACGCGCTGGAGCGGATCGGAACTCCTCCCGCAATCGACGCGTTGGTGGACGGCACGCTGCAGGATCCGGACGACGAGATTTTCCACGCCTGCCTGGAAAAAATCCTCCGGTTGCGGCCGCCGCACGTCGAAAAGCGGTACGTGGCGGCGCTGAAAGATGACAGCAACGTGCGCGTGAACCGGGCTGCATACGCGCTGGGGCAGTTGCGGGAAAGATCCGTGCTTTCCCCCTTGATCAGCGCGCTGGTGACGACGCATACGATCGTGATCCCCAAAGCGTCGGACGCGTACACGGCGACGTTCGCCAGGACCGACGGCGGCGCGCCGCTGGGCGGAACCGGATTCTCGGCCGGCGGCGAACCGCAAGTGATTTCGCAGACCGTGAACAATCAGGAAGTCTTGTCAGCCCTCATCCGCTTGAGCGGCGGAGTCAACTACGGCTTCGACAAACAGGCTTGGCAATACTGGTTGGATAACGAGAACAGGAAGGCCACGCCGGTCGTCGACGCCCGGCGCGGCGGGCCGTAGGATGCCCGCGCCGCGCGGGCGTCTTCGTTTGACGGCGAGCCGAAGGCGTCGGTCAGTCGGATGCGCAGTCGCCTTCGGCTTGCCGTTAAACGCGTCAGATTGCATCCGAGGCCGCGTTGGGCATGTTGCAGGCGTGTCAAGTTCCGGTAGACTGAGCGATTATGAAGAACTCACGACGCAGCCTGTTGCATCCGCGCGACGAGATCATGCAGATCATGCAGCGGATTTACCGCTATCGCATGACCACGACTTCGGGCGGCAACCTTTCCATTCGCGACGAGAACGGCGACATCTGGATTACGCCGGCCCGCGTGGACAAAGGCACCTTGCGGCGGGACGACATGGTCTGCGTGCATCCCGACGGCACGGTTAGCGGTGCGCACCGCCCGTCGTCCGAGTTTCCCTTCCACCGCGCGATCTACGAGGCCCGGCCGGACATCGGGGGCATCGTGCATGCGCACAGCGTGGCCCTGGTGGCGTTCAGCATTACGGGCAGCGTGCCGGACACACGGCTGTTTCACAAGGCTCACAGCGTTTGCGGCCAGGTGGGATTTGCGCCGTATGCGCTGCCCGGCAGCCAAGCGCTGGCCGACCGCATCGTGCAGGCGTTTGCCGCGGGCCCGCATTGCGTCGTCTTGGAGAATCACGGGGTCGTGGTGGGCGATACGGGGTTGCAGACGGCCTTTGAGCGATTCGAGACGCTGGAGTTTACGGCCAAGACGATCATCAAGGCGCGGATGCTGGGCGCGGTGCGGTACCTGGACGACGAACAACTGAAGTTGGCTCAGAGGGCCGGCGAGCCGCTGGCCGAATTTTCGCCCGGCCCGGCTTCCAGTGCAGAGAAGGAGCTACGGCGGCAACTGTGTTTGTTCCTGCACCGCGGCTACCGGAACCGGCTGATGATCAGCACCGAAGGCAGCTTCTCGGCCCGCGTCGACGGCGCTTGCTTCTTGATCACACCGGCCCGGCTGGATCGCCATACCGTGGATGTGGACGACCTGGTGTTGGTCCGGGACGGCGCTGCGGAGACCCGCAAGACGCCCAGCCGCGCGGCTGTGCTGCATCAAGCGATCTATGGCCGTCATGCCGACGTGCGAGCCATCGTCAACGCCTACACGGTGAACGCCACGGCTTTTAGCGCAACCGACGTCCCGTTAGACTGCCGCACGATTCCGGAAAGCTACCTGCTGCTGCGGGATGTGCAACGCATGCCGTTCGGCGTGCAGTTCGCGGCCCCGGACGAGCTGGCCCAGCGGGTTTCGCTGCAACGGCCGGTGGCCCTGCTGGACAACGACGGCGTGCTGGTCTGCGGCACCGGCGTGTTGGACGCCTTTGACCGCTTGGAAGTGCTGGAATCCACGGCTGAAACGCTGATCAACGGGCGTTTCGTCGGGCCTACGGCGCCGATGCCGGATGCCGTGATCGACGAGCTGCGGGCGGCGTTCCTGCACTGAGGCTGGCAGCGGGAAAAAAAGCAGCAATTGTCCGGTGCCCTGCCTATTCCTCGCCTTATCCGTGCCCCGGCCTTGCCATCCGTGCTACCGAAGGCATTTGACTAGCACGGATGGCAAGGCCGGGGCACGGATGAAGAGGATACGTAATGCGGCCGAAGAAAGCGTTCACTCGTAGACGCGAAGTTTTGAGACTCTCGCACGCTTTCGCTTCACGCTGGCACGATGGCGGCGTGCTGGCGGAGCAGGGAGCGGATTTCCTCCAGCGGAACGTCGGTGGGCGTCGTGCGGGCGCGGGCCGCCAGGGCGGCGGCCGCGCCGGCGGCTTGGCCCATCGCCATGCACGAGGCCTGGACGCGGAGCGCCGAGTTGGCCAGCCGGTCGCTGGAGACGCTCCGCCCCGCGACCAGCAGATTGCGGCTGCCTTGGGGAACCAGGGCTCCCAACGGAACCGTGGGAACCGTGCCGGGAGCCAACGGCTGAGGCTTGACGCCGTGCCGGTCGTGCAGATCGACGGGATAGAACGAATAGCAGACGGCATCGTCAAATCGCCGGCCGGAGGTATAGTCGTCGCACGTGATCCGCGTCTGCCCGACGATCCGGTACGTTTCCCGGATGGCCGTTTCCTGCATCATCCGCTGGACCTGCGCCCGCTCGCAACCGGGCAGCGTGCGCACGAAACGGATCAAGCGGAGCAGGGAGCGGCGGCCCGCGATGTTGGCTTGGGTCTGGGTGGCTGCCGTCGAGGAATCGGCGCCAAACACGTGCTGGGCGTTATCTCCGCCCCCTGCCAAAAAACCGATGAACCGGCCTTTGGCATGAGCATAGTCGCCCTCCTCCAGTTCGCCGTCGGCCAACGCTTTGAGGTAACGCCGCTGGATTTCTTCGGCATCCAGTTTGGCGGGATCGTAGCCGCCCAGTTTGAAGATCAGCGTTCCCGGTTGGGTGGTCTCTTCGCGCAGCCGCTGGTGGCCCAGCATCCCGACGACGTCGGCGCCGCCCGTACAGTCGATCAATTGGCGGCAGGCGAGTTCGTACCGCAGGCCCTTGCCGGCGATTTCCAGAAGCCAGCCATCAGCGGTCGGCTTCCCAGCCAGCGGAAACTGGTAGTAGGCCAACGACACGCCGGCTTCCAAGCACGCCTCTTCGACCAGCGCGGCGTACAGCGGCCCGTTGATCCGCACCTGGTGCTGCGAGTGCCGCGGAGGAATCTTGGTGAAATCCGGCAGGGTGCCGCCATCCAACTGGGCAGCCGCCTGGACCAAGTCCCAGCCAATCCCCGCGATCACCTGCTTGCCCCAGGCGTGGAACAGTCCCGGAAACGAGACGCCGCCCGTGGTGGTGGTCCCGCCGAGTTGACTGCCCGACTCGATCAACGCGGTTTTCGCACCGGCACGCGCGGCCTGCAACGCCGCGACGCTGCCCGCGGGCCCGCCCCCGACGACCACCACGTCGGCTTCGCGCAGCACCTGGGCGGGAACGTCGCCCGCGCGTGCGGCCACCGGGCTGACGGCCAACGCTCCGGCGGTGGCCGAGACCAATTTCAACAGATCGCGACGTTTCATGGTTTGCTCCTGAGCATTGGGACAATCGTGGGATAGGCTTCCAGCCTGTCGACTGGGAGAA
>CAZXYZ010000199.1:0-10760 GCA_964645045.1 uncultured Pirellulaceae bacterium | reverse complement strand
CTCGTTTTCACCTTGGCACCGGCTCGACGAGAACCTCCGGGTCCATTTGGGAGCCGCGAACGGCAGCGTGTATGTGGACCTGAACCCGATCTGGGCGGGAATCGCGGAGACTCCGGAGACGAGTTGTGGACTGGACCGGTCGCCAGACACGGCCGTTCCGCTATGCCTTCGCTTTGGCCTGCTTGCGTTTCTTGGCCGGCGCGCCGGGTTCTGCGCCGTCGTTGTCGCGCCGCCCGCCTCCCCACAGCGGCGGGACCAGCGTAGCGTTCCAGGCATCCCACTTGGCCTGCAATTCCTGGCGTTTGTCGGGCATCGCAGCGGCCCGGTCCTTGGTTTCGCCGATGTCGTCGGACAACCGGTACAGCTTCGGAGCGGTGACCGGCTGGTTGCGGGCACCGGTCAGCGTGTCGGCATTGCTGTCGTAACGGACCAGTTTATAGTCGCCCATGCGGATCGCCATCTGTTGGCCAAACCGCCAAAACAGCGCCTCGTGCGGGTCGCCGGTCTTCTCACCGCGCAGGAAGGGCAGTAGATCCACGCCGTCCAACTGCCCCGCGGGCGGGAGTTCCGCCCCCGCAGCCGCTAAGGCGGTGGCATGGAGATCCAACTGAATCACCGGCTGATCGTAGACGCCGGGTGTCAGGTGATCCGGCCACGAGACCACAAACGGCACGCGAATGCCGCCTTCGAGCGTGGTGCGTTTCGAGCCGCGGAGCGGATGGTTGCGGGAGCCGTTAACGGTCACGCCGGGCATCGCCGGCCCGCCGTTGTCGCTGATGAACATCACCAGCGTCTCCCGCTGCAAACCGGTGTCGGCTAGTTTGCCCAACACGCGGCCGATGGCTTCATCCATGGCCAGCATCATGGCGTCGTAGGTTCGTCGCTGCTTGTCTTCCACGCTGGCGAATTTAGCGATGCGGTCGCCGGTGGCCTCCATCGGCGTGTGTACGGCGTTGAAGGCCAGGTACAGGAACCACGGCTGGGCCCGATGCCGCTCGATGAACGCCTCCGCCTCGCGTCCGAAAGCGTCGGTGGTGTAGTCCATTTCGTCCACCGGCTCGTTGCCGCGCAGGATGCCGGCCGACAGGAAGTAGCTGTGCGCGCCGCCCAAGAAGCCGAAGAATTCGTCGAACCCGCGACGCTGCGGATGCATCTCGGGCAACGCCCCCAAATGCCACTTGCCCACGATGCCGGTGACGTAGCCGGCCGCTTTCAGGCGATCGGCCAGGGTGGTCTCGGTGACGGGCAAGCCCTGGTTGCCGCCGCCCGGATTGAATTCGTGACCGAAGCGGTTTTGGTAGCGGCCGGTCAGCAACCCCGCGCGGGTCGGCGAGCAGTAGGGTCCGGATGCGTATCCGTTCGTGAACCGCACGCCGGAGGCGGCCAGCGCATCCAGGTGCGGCGTGGGAATGTCCCGACACCCGTGAAAGCCTACGTCCGCGTAACCCATGTCATCGCCGACAATGATCAGGACATTGGGCTTCTTCGACTCGGCGGCCACGCCGGCGGTCAGCCATGCCACACTCGCCGCCAGCCCGAGGATTCCGACGCAAACCCGGTGAACTCCGTGGACAGAAATGGGCCCGTTCGATGTCCGGTGACTTCGCTTGGTGGGAGCCAGGGGAGCATTCATGGCGATGAACTCCGCGATCTGGTGCGAGGGTGGTTTTAGACAGAAGGCGAACCGACCGAGTCATCATGTCGTATCCGCACGCTGCCGGCAAGCAGGCGTTTCAGGAAAACGCAGGCCGGTTTCCGCGAGAGATTCCACGTTTCGGAGCTGTGACTTCAAAGTCCGCTACGGTTCCACGGTGACGACCGCCCGACGGTAAGTGCAAAGCGGCGGTTCGCCATCGTCCTCGATCCGCAGAATGATGTGGATGGTCTCCACTCGCTTCACTTCCGCTGCGGTGAAACGGGTCGTGAAACCGCTTGCCGCGTTCAGAGAGACGTCGCCCCGGTACGTTCCCGCCTCGCCATACACGAACCACTCGCAGCGAATTGAGTCGCCGTCAGGGTCGCTGGATCCTCTCGCGTCCAACTCGACCACGCTGCCGGCCCTGGCGTTCACGCGCAGGATTTCCCGGCCAGGCCGGCCGTTCAACACCGCAGCCACCCCCGGGCTGACGCCAGGGGTTCGCCCAAGGGAAATCTCCCGGTTGGGCAGGCCGTTTAACACCGCAGCCGGCGGATGGTTGGACTCGGCGCGAGGTTTCACGCACCAGTCCATGCGGGCGCGGAAATCGTTCTGCAGATCGGCGGCCCAACGGGCGAGCGTGTGATCGCGGCTCGCTGTGCCGCGCCAAGTATCCATCTGATTGGCCCAGAAGTACGGTTTGCCGGGACACTCCTCGTTCGGGCCGTAGCGTCCGGCCCAACTGCCCCAGGCCGGTTCTTGCGGGTCGTTCATGCCGGTGGGCACAAGATAGAGGAACGCCATCGTGTCCCCCTCCTTCTGCCGCAGGCCGGTGTTCGTCGGGTACAGCGCGCCCAGCGGCCCGTGGCCGGTGCGCACGTCGCGCTCGATGTCGAACCCGCCGGCGGTTGCGGTCAGCGCCGAGAACCGGTGATACCAGCGCTTCCCTTCGAGTGACGGACGGAAGGTGTCCACCCAGAGCGGAAAGGGCGGTTCGAGTTTCGTCGTGTGCGCGCCGAACGCATCGTAGGAGCTGAGCCGCAACCGGCGCTTGAATTTGGCGTAGCCGTCGCGGCCGCGCTCGCCCAGCACGTGGTCGAGCGCCCGCTGGAGGCAACTGGCGGCGCTGCCGTGGTCGGTGCCCCAGTTGCAGAACCACACGGGCCGCGGGTCGGCGCCGTCCACGGCGCGGAGGATGAGGTGTACGCCGTCATCGGTAGCATCGTAACCGGCGACCGTGCGGGCGAACAGCTGCTCGGGCTGCGGGAATCGCGGATCGTGCTGGATCAGGTTCGGGTGGCACTGGCCGTACGCGTTGATCTGCGCTCGGACGATGCCCAATCCGTCGCGGATGACGTTCCGGTTCTCCCGGTCGCGGGCGACGGGCCGGTTGGCAATGATGCCTTCGATATCGAACTCGTTGGCATAGACGAGAAACCGCACCAGGGATTGCTCGTCATCCGGGTCGCCGCCCGCGTCGGTTTCGATGATCACCCGCAGTCGTGGTTCCTGCGCGGCGCCAGACGCGGCAAGGAAACCAATCAGAACGGTCCAAAGTTTCACAAGTCTTCCATTCGGTCCCATGAGTTTTCCACTTCGTTTTCCAAGTTCGATTGTCGTTCCAGGCCAACGGCGTCATTATGGATGGTTGCTTTTTGGACGGAAAGATCGTATCTTGCGGGTAGGCTTTGAGTTGGCGACGAGTCCCTCAGGCGTGCGGGGTTGATCGCAAGACGGTTCCGTTTCTCCCGCTGCACTTTTCTGTGATGAAAGGAGGATGGTCATGCCCGTCAAGAAGCTCAAGGAGTTCCTCGACAGCAACCAAGTCAAGTACGTCTCGATCAGCCATTCGGCTGCGTACACCGCCCAGGAAATCGCGGCTTCGGCACACGTTCCGGGCAAAGATCTGGCCAAGACGGTGATGGTCAAAGTTGACGGCAGGATGGCGATGGCGGTGCTGCCCGCGGCGTGCAAGGTTGACTTGGCGCATCTGAAGGAGGCCATCGGAGCGAAGGCCGTCGAACTGGCTAGCGAACGGGAATTCCGCGACATGTTCCCCGGCTGCGAGACCGGAGGCATGCCGCCGTTCGGCAACCTGTACGACATGGCGGTCTACGTGTCGGCCAAGCTGGCCGAGGATCAAGAGATCGCCTTCAATGCCGGTTCGCACACGGAACTGCTGAAACTGGCGTACAAGGATTTCGAGCGGCTGGTCAAGCCCAAAGTGGTTCACTTTGCGGCTGGCAAAGAATGACCGCTGCAGGCAGTTTCGATCATGGCTGGAATGAGAGCATCACAATCTTTCACCTAATCTTTCACGTAATCTCCCCGACTCCAAGGCAGTAGGAAGGGATTAGGTGAGAGATTACGTGAAAGATCAGGGCTTCAGGTTCCGTCCCAGCCGGTTAAGTTCACGGCACCGCAAGCATCCCTCAACCGGCCAAATCCACCGGCATCAGGAAGTTGCCCGCGGGAGCCAACCGCACGTTCTGGCAGCGTTCGACGTAGAACTGGCGGGGCTCTTCGCGACTAAGGCACAGGGCGAGAAAGCGGTCCCGGCCCAGGAACCGGATGGGGCTCACGACGCGGCGCGTGGTGACACCGTTGGCGTCGCAGTAATCGAAGGTGACGACCAAATCGTCCGGTTGGTGCATGGCTCGGTGGATCAGTTGACGCATTTTCGGCCTCCCTTGAATCACCAGGGAAGTATCGCCATCGGCGTGACACGGTTGGTCCTTGGTGTCACGCAAGCCTTTCCACGGGCACCAACGCGGCGTCGGCTGCCAGCGTTTGCGGGTTCAGGCGGCACGGCAGCAGTTGACGGACGTTTTGGGCGGCGGCGGCGATGCCCAGACGGACGGCGTCGGGAAGCGGGCGGCCGGACCGGGTCGCCCAGGCGATGGTTGCCGCCAGGGCGTCCCCCGAGGCGATGGGATTCACCGCGTCGGGGACGGCCGAGGGCTGGAAGCGGTAGATCTCGCGCGCGGAAGTGGCCCAGACGGCGGCGGCGCCTTGGGTGATGACGACCCACTGGGCGCCGCGGCCGTTCAGCGTGCGCATCCCGGCCACCAGGGCTTCGTCGTCGTCCAGCGGCCGGCTTAATGACTGGGCCAACTCCTCCCGGTTGGGTTTGACGACGTACGGCTCCAAGTCCAGCAGCGAAAGCAGGCCATCGCCGCGAAAATCGAGTACGGCAGGGCAAGGCGTCCGTTTTAGCAATTCGCGGTAGAACGTGTCGGGGGTCCCTTGTGGCAGCGAGCCGATGATCACGGCGACCGCGGCGCCGGCAGCCTGCTCGGCGTACACTCGGCGGAACGTATCGAGTTCCTCGGACGTGAGGGGGCGGCCGTTTTCCACTAATTCGGTGATCGTGCCGGTGGATTGATCCAGGATGGTCGTGCAGATTCGCGTTGCCGCGCGGGTCTTGATCCAGCGGCAAGGCACGCCCAGGGCGGCGAATTCGGCTTCGATCTGCGGCAAGTTGGGGCCGCCGACCGGGGCCAGCGTCAAACTCGGGCCGCCCAAATGATGCACGCCGATGCCCGCGTTGAACACCTTGCCGGACGCACACCAAACCACTTCCCGCGCCCGATTCACCTCGCCGTAACGGAAGGAATCGAAGACCAGAATCTGTTGCCAGGCGGGGGTCAGACCGGCGGATAGAATCACAACATGAATTCCTGGAGAAAGAGGCCTTACGGGGCAATTCTGGGAATGGGCAGGCACCGTTCGAGAAATAACTGTCCGATGTGTTCGTGGCGTAAGCTTCCAGCTTGCGGGAGAAAGTCGCATCGCAAGCTGGAAGCTGACGCCACTTGTTTCTCGAGCGATGCTAATCCCTTCTATAGCAGTTCTCAAGGCCGGGTTCCAGCGTCTACCACGGATCGCCGCGACGTGGTACATTCTTTGCCCAGCGACGTTCCGTGATGTGCGGGGCAGTGAGGAAACCACAAAAAAGGAGTGCGGAACCATGCAACGTCTGATCTTCGTTCTGTTCGCGATTGTTGGGGCGGCGCTGCCCGCCGGCTGGGCGTGCGCTCAGCCCTGGGGCGACCTCTCGGCGACCTTTGTGTACGACGGCGAGATTCCGAAAGAGGCGCCGCTGCAGATCACCAAGGACGTCGAGTTTTGCGGCAAGTTCCACGTGATCGACGAATCGTTGACCGTCAACGCGGACAACAAGGGCATCCCCAACGTCTTCGCGTATCTGTACCTGGGCCGCACCGACGAGCCGCCCAAGCCGCATCCGTCGTACGGCCAGACGGCCGCGGCCAGCGTCAAGCTGGACAACAACTGCTGCCGCTTCGACCCTCACGTGCTGCTATTGCGGACCTCGCAAACGCTGCTCATAACCAACAGCGACGACATCGGGCACAACTGCAAGATTGATACGCTGACCAACCCGCCGATCAATTTTACGGTCCCGGCCAAAGGCAAGCTGGAGCACAAATTCCTGCTGGCCGAACGGCTGCCCGCGCGCGTCAGCTGCTCGATCCATCCCTGGATGTCGGCCTGGCTGCTGATCCGCGACAATCCCTACATGGCCGTCAGCGACGGCAATGGCAAGCTGGTGATCAAGAACCTGCCGGTGGGCAAGTGGACGGTCCAGTTCTGGCACGAAAAGGCGGGTTACGTCAGCGAGGTGACCCGGGACGCCAAGAAAACGGAATGGAAACGCGGCCGGTTGGAAATCGAGATCAAGCCGGGCGAGAACGACCTGGGCCCGGTCACGCTGGCGCAGACCGTGTTTGCGGAGTAGCACGGCCCAACGAGGCCAGGCTGTAGCCAAATACGAAATCTCAAATCCGAAATCCGAAATAAATTCAAAACTCGAAATCCGAAAATTCTAAACCCCGCGAGCCAAGCCGCTTGCCACCGTTCAAGAAATAAGTGAGCGGCAAGGCGCTAGCCGCCGGTTCCTGATCGTCCGGATCGGCAGCAACGCCGGCGGCTAGCGCCTTGTCGCTCACTTGGCACCTGACACTTATTTCTCGAACGATCTTTATCTAGCCACGATGCGGTCGCGGCCGTCGTTTCGGATTTCTGACTTTCGAGTTCTTGAGTTTGTTTCGGATTCCGTGATTCGGATTTCGAATTTTCTCCCCAAGGCTACGGCCGCAGCACGACGCGCAGTGCCCGGCCGCTCTCCATCAGTTCCAGTGCCGCATGGAATTGATCCAGCGGCAGGACGTGGGTGGCCAGTTTGGACGCGGGAACCGTTCCGGCGGCGAGCAACTCGACGGCTTTTTCCACGTGCCAGGGAGCCGAGTCGCTGGTGCCCACCACCCGCAGTTCGCCGTAGTGGATCGGCCGGCTGTCGAGGGTCAAATGACTGGCCCCTTTGGGCAGCGACGCAAACAGCACGACCGTCCCGCGCTTGCGCACCAAGTGGACGGCTTGCTCCTGAGGCGCGGCTGCGGGCGCGGCGACGATGGCCACGTCCGCGCCCAGCCCCCCCGTCTCGGCCATCACGCGGGCGACCAGATCTTCCTTCGCCGGGTTGATCAGGACGTCGCAGCCGAACGACTCGGCCTGCGCCAAACGGACGTCGTTCACTTCGGACAGGATGATCTTCCCGGCGCCGAAACTGCGGGCGACGCAAGCGTTCATCAGCCCCATCGGTCCTGCGCCCAGCACCAGCACCGTGTCGCCCGCCTGCAGGTTGCACTGTTGCAGCGAATTCACGGCACAGCTGACCGGCTCGGACAACGCGGCGTGCTCCGGCGGCAGGTTTCGGGGCGTCTTGACAACATGTCCGTTCCGCAACGCCAACGACGGGATGACGACGTACTCCGCCATTCCGCCGGCAAAGGTAAAACCCATCGGGGCCAGGTCGACGCACAAGTTGGGCCATCGCCGCCGGCAATAGAAGCACGTCCCGCAGGAGATGCTGGTGGCCATCACAATCCGGTCGTCGACGGCAAAGCCCCCCACGACGTCGCACCCGGCCTCGACCACGACGCCGGTGAATTCGTGGCCCATCGTCAGCGGCGCTTGGATCCGCGGGTTGCCGTGCTTGAAACTCTTCCAGTCCGTCCCGCACACGGCGCAGGCGTCCACCCGGACCAACAATTCGTCCGCCCCGCACACCGGCACCGGCAAATCCTCGATGCGAATGTCGCCGGGGGCGTAATAAACCACGGCTTGCATTCACTACTCCCTTTCTTGCTGCAGTCGCTGAGCCAATGACAGCGCGTGTGATCCGGTTGAAACCCTGTCGAGAAGCCCGGCTGAAGCCGGCTCGTAGAAACACTTCGGGCAGCCCGTTTTCCACCAGCGGAAGCTGGTGGCAAACGGGGTGTCGGCTGAAGCCGACAATTCACATCTGCTCAAATCTGTTCTTCGATCGCGTACGGCTTGCGGTATTCCCGCTTGAACAGCTTCATCGCGTCCTCGTTCCCGACGATCTTCTCCGATTGACGGTCGATGACCAGTTTCTGACCGCCCAGCCGGTAGCTGATGGTCGCGTAGTGCGCCCACAGCACGCTGCGGTGGCCCTCTTCGATGTCGGCATTGGGCTGCTGACGCGAGCGGATGCACTGGAGGAAGTTCTCTTTGTGTTCCGGATCCGGGAATAACCCTTTCTGCTGGTCCGTGACGACTCCTTCCTGCAAGCCGGGACGCCCGAACACCTGCCAGCCGCCGCCGTGCCGGCCCAGGCACATCATGCCGTCGCTGCCGTAGATCTCGATCCGCGTCGCGCACTGCGGCCAGTAGGGGTACTTGTCCGGCGCCTGGCGGATGATGGGTGAAATCTTCAGTATATACGGCGTGAACAGCGTCAGCTCGAAAGTCACCGTCATGTCGTCGAAGTCGAAGACGGCGACTTGCGTGTCCGGCGATTCCGCGGCGCCGGGCTCGTAGCGGGCGCCGGTCGAGTACACACTCTTCGGATAGTCCACGCCCAGCACAAAGCGGGCGAGGTCGATCTGGTGAATGCCGTCGTTGATGATGTCGCCGCTGGAGTAACGCCAGAAGTGGTGCCAGTTGCGGTGAAACGTGGAGTTGTACTTGGCTTCGGGCGCCGGTCCGTTCCAACGGTCCCAGTCGAATCCCGCCGGCGGCTCGCTGTCCGGCTGCAAGGGAAAATTGTTCCAGCCTTTTTGATTGTAGATGCGGCAGAAATGGACTTTCCCCAGTTTGCCGTCGGCCAGATACTTGCGGGCGGCGATGTTGTACTCGGCACTGCGGTTCTGCGTGCCGACCTGCACGACGCGTTCGTACTTCCGCGCCGCTTCGACCATCTTGCGGCCTTCCCAGGCATTGTGGCTGGGCGGTTTCTCGACGTACACATCCTTGCCTGCTTGACAACTTTGGATGGTCGCCAGCGCGTGCCAATGGTCTGGCGTGGCCACGATCACGGCGTCTACCGATTTGTCGTCCAGCACGCTGCGATAGTCGGCCACGCCCTGTGGCGCCGTTCCGCCTTGACGTTCGGCCAACGCTTTGCTCAGCGCCGTATGCCGGTTGGCGTCGGGATCGGCGATGCCCACGAACTGAACGTCGCCTCGGCTGGCGAAATCCATCGCCAGATTGCTGCCCCGCCCGCCGGCGCCGATCAGCCCCAGCAGGACTTTGTCAGCCGCCGGAGCGCCCCGCGCCGAAGCGGCGTTTTGCAGGATCGTCCAGCCCGCGGCGATGCCCACGCCCGCGTTGCGGGATTGAGCCAGGAATTGACGGCGATGGATTTGCGTCATGGTCATGGTCCTCCAGGGTAGGTGAAAACTCCGGTTATCAAGATAACGAACCGCAAGGGCCGGGGCAACTGTGTCCCGGTTTTCTCTGCTGCGTTCATGGGATGCGTGCGGATCGCGCATCCTGTACAATCCGGTTCATGCCATTCATCACTTGCCAAGCCGTCGTCGACACCGGGTCGCCGCATGCCGGAGGGCGGATCGACCGTCTGGTCCAGGAACTAGTCGGCGGCACGCGCTCGCACGTGGCGGGACTGTTCGACCACGATTGCGTGACGTTCAACGGCCAGCCGATGCACGAGACCGGGTGGCGATTGGCGGTGGGCGACCGGGTCGAGGTCCGCTTGGAGGCCGGCCGCCGCTACTCGCCCCGCCCCAAAGCGCGGCCGAACCGAGGGTTTGTGATTGTCTATGAGGACCGCGATCTGCTCGTGGTGGACAAATCGCCGGAGTTGCTGACGGTGCCCACGGATCGCAACGAACGGTTTACGCTGGTCGAACGCGTCAGTGAGTACGTGCGTCGGACAGGACGCGGGCCGGGCGTCTTCCCGGTACATCGCTTGGACCGCGGTGTCTCCGGGCTGTTGGTCTTCAGCAAAACCCGAGAGATTGAGGAACGCCTGCGGGATCTATTCCGGGCAAGGAAACCCGAGCGACGATATCTGGCGATCCTCGCGGGCCATCTGACCACAGCCACGGGCGAATTCCGCAGTTACCTGGCAACCGACAAAGCCCTCAATCGCTACTCGACCGACGACCATGAGATCGGCCAACTGGCGGTGACCCATTATCGGGTGATCGAACACCTGGCCGATACAACGCTGGTCGAAGTCTGGCTGGAAACCGGCCGGCGAAATCAAATCCGCGTCCACTTTGCCGAAGCCGGACATCCCGTGCTGGGCGACCCACGCTACAAAGCAGCGGCCGCTCGGCATCGCCATTGGCCTTACGAACGCATCGCGTTGCATGCGCGAAGCTTGGGGTTTGACCATCCCGTGACGGGCAAGCCGATGCTCTTCGAGTCGCGACTGCCCGCGGAAATGGTGCAGTTCGTCAACCAGTCGCGCGGCGGGACGACGGACGGCAACGCCTTACAACCATCGAAGCCGACAGGCCCAACGTCGGCTTCCGGGCGACCTCGCCAGCGGCAGCGACGAAGGAAGGGCAAGGGCAAGTGACCCACGGATGAAGCGAGAGATAGGCGAGCGCAAGCGGGCTCAGACGTACAGAATTCAAAATTGGCGGGCAAATTGTTTTGCGAGCGCAGAAGTGCAGGACCGCCAATTTTGAATTCTGTACGTCTGAGCTCTGCCCATTACGGACCTGAAAAGGTGTCAGGAACCGTTTCTTGACAGAAGGGGCTGGTTCGGCTAGCCTTTGGGCATGGGAAGACCGAAACGAGCAGCCGATGGTGGATTGGTTTACCACGT
>CAZXYZ010000198.1:0-10953 GCA_964645045.1 uncultured Pirellulaceae bacterium | reverse complement strand
GGGCCAGCTTGCGGACCAGCGCCGCCGCCCGCCGTTGCGGGGCCGGTTCGCCCGGTTTGATGAACTCCGACAGCAGGTGACCGTCGATAAAGGCCATGGTCAGATAGTGAATGCCGTCGATGACACCGGCGTCAAACACGGGGCACAGATGGGCGTGCCGGATCGTAGCCATGGCCCGCGCCTCGCGCAGGAACCGCTCGACGACCTCGCGCTGCTCATGAGCCGAGAAGTTGGGGACCTTCAGGGCCACACGCCGCTCGAGTTGCGTGTCGTACGCCAGATACACCGCGCCCATCCCGCCTTTGCCCAGCGGCTTCAGAATGCTGTAGCGGCCGAACTTCTTGGGCAACTCGCGCGGGGCTTCGCTGCCCTGTGGATCGGGCTGGTCATCGGCGGCGGGGGAGATCTGACGGTCGGGTGTTTCGGCGGGGTCGGGAGCCCCTCGCCGAGCATCGTCGGGAGACCCGCGCCGAGCGCTGGCGTCGGGTGCTTCGCCCCGGGCGGCTTGGACGGCCGTATCGTTCGCCGCCCGCATCTGAGATGTGTCCCGATCGGGGGCCGTTACGGGCGGAACCTCGAACGAGAGGGGCGCCAAGGACTGGACGCCCAAGTCGCCGTGGATCAGGCGGGATAACTCGGCGGCTTGCCGGGGGTAATGCCGAGCCAACTCGGTCAAATCGCCCGGTTCGCCGAATTGCTGCCGCACCTGGTACTCGGCGAAGATCAGATCGGCGGTTACCGTTTGGGCGGTCCCCAGTTCTGGGAACCGTTCCAGGTAGGATCCCAAGGTCAGCCGCCGTCCCCGCGTCCACTGCTGCTCCAGGTCCACCTTGACCATCTCGGCCAGTGCAGCCCGCCGCAGACGCGGCTCGAGCTTGGGCAGCTTGTCCGTAACCCAAGTCGTCAACGTATTTTGCTGCCATGCGGTATCGAATTCGACCAGCCACGCCTCCAGCGTTTCCCGTTCGGACGAGGACAGTTCCAGCAAGTCGGTGGTGGCCACGGCAGAGCCCTTTCGTGTGGGGGGAGCAGCGATGATTCTAATGGTTTCAGAATGACAATTGCGCACGGGGGCGGATTTGTCACAGGAAATCTTGGATTTTTTCTTCACGTGGGCGAGTCTCTCCGAGACTCGCATTTCCGGTCTCGGAGAGACCGGGCTACGTGGGAAAATCCGGGCTCAGACGGACAGAATTCAATTTTCGCGGCCAATCGTCCAGCCATACGGGAAACCCTTTCCCCGCGAAAATTGAATTCTGTACGTCTGAGCCCTCCTCATGCCCGTCTACAGACTCGCCTTCAGCCGCTGCTGCAACAGGTTCATCGCCCGGTAGACCGTTTGGCGGGCGACGTTCAGTTGGGCGGCGATTTCCGCCACCGAGTGGCCGCTGAGCCTCAGCTCGAGCACGCGGCAGTGCAACGCGGGCAGTCCCTGGAGTAGGGACTCGATCTGGTCCATCAAGATGACCGCCTCTTCGGGACCCGGTTCCCGGTCGGCCGCGGCCGCCAGCCAGTCTTCGTCGCCTCCGGCCTGCTCGACTCGCACGTCGCGCTTGGCCGCCGTATGCCGCCGCCCCTGGGCGCGGGCTTTGAGCATCGTGATCTTGACCAGCAACTGCCACAGTTGCGCGGAGCTGTCAATCTGAAACTCGCCGTCGGTACAGCGCCGGAAGAAGGTGCGGAACACGGACTGCACCACGTCGTCGCCTTCGATCCGCCCGCCCAGCTTGCGGCTGATGAACTGCTCCGCCAGCCGGCTCAACCGCTGGGCATAATAGGCAAACAATTCGCCGGCCGCATCCGGGTCACCCTGGCGATGACGCTGAACCAGGCCGGTCAGAGGCGTGGGCTCGACCATTGTGGCTTGCCCTCATGGGAACAGCGGAAGAAGTGTCGGCAGTATGGATTCAGTCGGCGGAAAAGCAACGGCAACGGACATGCCGGCGTCTTTCACTCCTTCACTGTAACCGGCAAGCCTGCCTCCAGCAACGGCGTCTGCACGTCGGCCTGCACGTCGGCCTGTCGGGCAGCCCCTACGCTGGCGCCGAATTGCGCGCCTGCAACCGGTCGCGCACCCCACGGAGCCAAGCGTCGTCGGGCAGGCCGTAGGGGCGGAATTTCTCGAATTCGCCCTGCTCTTCATTGTAGAGAATTGCCCGATGGATCCCCAGGCGGCTGGCTTCCGGCGTGTCCATCAGATTGGCCGAATCGCCGGAACTCATCTGGAACAGCACGCGCATGGCCAAATCGTGGAGCAGTTGGCGGTCGATCCAGCGGTTGAGGTTGGTAAAGTTGTCGCACCAGATCAGCGTATGGACGCCAAAGTTCGGGCCTTCGCGCAGCAGCGTGCTGAATTGCTTGTCCAAACCGGCCGCCGACGCGCTGTCGTCCAGCGAGAAGCTGTACTCTTCCGATTTGCGCAGTTCGCGGAAGCGGGCCAGATTGTAGACGATCAGGAACCGCGGCGGCGCGCCGCTGTCGCCGCGCTGCAGTCGGCGATCGACTTCCTCGGCCAGTTCGCGGATCACGTCGGCGGCGCCGTTGGCCGCCGCGACGCGGATCTCCACGGGCAGTTGTTTTGCGAGGCGGTTCCAGAAGCCGATCGAAGGCGAGTCGGGACGTTGGCCGTCGAGGATCAAGAATTGGGGAGCCACGTTCGTTGCGGCATCCAACGGCGTGCTTTCCGTTGGGTCGCGGTCAGCCAAAGACGGCCGACCGCACAGCTCGGCGGCCAGGCTGACGATGCAGGTGGCCAGCATGCCCATCGCCATTTGCTCCTGCTGGCCGACGACCAGCAAGTTGCTGCCGCCCTGCCGGCGGAAGACCGCACAGGCAGGATCCTTGATCGCCACGGCGGCCCCCACCCAGGCCCGCGGCGCCGCCAATCCCGTCGCGCGGGGCTGTTCCAGGCACGCGCGCAGCAACTCGTTCTTCGCGGGGTCGGCCGCCGTATTGCCCTCGAAGACAATCGCCGGCGGGGGCTGCAAGTGCCGGGCGGTAGCCAGCGACGACACCCGCTCCAGATAGTCCTCGCGTTCATGGTCCGGGAGCCAGACGACTTGGAACGGATGGTTGCCCTCGAACAAGCCGTTGGCGTCGTTGTAAATTGCCTCGCCGGGGCGGCTGAGCAGACGGGCCGCCGTGTTGTCGTCGCTCAAGATCAGGTGCGCGTCGGCCTCGCTGCACTGCAAGGCGATGCGGACCGCCATCTGGCCCAGCGTGCTGCGGGCCAGCGTGTAGGCGCCGGCCAGCGTCTGGGAACCCAGCAAGACGTGGATGCCGAACGCACGGCCCTGCCGCACCAGGCGGTCCATCAACAGCGAGGCTTCCTGCGAGATCTTGTCGTCCTGCACGAAGAATTCCTGGAACTCGTCGATGATCAGCAACACGCGGGGCAGCTTGACGTCGGGATTGGCGTCGCGGTAGCCCTTCAGGTCCTGGACACCCTGATTGCGGAACAGGTCGCCCCGGCGCCTCAATTCGACATCCAGCCGCTGCAGGACGCTCATGCCGAATTCGCGTTCGCTTTCGATGGCGATCACGCGGGCGTGCGGCAGGTTCAACGAGGCATACGGCTTGAATTCGACGCCCTTCTTGAAATCCACCAGGTAGAATTGGACTTCGTCGGGACTGTAGTACAGCGCCAGATTGGTGATCATGGCGTGCAACAGCGTCGATTTGCCGGAGCCCGTCTTGCCGGAGATCAGCACGTGCTGCGAAGTTCCTTTTCCCAATCGCAGGTACTGCAAGCTGGTCGCGCCGGCGCGGCCCAACGGCACCTCGATCTCCGCGCGGCTGTCCAAGGTCCACCAATCGCTTTCCGGCGGCGTCACCGAACCAAACGGCACCTCGACGCGGCTGGCGTCCTTGGCCCGCTCGCCGACGCAGCGCACGATCGAGGTCACGAGGTCGTCGCCGGGGGGCTGGTCCAAGGTCAACGGCAGTTCGCGCAAACGCTCGTACGGCAGCACAAATCGCTGTCCGTTCCACTCCAGCGTGAGCGCGTTGACCTGCAGGTCCGCCAACTCGAAATTCCGCGGCAGCTTCATCTTCTGATCGACGCTGATCAGCGTGTACACGCCGCAGCGGGCGCCGCTGGCGGCGATGCTGACCAGCCGCCGCGCGGCTTCCTCGGAGAAATTGGCCGGAAAATTGGCCACGACCAGGATTTGGAACGGCTCGGCGACCTCGCCGGCATGCTGATTGTACTGCTGAATCGAATCGAACTCGTTCCGCAGGTACTTCTGAATCACGTTTTCCATGTGCTCGGTCAGATCGGTCAGCCGCTTGTTGATGTGGAGCGTTTCCGTCCAGATGCGGCTGGACACCAGCCGTTCGTCGAAGTCGGCCAGATGCATAAAGGCCGAAAAGTTCTGCCCCAGTCCGGTCGGATCGACGATCGTAAAACGGACCTTGCCGGCCGGCAGCGAGGTGAGCAGCCGCAACATGACGTCCTGCAGCGATCGGACGGCCACGTCGCGGCCTTCGGCTTCGGCAAAGTACAGCAGCGACGGACACTCCGGGTAGCACAAGGCGGACGGCAACGTGAATTCCGTCTGCGGCGCTTGCAGATGGGCATGACGCGAAATGCCTTCGGGCAGCGAGTCCAGCAGGAACCGCAGATGGCCGAACCGCAGGGCCGGCAGATCGCCGGACTCCGGCTTCCAAACGTTCCAATCCACCTGGTCCCAGGCCGGCGCCCAGGCGTCGCACACGCGGTTCATGTCTTCGATCGCGGCGCAAAATCCGCCGATCCCGTCGGTCCACTGGCGGACGACGCTCTGCCAAGCCTGCTCCTGGTCGGCCTGGTTGGCCTGCAGTTGTTCCTGCCGCCGGTCGACCAGTGCTTGGGCATCTGCAGCGAAGCGCGTTTCACGCTGGTCGATCCGCGGCGGGTACTTTTCGTCGAGCGTTTTCAGCGTGCGCTGGTACGTCTCCTGCAATTCCTTGCGGCGGGCGCGGAACTGTTCCGCTGCTTGCTTGACCTTGGCCTGGTGCTGTTCTACCAGTTCGACCCGCGTCCGGCCCCAGCGCGCGTGCGCCTCGCTCACGACGCGTTCGCGTTTTTCCACCAGTTCTTCCAGTTTCCGCTGGGCGTCCACTTCGGCCCGGCGGATGGCGATCTGCATGGCCGCCCGGCCCTCGGCCAGGGCTTGCAGAATCCCGGGCAACAGGGCCAGTGTCTGACGCCGAGCCAGGGGACGCACGGACTGCCGCACCCCCCAACCGATGATCGCGCCGGTCGCGAGGCAGGCCCCAATTCCCCAACCCCAGCCCAGCCAGTGGATGGCCGGCCAAGCCAGCGCGGCCGACCCGAACAAGAAGATCAGAAACGGCCAGCCGTCTTCCAGGAACCGCGCCGCCGGCTGACGGATCATGTGCTGCAGCCTCGCTTTCGCCGCCGTCAGGGCCGCCGTAAAGTGGTCGTGCGGGTCCGCATCGGCCGCCAATTCCGCCGTTGCGACCGCGTCTTCCGGGACGACGCATTTCCGCCGCCGCAAGACCTTCTGCGCTTGCCGCCCAACTTCCTCGATTTCCTCCAGCCGGCCCAGGCAGCGCCGGCGGATCCGGTCGCAGTCCTGCCCCGGCTTGTCCTTGTTCTGATCGAACTCGTCGGTCGCGGTCCGCTGGGTGATCTGGAATTGCCGTTTGGCCCGCTCCTGGCCGCGCTCCAACTCCTCGGCTGCGTCCTTGTCGAACTGCTCGGCCTGCTGGACGACGCTGTAGCTGGTCGACTCGTATTGAAAGATCGCTTCCTCGCGCAGCTGGCGATACTCGCCGCGCAGGGCGGTGATTTCTTTTTCGAATTCGGCGGTCAGCTGCTCGCGGTGCGTCTTGTGCTGGTCGACGATCTCCCGGGCCCGGGCCGCGTGCCGCCGGTCGATGTCTTGCTCGCCCGCGGCGCGGCGTGCGACCAGGGCAGCGAGGTCCGCCAGAGCCTTGCGCTGTCGATCCAGGAATACGTTTTGCATGATGACGGTCCGCTTGGGAATTCGAGAAAAAGGTGTCAGGAACCATTTGTGCGAAGCACCCGAAGGGCCGGTTCCCGGCAAGTGGTTCCTGACACCTTTTTCTCGGCTGCTTACTCGGCTCTCAGAGGGTCTTCCAATTCTTTTTCGGCCTGTTCCAGCAATTCGGCCAACTGCTGTACGGCGGCCACCGCCAAGGTGATCTGCGCGGGCAACTGCTGCAAGTGGTTCTTTTCGAAATCGCGGCTGACCTGGTCCGTCCAATAAGTCTTGGCGTCCAGCCAATGCTCCCGCAGTTCCGCCGCGGCATGTTTGAGCCGCCCCAAGCCGCTGACCAAATCGCAGTGCTTCATCAGGCGTCTCCTTCCGGCCGGCCGGCACCGGCCGGCGCCGCGCGGGGCGCGTCGGCAGAAACCGGGACGGCGGCGTCCATGCCCGCGGAACTTTCCACGGGCGCAGCCCGCTCGGTGTAGCGGTCCAGGGCCGCGGCCATCCGTTCCAAGGTTGCCAGGGCCCGCGGCAAGTCCATGTCCAGACAGCTGGCCAGCTTGGCCAGCCGGCCGTGGAAATTGTCCGTCTCGCGATGCACGGCCATTCGCCAGCGGCGGACAGCGCGGACCTTGTCTTCCGTCAGCCGCAACCGCCGCTTGGCCTTTTCCAGCGCGATCTTCTGCTCGTTGCAGGACCGTTTGTCCTCCGCGCGGAGCGACATTTCGCAGCGTTCCAGATCGTTGCTGGCCTGCAGAACGGCATCCGAGGCCCGCTGCATCTCGTGCGGCCAGTAGCGTGCCCGGTCGTGCTCGATCCAGTCGACCGCCCGCCGCATTTCCAGCAGCAGTTGCGAGACGGCTTCGCGCGCCTCGAACTGGAACTCTTCCAGGGCAAGCTTGAACTGCCGCACTGCCTCGGTCGACGTGATTTGGGCCGGGGTGCTCATGGAAGTGCTTTCAGCGGTCAGCTTTCAGCGGTCAGCTTTCAGCGGTCAGTCTTTCGGCCTTCCGCGGGCCGTGATCGCCAGTTCCTCGGATTTTGCCTTCACGATTTCAGATACTCGTCGATGTGCTCCGCTTTCCGCAGCAGATAAGGCACGTGCCGCTCGTTGTTCTCCAGAAAGCGGGCGATCATCTTCATGCCTTCTTCAAACTGCATAGCGAATTTCTTGTGTTCCTGGTCCCGCCAAGTCGTGGAGAGCCCCGACAGCTGGTTGGCCAGCGCGCGGCTGTGCTCCTTCAGATCGTTGTTGAACTTCTTCAGATTCCGGGCGAAATCTCGCAATTCCTCCGGATCGACAATGGCTTGCGGCATAACGGCGTCCTCCCTTACCGAGATTATTCACCAAGCGGGACGAATTGCCAATCCGTCTGCGACCGGGGTTACAGCCGCCGGATGTGGAAGCCGCCGTCGACGTTGATGCGGTCGCCGGTGCAAAACGGGAAGCCGTCGCCGATCAGCGTCAGGACGGCTCGAGCCACATCGTCCGGGGTGCCCCAACGGCGGATCGGCGCCAGTCCCTCCGCAATCAGCTTGTCGTATTTTTCCCGCACGGGAGCCGTCATGTCGCTCTCTATCACGCCCGGGCAGACCTCGTACACGCGGATCTGGTGTTCGGCCAGCCGCGTCGCCAGCAGCCAGGTCATCATCTGCATGGCCGCCTTGGCCATACAGTAGTCGGCGCGGTTCGTGGTTACCGCATACGCCGAAATCGACGACACATTGACGATCCAGCCTTGCGAGATGCGTCCGGAGTCGATGGCGTCGATCATCTGCCGCGCCGCCAGTTGCGCCAGAAAGAACGGGCCCTTGAGGTTGGTGTCAAACACCAGGTCCCAGCTCTCCTCCGTGGCCTCCAACAAGTCGCGGCGGCCTTGCGAGGTGATACCGGCGTTGTTGACCAAGACGTCCAGCCGTCCAAAGCGGCTGCTGATCTGTTCGATCAGGGCCGCCCGATCGGCGGCCAGTCCGACGTCGCCTCGAATCGCGACGGAGTGTCCGCCGTGCGATTCGATCTGTGCGACCACCTCTGCAGCGGCCTCCGAGCTGCGGAAATAGTTGACTCCGACCGCGTAGCCGTGCCGTCCCAGTTCCAACGCGATGCCGCGCCCGATACCGCGGGACGCTCCGGTGACAAGCGCAACCGGTTTGTCAATCATGGGTGCGTCTCCCGTGTGAATCTCAGCCTGGACAATCGAAACACGACAGTTGTCTGCCGTCCGCTTTCATTGTCCATCACGGGATCGAATGGATCAAGCACGCCTGGCCGGCGGCGCGAGGCGAGCCGGCATGAAACCTGGCGAACGTGGCGGCGTCAGCCCCACGGTATCCCGGGCTGCACACGGCTTCCACCGGACGGGCTCACGCCCGCCGTTCGCCAGGATCAGCGAACGTGGCGGCGTCAGCCTCACGGTATCCCGGGCTGCACACGGCTCCCACCGGACGGGCTGACGCCCGCCGTTCGCTTGGATCGGCGAACGTGGCGGCGTCAGCCCCACGGTAACCCGGGCTGCACACGGCTTCCACCGGACGGGCTCACGCCCGCCGTTCGCCAGGATCAGCGAACGTGGCGGCGTCAGCCTCACGGTATCCCGGGCTGCACACGGCTCCCACCGGACGGGCTGACGCCCGCCGTTCGCTTGGATCGGCGAACGTGGCGGCGTCAGCCCCACGGTAACCCGGCAGCAACTACGGGGTTCAGGCGAAAACCGTGCCTCGCTACGCGACGCGCACACGGGCCGTCGAGGAGATCAGGTCGCGGATCATGCTGGCAACTTGCCAGGCGGCGTCGGAGCGGAGATGCCGTTGCATGGCGGCGGCCACTTGGCGGCGATGGCCGCTGTCCCGCAGCAGAGGTTCCAAAACTCGGACCCAAGCCAGTTCCTGGCCCGGTTCGTCCACGACCATGCATGCACCGCTGCCGGCCAAGGTCCGAGCGGTATGCACCTGGGTGCAATCGGGGGCGTCTGCGCCGATCGCGGCGACGATGGGTGTCGCCGATGCGGCTAGCTCGACGACGTCGGTGGGCGGCGTAGTCGCAATCACCAGATCCGAGCGGGCCAGCACCGCAGACAGATTGTGGATGTGTCCCGTGGTCACTGCGTCGATCCCCAACCGGCGATACAATCGCTGCACGGGCCGGACTTCGTCGAACCGCGTGCGATGCACGACGCGCCAATTCGGCAGGTGTTCCTCCAGCCGGCTGATGGCCCGCGGCAGCGCCGCACTCATTTCGCGTTGCGGCCCGCCGTCCCCCAAGATGACCAACCGCCTCGCTTTCGTCGACGCGGGTCCGTCGGCGACGGCTTCCGTCGCCGTTGCCTCCCCCGTCGCCAACAGGCCCAACCGGGACATCGGGATGCCGGTGACTCGGATCGGGCAATTCGCCGCGAGACGGTGGCGCGTCTCTTCAAATCCCAGGCAGACCACCGCTGCTTTCGACGCCAATCGCCGCGTCGCCCGGCTGGCGGTCACGTGCTGCTCCAGAACCGCCAGGGGCAATCCCAGTCCGGCCGCGGCATGCCCTACCGATTCGCCGATCGCTCCGCCCAAGCTAAGGACGGCGGCAGGCTGGGTGCGTTTCAACAAACGCCGTTCTTCTCCCCGGCCGGTCCACGGCAGACGCCAAGTCCGGGACCGCCGGCCGTTCGGCGGAATGCCAAAAGCCACGTACTCATAGCCGGCATGGCAGATTCGCCGGCATTCATCCTCGGCACCGGAGCCGGCAAACAGAAAGCGGGCGTGCTGCACGATGGCACGCAGTTCGTCGGCGATCGCCAGCCCCGCGAGCAGAAGCCCTGGTTCGCTACCGCCGGCAATCACAAAATTCGTTGTGTTGACCTGAATCATGACACCGCCCAAAAAACACGCCCCTCAGTTCCGCGACAGTGCTTGCTCAGACGCGATCTTACCGAAGCAAGTTCCGCCGCCAGCACTCCGCCATCAGGTTTTCGTCCAGAGATGCCGACGGAAATGTCCCAAACTCGCCTGCATTGCTAGCATTTCATTCGCGGTTGCCATACAGCCGCTTTTTCCAGCACGCCCGTTGAATTTACGACGCTTCGGCCGTAGATTAGGGCTCGGCAAATGTCCCGTCCTACCCAGCTTGGCCCTTAAGCTTGTCCGACAGAAGAGCCAGTTATGAACGAAACCGCAGTATCTCCGCCCGAACAACCGGCACCCAAATGGCGGCCCCTCAGATCCCAGCAACGCCGCGTCCTGGGTGTCTTGATCGAGAAAGCCAAGACGACGCCGGACGCGTACCCGATGACCTTAAATGGTCTGGTGACGGGCGCGAACCAAAAGAGCAACCGTTCGCCGCAGATGAACATGACCGCCGACGAG
Source organism: uncultured Pirellulaceae bacterium (assembly GCA_964645045.1). GTDB lineage: Bacteria > Planctomycetota > Planctomycetia > Pirellulales > Pirellulaceae > Anammoximicrobium. Next base: position 649 of record CAZXYZ010000198.1, on the reverse strand, counting down.
GTCCAGGTGGCCGTCGATGAGTTGCGGGAAATGGGCGCGATTGTCGAGGTGCAGGGCAGTGGGCGCGTTGCCAAGTACCGGCACCAGATGTACGAGTGGCTGGGCGTGGACAAGGTCGAATTGGCCGTGATGGCCGAACTGCTGCTGCGCGGCGAGCAGACGGTGGGCGAGTTGCGGGCGCACGCTTCGCGGATGGAGCCGATCGCGGGACTGCCGGAATTGAAGCCCGTCCTGCAATCGCTGATCACCAAGAATCTAGTCCTCTCGCTGACGCCGGAAGGCCGGGGACAGATGGTCAGCCATAACCTGTACAAAGAGCGCGAGATGGAGGAACTCAAGGCCCGTATGGCGACGTACACGCCTCCGCCCGCAGGGCCCGCGGACGATGCACCGGCCATGCCCCGGGGGGGCGGCGGTCTGACGTCGGCTTGGTCTTACGTCTCGCAGGACAAGTTTGACCAGTTGCAAGAAGAGGTGACGCAGTTGCGCGCTGAAGTCGCCGCCCTGCGCGACGTGGTGGCCAAACTCGAACCGCTGATTCAGTAAGGTAACCGGGCAGTTAGGCCACCTCCGAGCTTGTCTCGGTGGAGCCCGTGATTTTGCACCAGCTACGCCCCAACGAACGCCCCACCGCCTCCTTCCCTGCCGC
>CAZXYZ010000197.1:0-10975 GCA_964645045.1 uncultured Pirellulaceae bacterium | reverse complement strand
CACGCCGCTGCCGTTCCCACGGCCCCCAGACCACGGACCACGGACCACGGACCACGGACCACTGACCACTGACCACTGACCACTGACCACTGACCACTGACAACTGACAACTGACAACTGACAACTGACAACTGACAACTGACAACTGACAACGATCCTCAAGAAAGGCACCACGAATGGCCAACGGCCAAATTGATGCAGCGGCGGTCAAAACCGCGTTATCCAACCTCAAAGACCCGGAAACCGGCCGCAGCCTGACCAAGCTGGAGCAGGTCAAAGACATCCAAGTCGAAAACAATCAGCTCTCGCTCGACGTGGCCCTGACGACCTGGTCGGCACCGCTGTGGCGAGACGTGCGGCAGTCGGCCGAGGAGCAACTGCGTGCCAGATTCCCGCAACTGAGCGGCGTGACCGTCCGGGAATCGATTCATGTGCGTCCCGCCGCCAAGCTGGGCGAAATCGGGTTGACGGTCAAGAGCGTGATCGCGGTTGGGTCGGGCAAGGGCGGAGTCGGCAAGAGCACCGTGGCGGCCAGCATCGCGTTTGGGCTCAAGCGTGCCGGGTGCAAGGTGGGGCTGATGGACGCCGACGTCTACGGGCCCAGCATTCCGCACCTGCTGGGGCTGAGCGGCCGGCCGACCATCGAAGACAATCAAATCCGTCCCATCGACAAGGACGGCATGCCCGTGATGTCGATGGGATTCCTGGTGCCGAAGGACGAGGCGGTGATCTGGCGCGGCCCGATGCTGCACGGCGCCGTGACCCAATTCCTGCGCGATACGCGCTGGGGCGATCTGGACTACCTGATCATCGACATGCCGCCCGGCACCGGCGACATCGCGTTGACACTGTCCCAGCTGCTGCCGCTGACCGGCGCCGTCATCGTGTGTACCCCCCAGGACGTTGCCCTGCTGGACGCGGTCAAAGCGATCGCCATGTTCCGCAAGGTGAAAATCCCGGTCCTGGGACTGGTCGAGAACATGAGCGGATTCGTCTGTTCCAACTGCGGCCAGCGCCACGACATCTTCGGCAGCGGCGGAGCGCGGCAGCGCGCCGAGGAGTTGAGCGTCCCCTTCCTGGGCGACATCCCGATCCAGCTGCAGATCCGCGAATACGGCGACGTGGGCCGGACCGGCGACAACTTTGACGATCCGTCCACGGCCGCCCGGCTGGATGGAATCTGCTACCGGCTGGTCAAGAACCTCGCCGAAACGTCCGCCGCCGCGCCACCCCAACCGCAGCTGCCGGTGCTGGGGTAGCGGAAAGAAGCAAACCTCCCTGGCTTGGCCGCAGCCCCAGCGCAAACATTAGGGCCGCCCCAACGGATCGTTGAGACGGCCCTTTCTCGTTGTTATCGGTGGTTCCATTTCCGCTGCCGGCCGTCAGCAAGCTAACGCGGCGGGCGGCAATCGAACGGCTTCCCTCGGCGTCCTACTTCTTCTTCTTCGCAGGGGCCTTCTTCGCAGGGGCGGCCTTCTTCGCAGGTGCCTTCTTGGCGGGAGCCTTTGCGGCTGCCTTCTTCGGTGCAGCTTTCTTCGTGGCCACTACACGTCCTCCGTAAAACAAGGTTCCGGCGAGTTCCTTCTCGATGGCCTCCAGGTTGCCCCGAGCCGACGAGTCCTACTCGCCAACTTCCTATCTGCCACTTACTCGTTTCCGAGTGTGTTTGCCCCTGTCCTCATTACGAATGAAGCGAGCACAAACACGCGTGGCACGTAATCTCCACCGGATGCTAGCTAATGTTTTACGCATCCCCAGAATTTATGCAACATGTTTTCAACAAGTTTTCAACAAAAAAACGCAACATTTTTTTCTGCGACTCCCACGCGCCGAGTCAATACAGCGAGATCGCGCTGCCGCTGCGCAACGTACACGTGGGTTGCGCGCGGCGCTGTTCGATGCCGAACAGACGGCGCACCAAGGGCTGCTGGCGACGTAGCTGCAACCAGCCCAACCACGAACCACGCGCACGTTGTGTCACCGCATGATCGCTCCATCCCGACAGGATCTCGCACCACGCTTCCGGCCACACGGCGCGACGAAGGTGGATCGGATCCCAGCCATACCACTCGAGCCGCGGCACACGCAATCCCGCGCGCTGTTGCCTCGCCAACTCGGCCACGCACTCGTTCAACTCGCGGACCCGGTGCAGCGCGTCCTCCCACGTCACGCGCGATCCCGGGAACAGCAGCGCGCGAAACAAGTTGTACTGCCGAGGCGTAACCGACGCGACGCGCGCCAACGGCAACTCGGTGATCACGATCCGCTCGCAGACGGCGCTCAAACGCGTCACGCTCTGCGCGACCCAGGCCGCGATCTGATCGGCGCCGGCGCCGTACAGGATGTCGTTGCCGATGTCGGTCACCAGCGCCGCCGTGGGCAGCGCCGGTCGGCGCGACAACTCGTCCCACAACCCGCATTCCAGAATGCCGGGCAGCGACCTGCCGAACACGCAGCTGGTGCGCCCGTAGGATCGGCCGTGGCCGCACGCGGCCAGCACGTCCAACGGCCGGCCCCAAATCAACTCCGCCGTCTCGATGACGGTGGACATCGATCGCGTGACGTTGCTGGCGCCCAACAGGATGACGCGTCGCGACGGCGGTACGCCGGACTCCGGTTTGCCACCTGTCAATCGTTCCATGACAGCACTCCGGGCGTTACCAGTTCCTGCCGCGCAAGTTCTGAATTGCCATGTAGTTAGAAAAAGCCAACAGGGCGAAGAAAATCCCCAGAAACCGGTCCTGTAAGACAACCAGACCAACCACGGCAACCGCCGCGCCGACAAAGACGGACAGCCAGAGCGACTTGGACATGCCTTCCCACGGATCGCTGGCCGTGAGCACCTCGCGGGCAATCTGGCCGCCGTCCAAGGGGTTCACCGGCATCAGGTTGAGCAGGCCCCAAAACACGTTCACCCACAGCAGGCTGTTCACGAAATCGAGCCCATATTCGTTGACTTGGTCCGGGAGGTAGGCCGCAAGGACCGGCAAGAATCCACGAAACAAAAACAGCCGCACGGCGCCTCCGCCCGCCAGCACCATCGCCACGACCAATCCCGCCAGCAGGAAGCCGGCGCCGGGCCCGGCCGCCGAGATCAGAATCTGCGCCAAGCGGCCGCGCTTGCGGCCACCGCGGCTTCCACTCCACGACGATTCCGGAATGGCCAAGCCGCCCATCATGTACAACACAATGCGGGCGTCCTGGCCGTAGTAACGCATCGTCAGGGCGTGGCCCAGTTCATGCATCAGGATGGAGATGAATACCACCACGATCCAAATCAGCAGCGTCATCGGGTCTTCGCTACGAGCGCCCATCAGGAGCGTCATCAGCCAGAAGAACGGATGCACCCGCACCGGAAAGCCGGCAATGCGGAAGTGCAAGTCGAATTGGGTTGGCGCAGGCTCAGCAGCGAACACGGCATCGTTTCCTTACGGTGTGCCCGGAATCCCAGCTTGGTTGGTGCCCGGAGATTTTAGCACGATTGCCTTCGCGTGGAAACCCAAACCGACACAAGCCGACGAGGATGGACGCTATGTCGCCTGTCCGCCGTGGAGCGATGCAGAGGTGCGATTAGTCGGCTTTAGCCGACTCCCCATTTGCCACCAGCTTCAGCTGGTGGGCGCGGTTGCACAGGCCGCTTCAGGGAGCCGGCTTCAGCCGGGCTTCTCGATCCTGGTTTCAACCAAATGACTGGGCGAGTTAGAACACATCCTGACTCGCGTGGGGACGGCTCAAAACATGACGAGAAGTCCGGCTAAAGCCGGCTCAGGCAGGTGAGCCACCCCGCGATCCACCAGCTGAAGCTGGTGGCAGACCTTGAGCCGACTGAAGTCGGCTAACAAAGAAGACGTAAGACGTCCCAAGGGATCTCACGAAATCGGAGACTTATTTTCGCTCTCGCTGCTGAATTCGCCCGTTCCAAGACCGGCGGCTAGCGCCTTTCCGCTCACGCATTGCCGGTACGCTGACAGCTGCATGGGTTTTTCCCGGGCGATTTGCTCAAGTTTCCGTTCAACTCGGCCGAACGATTAGTTTGGTATTCTCGACGCAAGGAGCGTACAAACACAATTGATGGGAGACAGAGAACGACTATGGCTTTTACCTTGAAGGTGGTGGATTGGCGTGACGGACGGGGCACCAGTCACCCAGAGTATGTCCGCAAGCAGGATTTTTGGAAACGCGTGGGGATTCGCCAGGCTTGGAAAACGAAACGCGAAGCCGAAGTCGCCGCGGAACGAGCCTGGATCGAACCCGACTGTAACGGTGTCGCCCCCGTGTGCGTAGTCACGGAGTGCTGACCAACCGCTCCAACACGCTGGCTTGCCACGTCAACACCAGGATCATGGTGATCGCGGTCGCGACAGCCGGCAAGCCAGCGGAGCCGCCAGGCCAGAAAGCCAGCGAATCCAACCCGCGCCACAGGCAGATGTGGAGGAACGCCGCGAGGCAGACGTACGCCAACAGCGGCGCGGGGTGTCGGCGGGCCGACATCCCCAACGCCAACGCGCCCAGCAGGCGTGCCACGGATGCGAGCAGCCCGACCGAGACAGCTGCCGGCCAGCCCAAGCAGACGCCCACCAGCCCCAAGCCGAGCGGAGCATCCCAGACGTGACTCTCCAGAATCGGCCTTGTTGCCTCCGTTTCATTTCCATCCGGCATGTTCTCGTGCGGTCGCTCGTTGCCCCCGAGTCCGTCGCGGCCGGCCAGCCGGCATCCGCCGGCGACAAGTAGCCCCAGAAGCAGCCCGCCGATCATGCCGGGCAATCCCCCGCCGCAGTTTGCGCACACGGCGAGCCACGCTTGCCAGTCCAACTGGCTCAACGGCCCAACCTCCGGCCCCAACAGCGGCGTCAACGCAATCAACAGCCACGCGGCGCCAAACGCGCCAACCGCATAGCGGACGGGCACCGCGTAATCGTCGTATCGGATCAAGGCCCAGCTTAACAGCACGCACACCAGTCCGCCGTGCAAGACGCACGTCCCGATCAGGTCCCACCGCGGGTGGCCAATCAGCCAACTAACGCTCAGCCGCATCACGTCGCGATGGCCGACGTCGGGCAGATTGATGCCCGCCAACAGGATTTCCAGCGTCGCCAAGACGAGCATCGCCAGCCCGACCGTTAACTCGACCAGCGGATATCGCGCGGAAATCGGCAGCCGGCAGGTGCGACAGCGGCCGCGCAGCTTGAGCCAGCCAAAGACGGGAACGTTATCGCGTGCCCGAATCCTGACGCGGCAGCGTGGGCAGTAAGACGAACCCCACAAGGAACCCCTGCGGGGCGTGCGGTAGATGACCACGTTCAAGAAACTGCCGATGCACGAGCCGAAGACGAACAGCCACGCAAGAATGACGAACTCGAACACGCGAATCGGAATCTGGTCGCTGAACGGGGCCAGGATCGGCAGCGGACGCGAGGCCAGCGGCCTGGCCGGCGCCAGCAGGGCGGAGACCAGCGGCCAGAGCACGGCGTAGACCAGCAACAAGCCGGCCACGGCGAAGATCGCGAGTAGGAACGGCCAGTTGCGGCGTTTTCGGCGAGGCATTCCGCTATTCTTAACGCCCCGCGGCATTCTGGCAAGCCACGCTGGCGACGTGACGCCCTGGCAGATCAAGTTCACGAATCGTGAAGAATCCCCGGTCCGGGTGTTGTTTCTTGCCGGGCGGATTGGCTAAAATCTGGTGTCCTGCGGAATTCTTTACTGACGCGGATTGAGGATGCGATCATGTTGAACAAGCTGCCGCCAGTGCTGGCTGTCGACGATGTGACTTGGCTCGTGGTGCTCGGCGTGTGCGCCATCGCCTGCTTGATGGGCTTCGTGCTGCTGATCGTGGCGACGGCGTATGGCAAGCTGTGGTTTCAAGCCTACATGTCCCGGGCCGACGTGAGCATTTGGAGCTTGATCGGCATGGGATTCCGCCAAGTCAAGGCGACGTTGATCGTCACCGCCAAGATCATGTGCGTCCAGGCGGGCCTGCCCATCGACCGCCGCACCGGGATCAGCACGTCGCGTCTGGAAGCGCACTACCTGGCGGGCGGCGACGTGATGAAGGTCGTCCACGCGATTATCGCCGCCCAACGGGCCCGCATCGACTTGGACTTTGACCGTGCGGCCGCCATCGATTTGGCCGGCCGCGACGTCCTGGACGCCGTGCGGACCAGCGTCAATCCCAAAGTCATCGATTGTCCCGACCCGCAGCGGAGCGGCAAGTCGACGCTGAGCGCCATCGCCAAAAATGGCGTCGAGCTGCGCGTGCGGGCCCGCGTCACGGTGCGGACGAACCTGGAGCAATTGATCGGCGGGGCCACGGAAGAGACCATCATCGCGCGGGTCGGCGAAGGCATCATCACTTCGATCGGCTCCGCCGAATCGCACAAACAAGTGCTGGAGAACCCCGACCGCATCACCAAAGCGGTCCTGGCCCGCGGTTTGGACTCGCAGACCGCCTTTGAAATCGTGTCGATCGACGTTGCCGACATCGACGTGGGCGAGAACATTGGAGCGAGACTGCAAACGGAGCAGGCCGAGGCCGATATGCGGAAACGCCGCGCGGAAGCCGAACGCCACCGCGCCGAAGCCGTCGCCATGGAACAAGAGAACCGCGCCAAGGTGACGGAAAACCGCGCTCGCCTGGTGCTGGCCGAAGCCGAAGTTCCCCTGGCCATCTCCGACGCCTTCCGCGCCGGCAATTTCCACGGCCAAAGCCCCGCCGGGGCAGCTTGATGAAGAAGTGCGATCACGATGACGCTGGAGCCGTCTGAACGTAAGCCGTAGGAAGAGATTACTGACCGAATTCGCTTCCCCATACCCTGCGCTCTCCCGCCCGGGGAGAGGATGCTGATGGATGTCCAAATATCAATCCCACCGCAACGGGTTGATTCTCGTAGCGGCAGTCGTGGTTCTCGCTTGCCTGGGGCTCACCAACTGCCTGATGCCCTACGGCTTGCCCACCAAAGAACAGATGGACTTGGCCCAGAAACACGGGCTGAAGGTGATCTACTCGGTCAAGGACTGGTACGCGGGAGCACGGTTGCGTTTAAGCTGCCGGGAACACCGAAGGTCGTCCGCGAGTTGGGGGAAAACCGGACGATCGAAACAGACGGCGCGGCGCTCCAGTTCGTGCTGCCCCGACTGGCAACGCTGTGAAGCATTCTGGTAGCCGCATTCGCCAGAATGCGGGCTGCGGCGGCACTCGCCCCGCGTTCTGGCGAACGCGGCTACGACAAAAAGCCCGAAAAACAGCCTCTGAAAATGCTTCACAGCGTTGCCCGACTGGCCCTGCAATGCCACGAAATTGAACTCGCGGCTCGGTAAGTAGCGTTCGAGAAACAAGTGGCGTAAGCGTCCAGCTTGCGATGCCATGATCTCCCGCAAGCTGGAAGCGTACGCCACGGAGAAATCGGACACTTATTTCTCGAACGGTGCTGAGTAACGTTCGAGAACCAATCCGCCAGGGGGAACCTTATGAAACGATTCGTGTCGAACGTCGCGTTGCTGTTGCTGGTTTCTGCGCTGGCCCTGTCCGCTCGCGCCCAGGACCCCAACACGCTCACTACCGAAGAGCAGCAAGCCGGTTGGCGGCTCCTCTTCGACGGCAAGACCACAACCGGCTGGCGAGGCTACAAATCGACGACGATGCCTGCCAGCTGGCGCGTGGAAAGCGGCTCGCTGCTCTCCCGGCGCACCCAGGGGGAATCGTCCGGCGACATCGTCACCGACGAGCAGTTCGAGGATTTCGAGCTGGTTTGGGAATGGAAGATGACCGCGGGCAACAACAGCGGCGTGATCTACCGGGCGACCGAGGAGCGAGCCAACGTCTGGGAAACCGGACCGGAATACCAGATTCTGGACAACCAAGGGCACATCGATGGGCTCAATCCCCTGTCGTCGGCGGGGGCCTGCTATTCCGCGTTCCCGCCGGCCAAGGACATGACCCGGCCGCTGGGCCAGTGGAACCAGTCGCGCATCGTCGCCCAAGGGAACCACGTCGAGCATTGGATGAACGGCGAAAAGCTGCTCGAATACGATGTCGGCAGCCGGAACTGGCAAGCCCACGTCAAGACGAGCAAATTCTTCCCATCGGCCTACGGCCAGAGTAACTGGGGCAAGGTCCCCAAGGGCCACATCGGGCTTCAGGACTACGGCGGTGCCATCGAGTTTCGCGGCATCAAGCTCCGGGCAATGGAAGCGACCGAGAGGTGAAATACCCTCATTCCACCGCTGTCAGCATCTGCACCGGCACGTAGAACTTGGTGTAGTGTTTTCCATCGGAGTACCGCCGCCCCATGGAGTCTTCGACCAACACCGTCGCCCGTTTACTGACCCGGTTGACCACCCCGGTGTGTTCGCTGCCGTCGAACCGGAATCGCACCTTCACGCCCGGTCTGATGCCGAATTTGACCAGCGCCTTTTCCTTCGGCGTGATGAGATTGTGTTTGTTTTCGATGTGGCCGAAGAAGCGCCGGGTGATCGCGTGAAAGCGGGGCTGGGAACAGCTGGACGTGCCCCAAAGCAGCATTTCAATCAAGTGAACGATCTCGTGTTCCATGACCCGCTGCAGGGCATCCAGGCGGTCCCGGCAGGCGATACCACTGGTCGTCACGGGCCGATGGTCGTCCTCGGTGAAGCAGCCGAACAACATCGTCGTCGAGGCGCTGATTTCGTACCACTGCCTGCCACCCGATCTGTCGGCAAAACGGGTTGTCTTGCCCCCTGAACTGGTCATCCGTTTCGAGAGGCGGAAGTGCAGCGGGGTCGTGCCCAGCGTCGCCCGGACCTGCCCGCCAAAGAACCGGCCGTCGTACTCGGCGAACAACAGCTCCAAGTCACTGGGATGGATCCGGGTGAAGTTCGGGGCGTGAACGTACTTTGACCTGCTCAGCACGCTGGCGTGAATCTGCGCCGTCCTGTCGGCGATGGTCTGGGCATCGAGGGTGGTCGATTCAACGATTCGGAGGAGATCCGTCGGCATCTTGTCGTCCGTAACTCATCACGCTGTCATGCTCATCGGAAACCCGCGCCGGGACGGTGCGGATTCATCACGCGCACCAGGGACGCTCGCGCACTTGTTCCCGGCGGACCACGCGGCTGACCAGTTCGCTGTTCTGCTTGATGTGAAAGTCGAACATTCCCACGGCGATGAAGTCCGCCCCGTTCTGGAAAGCGTATGGAAACGCTTGCTTCGGATCGAACGCGCCCGCGGCCAGCACTTTGAAGGCCAGCCAGGGCTTGGTCACCGTCTTCATGAACGAGATCGTCTCCTCCACGTTGATGCACCACATGTTGTCGTACCAGCCTTCGCCGCCGTCCTGCCACATGAATTCCTTGCGCAACGCCTTGGGGGTCGCGGACGGGTACTGATCGCTGTGGAACGTTTTGACGTAAAAGTCGCACGGCACCTGGTGCTGTTCACAGGCCATCGGCACCAGCAGCGAATGGCCGCCGACGCCAACGGGCAGATCGTGCCGTTTGGCCAACTCGACCGCCTTGGCCAATTGGCCGATCGCCCCGGCTTGAACCAGGCGGTCGCCGGCGACGCCCCAGACGTACAAGGCCACGGCGCCCGAGTCGACCTGCTTCTGGATGTGGTCCTTTAGCGACTGTTCGTGTTGCTCCAAGCTCACTTGAATGTGCGGGATGAATTGCATGTGCCCGCCGAATTCCTGGTTATAGCGGTTCACGAAGTTCGCGCCGGTCTCGAACACCGTGTTGATCCCCTGCGCTTCGGCCAGCCGCAGGGTCTCCATCATCTTCTCTTCGGTGACGTAGGCGCGGAACAGCTGATTGACGTATTTCAAGTCGCGGGCATGCATATAGCCGGACACCAGATTGCCACCCAGCAGCAGCCGGCTGATCTTGGCTTTGCCGATCATCCCGCACGGCATGGGTTCGGCGGAAGCAGCCGCCGACGCAGGCTCGGCCGCCGGTTCGGCCGCTCCAGCCTGACGGCAGCCCCAACCGGCCCCCACCATCGCGCCGGCGGCGCCGACGGTTGCCAACGATCCTTCCAAGAAGTTGCGACGATTGACACGTTGCGGCTCGGACATTTTTCTTTTCCTTTCAGGATTCCATGTCGCATGGCTCTCCAGAGCCGTGTGTTTTTTTCGGGATGGGGAACCGAAGCATGCCCGGCTATCCATTCTTTGTCGGGCAGCCGTCATGAGCAACGGTCGTCACGCGCGGCTCGCCGACTGCCCAGAGTATACCAGATTGGGCCGCGAAAAGGCAGGTCTGGTCTGAGAACGGCCGGGAAATAGACTTCCGTCGTTCGCCTTCAAATGGTTAGCCATTCAGGATTGCTCGTAGTTGGCCCTTGCTGGCCAGGCCGACCTGCTGAGCGGTGACGACGCCGTTCTTGAAGACCTTGACGCTGGGGATTGCGTCGACGCCATACTCGGCGGCCAGGTTCGGGCGCTGGTCCACGTTGACTTTGACGATCACGGCGTCAGGCATTTCCGCCACCAACTCTTCCAGCACCGGTGCCAGCCTCCGGCAAGGTCCACACCAGTCGGCATAGAAATCAACCAGCACGGGGACGTCCGAATGGAGGAGCGACGACATTCCACAAGGACTGATGCTCGCCTGCCTGGATTGGTTACGACAACGTTCAAACGCGTTTTTTGCAGATCGCCCGGCCGCTTTGGGCTTCCCTGTAAAGGCCGGATTTCTCAAGAAAAGCTGGCAGACGATTCAGTTGGAGTACAGCCTTTAGGCTGCGCGGGCGGCGAAGCCCGCCGCCGATACACGCTAAAGCGTGGACTCCGACCTGTTTGACACCTTTACAGGGGTGGTCCAAGAGAGCTTCCCGGCTTTGGACCGAAAGAACTCGGACGAGCGGCCACTGGCGGTCCGGCCCCGAAGCCTGGCGATCCGCGGCTTGCTAAGCACCGTTCCAGAAATAACTGTGCGATTTTCCCGTGGCGTGGGGCCGGCACGGGAATCGCCCGCAGTTTCGGAACGGGCGTGACCCTCGGGC
>CAZXYZ010000196.1:0-11266 GCA_964645045.1 uncultured Pirellulaceae bacterium | reverse complement strand
ACGTGAGTTGCCGGACGACACGCCAGAATTTGTGACCCATGATTCCCGACCGCCTCCCAGGAAAGCCGCCAGAATCCTTGTGGTATGTCAGGATGTCAGGCGTCAGCCCATCGGTGCATCGTCCCGGCAAACACTTCTCCAACTCTTGCTGATTTCACCAAGTGATCTTGCGAACTCCTCACACTGCAAACGGTCATAACTCGCGCAACCGGCATGAGTTCATTTAACAGGAGGTAACCGAGTCAACAGAGAGAAAGTACCTCGTCTCTGTTTGCTCTGTTTGCTCCTGTTCAAGATCCGGATGGTTTGGTTGCGACCGAAGGTCGCGTCAAGCACATGTGAGGGAATGTGGAGAACCGGCGGGCTGACGCCGGCCGTTCGCCTCTCGGTACGCAACCGCGGCGTCTACTTGATCTTCGCCATCCGCTGGCTCAGGTAGGCGGCCAGGGTCACGTCCAGCGGCTGGTCGGTGCGGACCAGCAGGTAGTCCATGCCTTGGCTGCGGCAGCCGCGCTGCAGATCCTGTTGATAGGCGGCCAGCTCGCGGAGGTAGCCCTTGCGCAGCGAACGCGGGTCGGCCAGGACGTCGGACTGCTGCTCCAACCCCTTGAACAAGGTCGGACTGCGGAACGGAAAGTCCAACTCGGCGGGGTCTAAAATATGGAACAAGATCACGTCGTGGCGGCGGTGGCGGAAGTGTTTCAAGCCGGCCATCATCGCCGTCACGTCGTCAAACAGGTCGCTGAGGATCAGGACCACGCCCCGCTTGCGGAAACGTTCGGCCAGTTCGTGGAAGATCGGCCCGGTCGCCGTCTTGGCCCGAATCTCGGCCGTTTCCATCACGTGCAACAAAGGCCGCAAATGAGCGGCGCTGCCGGACGGGCGGACGTCCGCCCGGATTTCGTCGTCAAAAGTGACCAGGCCCACCGCGTCCTGCTGCTGAAGGACCAGCCAGGCCAGCGCCGCCGCGATGCACTGGGCGTACTCGAACTTGGACAGCCCGCTGCCGGGGCCTTGGTACCGCATGCTCTCGCTGATGTCCAGCACCAGGTAGCAGATCAGATTCGTCTCGTCTTCGTACTGCTTCAGGTAGTACTTGTCCGTGCGTCCCAGGACTTTCCAATCCAGGTACCGCAAGTCGTCGCCGGGCGCGTACTCGCGGTGCTCGGCAAATTCGATGGAAAAGCCGTGGTAGGGACTGCGGTGCAGGCCGGACAGGTAGCCCTCGACGATGTGCCGGGCCCGCAGCGTCAGACCTTTAAGCTTCGCCAGCGTCTGCGGATCTAAAGACGTCGGACGCGGTTTCTCGGTGGCGATGGGTTCGGTCATGTGGCTGGTCTTCTATCACTCGCGGCACAAAATCGATCAAGCGGCGGACGATGTCGTCCGTCGACACGCCCTCGGCGTCGGCGTTGAAATTCGTCTTGATGCGGTGCCGGAGCACCGGCAGGGCGACGGCCCGGATATCATCCTGACTGACGTAATAGCGCCCTTGCAAGATCGCGCGGGCCTTGGCGCCCAGCACCAGGTACTGACTGGCCCGCGGCCCGGACCCCCACATCACGTACTGCCGGACGAATTCCGGCGCGTCGGGCAACTGGTGGCGGGTCAGGCGGGCCAGGTGCAGCGCGTAGCGGGCGATATGGTCGGCAATCGGCACGCGGCGGACGATCCGCGTCAATTGCAGGATCTGGTCGGCGTCCAGCGTCGGAGTCACCCGGGTTTCCAGGTCGGCCGTCGTCCGTTTCACAATCTCCAGTTCGTCATCCTCGCCGGGATAGTCGACGGAAACACTGAACATGAAACGGTCCAATTGCGCTTCGGGCAGCGGATAGGTGCCCTCCTGCTCGATGGGGTTCTGCGTGGCCAGCACAAAAAACGGCTGAGGCAGCTTGTGCCGTTGGCCGCCCGCGGTAACCTGGTGTTCCTGCATGGCTTCGAGCAGCGCCGCTTGCGTCTTGGGCGGCGTCCGGTTCACCTCGTCCGCCAGTACGATATTGGCAAAGACCGGGCCCGGCAGAAACCGCAGCGTCCGTTGGCCCGTGGCCTGGTCCTGCTGGATCACTTCCGTGCCCGTGATGTCCGAGGGCATCAAGTCCGGCGTGAACTGGATACGGTTGAAATCCAGCGACAGGGCGTCCGCCACGCTGCGGATCATCAGCGTCTTGGCCAGTCCCGGGACGCCGACCAGCAGGCAATGCCCGCGGGCGAACATGGCGATCAACAGCTGTTCGATCACCTCCCGCTGGCCCACGATCACCTTGGCCAATTCGCGCGTGATCTGCTGATAAGCTTCGTGCAGCCGTTCCACCGCCTGCAAATCGTTATCCGGCGACATCTGCGGACTCCGGGGGAAGACGAAGGAAGTAAGGCAAGAAGTCAAAAAGTCGCTAAGTCAAAAAGTGGCTAAGTGGCAGATGACGAAGGATTTTGATCTGCGCCCCCCAACCACTGACCAATGACCAATGACCAATGACCAATGACCACGGACTAATGACAACTTACCTTCGCAATGGCCCTGTTGTCTACGGCCGATCGTCCGTCTGAGTCACTTGAGGGCCGAAGGTATTGAAAGCGGACAGTTGGCCGGCGGCGGCGATCAGCAGGACGTCACGGGAAATGACCAGGTTTCCCCCGGTCAGGCCGAGCGGTGCCAGGTCGATGGGCTGACGCGTCTGCTGCGGGCCGCGCTGGTCGAAGACGTAGATCCGATCGCGGGTGGGCCAGTACACGTGGCTTCCGGCCAGGATCCCTCGACCACACCCGCGCAGCGCGCCGTCGGTTTGGGCGGGAAAGCGGGCTTTGATTCCGCCGGTCTGGACGTCGATCCAGACCAAGCGGCTGCCGCTGGCGAGCAAGTTCCCGGAGCCCACGCCCAACAGGTACTGGATATCGCCGGCCGTTCCAGGGGGGGTGTCCCAGACCTTCCGGCCGTTCGTGGCGTCGAGGGCGAATACGCGGTCGCAGTCGGCGGGAGCGGTCAGCACCAATCCCTTGTAAATCAAGCAGGGCGTCAAATCGCGTCCCGGCGCCCGGCGGGTGAGTTCGAAGTCCGGAGCATCTGCAGCGGCCGGCGGATACCGAGTGGCCCACTGGACTTGTCCGTCGCTGGCGCGGACCGCGGCCACGACGCCAAAATTCGTATTCAGGTACAGGACGCCTTCGGCCAGGGACAGCAGGTTGTGCGTGTACTCGACGGTGGGGCCTTGGCTGAAGTTCTCCGCGGCGGCGACAAAACGCTGCCAAATCAATTCGCCGCGTTTCGTATCAAACGCTGCGAGATGCGACTGAGTGCGGACGCCATCCCGCTGGCGCAAGGCCACGTACAGCCGACCGTCGGCGGCCAGCGGAACGCCCTCCAGTGCCCAGCCTTCTCCCCACGGCGGCTGATCGACCCGGATTTCAAACAGACGTTTCTTGTCGGCCCGCAGGTCCAGGGCCGCCAGGTAACCCAAGGGCGGTGCCTCGCGCCGCTCGGATGCCGGCACGGTTGTAGCCTGGGGCCCCAGCTTGGCATACAAAAGATCGCCGTCCACGGTCAGCGTGTACTGGGGCGTTCCGGCTTGTCCGCTGGATGCCGGATTCGGGGGGACGGAGCCTTGCGCCGTAGCGACGGCATCGGGCGGAAGCGACGTCTCCAGCCACAAGGGCCGGCCGGTGTCCAGGTCATAGCCGTGAATGTCGTCCAGCGTATCGCCGGTCGCAATCAAGACCGAGGCGCCGGAGACCAGCGGATGGTAGCACAGCCATCCTCCGGGAGCTTCGCCCCCCGCCCCGCTGCCAGAGGATGCCGCCTCGCCGGCAGAGCGACGAGGCAAGGGTACGGACCAAACCGGCCGCAGCGCCACATCGACGCCGGCCGCCGCCGTCTTGTTGCGCGCTGCGGACCCGCCCAAGGTCGTCCAGTCGGCCGTTTCGCGCGGCGCAGGCCAGGTCCGGCTGGCGGTCAGCAAACCGCTCAACAGTTCCGCGTACCGACCCGTTTGGCCGCCCAGCGTTCCCCGCGACTCCGGCGCCAACCGGCTCAGCACGGCCAATTCCCGTTCCGCACGGGCGGGCGAACCTTCCAGGATGGACACCAGCACCAGCCGGGCGCGGACGGCATCCAGATCGAGGTCGGGATCAGGATACGCCAGCCAGGGCTGCGGACCTGGAGATTCGGTCAGCGGCGGACATAGCGGCTGCCAGGCTCCGCGTGCCCGAAAAAAATTTCCTTGCTCCAGCTCGATATCTCCCAAACGCAACAGGGCGCTGTCGCCGCTGCGGCTGGCGAAAAAGCGGTCGGCAATCTCCTGCAACCGCCGCGGATCGCGATCGGCCACCGCCCGTTTCAACCAGGCTTCCGCCAACGGATCGACGCGCTGACGGTACGCTTCCAGAGCCTGGGGGGCTTCCTTGGCAAACGTTGCGAGCCGCCATTGGCCAAACTGGCGAAGCGGCACAAAGCGGACGAATTCTCCGCCGCCATCAGCGGCCTCCGGCGGCAGCGCCACCAGCCGTTCGCCGCTGGCGTCCATCAAGCCGCGCAAGGCTTCGACCGCCTCGTCCCATTGCGCGTCGGCCAGGTATCCCTGGATCCGCTCCAAATGGGACCGCGCCGCGTTGTCGGCTTCGTCCAACTTGACGGTCGCACCGGCGGCGGGGCTCGGCGCCATGCCCGCGTCTTGAGCAGGCGCCGGGGTCAGGGTCAGCGTCCAGATGAACGCGAGCGGCAGACGACAACATGCCCAAAACAGACGCGCCACTCCGCGGCGCGATGGAAACCGTGTTGTCTGGCCGAAGGCCATGTTTCACCGTAGCCTGGGGCACCGCCTCAGGAAACGTCGGGGTTTTACAAGTACATCCCAATAAATCCGCCGCTCTGGTCGGCGGCGGCTTGCAGTTGTTCGATCCGCCGCCGGGTCTGCTCCAGGTCGCCCGCTTCGATGTACCGGTCGAATTCGGCGCCGACCGAGTGCAGGACGGTCTCCCGGAACCACTCGACGATCGGCTCCGACAGCCAACTGCAGGTTTCCCGCAGCAGGCTCACGTCCAAATCGCAACGGACGGTGTGCCGGTCTTCTTCGTCGGTCAGCACCGTGCCCTCGAAACGGAACTGGATCATGCCCAGATCGTCCCGGTTTGTCAGGTGGTAGCTGCAGCGGCCGTTGTACAGGTAAAACGTATTGAACTTGCCGTGCTTGTCGATGGCCGCCTTGACCCGCTCGCAAAACGCCTGGAATTTTGGCGAAGCATCCAGCGGGATGTCCAGACGGACAACGCTGCGCAACGGCATGCAGTCAAACGTGATCTCGACCCAGCGGTTCATGCCTTGCCCTCAGTCGTTACTGGCCACGCGTGTTTCGGCGACTGCCGGCGGCTTGAGCCAACCCAAGGCGAGCCAGCTCTGGTCGCAGCCCAGCTGCTGCAATTGGAGCTTGCCAATGTTCTTCCAGCGTTCCGGCAAGACCAGCCCCTCGGAGACGATCTCCGGCTTGAACAGCCCGTCGAACTTCCGCTTCATAAACGCCTTCATCGTGACGTCCGAGGCACTCAGCGTCGCGCGCCCCACGAAATCGACCTGCACGTCGCCTTGCCGCACCAGTCGGGCCCGATCCGGCATCTTTTCGACGGCGTAGGTGGCGGAAATCTCCAGCAGCTTGCGGACTTCCTGGTCGCCGCGCCCAAACCGCTTGCCGCGGATCAGGATCTTCACCGTCTGGGCGTCAAACCGGGCTTCGATCGGCAACTCCGACGTAAACGTGATCGACCACGGTTCGCTCTCGTCGGTCACGGCCAGTTCGTCCGGTACTTTGCCGGTCAGTTCCTTGATCATGTCCGCCAAGCCAACGTCCGTCAGCGTCACGCCGCCCAACACCGCCTGGGACAGATTGCCGACCAGCGATTCGTGCAACCGCACGGCCAGATCGAACTTGCCGTTCAGTGCCGGCGGCGCATTGGGCGCGGCCAGTTGATCGCGGCCCGCCTGCAGCATGGTCACCTGCAGAGCATCGTCGGTGGTGCGGAATTGCAGCTGCTGGGGAAAGCCGCCGCGGCGCACCAGGGGCAGGCGGAACTTGTCGGCAAACGCCGTGTTGGCGTCGGCCAGCAGGTCGCTCGAACGGTCGTCCACGCTGCTGGCGATCTTGCCGGCGGCGCGACGCGACGCGATGGCTTCCGCTTGCGGCGTGCTGCTCTGAATGCGCTTCATGGCAATGTGCTTGACCAGGTGCCCCGCTTCGACCTTGCCGATGCGGGTGCGTGTGCTGCACCGCGCCGTGGCCGGACGGTCGCTGAGTCCCGTCTCGTCCAGCGTCAGATTCTTCTTGGCCGCCACACTCGTGAAGCCCCGGCTGAAGATGCGCACCGGTCCGTTGGTACCCACGCTGTCGGAGACCGTCGAGCCTTTCAGCAAAATATCCATGGCCGCGTGCTGGTCGTTGGCCACCAGATCCAAGCTCACCGCCCCGGTCAGCCGGGCGTTTCCGCGGATGCGCGTCCCCAAGATAACTTCGTTCACCGCCGCCGTCTCGTCGACGGTCTGGTCGATGCCCGCCTGCATCAGGAGCTCGGAGACTTCCAGAAACAGGTTGGGGTGCGAGTAGCTGGATCGCGTCGATGCGACCAGTTCAGCCGCTTGTCCATAGCGGTCCATCCAGCCCAGTCTGCGGCCGATCGCGATGGCCTCGTCGGTGGTGGGGCGCTGCTGATACGAAGTCAGCCGTTCGGCCAATTCGTCGAGGAATTGCTCGTAAACTCCCCGCGACTGCGCACTGGACGCGAGCAACGCCACGCTGACGTACTTGTCCAGCGATTGCCGAACCGTAATGAACTCGCTCCGTTCCAAACCAGCCACGTCCTGGTAATACAGTTCACCAATCGACTGCAGGGTCTTCAAGTCTGGACGGGCGTCCGGCGACGCCAGCGCGGTCTCCAACTGCTCCCAATTCAGCACCTCGCGCCAGCGTGCGGCATCTTCGGCGGACGCCGCATTCAGGAACTTTTGCAGGTTGGCAACGGCTGCCGCCAAACGCGTCCGCTCCCGATCAGCGTCGGTTTCCGTCACGGCAACAAACTCCAGCTTCGCCGCCCGCGCCGCCTCGGGCAACTGCTCGGGGCGCAACGCCGGAAGTTCGTCCAGCCATTTCCGCAGCGCATTACGGACGGCGACGAATCGTTTTCGTTCCAGGCCGGCCGTGCCGCTAGAGTAGCGGCTCAGGATTTCTCGTACCACGGCCCGGTCGGCAGTCGCCCCTTTCTCCAACTCGGCGGTCAACTGATCGGCTCTGAGGAATTTCCGCCAGCCCGGAGCGTGGGCGTCGCTGCCCAGCCACCGATCCAACGCCTGGAAACTCTGCCTGAGTTCGGCCTCCGCCGTTTGAGCTGCTCCTGGCGACTCGGTCCCCGCCAGCAGGATGAGAACAACAACTCCGCTGAACATCCATTGCACGCCCCGCCCCATCGCACCACTCCTTTGCCTACGAAAGCGTCCCAACTTGGCGTCGGGACTACCCACTGCGTCGGGATTACCCATTGCGTCGGGCTTGCTCATATCGCTGAACTTACCCATTTATCGTATCCGGCTGGGCCGCAATGTTAAGCAAACCTCGCTCGGCCGGATCAACCCGCCTAAGCGTTACAACCGGAAATACGGCGCAAGTGGCCGCATTTTACCCAAACGGTCGTCTCTTGCCACGCCCAAACGGTCAAAAAACTGAAGAGTTCTCCCATTTTTACTTCTTGCCCATTCGCCGTTTCTCTTGAAAAAACCGGCTCAACAACTCGCCACACGAATCCACCAACACGCCGGGGACGAGTTCGGCCCGATGATTCAATCTCGGATCGCTCAACAAATGGTACAGCGACTGGACTGCGCCGGCCTTCGGGTCGCTCGCCCCATAGACCAGCCGCGGGATCCGGGCCAGGATGATCGCTCCGGCGCACATCGGACAGGGTTCCAGCGTGACGTACAGCGTACAATTCTCCAGCCTCCAGCTGTCGAGGGCCGCTGCCGCTTGCGTAATCGCGATCATCTCGGCATGCGCCGTAGGCTCCCGCAGTTGCTCGCGCTGGTTGTGAGCCGAGGCAATCACGCGATCCTCGTACACGATCACGGCGCCGATCGGGACCTCGTCTTCCGCGAGTGCTTGTTCGGCTTCCCGCAGCGCCAGACTCATGAAATGCTCGTGCATCGAAATGCCTTTCGCGCTAGCGTTCGTCCTTGCCGAGTTGCCGGTATTCAATGCTGCGGAACGCTGCTTTGGTTTGCCACGCCGCAATTCCCAGCGGTTTGGAGAGATCCACTTCGGAACGCGTGCTGATGCGGCGTCCACGGATGTTCTGATCGATGACCCGGTCGTCGTCGATCCAACCGCGAATGCGGTCGGCCGTCACGCGGACGCGAATGCGATACCATTTTCCTTCCTCGAACTTCCGATACTGCGTCGTCGAGTTCTCCGAGGCATCGCGGCCGTCGATGTTGGACAGGCCCACGACCGCACCCGCCCAACCTCCGACGATCAGGCTGCAGTGGGATTCCGCGACGGGAAAGGTCAGCCCACAGAAAAAGTCGATGCCGTCCACGCGCATGGCTTCCAGTCGAAGCTCATAGTCCAGTTTTGGAAACGCCTTGGTATAGGCAATGCCGGTGAGCGAGTCGCCGAAATCCAGCCGGATTTGTTTGTCCTCGACGGACACGGTTCCCTCGCCGCCAAAGTTCGACGGCTTCCAGTCGCCCAGGCTCTTGCCGTCAAACAGCGAAGCCCAGGAAACCGGCGGGGCGGCCGTCGTGACTTCGGCGGCTATACCGGCCCGAGGTCCGGCGAACCCCAGGCAGACCGACGCCAGGAACCCAAGGACCGCGCGTGGAACCCGTCCGGCGTGGCCACAATCAAACTTGACAGATCGCGCTGAATTCCGCATAGTCGCTACCGCTCCCTGGAAGGAATCGTGATGGCCATTGGTTCGTATCACTAGTTCCCGATTTCTTGTTTCCCTGCTTGCATTTTTCCCCAACGAATGAAGGAGTCAACGAATCTTCGACGGTGATTCGTTGACGCCTTCATTCGTTGGGGCTACCTCGGGATCTGCGTTTGCTGCGGCCGGACGGCCGCGTCGTTTAACCGCATGCCCATCGGGCCGCGCGAGTTGCGTCCGGCGGCTTGCTCCCACACGCGGGGCGTTGCCCACGCGATTAAACAAAGATGTCCCATCCCGACCCGCGTGCCGTATAGCGTACTAGCCAAACCGCTCCGGATAAATCCGGGCGGTGAAAAAACAGGGCGGGTGAAAAACACAACGCCCGCCAAATGGCAAGACAAGACCGGATGACAGAAACAAGGAAATGCAGAAGAGGCTGGTTATAAATAGGGGGTTATACATGGGAAAAACGAAGGCCAAGGCAGATTGATTCATAGCCCCCATTTATAACTAACTATTTCTAACCCACCCATTTATAGCCAGCTCGTGCATTTTTCTTCGTTTTAGCATTTTATCGCGTCTTTGAACAAACATGGTATCGAGTTAGCTCCGTGAAACACTCTCGAAAAATGAGCTGCCGTTCGCCCTCGACCCAGACCGTGGCTGCGGCCCTGGTCGTCTACTGGGGCGCGCTGTGTATCGGCACGCACTTGCCGGGCGGGTTCGCGGGCGAATTGATTCGAACGTCCTTGGTTTCCGACAAGACGCTTCACTTCTTTGCCTACGCCGGGCTCGGCATCCTGCTAGCAGCGACGTTGCCGCTGTTAGGCATCCGGGATTCGCGACTCTACTGGACGGCCTTTTTCGTCGCCGTTGCCTACGGCGCGATCGACGAATTGGGGCAGATGCCCATCCCTGGCCGCACGGCCGATGTGGTGGATTGGCTGGCCGATGCAGCCGGCGCCGTGGCGGGCGTGATGAGCTACCGGCTGATGGTGGCTATCATGGCATTGCGGCCTTTCGGCCTGCGAGGACAAAAAAAGCCGAGTCCGCCCTGACTCGGCTTTCGGCTTCACGCTGTGGGTCTCGGGGTGAAGTTCGGTGTTAGTCCTCCCAGCCGTCGATGCCCAACTGGGTCTTCAGATCGTCGAAGCGGTGACGGAATTCGTCTTTGGACGAGTGGACGTGTTCGGCTTCGGTGATAAACCGCAGGTCTTCCAGGCAACGCAGGCCTCGGGAACGCAAGATCTCTTCAAAAGGTTCCAGGGGCTCGCCGTAAAAGATCAGCAGCTTGTGTTCGTCGAACTGCACTTCCTGCGGCAGCTGGGGATTGATGACGGCCAAGCCCGTGCAGCCGTCGTTGAGCAGCATTTCCTCGAAGTCCCAGAGGACGCTTTTCAGCACCGGGAGGTCGATGTGCTCGCGATACAAGTCCTGATGGCCGCCAGGGCTTTGGTAGTGGCTGGTCTCCAGGACGACGTCCACCTCAAAGCCCAACGGATCGAGCGATTCCATCAGCAGGTCGAACAGGATTTCCGCGGAGGCGGCGGCCATCAGCACGGGGACGTCGACCTTGTTCTGTTCATCCCGATAGGTGTCAAACCGGTACCCTTGAACGGGCTTGACGCGCAGATCGTAGGACGGACGCACGGCGTCGGTCAGGCGGAAGGTGCCGTACCGGCAAACCCGCATGTGGGCTTCCAGATCTTCCTCGGACAGACTCTCGAAGCTGCTGTGACGGCGGCGATCGGTTTCTTCGGCCTGCAGAACATTCTGAAAGAACTGTTTCAGGAAGCTCATCGTGATCCTCGTATGATCCAGTATTTGAAAGCCGGCCGGCGGTTTCGGTCCGTGCGGCAGGCCGATTCAATCCACACCGTGTCACTAGAGCTAATCTAGGTCACACTTCGCGACGGTTCGCTGCCGAGCTGCCAGATTGCTGCGAAATACACCGCCCGCCTGTCGCCGCTGCAGATCGGCGAAAGTTTTCGTCCGCGAGGCGCCCTTGCCGCGCCCCACGCCGAGTCTGGTATATTGCCCCCACGCAAAAGTCACTCCGACCGCTACAACCCGTTCGAACCGAGGAGTTGAGCCGATATGAATACGCCCTGCTTGCGCCGGCTGATTGTGCTCGCTGCGCTGACCGTCCCGACGGGGACTGCCTGTTCGCCAAACGGCGACTCCGCAAGGGCTGAGCGAGACTCGTCGGAGACGAACTCGCCGGAAACCGGTTCGCCCGCAGCCGACGAAACTGCGGGCGATCCACCCGCATCGCCGGACGGCCCGCCCAAAGCGAATGCCGACCAACGCGAAGAGACCTGGATGGCCTGTTCCATCAACGGCAGCCGGATCGGGTACACGCACTTGG
>CAZXYZ010000195.1:0-11757 GCA_964645045.1 uncultured Pirellulaceae bacterium | reverse complement strand
CGATCGGATCGACGACTCCGATGCTTGCGTTGGTCCGGCGCCGCTCATCTACTACCAGATCCTCCCGGGCCCTTTGTGAACTCCGTTGCCGGAGATGCGGTAGTAGACACCCGTTACCGAGTCTTTGGTGCCGGGCATAACCCATACGCTTTTCACTCTGCCCGATTCAATCACGATGTCGCAATGAAACAGATGCTTGAAGTTAACCCAGAAGTAGACCCAACCGTCGCCCTTTATGATGCTGCGTTGTTCCCAGCCGAGATTGTACATTTGTTCCATCTGTTCCATTGTGCTCGCCGCGTCGAATTTCCGTTCGTTTTCCGCGACTGCATGGTCCATTTCGGGTATCGTCATTCCCGAGTGCACGGGGAATTCCTTCGCGATTTCTTTCAACGCGTAGAACGTAAGGTATTCGTCTCGCTCCTTCTGTCCGAAGTTTCGGACCCATTCAGCACGGGCGGCTGATTCTTCGTTCGACGAGTTCGGCTCATCCCCAAACGCACCGATGTCGAACCGTGAGTCTGCGATCCAGTCATCGACAGCGGGTTCCGTTTCGCGTGTTTCCCGCGATGTCTGGCAGACCAGCCACAGTCCTCCGAGGATCGCGAAGGCCGCGACGATGACAGCAAGTCGACGATACACCACGCTGCGATTCCGAATTGGCTTCTTCTCCAGCTAAAACGTCCCGCGTCACCGGGCCGCGGCGATGACGCCAACCATTTTCCAGGACCGGATCGCGGCTCCGGTGCATGCGGTTGATGTTACGTGCCAGGACGGTACTCGTGCCAGAAGAATTGGTAATCGAATGCTTGGATGTCCTGACAATCCAACTCTGGCGATCCTATGTCCAACCTACCGCGAATCGTCAAGTCTGGCAACAATCGTCGTAGACTCGCGACTGCGCTGTTGTCCACGCGTCGGTGCTCCAATTCGAGGACTCGGAGGCCGCTGAGACGTTTCAGTTCCAACAGGCCATCGTCGGTGATTCGAGCGTCAATGATGTGCAGTTCCTCCAACCTGGGCAAGCCACGGACTATGGCCTTCAGATCATCGTCGCACGGCCCAGGGTTGGCGTAGAAATCCACTCGCACTACCGTCCGAAAGAAGTCGTCCCGAAGGAGGGATTGGAGCCGAGGAGTTAACGTCAACCACGGCGAAGGACGAGAAGGGCCAACCAGGGCGACCTTCGGGGCCATCAACACATTTGTCCTGATCGTACCGTCAGGAAGCCGGGAGTCGTCGTAGGTGGCGTATGCCCCGCGTTCCGCCAGGAAACGAACCGCTTCGCGTTGCCTTCGCGCCTTGTTCATTCTCGCGGCGAACCAGCCACAGGACAGACCGCATCCCAAGACCAGAACCAACAACGACCGCAAGCTGAACTGCAGACGGCGACGCCTACGACCTGCTTGATTGAGTCTGGGATCCATCCCGTCCACCTTGGCCCGTCAAATGATACTTGTTGTCAGCACGACACTGATTATCCCGGCCGAATTTGCACGGGCAATTGGCGCATTGTACCATCGGGCTTAGAGTTGCAACAATCCAGGGGTCAAATTCTTGTCGTGGCACGACTCGCAGTCCGCTGCTGCCGTCTGTTCCGTTCATGGCGAGTTTTCCTAACGCCATAGATTCCAGTTACTTCCGACATCCAAAGGGTCAGAAGAATTCCCCGACTTCCCTCTGCGATCCGCATCAGCCTGAAAAAACGCGGCGGGCCGACGCACCGCATCGAGCTGATTCGTCAACCTGTTGGTAAGCGAAATGTCGGCGAGCCATACGACCGGCACAACGCGCAGCCTGCGGGAGAAACAACGGATCCGCCTGCATGCAACCAAACTAGCCGCGTAATTCCCGCGGCAGAGGAAAATAGACGGCTTCTTCGCGGACCGTGCAGACTTCGATTTGGGCACGATGGTGCTCGCGCAAGTAGTCCAAGCATTCCTCGACGATCGATTCGGGCGCGCTGGCGCCGGCAGTCACGGCGACCGTCTGGACGCCGGTGAACCAAGATGCGTCCAGATCGTCCACGCCGTCAATCAAGTGCGCCGGCACCCCGCACTCGGCGGCCAACTCCCGCAGCCGTTGACTGTTGGAACTGTTCTGGCTGCCGACGACCAGGATCAGGTCGGCCTCCGCGCACAAGGCCCGCACGGCCTCTTGGCGGTTTTGCGTGGCATAGCAGATGTCGTCTTTGGCCGGCCCCACCAGTTGCGGAAATCGGGCCTGCAGGCGGCGGATAATCCGGTTGGCGTCATCGACCGAGAGCGTGGTTTGCGTCAGGTAGGCCACCTTGGCGTCGGCGGACAGTTTCAGGCGATCCACCTCGTCCTCGGTTTGGACCAGGATCATCGCGTCCGGTGCCTCGCCGATCGTCCCGATCACTTCGTCGTGGCCGGCATGGCCGATCAACAGGATCTTGTAGCCTTCCCGGGCGAATCGCACGGCTTCCAGGTGAACCTTCGTCACCAGGGGACACGTGGCGTCGATGGCGGTCAGCCGCCGCTGGCGGGCGATGCGGCGAATCTCCGGCGCAACGCCGTGAGCGGAGAACAGCAGATGGGCTCCTTCCGGCACTTGGTTCAGATCGTCGATGAAAACCACGCCCCGGTCGCGGAACGAACGGACGACATAGCGGTTATGAACGATTTCGTGGTAGACGTACAATGGCGCTCCGAACAGCCGGAGGGCCGCCTCCAGACTCTCGATGGCCATGTTGACGCCGGCACAGAATCCGCGGGGGGCGGCAAGCAGGACTTTCATGAGTGCAACTCAAGCTTGTGTGGATTGCGGCGAGCGGGCTGCCGAGGGAACGAGGTGCGAGGCCAGACGCGTCAGTCCGACCAGCAGGCTAAACAGTCCCAACGCGAGGCCCAGAATGCTGGGCGTGAACCAAGCCCACCAGATGGCGCCTAGCACGATTCCAGCCAAGGGCACCAGGGCGGAGCCGTAGCGATGCAGGGCGGGGTGGGGCAACAGCATCCAGGCGACGGTAGCCAAGGCCAGCAGCACGGCGGCGGCGGCACCGCGCTGTTCGGCCACGGTATTGGTGACCGGACGGAATTCCACGTCGACCGCCTCGGTATTGGTCACCAAGGCCGCCACTTCGCCGCGGTCGTCCACGGATCGCGAAGCCTGCTGCCAAGACGGATCTCGGGGCACCATCGGCTCTGGTTCCGTGCGCGCCGGTTGCGGCAGACTCTTGAGTTTCTCGTCCAACTCGGTTTGGCCAGCTTCGATTTCCTGCAGTTCTTTGGCGTATCGCGTGCGGAACTCCGGCCGAGCCGCCAACCATTGGTCGATCGTACTCTTAGATTCCGTCAATCGCTGCAGCCAACCCGAGTACCATCGGGCAGCGATCATAGGATCGCTGGCCGCCAACGTTTCGGAACCGCTTTCGATCAGCTCGGCGCGGGTGGCAAAACGGAGGAATTCCAGCGTGATCGGGGCGACCCGATCCCGGGCGGGGAAGACCTCCAGCGGCGCCGGATCGACCGTTCGGATTGTCCACAGAGTCTGTTTGACGGGGATGCCGGCCAGCTGCGGCCGGCGGATCGTGCAGCGGCCGGAGCCGGGTGGACCGACTGCCATCCGGCCGGAGAACACCACTTGAATCTGCTGAGCCAGCTGTCGCGGGCCGAACGTCAGACGCCACTGCTGAGGGCCGAGCGAAGCGAGCATCGCGGGCAGGCCGCCGACCGCCACGTCGACCAGCTGGTAGCCCTCCGGCAATTGCAGGTCGCAGCCGTCGATGCCTGATGGCTGCAAGTCGAACGTGGCCGTGCCGGCCAATTCGCCATCCGAACCGCAGGTCACGGCCAGATCGGCCAGGACGACTTGCGGCGGGCCGGAAGTGGGCTGGACGTCGGCGATGGTGGCTCGAAAACGGGGCTGAGTGGCGACGAAGATCTTGTGGGGCCCCGCGGGCACTTCAAAACCTGCCGGCAACTCGGAGATCTCGCGTAGACCGCTCGTTTTCCAAGCAATCCCTTGTTGGTTGATCTGCGTCGGGGCGCAAACGTAGCGGTCGGCGGTTTCCACATCCAGCGGGATGATATCGGGTGCCTGGACCGTTTCGCCTTGCGGCGTGGACAGCCGGCCGGAGATGTTCAGCCGCCGCGACGCCGCGATCGCCTTGTGCGGCCGAAGTACCAAGTGCCGCCGCTTCTGCCCCGGGATGGTGACGACCTCCAAGTCGCCCGGACAATCGCAAGTCAATGGGCCGGTCCACTCGGCAGGGATCTCCCAGCGGACGGCGCCGATCAAACCCGCGGTCACGCGCAGATCATATTGGACCTGCACCTGCCAGGCATCCTGGGTGCGATCGAGAATCGTCACGAGCGTGCCTTGCGGCCGAGGCCGGTTCGGCACGACATGAACACGCAGGGGGGCGGCAGGCGTCTGGTCCGGCGGCGCCTGCAGTGCGGCCACCAACCGTCCCCAGCCCGGCTGGTACTGGTCCACAGGAGTCTCGGGAACATCGCTCAATCCGGCTCGATCGAGCACGTTGACACGGACCGATGCACGGCGGTACAATCGGACGGCGTCGGAAACGACTTCCGCCCCTTGGAGGGTAATCCTTTCCAAGGCTTGTTCGGCGGTCTGCGAAGCGGGCCGCGAGGCCCGCAGTTCCAACTGGTGTTTGCCGGAGACGGGCCGGTCCCACCGCAGAATCAGGGTGTTCTCTTCCGAACGCATCCAGCGGGCCGCCCGCACCTCGTCTTGGTCCCGAAGCGATGCGCTGGTGATTTCCAGCCCGGCCGGCACGGTCAGACGATACTCGAAGACCCCGCCGCCGATCGTCTCCAACTGCGCTTGGAACTGCAGGTCGATGCGCTCCGCCCCCCAGGCCACCTGCAACTGCTGGGCGGCCTTGACCGTCACCGCTTGCGGTTGCGTGGCCAGACTCCACACCGGTTCACCTTCGCCGATGGCCACCGCGAGTTGCGGCGGCACGGTTGCGGGCTCCCAAGCCGTCGCAAAAACGACGGGGTCCACGGCTTCGCCTTGCCCCTCGGGCGGCACCGTGTAGCTCAAGGATTCGTCCACGGAAACTCCGAGCCAACGCCGGGTCGTTCGTGTCGCGAGGGCTTCCAGACGGGGCATCCGCACGATCCCGATCCCCGACACGTCCGCCAGCACGAATTCCAGGTCGAGGGTCACGTCCTGCGCCGATGGCGGCCGCAACGACCAGCGGAGACGCTGGTTCTCTCCGTCGGGAACGGACACCACGGGCACCCGCCCGGGTTCCCGATGGGGCAACAAGCGGAGCCGCGGGGAGGCCAGCACACCGATCTCTTGCAGCCGGCCCGCCGCCGAGTTGAAGCGGAACCTGGCCTGCAGCACGGCGGCCCCAGGGCGGACTCGCAACCACATCAGTTGCTCGGCCTCAACCGACACGGCACCGGCGTTGGCCGCCGGATTGGCCGCCCATTGGAGCGTCAGGTGGTCGGCAGGTCCGAGCGAAATCAGCTGCTCGCCGGTCGCCTCGGTCGTGGTGTTCCCCAAGGCGCTGAGGCATTCAACGCCGGAGATACCGGCCGGCAGTTGCAGGCGAAGACGCGCGTCAGGCACGCGCGGAATTTGTACATCGCAGACGACCGCCCCGTCGCGGATTTCGATCTGGGGCCGAAACGCCAACTCCAAATCGGCTTCTCCCGGCTCCGGAACCTCGACGATCAGCATCCGGCCTTCGGACTCCCAAGCGACGGAAGCCGGACGGCCGTCCAGCCGCGCCCGATTGGGCAACAGGTACACCTGATCTTGCCGGATGGGCAGGACCAATCGCGCGTCGGCACGCGAAGTCCGGACGCGGTACTGAGCCACCAATTCACGGGCCAGCGGCGCGGGGCTGGCCGCGTCCAATTCGAATACCACCCGGTAGTCGGCGCCGGCGATCAGCCATTGTCGAGCGACCGTGCCGCCGCCCGTGGTTTCGCGCCGCAGATAACTGGAAAAGTCACGCGGCACATAGACGTAAGGCTCCATCGGTTGCTGTTCGTCATCGACGGGGAACAGCACGCGAAACACCTTTCCGGTTTCGGTCGTGGGCGGAGCAGGAATGGGTTGAGCTACGGCCGTGGCAGCCGCCAGCAGCACCGCGAGGAAGACGAGCAGCGCGGTCGTCGTCGGAGCCAGAATGACGCGAGACGACCCTGCAGAGGCTCCGGAGGCTGGCGCTGGACTGCGTCTTGCCTGCGGCGGTAGCCAGACGATCAAGACGGCCAGAACGCTGCCCAGGAAGCAGCCGTTGGCCACGGGAACCCATGTCGCCGGGACTCCCAGAGCCAAGCCGCCCCAGACGGCGCTCAGAGGCAGGCACCACAGCGGCCGGCGCCGCGTCGTCCAAACCATTAGGCCCGCCGTCGTCAGAAACGCGGCCCAACCCACGGCGCGGAAGAAGTCGTGCTGCACGACGTGGATAGGAGTTGCTTCCGTTGCCGGCCGACGAGCGTTCGGGTTGTTGCCGATAGGGACGCCGACCGCCGTCCAGCCTTGATTCGGAAAATCGGCATCCGCGGGCTGCCAGGAGGGGCGTGGCGACTCGTCCGCCAAGCCGCTCCAGGCGGGTGCGCCGACCGGCCCAGCCGCGGAATCGCGGGGTGGGTCGGTCAAGGATTTCAGCGAAGCCCAATGCTGCGCGGACCGCGGATCGAAACGCTGGTGTTGCGGCGAGCGGACCAGCGGTCCGAACAGCCGCGTGCTCCAGTCCGCCTCGGCTGCCGCCGCCGGTGATTCGATCTGCCAGCCGGGCGGCAGCCAAACGACCCAGTGCCGTTCAAACACGGGCATTCCCGGATCCGGCCAGGGCGCCTCCACGTCCGCCCACGGCCCCCGCCGCAGGAATCGCGTTGTGTAGCGGACGACAATTGCCGGGTAACGGTCGCCGCGGGGCAGGTCGACGGCGACTCCGGCGCGCGTGGTCGCCTGCCGAGACCAAGACACCGGCCGGCCATTCACCAGAATTTCCAACACTTCCGCTCCCGGCGGCGGCCCGATCACGGCCTGCGCCCGCCCACGGTTCTCCAAGCGATACAGGACGGTGTGCAGCGCTTGCCCCGCTCCCAAGACCCTGGTGCTCAACTCGGCCCGCTCGGCCCAAACGGAATCGCACCCGGGAACGGCCCCGGCAATTCGCACGGTCAAGCGGCAATCCAACGACGGATCGAAGCGGTAGGCGCCGCGGGTGGTGGAATAGCTGCCAGGTGCCCCCGGCTCTGCCGGAATCGGACGGACATTTTGGGGCTCGATGTCCAGGGGAAGCGTGGCGGAGTGGATCGTGACGTAGCCGACTTGCGAGGCGGCCTCAGGCACGGAGACCAGCGGGACATTCGCCGTTTCCGCAAAGGTCTCGGCATGGGTCGTGACCAGCTCGAACGAGTCGTCGCGGGCCCGCGGCAAGACCAGTTCCCAAGCGTTGCCGCGCGAACTCGGCTGCCCAGCTTCCTCGCCTCCGCCCAGCGGCCGGGCAAGCACGGTTACTTCGTCCTCCCCGCTCAACGCCCAGCGCAACGGGGTCTGCAGAGGCTCGGAAAAATGCACGATCAGGCGGGCGACCTTCGAGGCGAGCGGCTGACACCGCAGGCGAAAGACCTGTTCGGCCCATTTCTCCCGGTACGTCGCATCGATGTTGATCTCCGCCGAATAGCTGGGCGCTTCCTCCAACAGGGCGACATTCAGTTCTTCCGCGGCCGCGTCCTCGACGTACATCACGGCCCCGGCGGCGGCTTGCGTGCGGTCCTTTTCCCAAGCGGACAATTCTTCGATCGCCAATCGCTTGAGCCGGATATCGCCGGACAAGGCGACTTGGTGCGAGGGGTCGGCGGCGATGGTCATCAAGCTCCTGGTCACCGACGTATCTCGCCAGTTTCCCAGCCGCAGATCCCTTCCGTGTACCCGCTCGCCGATACGAATGCCGCGGCGATGGGCGTACAAGGTCACACCCAGAGGCCGATCGGCCGACAGGGGGCTGCGGAAATGGATTTGAACGGAACGGTTCTGCGAACCGCCCCCGACCGGCCGCCAGTCCTCGAGGGCATCGGGCGGCTCTGTCTGCACAAGATCAACCGTCCAACCCGGCGCCAGGTTCAGCTCAACTTGGTACTGCGGGGATCCTGAGCACGTGAGCTGGGCGGCGTGGACCACCGTCGTCGCGGTGGTCCCCAGTTTAACGCTCGTGACCGTTTGCGCAAGCTTTTCTCCGCCACCGTGTTGCAACAGGGCGACGATTTTGGCCTGCGGCTGGAATTCCCGGATTTCGACGGACTCGCCGCGCTGCGGCGCCGGCAGCAAAGTCGCCCGCGTCTGACGGCCGCCGGTCGTCTCCAGGTGAGCGAGCCGCAACGGCTCGGAGACGTCCAGCCGGCTGACGCCCTCGAGCCAGAAGACGCCGGGAACCGACACGCGCGGCAAACGCCAGTCGGTCCCCAACCGCACGGCGGCGATCGCCTGCAGCCGGATCTCGTGCCCGTCTCCGAGAACAGGTTCCGGCAGGGCCAGGGTCACGCGGCGCTGAGGTCCCGAAACGGACTCGGTCCAGCTCAACGGAGTATCCCGGTAGTAGGCGCGATACAACTGCAGCGGATCCTCCATCTGCAACGTCAATTCCGAAAGCGGCTGTTGATGCACGTCCAACCGCAGACGGATGGTGACCTCGGCAGCGTCCGGCGCGACGGCATAACGCTGTTCTTGGCGGAGCAGCGTCAGCGGCTGGGCCAGCGGCGGCTCCGAGGACGGCGCCAAGCGGAGTTTCAATTCCTTGTCGCCACGGATCTCGATCAACCAGGTCTGTTCCGCAGCGTCGCCTGCATTCTCTTGTTCCACGGCCGACACCACCGCCGCGTCCGCGGCCGGCCGCCAGTTGCGGCGCAGGGATAGCTGCAGCTGATTGACCGACGCCAGCGGTAACCGCAGATCGAAGGTCAATTCGCCCGACGCATCTCGGACCGCACGCCGAGACCAGGCGAACTGCAGGACTCCGGGTGCGTTGACCACGGCCACCATCCGCCCGGTGTCATCGCATCCCCAGGCGACGGCGGGGACGCTGTTGGCGGAGTCGCCGGGTACAGCTCCGGTCGAGGCGGAGCCGCCGCCGGACGAGTCCGTGGCGGGCGGCAAGGAGGACGCGGGTGCATTCGCTGTCGGCGCGGGCATCCAGACGGGGTTCGTGACCACAAGATTGCTTGGTTCCAACGACAGCACGGCGCCAGGATCGGCGCCCGGCACGATGGTCAGCCGCGCCGTGCCGACCAGCAGTTCGCCATTGAGAAAAGCCGTATAGACGGCTTGAGAGATTTGCGGACTGGACGCCGCCTGCGGTGCCGAGTACTTCGTCCCGACGGCCCCCAGCAGCCGCTCGAATTCCTCGCGGCGCAGCGGCACAAAGGCCTCGTCCCGCAGGGCGCTGGACTCCAGTTTCCGAATCGCTTCGCTGGGAAGGAAGACTCGGCGGTAACGCAGGGGCGATGCCGCGGGGGCGGCGACTGCGGGACTTGCAGCCGGCTCCGCCGCCGCCGCGAAGATCGGGCCCAGCACGAGCAGCGCCAGCCACGCCAGCGGCCCGGCGTGGTGTCCAGCGAACCGAGACGGCCGAATCCCACGGAAACGTCCGGCCGGGCGAAATGCCGGAACGCGCGCCCCGGACCCTCGAAGCGATCGTCTCATGGCGCGGACTCCCCGAGCGGGAACTCCGCCGGCGCCGTGGCGGTCGTCGACGGAGGCGGCACGGCCTTTTCGAGCTTGGACGCCGTCAAGGCGGCAGCCCGGGCCGTTTTGGATTCCGGGCTGGCGAGCCGAGCGCCGCGGACGACCGTGCGGCGAGATTCGCGATAATCCACGAAGCCTTTCAACGCCCACGCGAGCAACGCCAAGCCCAGCCCCAGCAGCGACGCTTGTGCCGTTGCCACGGCCAGGTCGGGCACCGCGATCATCGCCGCCAGGGCCGCGACGCCCCCGCAAAACATCACCGCGGGCTGGCGGCACGACGGGAAGTAAATCAAAATCAAACCGCAGCCTAACGCACTGCCGGAAAGGAGCAAGACAATCACCGTACGTGTGGCGATGGCGACATCCATGGTCTCGACTTCCCCAAAACCGCTGAACAAGTAGCGGGACAGCGCAGCAGACATCGCTTCCTGATGGCTGGCGCCGATCCACTGCTCCAGTTCGCGTTCGTCCAACGTGGGCCAGCGTTCCACCCACAAGCCTTGCCGCTGCCAAATCATTTCCGGCGTCAGGCCGGCCGGCGGCCACAGCAGGCACTGGTCCGGCGGCAGAACCACTTCCCAATAAACGCGTTTATTCCAACTGGTTCCCTGAATTACCGGCGCCTGCAACGCGGCGCGGGTAAACGCTGACTGCCGCCACGGTAATGACTGCCAGATCTCCACAACATGCCCTTGCGGCGCGGCGCTCCGCGGCAGGGCGATGGCCGTCAAACCGGATTCGTTCTTGCCCAACGGGACCCGTCGCCCGTCCAGCACGACGTGCTCGATTTGCGCGCCGCCCGCGGGACGTACGAGGATCCGCTCCTCGTCGGTCAGAACCCGAAACACGGCCCGGTCGCGGCGATGGCCGGAGCCGAGCCACGTCTGCAACCAAGCCTGGAGCACCGCCGTCGACGCCTTTCGCCGCTGATCCAGTCGCGTGAGCAGCACGTCCACGGCCGACGGGAACGAGCGGGAGAGATAGGTTTCGCGGGCCTCCGGCTGTCCGGAGGGCTCATCCCTTTCCCAGCCCTCCGACGGCAACTGAACCTGCGCATCCAACCCCGCGTCGATCTCCAGCCGGCTCGTGGTCAGCATGGTGTCGGCGCCTGCCACGGGCACCGCCACAGGGATCCGGGCCGAACTCGTACCCGACATTCCGGCGGTGGGAGTCGGCAAATCATATTGCAGCAGCAGGTCGAGAGGGCCGATCCGGTCGGCGAGCAGATCCACCTGGATGCGGGCGGAACGGTCTCCCGCCACACCCGTCTGCGCCGGCTCGCCGGGTCCGTCGGCAGCGGTGATTTCGTTGAACGGCAAGGCTTGATCCGCATGCAGGATCTGGAACGTTCCCGAATCCAGTACGGCGCGGGGCACCAGCAATTCCAAACCGCGCAGCGGCTCGTAGGCAACCCGGTAGTCCAGTTGCTGCCGGACGTGCAGCCGCGGACCCTCGACTTGGAGGCGAATGAGCGAAGCCACGGAGACGGCCCGTGCCCGGAGCCGCAACGCGGCGCCGATCACAGCGGATTTGGCATCGCTGCGTTCGCGGAAGAACAACGGCGTTTGCTGCCGTACGGGCAACGCGATTTGCGGCGGAAAAGGCTCCTTTTCCAAGCCTTGCAGTTCACTGTCCGCGATCGTCAATTCCACGTTGTCGGCGGGCAGCACGACCACGACGGCAGGCGTCGAGGCTTTGGCTTCCGGCCGCGGCAGAGTGATCGAAACGGCGCCGGACCGTTCGGCGATTTCCTGGATGGCATCCAGCTGCAGCGTGAACTCGCCGCTGTCCGGCACCGCCGCCGCCCGCAGGGGAATCTGCAACGGTTCGCGTTTCTCGCGGTCCAGGGCATCGACATCGACGAGGGTGTCGGGGCCGATCTGCTCCACACGCCAGTTGGGCAGCTGGAGGTTTACGCCGTAAGCGGGCGTGCCGCGGACTTTGTACTTCAGCGTCGCCGTCAGCCGCACGCGATTCGGTTCCACCTGCAGCATGTACAAGGGCTCGACACTGACCTGGGTTTCTTGAGGTGCCACTTGAATCCGCAGCGAGTGC
>CAZXYZ010000194.1:0-11983 GCA_964645045.1 uncultured Pirellulaceae bacterium | reverse complement strand
AAGGCAAGGTCAATGCAAATAATCTTTTCTAGAGGATTTGATGCGTTTGCCGTGCCGTCCCTCCAGTCCTGCAAGAAGCTGATCGTTCTCCATGCCTTGCGGACGAAGATCACGCGGGAAGCGGTCCGGGAGCATTTGGCTCCCAGCGTAACGGTCGCAGTCGGTACGGGCTACGAGAACCGTTAAGCGGGCGTCGCATCGCTTTTCGATTGCGTGGAAGAAGACGCCACGGGGGAAGAACTTCAGGAACTAATATGCCCTCAGCACGCATTAAGCCACGGAAACCGTTGAGCGTCTTGTCTTAGCTCGTGTGTCTTAAGCGGCAGGAATGGCTGGAATTGGCCCATGTGCCTCATGGCAACGATCCTGAGCGGCAACAGCGAGTTACTGATTGCAGAGGCGGTCAACAGCGTCAGGGATGGCGCTGATCAGATTCTTCTAATCGCCACCGGGATCACCGACAACACGCTCAGCATCGCTCGGGACTTGGAGGGGCAAAGCTGCACATCGAGCAATTGGCGTGGTGCAATGACTTCGCTCACGCTCGGAACTTTGCGCTGGCGAGGGCGGCGGCCCGCGGCGCCTCGTGGGCCGTGACGGTCGACACCGACGAGCGGCTTTCCTTTCCCGGATTCCACTCGCCGGACGAGCTGCGGCGGGCACTCAACTCGGATCCCGACGTGCTCGTCTGGCTGGTGCCTTGCCGGGACGGTTCGTATGCCAAAGAACGCTTCATCCGGGTGCCCACGCAGCTGGTTTGGAAGGGACGCACGCACGAGGCGCTGGTCGGAGCCACCGAGCGCCAGCGCCGGATTCTGCACGGGGTCGAGTTCTTCGAGGAGCCAAAGACGCCCGAGCAATTCCGCGCCAAACTGCACCGTGATTTGGAAGTACTCCGCGTCGAGACGCAAGAACAGCCGGACAATCCGCGATGGTGGTACGAAGCGTCCTACGACGTGCTACGATTCACTTGGCGAGCACTGGGCCAAACGCAACGCGCGGACGAGTGCGAGCGGAAGTTTCTCGCGGCTCAAGCGAAACGAGGACAACACTGGACTGGGGCGGCCGGGCCGGCAGCAGGCGTCCCGGCCGCTGCAAAATCACGTAGCCCGGGCTCTCCGAGACCGGCCAAGAGTCTCGGAGAGACTCGCCCACGTGGCTTTGCGACGGGCGACAAGGCGGACTCGCCGCATCGGGAACGCGCGCCCGGGACTCACGCAGTGCGTGTGGCCGTGCTGGGGCTGTACAGTTCCGGATCGACGGCGACGGCCGGCGTGCTGCACCACCTGGGCGTCTGCATGGGCCGGCAGTTTCCAGTCAGTAACTTCCGCGAAAGTTCGGCGCGGGTCTCCCGACCCCGCCGAAACCGCCGACCGAAGGTCTCCTCTTCGGTTTCCGGCTGGGAACTTTCTGACTGGAAACGGCGCTAGCCGCCGGTTCCTAGTCGGTCCGATTGGCGGTAATACCGGCGGCCAGCGCCCTTCCGTTGGCAGGCGCAGCCTTTCCGGGACTTATTCAATTGGACAACCGCACGATCGCTTCGTAGGCTTCGTGGGGGGACAGTCCTTCTGTCAGCAGGTTGCGGATCAGGGCAACCAGTTCGGCTTCGTCGTCCAGTTTACGGCGCGCCAGCAGATTGGCCCACCGCCGCGGATGGACGCGGCGGAACCATTCGCCCATCTGGTCCGGATCCTGGGGCAGGACGGCAAGGACGAATTTCTGTGTGGATTCGACCAGCCGCTTGTAGGACTCGGACTCGTCCAGGGCCCACTCGCGGACCATCGCCTCGAGGTAGCTCTGCAACTCGCCCTCGCTCCGCAATCGCTTGACTTTGGCTACGATGCCCGCCAAATCCGCTTCGTCACGGCGAAACCGCTCCGCCACGGACGAGGCGGTATAGGCCGAGTCGATCCAGCGTGCGATTTCCTGGTAGTTGACTCCCAAACGCTCCCAGCGGCCGACCAGTTCCTTGACCTTCGCGGCGTAGGCGTCGCAGGCACAGGCGGTCCCGCCCCGCCAGAATTCGTCCGGTTCGACCCGCAGCACCTGAGCCAGTTGTTGCAACGCTTGCGGCGGCTGACGCGCCGGCCTTTTCACGCCGACTTGCAGCCAGCGCGCGAGCATCTTGATGCTGATGCCCGCCCGCTCGGCGATTTGGCGCTCGGTCAGCGACGAGGCGTCGATCAATCGTCTCAGGTTGGTGGCAAACACCTCCGACTCGGACATGGGCAGCCCATCTGCTCGGAAGGTTGTGGGGGAGAGTCTGGTAACGGCGGGTTGTGTATTAAGCTATCGTGTCCCAAGTGCCGATGCAACTTCGATTTCCGTTGTTTTTTGTCAAGGCTGGTCGCTGCTTCGCGCAATGCGACTTGCAGAAAGTGAAGCTGGAACAGCTGGGTAGAGTTTGCGGCGGAATGATCTTTGAGGCGTGTTCACTGGCTCGATGCCTCATTACACCTCAGGGACCTCTAGTCGGCGTCCGACCGAATACGGAGCCGCCGACAGGTTAGGGCGTAGGTAGCTTCGAAGTCCACCGGCACCGCAAGGTCGGCCTCCAACCACAGCGGCAACGTGGGCAGGGCCCGGCCCACCGCCAGTTCTTCACACCAGATTTCCAGCCGGAGCGTTTCCTCTTTGGGGATCGTCCGGTAGGCAGCGGCGTGCAACCGGCTGTCGAGCGGCGCGGGGGCCTTCAGTTCCAGCATCGCTTGAATGGCTCGTTGCAGGCTCTCGTGACGTTCCGTCACGACATCGATCACGATCAGACTGATGCCCTGGCGCAGGTAGCCGGCACACTTGCCAGCGAAGGCTTGCCGATGCACCGGCCGATCCTTGTTGGCCGGGCTGACCAATTCGATGGCCGCGACCAGACGAGGGCTCCCCGCCGACTCGATAATTCGCACCTCGAACCAGTCGCGGTCCGCGCCATCGATCTCGCCCACCCAAGCCGGTTGGGATGGGGACCACGGGACGCCCGATGATGAGGCAACCTGCGAATAGACGGCCGCCGGTTCGCGAAGCGTGGCAACATCTACCTCGAGCGCCGTTCCGCGACGAACCTGGGGTAGAGCCACATAACGCTGCGGCAGTTGGAATTCGTTCAGGTGCTCGGCGATGGCGACTGCCCAAGCGCTGTGAACCCCCTCCCAAGGCCGCTTTAAGCTCAACGGCAGATGAAAGTGATCGAGGAGCGGCATGGGGTGCTGCCTCCGTGGTGAAACCTGATGTTGAATTGTACAATATCGCCACTTCCATCTTAGTACCGTTCGAGAAATGAATGAGCGGCAAGGCGCTAGCCCAATGCCGCTTACTTTGTAGCGGAACGGCGCAAGCCGTCCGG
Source organism: uncultured Pirellulaceae bacterium (assembly GCA_964645045.1). Lineage (GTDB taxonomy): Bacteria > Planctomycetota > Planctomycetia > Pirellulales > Pirellulaceae > Anammoximicrobium. Next base: position 8,643 of record CAZXYZ010000194.1, on the reverse strand, counting down.
TATTACAGTCGGAAAACCGGGCGGCTTGCGCCGCTCCGCTAACAAAAACGCCCCCAAATGGTCCCAAAGTAAGTGGCCTTGGGCTAGCGCCTTGCCGCTCACTTGGCACCTGACACTTGTTTCTCGAACGATCCTTAACTGTACCCGGAAAAACTGATCGGTGCCAGGAGCAGAGGATGTTGCGGCACTTCAATTCACACGATTTGCCTGTATCATGAGCGTTATTGTTCGGGCATCTTTCCGTCGGGTACTCCGTTGGCTTCTTCTCACGAGTCCGCCGCTGCTCGCCCCCTGGCGCTGGTCAAGCGTCCGGACTTGATCGCCTTTGCGCAGATCTTGGGCGGCCGGCCCTACATGGGGCTCAAGGACCCCCTGGCGCTGCGTTATTACCATCTGCGCCCGGAAGAGTACTTCGTGTTCCAGCAGCTGGACGGACGGACTTCGGCGGAACAGGTTCAGGCCGCATTCGAACGCCAGTTTCCGCCGCGCAAACTTGGCTTGGGACAGCTGCACAGTTTCTGCTCGCTGCTGTACCGCGAGGGGTTGCTCGTGGCGGACGCGGCGGGTCAGGGCGAACAACTGCTGGAACGTCGGCGTGACGTGCGGCGGCGCCAGTGGCTGCAGCGGTTCGGCAATGTCTTGGCCCTCCGGTTCCGCGGAATCGATCCGGAGCCGTTGCTCAATTGGCTGTACCCCAAGGTCGCCGGGCTATTCTCTGCTTGGGCCCTGGCAGCGTGGCTTGCGCTGGTCTTGTCGGCCGCCGCCCTGATCCTGGTCGAGTTCGATGCCTTTCAAGCCAGGCTGCCGGATTTCCACGCCTTTTTCCGGCCGGAGAATTGGATTTGGTTCGCGGTGACGCTGGCCGGCTGCAAGATCCTGCACGAGTTGGGGCACGGCTTGACCTGCAAACACTACGGCGGACGCTGCCATGAATTGGGATTGATGCTGCTCGTTTTTACGCCCTGCCTGTACGTCAATGTGTCGGATGCCTGGATGCTGCCCGGCAAGTGGCAGCGGATGGCGGTGAGCGCCGCCGGGATGGCCGTCGAACTGGCGCTGGCCGCGGTCGCGGTGTTCGGCTGGTGGTTCAGTGAACCGGGCTTGCTGAACGCCCTGTGCCTGCGCGTGATGTTCCTGTGCTCGGCCAGTACGCTGGTTTTCAACGGGAATCCCTTGTTGCGGTACGACGGGTACTTCGTGCTGTCCGACTGGTGCGAGACGCCCAATCTGCGCCAGCGGGCCGACGCGGCTGTCTGGCAGTTGTGCGGACGATGGATCTTGGGACACGATTTTGCCGATCCGGCTCTATACCCCGAACGCCACCGCGGCTGGCTGGTCTTGTATGCCCTGGCTTCGTTGGCCTACCGCATCTGCGTCCTGGTCGCGGTCCTTTGGTTTGTTCACGCGGCGTTGGAACCGGCCGGCTTGCAGGTTGCCGCCCAACTGCTTACGGTACTGACCGTAGGGAGCATAATTGCCGCGCCGCTTTGGCGGGCGATGCGATTCTGGCTTGTGCCGGGCAGGAGCCGGACGGTGAACAACAGACGAGCGGCGGTGACCTTGTCTGGGATGGCGGTCGTGCTGGGAGCGGCCCTGACGGTTCCCTTGCCGCACCGGATCACGGTGCCAGCCGTGGTCCAGCCCAAAAACGCCAGGAGCGTGTTCGTTCCGGTTGCCGGCCGGCTGACATGGGCCATCGAGCCGGGAACGGCTGTCCGCGGCGGCGACGTCCTGGGGCGGTTGGAGAGCCCCGAACTGGAGATGGAACTGGCCCGCTTGCGTGGTCAGCGCCGTGTGCTGCAGTCCCAGTTGCAGAGCCTGAAAAGCCGCGGCGCCCAACAGGTCAACCGCGGCGTGCGCGATGCCGGTTCCGCCATCCCGGCCGCCGAGCAGGGATTGGCCGATGTCGAAGACCGCTTGCAGCGGCGGGAAGAAGAGCAGCGGCGATTGGTACTCACCGCGCCCGCGGCAGGAACCGTCCTGCCGCCGCGCCGCCGCCATGCGTCGAACGCGACCGGCGAACTGCCGTCCTGGTCGGGTCAGCCGCTGGACCGGGCCAACGAAGGCGCATTCCTGGAGACCGGCACGCTGTTCTGCCTGGTGGGCGATCCGCCAGCTATCGAGCTGCTGCTGTTGATCGGCCAATCGGATATCGCCTTGGTCCAGGCGAAACAACATGTGCGGATCCGTATCGAGCAGTCCCCCGGCGGCTGCCTGACCGGCCAAGTCGAAGACCTTTCCCAAATCGACGCGGACGCCGTGCCGCCGGAACTTGCGGCGGCCGGTCTGCTGCCGCTGGCCAGGCAAGCCGACGGCGGAACGCGTCTGACCGGCGTTTTCTATCAAGCCAAGGTTTCGCTGGACTCTCCAACCGCGGCCGTGCTGCCCGGCGCCACGGGCCGCGCTCGCATCGACGTGGCCCCGCTGTCTCTGGGACGACGCTTCGTCCACTACTTGAGCGGCACGTTCCGCTTCGGCGGTTAGCTACTTCAACACGGCCATCGTTTCGCGTTGGCGTTGCTGCACGAACTGCCGCGCGGCGGCGGCCTTTGCTTTGGCGGCGGCGGGATCTCGCGCCAGCGCCAGCACGGCCGGCACGATGCGTTGCACGTCGTCTTCACGGTCCATGTCAAACAACCAGTCACCCAGGCCGATGTCGCGCCACATGAAGCCCTTGCTGGTCTGCTCGTCGAACCGGCAGACGATCGCCGGGACACCGTTGCCGATGCACATGATCGGCGAGTGCATCTCCAGGCCGAACAAGCCGGCCGAACGGACGTAGGTGCTGACGGCTTCGTCGGTCAACCAATACTTCTCCCGCCATACGACGTGCGGCCGGACGTCGTCGGGCAATGGATCCAGCAGCATTTCCTTGCCCACAGCCATCTGACTCTGGTCCTCGGGGCACAGCAGCACCTTGAGCCCGGCCTGGCGTACGACGGCGGAAATCGCCTCGCGCAGCGGCGCGTGGTCGTGCTCCTTCATCGCCTCGCTGCGCGCGTGCTTGCGTTCCGCTTCAGCGTCCATCGGCCGGTGATGGATCAGCCAGTAGGGCGTGTACCGGAGCCGCGGGATGCAGCACAGGAACTTGCCGGACTCCAGGCCGTGGGCCTTCAGAAATGCCGTGGCGGCTTCGTCGTTCCGCACATCCACCGCAAAGGCGCCGTCCGGTCCGAATTCCATCACCGGCGAGGCGACGCCTCGGTCCTTGGCCAATTGCAGCGACACCGAATCGCGGAAGAACACAAACCGGGCGCCGCTCAGGATTTCCACGGTTTCGGCGTTCAACGTCGCAACGGTGATTCCATACACGCCGTACGGCTTGCCGGTCTGGTCGCGCCACCGGGCGACGTCCTTTTGCGCAACCAGGGACGGCCCTGATCCGTGCAGCAGGAAGTCGCACTCGGCAAAGGCAGCCCGTTGGGCATCGGCTCCTTGCACGATCGTCAACTTGGGAAACCGGCGGCGCAGCATTTCTTCGACGCCGTTGCCGACGTTGCTGGGCCACAACCGCACTTCCGCCTCCGGAACGTATTGCTCCAACAACGCCAGCACCCCCGGCGTGTGGGCGATGTCGCCGATATTCACCGTCTGCCACGACGAGCGCAACAGAATCCGGGGCCGCCGCTTGTCCTGCGCGTTCAGCGCCGTCGTGATCGCTGCCGCCAGCGACGATTGAATAAACGTGCGTCGTTTCATGATGCGCTTACTCCAAGGGGATTGTACAGGACGCAAGGCATCCTCGCCGTTTGCCAACGAGTCCTTGAGGTTATCCGGCCACGAAAAAAGCAGCCCCCGCATGAAGGCACAACGTGAAAGATGAAGTACCTCCGCGAAGGTAGCACGGATGGCAAAGCCGGGGCACGGATAACGAAAGAAGCCTGCCTTTCATCCGTGCCCCGGCTTTGCCATCCGTGCTATCCGACACTCTCCAAAGTCCGCTAGGTAACTTGTTTCCTGGTGGCTGCCTACAACAGTTATGAGCCCGCTTGCTGCAATCCCGCGACGATTTCTGCCCGGTGCGGCAGCACCGCTTTGGTTGCGGCCCAGCCGCCCTACGGGCGTGCCGGAGCAAAGCGTCCGTGTTTGCGGCCCATCCACAGGGACGTGACGGCGAACCAGATGACGGTGGTGGATACCATCCAGAGCTTGACGCCGTCAAGCTGCAAGCGGCCGGTGAGGAACAGCACCGACGGCAGCAGGGTGGCTGCACAGGCGATCCAGGAAATGGCTTGGACGAAGGTGCGCATGGCTAGGGTAACCTCAATCAATTGGCCAAAGTCTCCGTCGCCGCCGCCGGCTGGATCTTCTGCTGGTACACCTTGCTCAACAAAACGTACAAGGCAGCAGCGATAAACCAACCGGGAAGGCTGACGAAGAAGATCTGCACGCCGGCGAATTTGACCAGCAAATAACACGTGCCCAGCGTCAGGAACCACGTCAGGCCCGCCGCCCAGTTGAAACTCTTCCGGCTCAGTTCGGCATAATCGCTGTGCAGGCCGAATCTCCGGATCAGCCAGAAATCGACGAAGATGACGGCGCCCATCGGCATCAGCAACATGCCGTACAGGGCGACGAAATCCAGCAGCTTCATCGCGATGGCCGGGAACATGCCGGCCACCGCCGCCAACATGCCGGTGACCAGCGTCACGACGAACCGTGAAGTACTCGGCGTGATGGCTTGAAACGCCAAACCGGCGCGATAAATGGTTGGATTGGCGGTGGTCCAACCGGCGATCACCACGCAGATCAGTCCGGCCAGCCCGCATGCGCGATAGGCCAACGGTCCGGGCAGCACGTTGGTGTCGTGGGGGTCCAGGTGCAACTGGTAGGCGTACAGGATCGACGCGGCGATCCAGGCCAGAAAATGCCCGAGATACATCCCGGACGCCGACGCGATGCCGTACCACGATTTACGGGCAAAGCGGAAGACGCTCAAGTCCGACATCCCAACGTGCATGGCCATGTTGCAGAACCAGGCGAAGAACGTGACGTGCCAAAAGGTGAATTTGACCCGCCCCGGCAGCGGCTCACCGCCCTTCCAAATGACGTTGGACGCCAGCTGCCAGAAATCGTCAAAGGACCGCACCTGGGTTCCGGTGACATCCATGAACTGGCGAAAGCCGACAATGCCAAAGGCGATGAATATTACGACCATCCAAGGCGCGGCGATGTTGGCGATCTTGGAGACCGTCTCGTAGCCGTAGGCGGCCACGACGGCGATCGCGGCGCCAATGCCCAGCACCGACAGCACCCAGCCCAGGCTGTTCGGGTAGACATCGTTCAGCCCCGGCATGGGAAATTCGATCCAGACGCCGACGGCCGTCGCCGAGACCGTCACCATCGCGCCCGCCAGAAAGCAAAACATAATGCCGTTGGCCAGGTTGTACAGGGTGACCAACTTCCGGCCGCAGATTCTTTCCAACTGGTAGTACAAGGTCAGCCGTCGCCGCGTGGCAATCGGCGCCGTGAGATACGTCCAACTGAGCACGGCCAGCAGATTGCCCAGCAGCAAGCCGACAATCACGTCGAACGCACTGACACCATGCGCCACAAACAACGGCCCGATCATCAACTCGGTACCCGCCGTGTGCTCGCCGGCGTACATGCCGATGAAGCTCTTGAAGCCCAACAAGGCCCGCTGCGGAACCGGTTCGCGTTCGAATTCGCTCGGCGGTTGGAGTTCGTCGTCGTTCATCGTCGTCGATCTATTGCCCCGGCGGGAGCGATTTCAGGTAGTTCCCGTAACCCACGATCACCGTGGACAGGACGAGCACAAACAAACCCAGGGCGATCAAGCGGTGCGTCCGCTTGCTGCTGCCTTTCCATTCGTGCAGCACCACGCCCCACAGGGTACTGAAGATGATGATGCTGGCCATGTGCAGGGTCCAGCTGGCAAACCCAAAGTCGCCCATCTGGGTCTCGCCCATGGTGTAGAAAAAGAACTGGAAATACCACGTGGTGCCGGCCAGCGCGGAAAAGAAGTAGTTCCGGAACAACGGCACGCGGAGGCGGGCATCCGCAGTTGGGCCGCCCGGAGCATGGGTGACAACTTCTTCGCTGGGCGCATCGATGGCCGTCTCGATGATGGTTTCGTCTTCGCGCCGCGGCGGAGCCTGTAGCAGCGTCGGCGAGAAGTACTGGTAACCGGTCTTGTTCTTGATGTTCAGCAGGACGCACCAGACAAAGTTCGTCGTGAACCCGCCCAGCATGACCACGATCAACTTGGGCAGTCCCGTCCACAGTGTGGCCGTGCCGGCGGCGGCGGAAGCTTCGGCGATCGGGTTGCCCGCCGTGAGGGCAAACGAGAAACAAGCGCTCATGATTCCGGAGAACGTCGCCACCAGAATGCCTTTCGCGAAACTGAACTCGGCGATCGACTTCTTCTTCTCCGCCTCCGGCATTTCCCTTTCTTTGGTCAGCCCCGCCAACGCCGCGATCGCAATGCCCAGCAAGCAGACCGCTACGCCCGCCAGCGTGACCTGGCCGGGCAGCGACGCGGCGATCTGCACGATGTCTTCGCTGACCGGGATCTCCGGGATGAAGACCTTGAAGACCGGGGGCAACAGCGTCCCAAAGGCGGCGCAATAACCCAGCGCGACGCCCATGCCCAGCGACATGCCGAGGTACCGCATGGTCAGGCCGAACGTCAGCCCGCCGAATCCCCACATGGCGCCGAAGAAATACGTCCACCACAGCGTGCCCCAGGTCTGTTGGCCGAAGACGCCGGCCACGTCGTTGGTCATCAGCGTCGCCAAGACCCACGGGCAGATAATCCAACTGAAAACCCCGCCGACCAGCCAGTACACCTCCCAGGCCCACTTTCTGACGCCCTTGTAAGGCACATAGAAACTGCCCGACGCCAGACCGCCGAGCCAATGGAAAAAGACGCCGAGGAAAGGGTTGGGAGTCATGGGAACGATGGTTCTTTGTCAGTTGTCAGTTGTCAGTTGTCAGTTGTCAGTTGTCAGTGGGCGTGTGAGGTCGAGCGGCGGTGGCTCAATACGTCGGCTTCGTACTTGCGGACGATATCCAGCCAAGCCAGGCCGACGGGAACGCCCGCTTTCTGGCAGTAGTAGTCCCAGACGGCGCCCCGGGGCAGGGTTTTGAGTTCTTCCAGCAGGGCCAGGCGAGCGGTGTAGTCGCCGGCTTGCTCCAGTTGCCGCAGTTGATCGATCGGTTCCAGCAACGCCCCCAACAGGGCCTTGAGCATGGCGCGCGTCCCGATCACCCAAGCGGCCACGCGGTTGATGCTGGCGTCGAAGTAGTCCAAACCGATGTGGACGCGGGGCAGGAATCCGCCGCGCACGATCTCTTCGGCAATGGCCCGCAAGTCGTCGGTCAGCAGCACGACGTGATCGCTGTCCCAGCGGATGCCGCGGCTGACGTGCAGCAGGATTTCGTTCAGGTACAGCAGCACCGACGAAATTTTATCGGCAATGGTTTCGGTGGGATGGAAATGGCCGGCGTCCAAGCACAGCAGTTTCTGGTTGCGGACGGCATAACCCAGATAGAACTCGTGCGATCCGGGAACGTAGGTCTCCGAGCCGATGCCGAACAGTTTGGCTTCGATCGCGTCCAGGTTGTGGGCCGGATCGATCGCCTCGGCAAACATCTCGTCCAGCGAGCGTTGCAGCCGCTCGCGGGGCGATTTGCGGTCGATCGTCACGTCCTTCATTCCGTCCGGGATCCAGACGTTGGTCACGCAGGGCGTGCCCAGCGCTTGGCCCATCGCGGCTCCGATCCGGCGGCAGGCGATCCCGTGCTCGACCCAGAACCGGCGGATGCCTTCATCCCGATGCGTCAACGTGAAACCGTCGGCCACTTTAGGATGGGCGAAGTAGGTGGGATTGAAATCCATCCCCATCTGCTTCGACTTGGCCCAATCGATCCAGCCCTGGAAATGGGCCGGCTGCAGTTCGTTTCGTTCCACGCGCCGGCCGCCCAGTTCGGCGTAACAGGCGTGCAAGTTCAACCGGTGCGTACCGGGAATCACGGACAAGGCCAGGTCCAGGTCGGACCGCAATTCGTCTGGCGTGCGCGCCTTGCCCGGGTAATTGCCCGTGACAGCCAGACCGCCGCCCAGCTCCTCGCCGCTCTTTTCAAAGCCGCCCACGTCGTCGCCTTGCCAACAATGCAGCGAGATCGCCACGCGCGCCAAGCGGCTGACCGCCGTTTCGACATCGACGCCAAGCGCTGCGTAACGCTCCTTGGCCAGCGAATACGCCTGTTCCATCTGCTTTGGGGACGCTGCCATCATTTCCTCCCGCACCGGATAAGGAATTGGTGCGAAACGATTTCCCCATTCGACCCCTCGCCCTCCGGGAGAGGGCAGGGTGAGGGCAGGCCATTCCGGGAAGTTGTTTCGCACCAATTCCCAAGTAGTCCTAGAACCACGCCGCCACTCAGGCCGCCAAGTCTAGCAAATCTTTCGGCCGGAGAATACAACCCGTCAGCCGCCAAATGCAGACCCAACGAATGACCGTCGAAGATTCGTCGAGTCCTTCTTTCGCTGGGGAATCGTGCCCGCAGGAAAACAAGAAATCGGAAACTAGCCCAAGGCATCCACGGGGCTGCGGACCGCCAGTCCCGGCTTGTTCATCACGTGCAGATAAATCATCGTCGTCCGGACGTCCTTGTGCC
>CAZXYZ010000193.1:0-12116 GCA_964645045.1 uncultured Pirellulaceae bacterium | reverse complement strand
GGCTAGCTGGTCCGGCTCCCCAAGCGACCGGCCCGCCGCACTCTGCCCGCCCCGCTACCAACTGCTGGGAGATGCTCTCCGAGGTGGCACTCTCCCGGCCGCCGCCGGAGACGACACCTCCGTCCCCGGACACGGGACCGGGAGCCGTGGCGGACTGCTGACCTGTCCCAGCCGTGTCCGGGCCTTGCGGTGAAATCGGCGTCTGAGCATTCCGAGCGTCGCCGCGGATCGGCAAGTTCCCGATCATGTCCCGCGTTCTAGCCCCAGCCGCCGACGTCCCGGGGCCTGGTGGCTTCGGCCGTGGCCGTCATCTGACAGCTCACCGGTCTGGCCATTGATTCTTGCACAGACCGGCCCCGGCCCGGCCGCTGCCCGGCAACCAGTCCCCGAGTCTGCGTTCACATGAGACGGCACGAATCCCTGGCCGCTGGCGCCGTCCGTGGGCTCGACGGTCCTCCAGCGTCCGTCGTCGGTCCGCAAGCCGTCGACTGCGTCGTTGCTCCTTCCGGCAAGCCGCCCCTCCCGTCGGCTAGGCCGACACCGGATCGATGCTTGGCATCTCAACGGCAGCAAGCCCGCGCTCGCTACACCACGCCCGACAGGTTCGGCGAATGTTCACGCTCGCCGACGGACGCGGCGAAGGATTCGTCGCGGAGCGACCTCGTGAACGTAGCCGTGGGTTTCGACCCACGGTGGAAATTCCGCCGAGATGCATTAGTCGCGTAGCGACGGCTGAACCGCCGAGCGTGTCAGGACGGAGCTTCAATCGTCGCTATGCGACTTTTTCGGACGTTTGCGATTCACTTCCCTGGGTTAAAACCCACGGCTACGATCGGTAGCCGCTACGCGGCAAAGACCAAAGAGCCGGGAAAGTCATTTCGATCCACGTCGCTACGTGGCCAAGTCGCCGTGGGGCGGTTTGGCAAACCATCCTACATGGAAACGTATGACGGGGTACTTCGCCTCCCCGGGATCGTCACGACCCATCCTGCGGCGGAGTGCCGGTTGCCGGTTCCGCCAACTTGTCCCAGGCCAACTGGCTACCGAACGGCCAGTCGCTTTTCAGCAGCGCGGTTTCCGCCTTGGACCAGCAGCAGCTATCGGTCCAGTACACGACCACGTTGCGTCCGGCGGCGGTGTCGGCGGACACCACGTCGACCAACTCTTGCGGCAATGCCACAGGTGGACCGCCGGTGGCGGCTTGTTTCACGCTGTCCCGGCCGAAAGCGAGCGGATAGCACGCAGCCTTGTCGGCGCGATACACGATCGCCCGCCCGCGCGCCGCCGCGAAATGGAACAGCAACATGGTTGCCTCGGCCGTCGGGCGCTGATCCCGCGACGCCAGAATGTAGCCGGCGGCCCGCTCCGGATCGCTCGCGGCGACGACTTCGATCGCCAGGCCATAGTACTGCCGCAGGTACGGCAGCATCTGGTCGCGGTAGGGAAAGGCGGCGATCAGCCGGTCCAGGAAGGTCAGGTCGGCGACCGCCGCTACGGGCAGATCCTGGTTCAGCTGAGTCGCAATCAGCAGGCCGGCGGCGAACAGTTGTAGTTCTTGGGTTTCCCGGCGGTGTCGGTCTGGATAGTTGGCATCCAACTCAAACGCCTTGAGGAACGCCCGCAAGGCGGTCAGGCCCGCTTCCATTTGCGAGTTCTTGACCAGCAGCGTTGCTTCGGCCAGTTTCCGCAGCAGGCGCACACGCTCCTCGCTGACCCCGATGACCACTTGCTGGGCCACTCGCGTCTGGCCAAGTTCCTGGCGGGCCTCGGTCACTTGACCGTCAAGCGCCAAGGTCATGGCCCGTTTGCAGGACATCGCGATCCGCGCGGCCGGATCGTCGGCCTGGTCCCGGGCGACGGCGTATAACCGGATCGCTTCCTTGAGATCCACGGCGGCGCCGGTGGCGGCGCCGCCGTACAACTCGCAGTCCGCACGGCGTTCGCACGAATTGGACCAGCGTTCCCGCAGGTCGCGCCGGAATCGCTGCCCGCCGGGGTGGTCCGGCTGAGCCTCGGTTTGGGCCAACGCCTTTTCGACTTCCCCGATGACCAGATCGTACTTGGCCCGCGCGATCCGCTCGTCGCCGCAATAGCGTTCGGCCATCGCCTGGCCATGATCGTTGTGAAACACGAAGATTTGCGCGAACTCGTTCTTGGACTTCCAATAGTTATCAAAGCGGATGTTCCTGGCTTCCTGGAATTCCTGGTTGGCTTTCGAGACGTTCCACTGATCCATCAGAACCCACGCATACCGCTCGTGGACGTGCGCCAACAGCGGATGGTTCGACAGCCCGGGGCCGGCGTCTTGGATCAACTGCTGGGCCCGGGTGAGGGCGGCGCCGGCTTCGGCGTACTTGTCGGCGGCATTCGGGTTCGAAGCGGCGCTGGCGATCCCTTCGTCCAACCAGGCTTCGGCCTGCAACAGGACGGGGATTTCCGGCAAGGCCCGAGCCTCGCGAAAACGGCGGCGGGCTTCCGGATAGTCCTTGAAGAGCAGGGCGTGCAATTGGCCGGCATCGACCAGGCAGCGCGCCCGCAAGGCCGCCTCAACCCGGCCCATCGGCGGATACGCGGCCAGAGCCGCATCGTAGGATTCCGCCGCCTTCTTTGCCAAATCCAAGTCGTTGCCGATCATCGCAATTTTGTGCTGCAGCACGGCGCGGGAGTGGAAGTCTGCGGCGGACCAGGCATCCGCCCCGGCGTGGGCCTGCTCGAATCGTTCCAGCGCGCCGCGGAGCCGCTCGGCGAGTGATTCGTCCCCCTGGTCTTCGCGGGAAAGGGCCAGCAACTCGGCGACCAGTGCCGACGGGGCCGGCGACAGTCTGTCCAGCGCGGGGCGGATCAGAGCAACCAGCGATTCCTGGACCGCCCGGACATTCGGCTCCCAAAGCCAGTCCGCATCCCGAAAACGATTGCCGGCCGGCGCATCCGCGACGGATCGTGCCGCCCCACCGCCGGCGAGATACTCGCGGACGCTGGGGATCAGCCAGGGCGTCTCGTCAAACCACCAGCGGCCGTTCAAGCCGGGCAGGGCGGCGAGTTCGGCAGCGGCCGCCGGGGACGGCTCAGCTCCCGCCGACAAAGAAAGGCTCGGCGCGTCTGGGCCTCGTCCCCAAAACTGCACCGCGAGCCACACGGCCAACACCGCCAGCAAGATCGCCACGCCTCCGATGGCTTCATAACTCCATCCCAGGCGATCCCGGACCGTCCTGGCCGAGCGGCTGCCGGCGCCGAAAAACAGGCGTCTTGCCGCCGCGGAGCGCGTCGAGGCCCCGACTCGGGAATGGGCGGCCGCCTTTTCCGGGTCGACGGCGTCGCGCCGGCACTGGGATGCCAGGGGGACCACTTCCGCAGGATTGGCAAACACGCCGATCGCATCAGCGACCTCGCCGGGCGTGTCAAAGCGTTCGTCCGGCTCTTCGGCCAACATCAATTCCAGAATCTTGTCCAGGTCTTGCGGGCAATCGCGGCGCAAGGAGGCCACGGCCGGAGCGATGAACAGGCCATCCGACCTGCGCGCCGCAGGCGATTCCCGCATCGCCATCGCGTTCGGCGGCTGCCCCGTCAGCAAGAAATACAGCGTACACCCCAGGCTGTAGATATCCGCCCGGATGTCGACGGCGCTGGAGTCCACCCACTGCTCCGGCGCCATGTAGTCCACGGTACCCATCGCGATCCCGGGATGGGTCAGGTCGCGGGACATCTGGCGCGTCTCGACGCGCGCCAGGCCGAGATCGAGGATTTTGACCGAGGCGTCCCGCGAGAGCAGCAAGTTGGCCGGCTTGATATCGCGATGCACCAGGCTGTGCTCGTGGATGTGCTGCAGCCCCACGGCAGCTTGCCGGATCAATTCGCAAGCCGCTCCCGGGCTCAGCCAGCCGAACTGGCCGACCAATTCCCGAAAGTCCAGGCCATCGCCATACTCCATGACCAGATAATGGACGCCGCGGTCCTGCCCCGCGTTCAAGGCTCGGATGATATTAGGGTGATTCAATCGGCCGATGGACAACATCTCGCGCTGGAACCGCCGGATCGCCTGCCGGTCGCCCAATGAGGATTCGGGCAACACCTTGATGGCGACGACCTGGTTTAGCAGGCGATGCTGGGCCTGATAGACGACCCCCATCCCGCCGTGGCCGATCTCGCGCAGGATTTCGTAGTCGCCCAGACGTTTCCGGACCCACTTGGTAAACAGGGCGGCCACGACCTCCTGATGCTCGGGGAACCGCTTGACGTAATCCTCTTCCTCCGGCAGATCGCCGCGCTGCTGCCGGGCGTGCAACTCGATTTCCAGCAGTTCGCTGAACAGCAGACTGCGTTCCTCGGGCGAGACGCGATCCAGCCAATCCTCGATCCGCGGCCCGCTTCCGGCCCGCCATCCCCGTTCGAACTCGGCACAGGCCAACTCCGCATGCTCCGCGTCCGACAGCGGAGCTCCGGCCTTGCTTTCGTGGGGGATTCCGTTCACATGCCATCCTTGTATGCTGATGAAACCTGATCGTCCTGAATCTTACCAGTATTGGCCAGCCCGGCAATTGCCGTCGGCGGCGATTTGGCCACGACTGGAATGTTGCGTATTGAGTAACCCGAAGCGTCAGCGAGGGAGAGCGTGATTCCCTCGCTGACGCTTCGGGTTACGATGATCCGATGCTAGCGTTTTGCGCAACACTCCAATCATGGGCGCCACTTGGCCTCGATCGGGGTGCTGCTAGCAGTCCTCCGCGTTACGATCCAAGCCCGGCGATGGGGATGAGAATTTAGAGTATAAAACCACGAATCACACGAATTACACGAAACAGGACATCCTTTTTACCCTTTTCATTCGTGTCATTCGTATGATTCGTGGTTGGATCATGCGTGCGGCGCGCATGATACGGACTGACACTCTAACCGAAGCGCCAGCGAGAGGGAAAGTTGCACCCTCTCGCTGGCGCTTTGGGGTTACGGTCATCCTCGCCCGCGAGCGGGATCTGTCTCGCGTCGCCCATCTGCAAAGGAAAGGAAAAATCGCCATGATCCGCATCGCGTGCCTGACGTTGCTTGTGCTGATATCGAGTCCGTTGAGGAGTGACGCCGACTGGCCGGCGTTCCGCGGGCCGACGGGGACGGGGGGCGCCGAGGGACCGAAACCGCCGGTTCGGTGGAGCGGCGAGGAGCAGGTGAAGTGGAAAACCGCCCTGCCGCGTCCCGGCAATGGCAGCCCGATTGCCGTTCAGGGCCGCACGTTGGTGACGTCGGCCGAGGACCAGGACGGGCGGCGGCGGAGCTTGTATTGCTTCGACGCGGCCAGCGGCCGGCAGATGTGGGTCCGCACGGTGTCGATCGACAAGACGATGCCGACCCACGAGACCAATCCCTACGGCGGCAGCACGCCGGTCTCCGACGGCCGCCGCGTGGTGGTTTGGCACGCCTCGGCCGGTTTGCACTGCTACGATCTGGACGGCAAGGAAATCTGGTCTCGCGATCTGGGCGAGTTTCGGCACATGTGGGGATATGGTTCTTCGCCGATCCTGCACAAGGGCCGCGTGATTCTGCACACGGGACCGGGCAAACGGACGTTTGTCACGGCGCTCGAATTGGCCGACGGCAAGACGGTTTGGGAGACGGACGAACCGCTGGAAGGCAGCGATCATAACGCGGCGGGCAAGTACCTGGGATCGTGGAGTACGCCGGTGCTGGCGCAGGTTGACGGCCGGGACCAGATCATCCTCATGCAGCCGACCCGCGTGAACGCGTACGAGCCCGATTCGGGCCGGATCATCTGGACCTGTGACGGCAATCGGCACGCCGGGGGCGACCTGGCGTACAGTTCGCCGGTCGTAGTGGGCGACGTGTGCTTCGTGACCGGTGGATTCCAAGGCGTGGCGATGGCCATCCGCCTGGGCGGCTCGGGCGACGTCACGCAGTCGCACCGCCTGTGGCGTCAGGAGAAGATGCCTCAAAGCATCGGCTCGGGCGTCGTCGTAGACGGCTACGTCTACCGGCCCAACGCGGGTCCGGCGACGATCGATTGCATCGAACCGGCCACGGGCCACGTCCGCTGGACAGAACGCTCGCCCGCCGGCAATCACTGGGCGTCGATCGTGCGGGCCGGCGACCTGCTGTACGCGACGGGCCAGAATGCCGTCACCGTGGTCTTCCGGCCGAATCCCGACAAGTTGGACGTGGTCGCCGTCAACCGCTTGTCCGGCTCGTGCAACGCCACTCCCGCCATCGCCGACGGCCGGATCTACTTCCGCACGAACGGCTTCCTGGTTTGCATCGGCGAGTGAGGCGAGCGGGGTGGCGTCAGCCCCTCGGTTCCCGGCAAACCGTCGCGTTCAGAACCGGGGGGCTGACGCCACCCCGCTCGCCGCGCCAACATGCGCGCCGTGCGCACATCCTCCAGACGGACACGCTAACCCGTCAGTCCTTTCCCCGCTTTGCCCCCGGCACTTTCAACGGAACCAGCGGCGGATGGGGTTCCAGGTGGACGAGCACGTCGCGGACGGCGGGAAACGCGTCCAGCAGGCGGTCTTTAACGCAGTGGCCGATGCGATGCCCCTCGGCCACGGACAACTTCTCGTGTACCTCGATGTGGATGTCGGTCAAGTATTCCAGACCGGTCTTGCGCACCCATAGTTTCTCGACGGCGCAGACGCCGGGGACTTGTTCCGCCACGCTGCGGATTTCGGCCACCATCTGCGGATCGGCCTGCGGGTCCATCAGTTCACTGGCGCTGGTGCGGAACAACCGCACGCCCGTCCAGGTGATCGCCGAGACGACGACAAGCGCGGCGGCTCCATCGGCCCAAATCAGGTCCGCTCCGCCCCACCGGACAATCGCCAGGCCGACCAGAACCGCCGCGGAGCACAAGGCATCGCTGCGATGATCCCAGGCGTTGGCAATCACGGCGGCGGATCCGACGCGCCGGCCGACGCGGACTTTGTACTGATACAGCGCTTCTTTGATCAGCACGTTGGCGCCCGCAATCCACAGCGTCCACACGGGCGGCACCGCATGGAGGCTGCCCAGCCGCCGGACCGCTTCCCAGCCGATCGTCAACGCGGACAGGATGATCACGACGGCCACGTTGGTGGCTGCAATGGCCTCGGCCCGCGTGTGCCCATAAGGATGTTCGTCATCCGGGGGCCGTTGGGCGACGCGGAGGGCGAACAGCACGACGATGGATGTCAGCGTGTCGCCCAGTGAGTTGACGGCGTCGGAAAGGAGCGCGAACGAGTTGCCGACCAGGCCGCCGATCAGCTTGACCACGCCCAGCGCAAAATTCACGATCAGGCCCAGCAGCGTGGCGCGGGTGGCGGTCCGATAGAGGGATTCGCTCGAGTTGGCTGTCGTCAAGATGTTACATTCCCGCGCGTCGCAAAGCCCCTAATAGACCGCCGACGTCCCCATGCACTTCGGAAGTCGCTCGCACCACCAGGGCCATCAGCGGGCGGTAGTAGAACATCGACCCCGGCCCGCCGCTGACGTCCCAGAAATTGGGGCTGATCGTGCGCTGGATCAGGTCGATCAACTCCTGGGCATGGTCGTTGACGGCTCCCCCGCCGAACGCAGCTCCGCTGTGAGCCAGCACGTAGGCGGGTCCGCCCAGGGTATAGTTCGAGTAACTCATTTGCGCCGCGAGACTGGCCGCCGCGTCCTGGATCGCCTGCGATTCGGCTTCGCTTGGCGCCCGGCCCCGCGCCTCGCCCGCCTGACGGGCGACGCGCTGTTCGAGTTCGCGCTTGACCCGCGTCATCCGGCTCCACAGTTTTGCTTTGTAGCTCTTCAGTTCGTCGCTCGTCTCCAGCCGTGAATCGGCCGCGAGTTCCCGGTACAACTCGCACATCCTGCGGACCGCCTCCGCCCGTGCCGCCGGAGTCGGCGCGCGGACCTCGCTGCGCAAGGCTTCCGTCATGTCCCGTTCGATTTCGTGATAACGCCGCAACGCGACGGCAGGCGCGTCCGCCGCGGTCGAACCACTGTCGGCAGCCGCCATCACCAAAACCAGAGTGATTGTCATCATGCTCATCGGCAAGCCTCCCCTTCGGTCCTTTCCTCCACCACCGGCGGGCTGACGCCGGCCGTTCGCCGCATCGGCAAGCCTCCCCTTCAGTCCTTTCCTTCACCCCTGTATCTGTATCTTATCGGCCCCGTGCGGAAATCGCAACGTTGGTCCCGGCTCGTTTGGCTTCCCACCGGTCAAACCATCGCCCTGGACCGCGGCGATCAAAACAGACGGCGCAGACCAGGCACGCAAGGGCGACACCCGCCAGCGTATCGCTGACGTAGTGGGCGGACGTTTCGATGCGCTGGAACACGGCCAGAACCGCGAAACAGGCAAAAAGCCAGCGGCCGCGTGGATAGAGAATCGAGAGCCCAATAGCCAGAGCCGTCGCGACCGCCGCGTGTCCCGAGGGCATCGATTGACAGTCGTTCACGCTCAAGCCGAGCCGGATCTCCGGATGGAATCTCGGAAACCAACCGGCAAAGCTGTCCCAGACCTGATCCACCGCCAGCGCGCGAGGACGCATCCGCCCCACTGCCAGCTTGACCAGGTCCGCGAGCAGGCCGGCCCCGACAATGGCCGCGATGATCCGGGGCAGATGATGACGCTGGTGGACATCCAATGCATAGGCAGTCAACAAAATGTATCCCACACCCAGACCATGCCCAAAGACCTCCGCGAACGATACCATGTTATGAAAAAAATCCGGCGGTTTGTGCAGTCGGACGTACGAAGCGACGGGAATGTCGATCGTCCAGGCGACTGCCATCGCGGTCGCAAACAGGGCTGTAAGATAATACAGTCGGCGGCTCAACTCGTCACTCCGTTTCCAGATTCTGTGGCAGCAGACAGTATTTCAACTCCTTGTTGGAGTACACGCATTAGCGTGCTCGCGGGCCATGCCCGCCGCAACAGACACGCTGAAGCGTGTACTCCAGCGAGGCTGGACGCGTTCCAGGCGTGGTACACAATTCCAACCCATGTGAGGCAGACTATGTGGAAGGCTAGCAGGTCAAGGCGTTTCGCGAAAGAACAGCCGGATAAGTTGCGGCGACACTGATCTTGTCCGGCATCATCGGTTTGTCTAAACTCCCGCGGCGCGCACATTCCTATCTTCCAATGGCAAAACAACATGCGCAACGAACCAGCCGCGGAACACGTTAACACGAGCCTGCATGTCGCCGTCATCCTGGCCGTGTCCTTGCTCGTGCTGTTTACCAACTTGGGCGGTCCCCGGTTGTGGGACCGGGACGAACCGAGAAATGCCGGCTGTGCGCTGGAGATGATGGAGCGCGGCGACTGGGTGGTGCCGGTCTTCAATGACGAGCTGCGCGCCCACAAGCCGATCCTGCTGTACTGGCTGATCATGTCCGCCTACGGCGTGTTTGGCGTCAGCGAATTCTCGGCGCGGTTCTGGTCCGCCGCGTTGGCCGTCGGGACCGTGCTGGCGACTTACGGAATCGGCCGCCGGCTGTTCCGTGCCGAGGTGGGGTTTTGGGCGGCCGTGATTCTGGCGACCAGCCTGATGTTCGACGTGGCGGGCCGAGCGGCGACGCCCGATTCGGCGTTGATCTTCTGCTCCACGGCGGCTCTGCTGGTTTATGTTCTCGCCGCGTTTCCTGCCGACGAGACCTATTTCCCGCGGCGCTGGTGGGCCGCCGGCGCGATGTACGGCCTGATGGGCCTGGCGGTCTTGGCCAAAGGCCCGGTCGGCGCGGTGCTGCCCACCGCCGTGATCGGGATGTTCTTGCTGATCGTGCGACTGCCGGAGGCTGTTGAATCGGTTCAGCGGCCCGTCTGGCAGCGGTGGCTGCTCCATCTCCTGCGGCCGTTTTCGCCGGTCCATTTCCTCCGCACCTGCTGGTCGATGCGACCGCTGACGGCGATCGTGGTCATCCTGGCCGTCGCTGGGCCTTGGTACGCCTGGGTCGGCTGGCGGACGGGCGGCGAGTTTCTCCGCGTCTTTTTCGGCGAGCACAATCTGGGACGCGCCGCTCAAGCGATGGAAGGCCACCGCGGCGGGCTGTGGTTCTACCCCGTGGCGATTCTTGTCGGCTTCTTTCCCTGGTCGGTATTTGCGGCGCCGATTGTCTGCGACGTGGCGGCGCGCGTCCGTTCGAAAACGCCGTGGTCGGCGGGCTACGCCTTCGCCCTCTGCTGGATCGGTGTGTACGTGGGCCTGTTTTCTCTTGCCCAGACCAAGTTGGCCAGCTATATCACCCCCTGTTATCCAGCCTTGGCGCTGCTGACCGCCTGTTTCGTCAGCCATTGGGTGCGTGGTCTTGCCGCTGGCTGGCGCGGATGGCCTGCCGGGGCCATCGTCACCTTGGGCTTGGTGGGGTTGGTGATGGCGCTGGCCGTGCCACTGGCTGCCCGCCGCTTTCTGCCGGGGGAAGAGTGGCTGGGACTCGTGGGCCTGATCCCGCTGTTAGGCGCCCTGGTTGCCCTAACCTTCCAACGAAAGCAGCAGTTCCTCGCCGCGGCCAGGACCGTCGCGGTCACGGCTGCCATGTTCACCACGGCGATGTTCGGTTGGGCCGTTCTGCGCGTGGACCGCCACCAGGAAAGCCGGCTTTTGTTGACGATGATCGAGCGGGCGGGCGGTCGTCCGCAGATCGGCGCTTTCGGACGTCTGGAACCCACTTGGGTCTTTTACGGAGGCCGGCCCATCGATGAATTGACGCTGGACCCGGCTGTCGCTGCTCAGCCGACCGGCCCGTGGAAGCCCAAGCCGCGTCCGCTGGCCCCGGAATTCTTCGGATCGGGCCAAGACCGGTTTATCATTACCACGGACCGCCGCTGGGATCAGCTGCGGGCAGCCCTGCCAACTCAGGCGACCGTCCTCGCCGAATGCCCGCTGTTCTTGCGTCGAGAACGCCTGCTGCTGATCGGCGTCGCGACAGCGCGAGCAACCCCATCGGCCATCTCGGCTTCGGCGACTTCGGCACCGGTCCCGGTTTCGCACGCGGACGCTTTCTGGAAATGAGCGGCCAAGAATCCTCTCGACGGAGAACTCGCAGCGGACGGGATGAGCGCACCCGATGGGAGCCCGCCGTTGCCGCCCGGTCCTATTTCCATCCCTGTCCAGGACGCTCCGACGATTTCACTCACCTATCCGTCGCTGGGGCGAGAGCGTCTCATGAACTGGATGTCCCATGTCGCCAGCGGCCCAAACGGCGCAATTTTACGTGACATCGGGCGGACTGGTGCGGCGAAAGTGGGATGCCGTCAGGCGGGGAAAATCTTTAGCCATCGGCTGCCACGAACCCCTTGTCGCGACCCCAACGCAGCCAAGCCTGTGCCGCGGCCTGAACGTTGCCGGCGGCTTCCGCGGGAACAGGATTTGTGGGGCCGGCCGGCGCCAACGCGTTATTTTGCAACGATCCGATAAAAAGCTAAGAGTTACGATACCGTTGTTCCAGTTCGGTGAGTAGGATGGGCCGGTTCTTTCCGGACCGAGCGCGGCGCATGATAGCTCGGCGATGAAGGGCCTGCTCTTGGCAAAGCGGCATAGGAGCATCCCGATACGGCCGGAGTTCGGCAGCCGTGTAGGGGTTCGGGTGTTGCAGATTAGCATCGAGGGCCAAGATGATAGTGGGCCCCTCCTGCACGAGGCGAACTCCGGCATGTTGTCGGCAGCGGGGGCGTCAGCAGAAAGGTGCCCGAGGGACTCAGCCAGTCCCTCGGGCGGCCCCAACGGGAGCACCACCTCCCATGGGACGAGAACAGCATAACTCCCATTCCAGGCGTTTGCCTAGCACCCGTCGGTTTCCCCGGCGGACTTGTCACCGGCGGGGGTGTCGTCGCAAGTTTCTGCCGCGGTCCGGGAATCAACGCTACTGCCGGGAACCGGAATGCCTCCGCAAGCTGCACCGTTGGCAGGCGACCAGGCGACAACGGCGACTGCGGAAAGAGGCGGAGAAGCGGGAGCAACACGCCGCCGCGGAACGTCAGCGTCGGCGCCGCCGCCGTGAGCGGCAGGGGGCAAAACAGGGCGAGATGGCAGCTTCGCCTCCGGTCTCTCCGGCCCCGACGCCGCGCGCGTGGTCACGCAGCAAGAAGATTCCCCAGGATTTTTGCGATCGTCCGGGCTGTTATGGGGCACTTCCAGGACCGCGGCGGGGTC
>CAZXYZ010000192.1:0-12779 GCA_964645045.1 uncultured Pirellulaceae bacterium | reverse complement strand
GCCGCCGCCAGGGCATTTTCGGCCGATCAAGTCGATTCGATTGCCCGTAAAGCAAACCTTCAGCCGCGCGTCTTTCTGCGCGGTGTGCAGCATCCCATCCGACGCCGTCCACGGGCCCGTCACGGTCACCTGCTCGGTGCCGGTGGATGCCGGCGGGGCCACCGCGATTCGTCGCTCGCGCGATTCCGGTGTGTCGTTGAGTTGCTCGGGTTTTGTGATGTGCCGGCAGATGTTGTCCCAGATGCGGATGCGCCCGTGCTGGTTCTGATGCACGGCATCGCCCAGCAGCGCCGTTGGTTCCAAGCCGGCGTGTTGGAGATACTCCGCCAACTCGCGGCGGTTTTCTACGAACTCGGCGTGATGCTTACGGCAGACCTCGCGAACCCTTTCGATCGGCACTCCCTCGAAGACTTCGATACTGTCCGGTGTGAGCTTGCTCCCTTGGAAAAAGTGCAAGCTGGGCACGATTACGTCGGCCGTCGTGGAGCGGCGGATCTCGGTCAGCAGGGCGTCCAGGCCATCGAGCGAGCCGTTGGTGTAGGTCAGGATCAGGTCCGGCTGCTCGGCGCTGACGAACTGGTGGATCCAGCCGCGGGCGAAGTCCCAGGGCGTGCCGCTGCCGGCGTGCTTTTTGTAGATGATCGGCGGCGCGCTGGGAAACCGCTCGCGGATCGCTCGGATCAACGGATAGCCGTCGCCCTGGGAATTGGTCCAACTGGATCCCACCGCCCAGATCAAGAACGGCTTGCCGGGCGGTCCGGCGCGGCCTTCCCACTTGGCCACGGACAAGGCCAGATTTATCCCGTCGTCCGGCCGCGGCGCGACATCGCAAGGCGGCAGGTTGGCCCGCTCGGCCTCGTACGCCGCCGACATCTCCGCCTCGCTCGCCGTGCGCAATTGAAAATCATCCACGGCGATGAAGTCGCCTTCCGGCATCTCCTGTTGACAGCGGACATGGAAGCGGACGGATTGACATTGGATCGGCAACCAGAAGTAATAGCCGACCCGCCGCCACTGGTTCTCGGTCGATGGCGTTCCCGGATAGTGATCCCCGGCGGTTCGCAGCTTCTCGTCGGAACCAAACTCGATAGCCGCCCAAAAGTCGCTTGTACTTTTCAGCCAGAAAGAGAGAAAGTGCGGCGATCCGGGCACGCCTGGAATCTGCGGCGTGATCACCAGCAGCCCCTGGCGAACCGGAACGCGGCCGTAAGCCTGGCCTTGCGGCGCGTCGTCGGCGACGAGGACCTGGCCGCCGCCGAGGCCCCAGCCGGGCGGCGTTTTGCCGCCGGTTTCAAAATCGGCCCCCGGCAGCGGCACCGCCCGGGCATCGGCCGGCACGGGGAAATCAGAAACACGGATACAACGCAGACCACGGCGTTCCAGCGATCCGGCCGGAGGCTCCGCGGCCTCGACGCACGCCAGCGTAAACAGCAGCGAGATCGCGATGAATGAACCAATCGAGTTGAGGTTGCTCATGAACCAGCCTTCCTTTTGCGTGGCAGGATGAAGTCGTCGATCACGCGGACCGTGGGCTGCCCGCCGTTCTCTTGACTGCCGCCCAGTACCAGGTCATACGAGCTGTCGTATCTGGTCAGGTCCGGCAGGAAGCAGTGGACGATGTCGTCGAAATCTTGCACGCGCCCCGTGCCGCTCCACGAGACGGCCAGGTGCGGCTTGACCGCGAGTTGTCCATCAAGCGAGACGGTCACCTCGAAGAAGTTCACACTGGTGGACTTGTCTCCCTGAATCGCCGCCAAGAAAAAGACCTGACCGTTGGGCGCTGCCCAGATCGTCTCGCTCGGCCGGCTAGAGCTGAGCAGTCGAATCCGCTCGTCGGCTTCGTTTCGCAACTGGACGCCATCCATGAAGCGTTGTTGGGCCAGACTGTACGTGTGAAGGACTCCACCGCCTTGCAGCACGACGAGGAACTGCCGACATGGCGAGAAGACAAGATTGCTCGCGCTGTCGCCGCTGGAGAGCGCCGGAAGCGAGAAGCCATACAGATCGCGGAGATCGCCCCCGGACTCGCAAGCGTACGCGAAGATCTTGGGATCTTGGTTCCGTGGCCGCAACGCGGAGTCGTCAATGTCCTCGACGTACTCGGGCCGGATATTGCCGCTGGCGACGTAGATTTCTTGTCGCGTCGGCTTCCCGGTCGCCGAGAAGACCAGTCGGCTCACGGGCGTGTACAGGCCAAAGCAGCGATTCATGCCGGCGGCGGTCTGGCTCTCGCCCAAGCGGCCGGGATGGAAAAGTTCCAACGCGGCGGAATATGCGCCGCCGCCGCGTCCCGGACGCCCGCGGCCGATGTCGATCAAGCGGCCGTCGATTGCCGGAACGAGGTGCAGGTAATCCTTGACGGAATCCCGGGGCGCGCCATCGACCGGTCGCGGCGCAAGCCGCGTGTGAAACACCTCCGACGTAAACGCGGCCAGCGGTTGGCCGCCCTCGGCGTATTTCAATCGCCCCATGCCGGTGTAGCCCGTCAGGTAGAGCCAGAGCGCGTGATCGTGCTCGATCCACGTGGAATTGTAGGGGCCAAAGCCCACACTGATCGGCAGACCGGTCTTCCGGCCGTCGCTCAATAAGGGGAGATACGAACGGAAGACCTTGCGATCGCTCGCCCGGCGCGAGAAGTCGAGCTTCGAGAAGTAGTAGCTGTACTCACAGACACCGATCGCCTGATCGGCCTCGCCCGGGACATGGATCACGGCGTAGTTCGGTCCCTGCGCGACGCCCGACAGGGCCGCCGCGAGTGCGCCGTAGCGTTGCGGCTCGGATCGGATCTTCGCCGCGATGTCGAAGCGGACGGTCAAGGTGCCGGCCGGTGCCCCCGGGTAGGTCGAGCGGTATCGTCCATCCGCGTCGGCCAGATGTTCTTGGGGCGCGTCGGGAAGCGTCAAGGCGAGGGCCGCACGCGAGATCCCGAACTCGCCGTAGCTGAACTTCAGGAACTGCCGGCCGGCAGCGCCGACGTTGATCAGGCGTTGCTTCGTCAACCCGTGGAACTTGACCACTTGCGTGGCCGGGAGCGAGCTGCCGTCGTCGGCGACGCTATCGGAAAGCCGCTTGACCACCGCCAGGCGCTGCGTGTTGCCGTACACGTCGAGGTCGAGCCGCCAGGAACCAAAGGCGATGCCGTGCGTGGTGGCGACCGGCGCCCCCGCGCGGCGCGGTTTACCCTCGACCACGTCGTCCGGATAGAGCGGATGTTGGGCCTGGGGCCAGCAGGCCGCATGCAAGCGAAGGTCCCGGCGGAAAGCGTCGGTGTCATCCCAATTGTCTTGCGGCAGCGAGATCACCCCGCTGCAGGTTTCAAACTTGCCATTGGGCGTGGTGACCCGGTAATGGCGGTCGAAGACCAGGTACACCCGGCCGCGCGTGCAAACGATGTGGCCGAGATCGGTGTCCCAACTCCGCTTCCACTCGCCATCGGCCGGCAGGAGCTTGCGGCATTCGGCGTGGAAGTTGACCGGCGGCTGTTCGAAGGTGCCGAGGTGCGGGTTGAAACGCACGATCCCCGCGCCGTCGGGAACGTTGCTGATGTAGATCCGCCCCTGGTCGTCCGTATCGACGGTCTGCCCGCCTTGGTAGAGGCCGCCCGACGACTCGCCGAGCATGTTGTAACCTTGCGGCGCATTCCAACGATTGCCGAACCGCTCGCGCTGGTCGGTCGTATGGATGGCGAAACCGTCGAGCGGCAAGTTGATGACGTCGTCCCCTTGCCGGTCGAGCCAGGCTTTTTGCAAGGGCACCTCGACGAGCAACTTGCGATACTCCTTCAAACGCGTCGTGTCGCCGTCGAAGATCGCCTTGCGGTACGAGAAGTAGAGACTGCACTTGCCCGCATCGCGGGGGGCAAAGCTTTGCCGCGAGACGATGACGCCGTTGGCGGACGCGAGCGCGGGCAGATCGGCATCGGCGATCACCGGATACGTGATCTCTTGGGTTGTTAACGAACGTACCGCGGCGACGAGCTTTTCCGTCCGCAACGCGGCCACATCGGGCAGCGCAATCTGCGGCGCGGGCCGATTCCACTGCGAGCCCGCTTCGATCGCAGCCAACACTCCGGCCTGCACCGGCGAACCGGCCGGGAGCGTCGCCTCTGGGACCGGGCTGACCTGCTGCGAGTGAACGGTCTGACCATCGCCGTCCTGGACGTCAATCGCGACTCCGGCACAGGCGCCGTAGCCGTTCAGATCGATCACGATCGCCTCGGGTGTCAAGCGATCCGACAGATCGACCGCGAACCGTTTCTCGCCGCCGGTCCCGGTCAACCGCAAGGCTGCGTTTAGCTGCGGATACTTTTGCCGCATCCGATCGAGGTCTCGGAACTGCACGATCAACTCGTCGCCGCTGCGAAAGACCGCCGGCTCGGCGGCCCGGATGGAATCGAGCGAACACAGAATTACGGTCAAGACCGCGAACGCAAGGTGAACGAACTCGGTTTTCATCGCACGACCGATCAAGCAAGAGAGTGGAAGGCGCCGGTAGATACCGCTGACCGAGAGATACCCGCCGTAGAACGTGTCCGCGGTGGCACGTTAGCATCGTTCGAGAAATAAGTGAGCGGAACGGCGTTAGCCGCCGGTTCTTGACCGTCTTGATTGGCAGCAACACCGGCGGCTAGCGCCTTGCCACTCATTTGGCACCTGCCACTTATTTCTCGAACGATGCTTAGCGGACGATACCAAATCCTGCAGCCGTTCTCAACGCCGGTGTTCAGAAACGCGTCTCGACAGAAAAGAGATCCTGCCACGGTGCCGTCCCGGACCACAGTTCCTCGAGTCCGTCATCGCCTTCTGCGAAACAGTCGTCCACCGCCTCGTCCCATGTGAGCGTGCGGCTTTCGGTTACGAAAGGAAATGGATCGGGCGAGGGCGCCGGCGTTGCGGGAGCGTCCGAAAGCCGCAGCTCCTCCAGCCCGGCAGCAAGCACGGTGGCAAGCTGCGTCGTGACCGTTTGCGCTGGGGAGCCCGGCGCGGGAACCCAAGAGATCACGTTGCTCGCCTCGCCTTCGCCGGCCAGTAGTCCGCCAGAGTCGCTCTTGTCGAGATCGCGCCGGCCGCGGGCGTTGATGTCGTTGATGACGATCAAGACGTCCAGCGCTTCCACGACGTTGTTCCCGGAAACGTCGAAGAAGTTCCGGACCACGTTCGGGGCCGCAGCCGGCACGGGCAAACCCGGCGAGCCACCCTGATTCAGACGGTTGATAATCACCAGGGCGTCCTGATCATCGATACGCCGATCGTCATTGATATCGAGAGGCGAGAAGGGGTTCTGCCACGGATGGGCACGAGCGTCGGTCGCCGGGCCGCCCGGATCGGCAATCGTGCCGTTGGCAGTCAGGTCGTCGTCGCCGCGCTGGCCGTCGATGAAGTGGAGCACGATCCGGTCGGCGAAGAATTCCGCCCCCGTCCGGCCGTCGAACATAAAGCGGTACCAATGCGGCGTCGGGTTCTTCGGCGTCGGGCCGAACTTGTAGAACGTGTTGATCCCCGCGCCGTCCTCCAGGTAGATCGTCACCGTCGTCTCGCCGCCGGGCGTCAGGCCGGTGAGTTCGTAGTCGAGGAAGTCCAGCGGGAAAGCGATTCCGTTCAGGGCCGGAATCACCGGCGGCTCGACCGCGATCGAGACGTTGCCCAAGCTCGTCGTGGCTGGGCTGGCCAAGGTCACGTAGGTGCCGTTCTTGACGCTGGGCAAGGAGGCTACATGGGCCTGCTGTCCGTCCAGCACGCCGTCCCGGTTTCCGTCGCCCTGGTTGGGACCCATGTTTTCGACGTCGTTATCCACGTGGTCATTGTCGGTGTCGCTCGACACCGCCGAGTTCAAGAACAACACGTAGACGGCTCCGGCGGCGGTACTCCCCGTGTCATCCAGTGGTGCCCCGACGGCCAGAGCTGTCACCCCGTCGTGGTCCAGGTCTCCCAGCGATTCCACCCACAGACCGGATTCGTCGGTGGACTCAGGCAAGAATCCAACCTTGGTGCCGCCGGCAATCATTCTCGTGTCGTGGGCGGTGCCATCCGGATTCATGAAGAGCAGGTAAACGGCCGCACGGAGGTTGCCGTTTTCCGCGAGGAGCACGCCGGCGGCCAGATCGGTCACTCCATCCTCGTCCAGGTCGCCCACCGCAGCCACCGACCCGCCGAAGTAATCCGAGAACGTCAGCGCCGGTCCGCCGTTGGTGCCGCTAGAAATCGAGGTCGAACCTTTGACCGTCCCGTCCGCGTTCAGGAGGAGCACGCGGACGAAGCCACTCGCACTTAGCCCCGGAGTCGCGATCGCCAGATCGGGGATAGCATCCCTGTCCAGGTCCCCGGGCGAGGCTACGGAATTGCCGCCGAAGCCGAAGATCTGCTGCGTGCTCTTGACCCTGCCGTCCGGCTTCATGAACAGGATGTACGTGCTGGAAGATGCGCCCACGGCCAGATCGGTCATGCCATCTCCGTCGAGGTCCCCCAAGGACGCCAAGGCACCGCCAAAATGCGCGCCTGCAGACAGGATCGGTCCGCCATTGGTACCGCTACCGATCTTCGTGCTGCTCTTGACGGTTCCATCCGAGTTCATGAACAGCACATGGACAGCCCCGCGGTCGTCCCCGGTGCAGTACAGCCAGCAGGAAAGCGAACCCGGCGCCCCGACGGCCAGATCGGCCACGCCATCTTCATCCAGATCCCCCAGCGGTGCCATCGAACTGCCGAACAGGTCCGTGCTTTCGAGCATCGGTCCGCCCCCGCTGCCGTTGGTAACCAGCATGGTATTCTTGACCGTGCCGTCCGAGTTCATGAAGAACACGTGCAGGGAATTGCTGCCTGGCGCTCCCACGGCCAAATCGGTCACGCCGTCCCCGTTCAAGTCTCCCGGCGAGGCCAGCGACGTGCCTAACTGGCTGCGCCACCCGAGCGTCGGGCCGCCGTTGACGCCGCTGGCGATCTTGATTGAACTCTTCACGCTACTGCTCTCCCCAGAGCTGCTCGCGGTGCCCTCGCTCGGCATGCTGCCCGCAACCACAGAGCTTTCCCCTTCAGCGACAAGCGCGCTCGAATTCGAGCTGACTACGCTGAACGTGGGATCGAAGTCGACGATCAACGCCGCGTCCATGGCCAGCAGACGGCGGTCCTCGAGCGGCTCCAGCCGCAACAACCGCCAGGGCTGTCGGGTCCGCACGCCAGGGCGGCGATTGCTCTTGGGTGATTCACGGAACTGGGACGAATTAAGGGGAATGCGTCGCGTCATCAGAGTGTCTCCTTCGTCGGATCAAGCGTTCTAGAGGAGATGCAAACGGGTCGAGCGGGACAAGCGCCGAGTCAACCTGCAATTTTGCGGAGACCTTCAATCCGCTTCAGTCCGTGAGGTCCCGGCCTCCCATCTCGTTCTCAAATCACCCGAAGCATCATTTCCGGTCACAGAGTCAATCCACAAAGTTGGGCGGAACCCGACAGCGATAAGAAACCGGCAGCAACTCGACAGAATGTCAACGAAGAGAAGAGTAGTTCTCGACCTCAAAGAGCATGGCGTACGCCGAAAACAACGCGAGTTTTCCACAGCACAGGATCTCGCATGCCCCGGTCAATGTCCGAGGGGCCGTATTATCGGCTGGGTCTTGGCTCAACGCCGAAACCAGAACCGCGGAGCAGTGCGAATCGACATGCGACACGGCCCGCAGTCGACGACTAGTTGGAGACTGGCGCGGTGCAGGGCGTACACGCCAAGCAAAGGTAGTTGCGGCCGATGGTCTCGTTCGTCGGCGTGGTCCGGGCGTCTCAGGACGAAGATGCCTTTGAACAGTTCCAAACGGAAGGGCGCACGGCCAGATGCGTCCCGTGTGTGAGGGACATTCGGGTGCAGCCAGAGGTTTGCCACCCGCGCGTCGGCCGGCGCGCCTCGCAGAACCGTTCTCCGCAACTTGGGAAACCCGCGTGCGTCAAGCCCGGCCCATTCGCGAAGTTGCTCCTCGCGGATGGCGAACGTGCCGTTAAATCCGAGATCCACAATCGCAGGGATCCGAGGCGTCCGGGGATCGAAGGGCACCGGTCCCACGGAAACGATGCTCACCCAAACGACCGGCTGGAAGGGCAGGACGGGAACCGATCGGCCGCAGACCTCGACGTAGGACCGCGGTTCACCGAACGGCATATCGCGGATGATCGTCGCCACCATCTGCTCCGATCGTCAGAAGCCGTAAGACCACGTGATCTCTTCGTCGGGAATCTCCGGTTCAATACTGCACACCAGGAACTCGTCCGGTTTCAGGCCGCGCGCAAAGCCTTTCTGGTAAAGCTCCGTTTGAGTCCTGCCGAGACCGACTTGCCGATCGCCATGGTAGGCAACCCATTTACCGCAGTCCGTCTGCAGAAGCTGTGGCAGGTCCCGCCGGAACGCCTCCAAAGATCGGACCAACATCGGCGGAAATGGATCTTCGTCGAGATCGGTGTGTTGGTCCTCGGCGGCGATGGCCGGGTGTGTTTGTATGGACATGATACGGCTCCCCGGAGAAGGCAATCTCGCAAATCTAGCAGCTACGATTATATTCCGCGTTGGAACTGTTTCGCCAGCCGTGGGATTCTTTTCACGCATTTTCTGACGGCTGTCGGGTTCGGCCCGGCTTTGTGGAGTGACAGGTACGCGTCTGCATTCACGGGACCGGATCGCGGCAAAGACATACAAGCCACCAACTCTGGAAATTGACAAGTATCTGGTCCCTGCCAAGGACATCGGGGACGACGAAATTCCCTGTTTGGAAATCCTTGCCCGGTAGTTCGAGCTAGCTAGAATGAACCGGTTCTTGTTGGGGAACATGGTTGCCCAATCTGTAGGAGGTAACGCATGGTTCGCATTTCTCGACGCGGCAGGTCTGCTGCGGAGGTCCGGCGTCGCCAGCCTCACCTGGAGTGTTTGGAACCGCGTTTGACGATGTCGGTGTTCGGGCCGACCGTCAGTGGTCTGGATGCGGTTGATCTTCTCACGACTTCGGTCGGCAGTTCTCCGGGCAACATGGTGGAACTCGGCGCGGTCGTCGCGGGTGCCGACGTGCAGCAGATGCCATCGGTGGCGATCGATCCCCACGCCCCGGATCACCTGGTGATCGCGTACATGGACCGGGGCCTGACGACCAGCGGCTATGCGGGACTGGGGGCGTCGGTCTCGTTCGATGCGGGCCTGACGTGGCACAGTAGTACGCTGCCTTTGCCCGCCGGCTTTGACGAAGGCGCGTCCAACCCGATCACGAGATTCGATGACGACGGCCGCGTCTTCGTGAGCTTCATGGCGGCCACGTTTCTGGGGCCGAAGCCGTCGCTGACCAATCCCCATCTTTCCCGTCCAGACCTGGGGGGATTGTCGGAAC
The DNA here is from genome assembly GCA_964645045.1 of uncultured Pirellulaceae bacterium. Taxonomy (GTDB): domain Bacteria; phylum Planctomycetota; class Planctomycetia; order Pirellulales; family Pirellulaceae; genus Anammoximicrobium. The sequence continues at coordinate 3,430 of CAZXYZ010000192.1, read as the reverse complement.
GGGCGCTGGGATTCAAAGCCAATAACGGCGTGTTCGTCGTCCGGAGCGACGATGGTGGTTTGAGTTGGGATTCACCGGCCACCGTCGCAGCGCAGACCTACGGCGGCCGAACGGAAGTCCCCTTCGACATCATGCCCGACTCTTGGCCATCGACACCTACCCGACGTTGCCCGATGGCAACCCGAACCCGCACGATGGCAATCTGTATGTCGTCTGGAGCCGATACTTCCCGGCGAAACAATTCCCCGGCCAGCCGGACAGCAATGGCGGGTCCCGGATTCTGCTGGCCGTGTCAACCGACGGTGGTGAGACGTGGGACGTCCGGCGGGACGCGACCGATCAACTGGGGCTGCCCGCCGTCCCTGTGCCCGAAACGTTCGGCCTGGGCCAGGCACCGCCGGGACTGGGCGCGGTCAACTGGTCGCACGTCAGCGTGGGACCCGAAGGCGACGTGTACGTGTCGATGTTTGATTTCGACGCCTTCGAAGTGTTTCATTCGGTGGACGGCGGCCGGAGCTTCACGCCACCGGATCCGGCAACGGGCCAAGGGCTGCCCTTCGGCGATGCGCAGAACATCTCGCCGGCCTCGACCCGCGGCTTGCCGACCAACCGCTTCCGCACTCAAGTCGTGCGCGCGATCGTCGCCGATCCGGCGCGGCCCGGACATGTGTACGCGGCCGAGGCGGTCAAGACGCTGGACGCCGTGGGCAGCGTCCTCGATCCGGCCGACATCTGGTTCTCGCGGTCCGCCGACTACGGCCGCACCTGGCAGACCACGACGCAGTTGGGCGCGCGAACGGCCGGCGTCCTGAACGATGATAACGACGGCCAGAAGGTCAAGGGGCAGGCGGACGACGTCGTCAGCGGGCAAGCCTCGGTGCGGCTGGCGACCGACGCGGCCGGAAACGTCGCGCTGATCTGGTACGACACGCGGCGCGATCCGGCCAACCATCGGCTCGACGTGTTCGCGACGGTCAGTACCGACGGCGGCGCCACGTTCAGCCCCAACTTCCGCGTCTCCAACGTGTCCTTCGACGCGGATCAAGGGCTTTTTACCGACGCGACCGGCAAAGACAATTACTACCTGGGGGATTTCCTCGGTCTGGCTTTGAGCGACAACGGGGCCTACGCTGCTTGGACCGACACCAGCGCCGGCAATCAGGACATCCGGCTGTCCGACTTCTCGCTCAACAACATTCCTGCTCCCGGCAACGATCGCTTCGAACCGAACGAGGGCCCCGCGCTGGCGACCTGGTTAGGCCGGGTTCCGGCGCACCGCTTTCCCAAGCTGGCGATCGCGCCGGGCGACGAGGACTGGTTCGCCGTCGAGGCCATCGCCAGCGGTGCGCTTACGGTCGATGTGGCGACGGAGCAATCAGCCGAACTGCCGCAGATCGAACTGTGGGACGAAGCCGGCCGAGTCCGGTTGGCGGCCGACCCAATGTTATACCTCGACGCTCAGGGACGCCTCATCGGGCGGAGAGTGACGCTGCCGGCCCGCTCGGGGCAGGGCTTTCAGATCCGCGTTCTGCCCGGCGGGGTCGGGGGCCGATATGCGTTGGAGATTCACTCGTTGACCGCAGACCTGGGGGGCGCGCGTGTACGGCACCGTCGCCGGCACGGCCGCGGCCGGCGACGAGGTATACTATCTGTGGCAGATTCCCGCCGCGGGGGCGCTGAAGGTCAAGCTGACCCCCGGCACCGGGAACGTAGGCGAGATCAAATTGGAAGTGCTGGACGCCCGCAATCTGGCAGTGCTCGCCCAGGCGAGTGTCGCGACCGGCCCGGATGCGTCGGGGCTGATCAAGTCACTGCCGGTCGAGGCGGGGCAGCGCGTGTTGCTGCACCTGAGTGCGGCCGGCAGCGTGCCGATTCCGTTTGCCCTGGAGTTCTCCAATCTGGATGCCTACGAGAACCTGCGTGACGGGGTGTTGCGGTTCCCCGTGGGGTCGGGAGCGTCGCAAGCGGCCTTTGCCGATCTGAACGGGGATGGAACGCTCGATGCGTTGGTTTCTGACGCCCTGGCCGACACGGTGGCCGTGCTCCTGGGCAACGGCGACGGCACCTTCCAATCGCCGCGCGAGTTCCGCGTGGGTGCCTCGCCGGGAAATCTGGGAATCGGTCTCGAATTGCCGACGTACCGCCGCGACCTGATCGTCGCCGACATCAACCGGGACGGCATTCCGGACGCGATCGTCGCCAACTACAGCTCCTCCGATGTGACCGTGCTGTTGGGGCGGGGCGATGGGACCTTCCAGGGACAGCGGCGCTACAACGCGACAGCCACGCCGTGGGCACTGGCCTTGGGCGACGTGAACGCCGACGGCTGGGCCGACCTGGTGGTGCATGACTCCGTGCGGCCCCCGGACCAGACCGCGAGCCTGGCGGTGCTGTTGGGACGCAACGACGGCGGTTTCCGGCCCGAGCAGGTCTTCCGGTCGCCCATCTCTCCCAATTCGCACTGGCCCGACGTGGCATTGGGCGACGTCAATCGGGACGGCAACCTGGACGTCGTCGTGGTCGGCGACTTGGAGCCGGCGGGCGGCCGAGTGTTGCTGGGCAACGGTGCCGGCCGTTTTGCCGAAGGTCCAAAGTTGCCGCTGGTCGGGTTTGGCGTCGAGTTGGTCGATTTGAATGGCGACGGTCTGCTCGATGCGGTCAGCGTCAACAAGTACGACAACGCCGTACAGTACGCGTTGGGGCAAGGAGACGGGACCTTCGCGGCAGCCCGGGCGGTGACGACCGGACAGTCGCCGATTGCCCTGGCGATTTCGGACATCGGCAGTCCGGTGAAGGATTCCAAGCAATTGGGACCGCCCGACGGACGACCGGATATCGTGGTGGCCAACAGTGGCATCTCGCAGCCGTCCTTTTCCGGCCCGGCGGAATTGGTCGTGCTCCTGGCAACGGAGGACAAGGACCAAGCCTTTTCGGGCTTCGCCGCGCCGATCCGCTTGGCCGGCGCCAAAGCGCCTCAGGACGTCGACGTCTTCGACGTGAACGGTGACGGCAAGCTGGACGTAGTGGCGGTCGATTCGGGCAGCCTGTTGGTGGTCTTTGGCAGCCCGCCGGAAATCGCGGCGAACAACACGCCGGAGACGGCCCGCGATTTGGGGGCATCGTTCCACTTGGTCCAGCCCACGGAAACCGTCGTGCCGGATCATGCCGACGATTACTACGTGTTCACCGTGCCGAGCGAGCCGGTTCGGGGCGCAGGCGAGCAGGTCGTCGATATCTCGGCGCTGTTTCAATTTCAGGATGGTCCCGGGTTGGCGATGGAAATCCTCGATCGTCGGGGCGTCGTGCGCGGCGTTGGCGAGCGCGTGCGGATGGCCGCGGCGCAGGGCGAACGGCTCTGGATTCATGTGTTTGGCCAAGAGGACGTCGGTGATGTCCGTGGGACCGGCACCTTTACCCTGGTGATCAACGT
>CAZXYZ010000191.1:0-13481 GCA_964645045.1 uncultured Pirellulaceae bacterium | reverse complement strand
CTGCCGGACAACGAGAACGAGACAATCCCGGCCAAACAATTCGAGACGCCGCAACACCGTCTTGATTGACGTTGCCGCGACTCTGCAAAGTGTAAAACCGGTCGCTCGGGCTGGCACAAGCGACTCGCTTCGCGTGAACACACTGAGCGGCCGCTTCATGGAAACCTCGCGGCTTGGCTCGAAGTCCTCGGCGTCCTTCGGCCAGAAAGATGTATGGACCCTTGAGGTAACTGTCCAGCCAGGTCGATGCTCAACCAGCAGTTCGGCTGGCTCCGAGTGAATGATCCGAGATCCAAATGAGGCATGCCCGATGGAATCCGTGTACCTCGAAACCACATTTGTCAGCTACCTCGTGGCGAGGCCGAGTCGCGACGTGATTGTTTCCGCACACCAGCAGACGACCCACGATTGGTGGGACACTCGCCGCGATGATTTCGCCTGCCACGTTTCGCAGGTGGTCGTTGACGAAGCGTCCGCGGGCGATCCGGACGAGATTCGGAAACGGCTCGAAGTCATTCGCGTCTTGCCGTTACTGGAGGTGACGGAGTCGGTCCAATCGCTGGCTCAGGCAATCATCGCTTCCGGCGTTATCCCTCCGCGCGCGGTTCGTGATGCGGCACACATTGCCACGGCTGCCGTTCACCGGATGGACTACCTCTTGACGTGGAACTGTCGCCACTTGGCAAATGCCCAGATCATGCGGAAAATAGAAGAGGTATGCGACCGATTGTCCGAACGCATGCCGCTGATTTGCACACCCGAAGAACTGATGGGGACGTGAAATGAACTGGGAAGACCCAATCGTTGCCGAGGTGCGACTGATTCGCGAAGAGCTGTCGGCCAAATTCAACTACGACGTGTCGGCGATATTCGCCGACATCCGAACTCGGCAGGCCAGTGCCGGTGATCGACTTGTCCGGTTGGGAAGTGACCGCAAGGCCGAACCAACGGTTGCAACCGAGCGGAGTACCGCCGGTTGAACCGGGTCGTTACCAGACAGCCGCGGAGACGCTTGCATCATCAAGCTCCGTGCCCAACACTCTCGGCACGTACGGCCCCGGAAGTTCGTCCCGATCGTGCCGACAGGGAGCGCCGCCAGGGAAATCAACCCGCCGTTCGATTACCCAAAGATCTCTGTTTCCACAAACGTGACGTTTCAGTAAACTTAGCAAGGCAGCCTGTTTTTCTCGGCATCTTGTCGGTGACAACCGTGTGGCGGAATGGAAGTCGGGCGATGTTCTCAAGAACCTCTACACGGCGTAGACGCACTGGTGAATCAAGTATCGCTGTCGTACTGAGCGCGTTTCTTCTCTACGTCATCAGCTATGGCCCGGTCCTGGCGTACTGCATTCACACACAACAACCAGGTAGCTTCAAGGCGATCAATGCGGTGATGACGATCTACCGCCCTTTGGCCCTTGTCGCGCCTGAGTCCTTTATGCGGGAGTATACGAGGCTGTGTGGTTTCTCAGACTTTGAGGCATTCCTTTTTGTCGAAGGAATGCGGCGTGGCTCGCATCTGCCGTGGATTCGTGGATAGACGCCGAATGTCAATAGCATGTCAGCACGGAACGGGCTGCTTTGCCCTCAATTGTCAGTGATCCATCAACGAGATACCATGTCGTTTTGCGATGGAACGAGAACGCCTGGTAACAAACGATCGGGATAGGGGTCCGGGTTGCCCCGGAGCCCCTCCCACACCACGAGCGAGTGTGGGTCCGCACGAGGCGGTTGGGCCTCGCGAAGCGGACTTGCCAGTAATCCAACGGGCTCGCTGATCCGACTCCGCGACGTAGCCCAGCGGACATGATGTCTCCACATGTCCACACGGTCCGCTGGCATCACGCCCTGGCCACCAGCTGGAGCGGTCCCCGAGCGGACGGGTTGGCGCCGCAGGGCGATCCGCCGATCCAGTGGGATGAATCCGCGAACAAGAACATCCGCTGGAAGGTGGCGGTCCCGGGCGAAGGCCATGCCGCGCCGATCGTCTGGGGCGAGCGGATCTTCGTGCTCGCCGCCGTGCCCACGGAGCGCACGGTGGCGGCGCTCGAACCGCCGAAGATGGAGCCGCCCGGCGGTTACAATACACCCCGGCCCGTGGCCTATTACCAATTCGTCGTACTCTGCCTGGATCGCGAGACAGGCGCCGTCCGTTGGCAGCGGGTGGCGCGGGAGGTCGTGCCGCACGAAGGCCGGCACGGGACCAAGACTTACGCTTCCGCGTCGCCCACCACCGACGGCCGACGGCTGTACGTGTCCTTCGGTTCCCAGGGCATCTTCTGCTACGATCTGGATGGCCAACCGATCTGGGACCGCGATCTGGGCGACATGGTGACTCGCTTCGGCTGGGGCGAGGGCACGTCGCCGGTCGTGTACGGCGACTCCCTGATTGTCAACTGGGACCACGAGGGCCAGTCCTTCCTGACGGTCCTCGATCCAGCCACGGGTGAAACCAAGTGGCGCGTGGAACGCGACGAAGTCACCAGCTGGACCACGCCGCGCGTCGTCGAATACGGCGGCAAGCCCCAGCTGATTGTGCCCGCCACGCGGCGGATCACCAGTTACGATCTGGCCACCGGGGAGGTGATCTGGGAGTGTGGCGGCCTGACCACGAACGTGATTCCCGCGCCGGTCCTGTGCGGCGAGCTGGTGATCTGCATGAGCGGCCATGGCGGAAACGAAGTGCGCGCCATCCGCCTGGATTCCCACGGGGATGTGACCGACTCGCCTCCGCAGGTCGTCTGGCAGTCGCATGACCATGCGCCGTACGTCCCGTCGCCCCTGGTGTACGGCCAGCAGTTGTATCTGACCAAGGCCAACTCGGCGATCCTGAAGATCCTGAATCCAGGCACGGGAGAAACTTTGCTGGACAGCGCCCACTTGCCGGAGTTGAAGAGTCTGTACGCTTCGCCCGTGGGCGCCGCCGGGCGTGTGTACATCACCGGACGGGAAGGCGTCACGCTGGTGCTCAAGAACCAGCCCGCCTTGGAAGTGTTGGCCGTCAACAAATTATCCGAAGGCATCGACGCCTCGCCCGCCATCGTCTGCCGCGAACTGTTCCTCCGCGGCCACCAGCATCTGTACAAGATCGCCGTGGATTGAGGGCGCCGGTAGCGAATCGAGGCGACCGTCACTTGGCCTCGAGTTGTTTCAAGGCATCCGCGGCGGCCTTTCTGACGAACGGATCGCCTTCTTTCAGCAGGGGGCGCAACAGCGTCTCGGAGCCGGCGGCCTCGGGGCCCATGTCGCCGAGGGCTTCGGCGGCCTCCGAGACGGCCATGAAATCGGGCGAGTTGGCCAAGGCGTCGTGCAGGACGGGAAGAGCTTCTGCCGAACGGTGGATGCGCCACAGGGCCCGGGCGATGCAGACGCGGGTGTAGAAGTCGTCGGCGTCCCGCAACCTCGCGGTCAGGGCGGGGATCGCCGGCGCCGCGGCAGGACCGATTTTGCCCAAGGCTTCGGCGGACGAGGTAACCACGTATCGCGTGTCGCTGCTCAAGCGGGCCATCAATTCGGGAACCGCCGCCTGAGCCGCCGGTCCGATCTCGGCCAAGGCGTCTGCGGCCCACATCTGGGCCTTCCAGTCGCTCGAGCCGGCGAGTTCGGAGCGGAGGACGCGCACGGCGTCGTCGGCTTGGCCCGAAACCGACCAATACGCTTCGGCGGCCGCGATGCGGGCCGCCTGATCCGGATCGCGCAGTCCCTGGTACAACATGTCTGCGGCGGCGGACGCCTTGCGTCCCATGCGGCTCAATCCCAACGCCGCGAAACGCCGCATCTGCGCATCTCGGCCAGCCAGCTTGTCGATCAACACGGGCACGCTGAGGCCCTCGACGTCGATCCTCCCCAGGGCGTTGGCTGCGAGCCAGCCGTTCGCTGCGTCGTGTTGGACGACTCGCAGCAAGGCGGGAATCGCCGCCTCGGCCCGAGGCCCCAGCGACTCCAAGGCTTCGATGGCGTGCCACCGTACGGAATCTTCTGCGTGCTCCAAGGCGGCGATCAGAAAGGAAGCGGCCGCCGGATCGCCGATCTCGCCGAGCGCGTCGACGCACCGCGTTTGCACTGTGGACTCTTCCTCCCCACGCTCAAACGCTGCACTCAGCGCCGGGATCGCCGGGGCGGCCTTGGGGCCGATCGCGCCCAGGGCTTCCGCCGCCGCGCAGCGATTGCACCAGTCTTTGTCCTGCAGCATCTTGCTCAAAGCCGGGACGGCGGCTTCGGCCCAGGGGCCTATCTGCTGGAGTTGTTCGGCGGCGGCGCGCCGTGCCTCGTCGTCACCGTTGTCAAGAACACCAACCAGCGCGGTGACCACGTCGTCCGCTTCGCGGACAATCTGCCAAATCGCTTTGGCCGCGGTGACGCGAGTGTTCTGATCCGCGGCGGTCAGGGCGACCTGCAACGCAGGGACCGCCGACTGAGCGGCTGGTCCGATTTCGCCCAGGGCGAGGATGGCGTCTTGCCGGAGATCGGGTTCGGTCGCCGCCACGCACTTGCCCAACGCCGCCACAGCCGGCGCCGCTTTGGCGCCGTATCCCGACAGCAGCGCGCGGGCCGCCCCGGCTCGGACCCGCGACGGCCCGGCGTCGAGGAGCTTGACCAGGGATTCGACCGCCCCGCCCCCAGGATCCAAGGCGGCGAATTTCTCCGTCGCGGACCAGGCGAATCGCTCGTCGTTTTCCTGCAAGGCCTGCAGCAGCAAGGCGATCGCTGCCCTGCGCGAGCCGCTCGACTTGACGAGACCGCGGATCTCGGAGAACTCCTGCGTCTGCCTCATCGTTTCCGCTGGGCACCACGGATGGCCAACCGCCAGCAGATCGGCCAGACGTTCCATCGCCTGGCGCGCATCCACTGGCAGGGGAGCGGCGGAATCGAGCAGTCGCTGGCGGATCTCCGGGCCGTCGGGGCGTTTGCCGAGCCGTTCCTCGTAATAGTGCTGGCAAGGATGCGGCCAGGGATCGTAGATCGCTTCCAAGGCAACCTGGTTCAGTTGTCGCCATTTTTCGCTGCCCCGTTGGGTGCCGTAGGCGGCCAGGAAGGTGAACGTTCCCCAATGCCAGTTGCGGACGAATTGGGCCTCGATTCGCGGCATCGCACCTCGCCCACCCCGGCTGACTTGTCCGTAGACTTTCACCAGACTCAAGGGCGGGATCCGCTGCCCTGTGCCGGCCAGCACGGCCTGAAAATCGCCCCCGCCGTTGAACGAGACGGACAGCAGGTGCGCGTCGGTCAGGCCGTCGAAGTGCTTGTGCTCGACGGTTAAGATCGTCTGTTCCGCGTCCTTCTGCTCCTCGATTTCGCGGACGATTCCGAACCAGCCGACGTACTTGTTGTCCCTGGTCGCCAGATCGTAGGGAGCGGAGTCCGAGCCCGTGGTCACCTCGTCGGCCGCGAGCCGTGTGAAGAACGGCTGCTCCTGGGCGCTAGGACGATAGGGCATCGTGCCCAAGCTGCCGCCTTGGCCCTCGGGCCACCACTGACTCTCGTGTTCGACCGGCGTGCGGGCCGGCGAGTCCGACGCAACGGCAGCGGCGGTGAGGACGATTCCCCAAGCTCCTGTCAACCAGAACGATCGGCTTGTTGCTTCGCCACTCACGGTCGTCTCCAGAATTGAAAGCCACGAGTCACAGGTAACCTCAGATGTTGCGGCCTGCGCCCTGATTGTACAATTTATCGCATTGTACCGCCCGGCAAGGGCCACGGCCCAGCGTCCCTGCCCCTTCCACTTCAAAAAGACCCAAAGCCGTGGCAACCGCAGGCAGGTTTCGAAGTCCGCAGGATCGGCCGTAGCCGTGCTGGCCGGCCTATCCGGCCGCCAATAGGACATTCTCCAGGTCGGTCCCTCCCAGTGACGAGCAACCCTGTGATCGGGCTGCAAAGGCTTGACAGACAATGGCTTGAGTCGATAATTCAAGGTTAGCGGCAGACGGGATAACCCGCCGTGTCGCGCGGTCTATTCCACGGCAGCGTGCCGGTGATAGGCCGTTCTGGACAAACAGAAGTTCGTGCGGAAGCAGGCTTTGACTATGCCCCTCTTACGTCACTGGCTTGGTGGAGCAAGCTCGATCAGCGATGGCTTGGACGGACCCCCAGAGGGTGACGCTCTCACGCAGTGGATACTCGGTGTGGTCTTTCCCGCGATCATCGGAATCGGAGGCGTCGTATTTCTGATCCGACAAACGTACGGCTTCGGGACGTTTGTCGCGCTCTTGACCGCTTTTCTGCACTTCCACTACTTCTGGGGTCTCACTGAAGAACACGTCTACGTCAGCGTCCTCGGAAAGAACATCGCGGCCTTGGGAATGATTCTCTGCTTCGCCTACGGGATGTACGTATTCATTTTTCGCATGTGATCGCCAAACGTCCAACGGGTCGCAACTGATCCCAATATCGGGACCAAAAACTGTTCGCTGCGGTTCGGCCGGGGAGAAGAATGGTATACTGCGTGTTGTTCTGAGCGGTTTCAGGTCGCTGGCGGTGGTTTCGGTCACGCGAACTCGCGCACGAACCAACGGGTGCACGCGAGGCGGTGTTCGCGTCCTGGATGATGGTTGGGTCACACGCGCCGCGCGCGTGACCCGTGTCGCCGACCACTCGTGGGGCGGTTCATCGGGCAGGCCCAACGCAATGAGAACGACGATGGTCTACTGCGTATTGGTCACGTTCACGATCTCCCTTTGCTGGACCGACACGGCCGCGGCCGAAGACGGTCTCTTGTTCCGCATCGCCGAGGATGATCCGAATCAGAACTCCGACGTTGTGAGCTTCGTTGCTTTTGCGGGCGATGGCCGGACGGTCGCGGCGGCCTACGGCCATTTTGTCGGTTTGCTGCAGGACTCGCGTCCCGGACAAGCGATCCTGTGGGACGCCAAGGACGGCACTCGGCGATTCACGCTTCACGGATACGCTGACGGAGTCAGTTCGGTGGCTTTTTCCCCAGACGGTAAGTGCGTTGCCGCTTCTGGGTACGTTGGCAACATCAAGCTGTGGCAGGTGCAGAACGGAAAACGGGTTCGCGAAATCGTTGCGCCGGGCATCGTTTCGTCGGTCGCATTTTCACCCAACGGACGCTTGCTGGCTGCCGGCCTGTGGCTCAGCAAGGAAGGGGGCGATGCGGGTGAAGCACGAATCTGGGACGTGGCGACGGGTGCGGAGACCGCGCATTTCGTCGGGCACACCGACGCTGTCCGGGCGGTTGCGTTCTCTCCCGATGGAAGCCTGCTCGCCACCGGCAGCATGGACGGAAGCGTTCGAATGTGGAACCTTAAGGATGGCGGCCTCCGTGCTACCCTTTTCTGCCCGGAAGTTGTTCGAGTCGCGAAGCAGGAGGCCCAACCCGCAATGCGCAAACGTGGGCGGAAACATGAGTACGAGCCCATGCCGTCGGTCGAATCCGTGGTGTTTTCACCGGACGGTCGGATGATTGCGGCTGCATTTGGCGAGCAAGTCATCCCGGGCAAACGAGCCGGGGTAGGCGTCGTCAAGTTGTGGGACGCGACGAGGAATGAACCCGTCGCCGCAATCAGTCACAACGGCAATTTCGTCGCGCAGGTGTGCTACTCGCCGGACGGAACTCTGCTCGCAACTGCCGGCGGGGATCGTGCGGTGATTCTCTGGGATACCGCCAAATTGCAGGAGGTGTCAAGGGTTTCGGGTGACGCGCCGATCGCATTTGCACCCAAAGGAAACTGGCTTGTCGTGGGCGACCGTGGGGCAACGCTCAGGTTGACGAGGGTTCCGATCCGGAAGGGGAAGGTCTCCGTCACCCATCCCGGCGGGACACCAAGACGCAACGGGGATGGGTGAACGGCCCCGTCGCCGAACAAGGGCGTGCATCCGCGGCGGATCGGGGCGGAATCGGAATGGAAGGTCACTTGGCCGCCGCCGGCTGACGCCTAACGACCAGTCGACTTGCCGCACGCCAAGGTGACGATCCACCGCAGATCTTCACACCTGTCGCGGTAACGACCGGGTCATCACCGTGGCAGGCCGCGTCAGGCAGCGCACGGCGTCGCCCACGAGAAGGAGCCCGTCCCGATCTTGCCCGCCACCAACGGCGTCCTGTGATTGGCGCGATACCATTCGGGCGTGCGTCCGTTCTCGCCCAGGTCGTACCCGATGTTCTGGATGCGGCTGAGTACGAGGAACAGCTCGCGGCGTGTACTGGGCCCTGATCTTGCTCGGGATGGACTGACGACGCCCGAGCGTTGGTTCTCAGGGTTCCTGTTCCAGCCGTACCCCCATCCTCTCATGCACCAACCACCGCCCCTCCCACCAAACACCCCCTGTCGACACTAGCTAGCTCCATAGTCAACCTCCCATCGTCCCCCGCGATCAGCAGTCGCCCGTCCCGAATCGTCCAGTACCGCTCACAGCCGGCCCCGCCCGCGGCGAACGTCCCGTCGCCCCGAAACGCCATCGGGCTGTGGTCGCGGCCCGCGCGGCGGTACTCAAACCGCCAACGACCCGTCGCCGCGATGGCCACACGGTCGGTATCTGGCGGCGGCGTCTGGGCCGCTGGCAACTATTCGCGTTTCAACTCGTCATTTCTGGGATTCTGGACTTAGGTTTGGAAATCCGGCGTCCGAGAAGTTGGGCCAGTCGATTGGCTAAATCTGGCGGCAAAACGCGTCATATTACCTGAGGGAATGTATAGCTCTTGACCGAGACTTCAATGGCTCTCAGCATGCGGCCACCACGGCAGTATTTGCGGGTCTGCACTTCTCTGGCTGCAAACGACGCAGGATTTGGGCCGGCTGTTTGCAGGTAAGCAACGGCCCATGTGGCCAATGGCACGACGGTCCGGCGTGCGTGTAGAATGTGACGGAAGAAGATTCGCCGCTGAATCGTTTCCCGCAAGTGCCTGGAACGCAGACGATCGAAACGCGACATGACGCCCAGCCACAGCTTCGAGTTGGACTCCGACGAACTTGACCTTCGAGGGCCAGGACGAAAGCTGGACCTTGGGTACTTCACGGAGCCGGGGCGTTGTTCGCTGATGGTTCAACGCCGAGCCCGTGCTGGGTTCGAAGTCTTTCTGTACTTGGCCGACCGATACCTCCAGGATGACGGCCGACCGGTGGTAGCGACGCACGAGGAGTTGTGCGCATCGTGCGGACTGGACCCGAAGTCGGCGCATTCAAGTTCCACGATGTCGCGGCTGTTGCGGTCCCTGCGGGAGACGTACCGGGTCATCGACTTCAGTCCGATCCAGCGCCGGCGTCCGGAGATTAGTCTGGCCCCGCCGCGTCCCGGTGCGGACCTTCTGAATCCAGGGCACTACGTGTACTTCGAAGGCTGGAACGTCGCGCAACGCGAGTTGTTCCATTCCCTGGGCAACCGGACCTTCGCCGCGGAATACCTGTACTGGATCGCGCTGTACGAGTCGGCACTGGCTCGCGTGAAGCACCAGCGGCCGTACTGGTTCTTTCCACTGGAGCGGATCTCGACGACGTACCACATCTCGCAGCGGTTCGCCAGTGTCGGCCTGCGGGCGCTGGTCGACCTGGGAATCATGCGGGTGGTTCCTGGGCACCGCAGTCGCGTCGCGTCCCAAAACGAATTCGGCGCCGCCAATCGCTACTATTTCGAGGGGTTGGGTGAGGTCGTGCGGCGCGATCTGCGGCTGCAGGAATTGCGGTCGCAGCACCCGGCCGAGTTCGACTTGGCACGGGCGTGGAGCCAATCGCTCAACAACGGGGCAACCGCCAAGAATGTCGCCGGGCTTTGCGAGTTGGCTGCGACCTACGGTGCGGAGCCGGTTGACGCGGCAATCCAGCAGTTGTCGGGCATGTCGCCCCGAAATCTCAAAAGACGGCTGGCGTATGTTCGGTGGCTGGTTGCCGGAAGCCGGGACGGCGGTCAGTAACGGCTTCGGCAATCAGGGCAGAAATGCCAGTCGGATACCCTTGACAACAAAATGGCGTTCGAGTACGTTTATATAGTAATATGGGCCCCGATGTTGTTCCGTGGCCCCGCCCCCGCCAAAGTCCTACGGATTGGGAACACCCACGCTCAAGCAGACGGTGCATGGATGGTTACTCTTGAAACAGACGAAGGAACGTTCGCACTTCCCTCCACGCTGGTCGCTGCGGTTATCCGCCACTCGACGCACGAAGCCGACTTCTTGGCGGGGGTCCTGAAGGAACTGGGGTGGGACAAGCTGCGTCTGCCAGCCGCCTTTCTGCTTGAGTTCGCCGCCCTAATGGAGCTCTGGTTCTGGGAATGGCAGGGGCTGCGTCCCCTCCTGCCGGATAACGTGCCGACGTTCGCTGAGGCTAAGAAATCGCTGTTTGAACGCGCTGCGAAAGGTCCCCAAGAATTTGCAGGGCCGGATGCCCAGCCGTTGTCGCACCAGATTTTTCAAGTTTGGGTGGAGAATTTCGCCTGGGACGCTCGCGACCAGTTTGGGGGCGACCTCATCGTGAAACAAGACGACGAGGGAGAGTTCGTCGACTCAATGGCGGAGTTCCTGTGGGAGCATCGAGACCAACTGGCGAACGTTCTCGACAACGAAGAGACACCATCATGAAACGACTGAATCAAGGCCGAGGCATGTTCTACACCAGGGACAGCCTCGGACAGCACGAGATGACGCCGGGCGAGTACGTGCGGTGGGCCCAGGGCAGGGCGAACGACCTTGGCGTGTCGTTCGGAGGCACGCCCGAAGGCATCGATAACATGATCCGCACCAGCCAGTCGGCCAGCGGCGACATTTTCCTCGATTACGGTGTGTCGGGAAACATCCTGACTCGACAAGGGCTGACCGCGATGGTCAAGGAAGCCTTGGCCGACCCGAGGGTGAGCCACATCTTCATTCCGCGGCGAGACCGACTCGCGCGGCCGGACAACCCTCTTGACGGTGTGAGCCTCGAAGATGGTCTGCGTGGTGCCGGGATCACGCTCGTGTTCATGGACAAGGTCTGTCCGCCGCTTCACAGGGGACAGCGCCGAAACACCGCTGATCTGTTCATGGCCATGCTCGATTACGATCGTTCCGGTCAGTATCGGCGTGATCTTGCCCAAAACATCATCTACGCCCAGATCCGGCTTGCCAGCTTGGGTTTTTCGACCGGTGGACGGCCACCCTATGGTTTTCGCCGCTGGCTTGTTCGGGAGGACGGGACCGCGGTCAGAGAACTCATGGAAAAGGAAAAGGTCCGTATGCCAGGGCATCACGTCTTCTGGCTGCCCGGCCCCGAGGAAGAACTCGACCTGATCCGGCGCATCCTGGAAATGCTCGAAACGATGCCGGCTGGACGAGTCGCCGACGTACTGAACCGTGAGAGAATTCCCTCACCGGACGCGAATCGCCTTCGCAAGGTGCATGGAGTGCTCCGCCCGACACGCGGGCGTTGGAATCATACGACGATTACGAACATCGCCCGAAATCCCTTGCTGCTTGCCATGCGATCTTACGGTCGACGTAGCGTGGGCGATCAGTTGCGGTTCGACCGCAACGGACCTCGTGAACTGACCGACGAGGACTATCGTAGCGACAGGGCTACCGACCAAGTCAAGCCGAAGGTGATCCGCAATCCGGAAGCCAATCAGATCGTGTCGGCGGCGAAATTTGATCCGCTCGTCGATGCTGCTCGGCATCAACGACTGCTTGCGAAGTTGGACGAGCGCGGTGGTCGCCAGCGAGGAAAGCCGCGGGCTCGTGGGCCGGCCGAGAACCCGCTCGGTTGCCGTGTCTTCGACATGAACTGCTCGTGGCCGATGTACCGCAACGCCTACAACGGCTCTTTCCGGTATCGTTGTGGCCTGTATCAGCAGACCCACGGCGCGGAGTGCTCGCACAACCACGTGGACGGCCCGACGGCAACACGGTTTGTGCTCAGCTGTGTACGGCAAAGGCTGTTGTCGCCCACCTTGATGAAGCGACTCGAACAGCGACTGACGGAGCTGGCCGAGCGCCAGTCAGCGAAGCAGGGGTCGGAGCAGGAAACCGCCAGGAAGTCGTCGGCTCTAGCGAAAGTGCGTGCTGACATGGAGAAGGTGTCCCGCAACTTGGCATTGGCCGATAACGCCGATCAGTATCGTGCTGTCGCTGCGGTATTCGAGGAACTCAAGCAGCGAGAAGCCCTGCTGACGCGCGAACTGGCCGAGCTTCAATCAAGTACCGGGAACGACATCGACATGGCCAGTGAAGTACGGAAGACGTTGGAATTGGCCGAGCGTTTGGCGGAGCTGGCGAACCGCGAGGGTGCCGCCGACAGAGCCGCGGAGTTGTTTCGGCTGTCCAACGCTCGATTGTTCCTGGCCTTCAGCCCCGTCCAGCTCAAGAAGCAAATGCGGAACAAGATCACCGGCGGCGTGGTGACGTTTGGCTCAGCGGCGCCGCCGATCCAGATTCACGAGGGTCCAACGGATCACACGAAGCTTGCGGCGGCCATGACTTCGGCGGAAGCCGATTCGCGGCCGTCTGCCGCCTGCGATTCGCACGAATGTACGATTGGTTCCGGTCAGGAGGTTGAATCGTTACGAAATGTCCAACATCGCGGCCGGATTCGAACCGGCGATCTCGTGCGCCCAAGGCACGCGGAGTACCAGGCTTTCCCACGTCCTGAACATGAGCGTCCAGCGGGAGTCGAACCCGCACTTCCGCCATGGCAAGGCAGCAGGCTACCGCTACATCATGGGCGCTTGGTTGGAAGCCGAATTGTCAAAGACCAAAGTTCGATCAGAGCACCGGGAGGGACTCGAACCCTCGTCGCCGCATTACGGGTGCGGTGTCCTCGCCGCTAGACCACCAGTGCAGTTGTTAAGTGGGACCGGTGGGCATTGAACCCACATCATCCGGTTTAAGAGACCGGTGCATTACCTTGTCTGCCACAGTCCCGAATCAGTCGGCGCGGAGGGAGTTGAACCCTCGGCCTGCGTCTTATAAGGACGCCGCTCTCACCGCTGAGCTACGCGCCAGCGAGTAGGGCCGGAGGGAATCGAACCCACACCGTACGGATTAAAAGTCCGCCGTGCTGCCTGTTACACCACGACCCCAAGAGGCGATCGGGCGTATGCGTTTCAGTCGCTGCCGCTGCAACATGGCGTGCTCCTGCGTTCCTTGTCCAAGTGGTAGCCCTGAGAATCGAACTCAGCACTACGCGGGTATCAGCCGTGTCTGGGCCACCAGCCCTCGACTACCATTCCAAGTCGGGCACCCCGGAGTCGAACCGGGACCCTCCTGCTCCCGAAGCAGGCGTGCTCCCATCTGCACCTCTGCCCGTTTGTTTTCAGTCAGAACGGCCGGATTTGAACCGGCGGTCTCCTGGTCCCCGGACCCGCAAGCGGGTACCCCGCGCGATCCCAGGCTTCGCCACGTTCTGATCGAGTACCCCGTGGGGGAGTCGAACCCAAACCCTACCGGGATTCGTAGTCCCAGCGCCGATCCGCTGGACGGGGCACTGTGTGCGCAAACATCGAACGCAGTGGGCTGGGAGGTGCTCGAACCCTCCTCTCCGGCTCTTCAGACCGGCGCTACA
>CAZXYZ010000190.1:0-14867 GCA_964645045.1 uncultured Pirellulaceae bacterium | reverse complement strand
CCACAAGGGTGGCACATCTTAGGTCCACTCCGGCCCGTGGGAATCCAGGCTAGTTGTACGAAGACCCGATCCTGCTCGTCCGGCGAGCGGAATTCAACGCAACCATCGCCGGGTGCGAGCATCCGTTCCGCGAATTCGCCCGTGCGTGGATTGGAGTTCCGCGTTGGCAGCGGCCCCTTTCACGTCCAACACGAGTTCCAGCCGGTCCAGAGCGGTCAGCCGAGCCCGGAAAAGACCGATCGGGGTGCGGGTTGTCCCGGGTGTTTCAATCGTAGTACTTCCGCCACCAGTGTTTTAAGATTCGGCTTGCGACCTCGTACCGGCGCTCGTCGGTTCCTCGACGTAGACGTCTCTGAACTCGCTCATGTATGCCTCCACAACAGAACTGTTTTACAGCATTTCGGACTTACGGTTGCCGCTTTGTATCTGAAAGAGATTCTTGTTGTGAAGTTTTTCAAGATCGTCTGGCACGGTTCTCTTGGCAATCCAGGAACATCCACCGCCTTCACCGCCCCGCTTTCGTAAACAAAACTCGCCCGATGGCTTGCACACGCCAAGCCCGACTTTGCATCACCCCAGCCCGTGGCTCGCGAGCGCCGAACGCGAGTCCTTCAGCATGCCCGCGCTTGCTTCGCAGGCCGGCAGAGAGTATGACAGAAACAGTCCTGAATTCCTACGAACAGCCGTGTCACCGCCATGTCTCCGTTATTATTCGATGCCCTTCTGCGGACGCTGGAAAATGACGGGTTGCGTACCGACGTGCGCGACCAGGCCTGGCTGCAGGTGGTGTTTTCGGCCCGGCGGGATTGATCGGTGGCGGCCGTCCGGGACACGCTGCGCGTGCGACTGACTCGCGATGCCGACGAGCGGGCGGCGTTTGCGGGGAAGCAAAGGGGACGGGGGCATTACGGCTCGTGATTGGTTCCGACCGCGACTCTAACTTCTCCCTGAGAAGACCCCCGTCCCCGTTCTTCCCCCTGCCTTCCTGTCGCCCGAATCCGAGGGAAAGTCACAGCGAAGTGACTGAACTTGGCGGGGAACTGTGGTAAACTGGCGACGTGTGGGCTGGCAGGCGGCACCGTTTGCCCAACCGGCGACTCTGGCACTCAACGCTATGGCGGTTTTGAATTTAGCGGGCCGGGTTAGTTGCGGATGGCCCGTGTCCGTGCGATCCGTGGTCGAAGTTAAGGAGTAGATAATGCAGACGACAATGGCGGTGGAAGACATCAAGGTGACGTTGCCGGAACTGCTCGACACTCTGACGCCGGGCGATGAAGTCATCCTGACCCGGAATCAGCAGCCGCTGGCGAAGTTGGTGAGCGAAACGCCGCAGCAGCGCAAGCCTCGTGTTCCGGGGCTTGGTAAAGGGATGATCACCATCCTCTCCGACGATGACGACCACCTGAAGGACTTTGCGGAGTACATGCCGTGAACATTCTTCTGGACACGCACGCCCTCTACTGGTTCATCGAGGGCGATCCGCAACTCAGTCCGCTGGCTCGGACGACGGTCAGCGATCCGGCCAACGAAGTGCTGATTCGCACTCGACATGCCGCGGAGCGGCCCGGCGTCACGTTGAAGGGACCTGGGGGGCGCTGGAACCTGTCGGGGTTCACGGAACTGGAAACGGCGGTCAAGAACTTGGGCACACATCCGCTGACCATGCACTGTGCGGTCGAAGGTGCCGAGGCAGACCGCGCCACCAGGCGGAATTCCGGCCGCGACGACGGCGAGAATTTCCAGAACGGCTTCGTCGACGTCTGCGATAGGCCCTACAATGAGACGGTGGTTGCCTGCCGCCGGATTGGCTACCGGCCGTACGCGGCCCGGGCCGGGCAGCGTGATTAACCCGCATTTGCCCGCCGCATCTGCCCGATCTGCCCGCCACTTTCAAGAACCCGCAGGTCCTGTTACCATAACGCTGGCATTCACGCCTCGGCGGATTACTCGAAGGGGATGGGCCCATCGGCATGCGAATTATTTACTTGGACTACAACGCGACCACTCCGATTGCACCCAGCGTCCTGGAGGCGATGCTGCCGTTTCTCCGGGAACACTACGGCAATCCGTCCAGTGGTCATGCGCTGGGGCACGCTTGCCGCGAGGCCATGGAGGACGCGCGGAGCAAAGTGGGTACGCTGCTGGGGGCCGACCGGGACGAGATTGTGTTCACGTCCGGCGGTACGGAAAGCAACAACCTGGCGATTTGCGGCACGATGATGCAAGGGGTTCCGGGCGTTGCCGGGCACCTGATTATCTCGGCGATCGAGCATCCGGCGGTCGTGGAACCCGCCAGATATCTGGAGCGACTTGGCTTTGATCTCACCGTGGTCGAATGCGACTCGCGGGGTGTGGTTAGTCCGATGAAGGTCGCTGCGGCGATCCGGCCCGACACGCGGCTGGTCAGCATCATGCATGCCAACAACGAGACCGGGGTGCTGCAGCCGTTAAGTGAGATCTCCGAGATTTGTCGCGAGCACAACGTGTTGCTGCACACCGATGCGGCCCAAACGGTCGGCAAGATCGCGACCTTGGTCGAGGAGTTGGGAGTCGACTTGTTGAGTGTCGCGGGTCACAAGCTGTACGCTCCGAAAGGCGTCGGCGCGTTGTACGTGCGGCGGGGTGTGCGGCTGGAGCCGGTGCTGCACGGTGCCGGGCACGAAATGGGCCTGCGTCCCGGGACCGAGAATGTTCCCTATATCGTCGGATTGGGGCAGGCTTGCGTGTTGGCTTTCCGCAGTCTGGAGGAATCGGCACGGCGGCTGGAAACGTTGCGCGACCGCTTGTACACCCAGTTGTCTCAGGCCATCGGCGGACGGCTCAAGGTCAACGGCCAGCAAGCGGCCCGGCTGCCCAACACGCTGAGCGTCAATTTCCCGGACGTTGCCGCTGCGGAGATGATCCTGCGGCTGCCCGAACTGTGCGTCTCGGCCGGATCTGCTTGCCACACCGGCATGGCGGGAATGTCCCCGACGCTCGCCGCGATGGGTCTGGATCCGGACGAAGCCCGGGGGACGATGCGGTTGAGCGTGGGCTGGTTTACCTCGGAAGAAGAGATCGACCGGGCGGCCAGCCTGCTGCTGGGGGCCTGGGAGAGTTTGGCACGCTAAGGCGGCGGTGACATTGGAGGAAGTGACGCGGATGGGCCTGCGGATTCTAGCCTTGGAGACCGCCACGCTGGACGCTTCCGTGGCCACATTAGAAGGCGAGCGGTTGCTCGGCCAAACAGTCCTGGACCGGGCCAGGCGGACCGCGCAGTGCTTTGCTCCCGCCATCCAGCACCAGTTGCACAGCGTGGGGTGGCGACCCCAGGACGTCCAGTTGGTGGCGGTCTCGCAAGGTCCCGGATCCTTTACCGGCTTGCGCGTGGGCGTGACGGCGGCCAAGACGCTGGCGTATGCGGTGGGCGCTGAGGTCTTCGCCGTGAATACGCTGCAGGTCATCGCCCGGCAGGCGCCACCCGAACTGCAGCGCATCTGCGCCGTGCTGGACGCGCAACGGCAGCAGTTGTTTGTCGCCGATTTCCGCCGCGAGGGCGATCGTCTGGTGGAGGCGGCCGAAACGCGGATCGAAGACATCGCCAAGTGGTTGGCCGGCTTGCCGCCGGGAACTGCGGTTACCGGACCGGGGCTCGCCGCGTTGCGTGACAACCTTCCCACGGGAACGACGGTGGTGGACGCCGCGTGCTGGACGCCGCGGGCGGCGACGGTGGGGCTGGCTGCCTATCTTGAACATCAGTCCGGAAACCGTCACGATTTGTGGACGTTGAACCCGGTTTATTATCGGAGCAGTGCGGCCGAGGAAAAAAGATTGCTGGGGAGGCTGCCGTGATCATCGGAGTGCCCAAAGAGATCAAGCGTGACGAGTACCGGGTCGCGTTGCTGCCGGTGGGCGCCGAGGAATTGGTGCGGGCGGGCCATACGGTGCTGGTCGAAGCCGGGGCGGGCCTGGGTTCTGGAATCTCGGATCAAGACTACCTGCAGCAGGGGGCGCGGCTCGTGGCCGGGCCGGAAGAAATCTTCGCCCGCGCGGACCTGGTGATCAAGGTCAAGGAACCGCAGCCGGTGGAATGGCCTCGGATTCGGCCGGGCCAGGTGGTATTCACGTATTTTCATTTCGCGGCTAGCCGGGAACTGACCGAGGCGATGCTGGCCAGCGGGGCCAGTTGCGTGGCTTACGAGACGTTGCGGGACGAGCGGGGCCGCTTGCCGCTGTTGACGCCGATGAGCGAGGTGGCCGGCCGGATGAGCATCCAGGAAGGCGCCAAGTACCTGGAGCGGCCTCAGCTGGGCCGCGGCATCCTGCTGGCTGGCGTCCCTGGCGTGCCCCCCGCCCACATTGCGATTCTGGGCGGAGGCGTGGTCGGCGCGAATGCCGCCAAGATCGCGGCCGGGTTTCGCGCCGATGTCGCCATCCTGGACGTAAACATGGACCGGCTGCGTTACCTGGACGACATCATGCCGCCCAATGTCAATTGCCTGTACAGCGACCGCCACACGATCCGGCACCAGCTGCGGTTGGCGGACCTGGTCATCGGTTCGGTGCTGATTCCGGGCGCAAAAGCCCCGCTGCTGGTGCGGCGCGACGACTTGAAACTGATGAAGCCGGGCAGCGTGATTATCGACGTCGCGGTCGACCAGGGCGGTTGTGTCGAGACCAGCCGGCCGACCACGCACAGCGATCCGACGTTCGTCGAGGAGGACGTCGTCCACTACTGTGTGAGCAACATGCCCGGCGCCGTGGGCCGCACCAGCACGTTCGCCTTGTGCAACGTCACGCTCCCCTGGGCGATGGAACTTGCGGGCCGCGGACTGGAACGTGCAGCCCGGGAACTGCCCCCGGTCGCCGCCGCCGTGAACATCTGCCGGGGACAGATTACGAATCGCGCGGTGGCGGAAGCCTTCGGGCTGCCCTACCAGCCCTTGTACAGCGACGATCAAGGATAAAGGAAACCGTCATGACAGAGCAAGGCCCGCCCCGCGTTGGCATCTTGATGGGCAGCGACAGCGATTGGCCGAAGATCCGGCAAGCCGCCGACGCGTTGGCCGAATTTGGCGTTCCGTACGAGGTTCGCGTGATGAGCGCTCACCGGACGCCCCACGTCGTTGCGGACTACGCGTCCGGCGCCGGCCGGCGCGGTTTGAAAGTGATCATTGCCGCGGCGGGCGGCGCAGCGCATCTGGCAGGCGTCGCCGCCGCCCACACGACGCTGCCCGTCATCGGCTTGCCCGTGCCCACGCCGGACCTGGGCGGGCTGGATTCGCTGCTGTCGACCGTCCAGATGCCCGGCGATGTCCCCGTCGCATGCATGGCGGTTGGGATGGGCGGCCCGCGCAACGCGGGTTTGTTCGCCGTCCAGATTCTGGCCACTGCCGACGAGGGTCTGAGAACCAAATTAGCCGAATTCAAGCAATCGCTGGCTGTCAAGATTGCAGCCAAAGACGCCGAACTGCAGCAGCGTCTGCAGGCTCCGTAGTGCGTCTGCAAGGCTGAAAAGTGGGGTAAGCATCCTGCTTGCCTTTCCATTCATCGCGTCAAACGCAAGCTGGAAGCTCACGCCACCGCATCGGTCACCCCAAGATTAAGCATTGAAGACGCACTAGTGCCGCCAAGCGAAGGAGTTGATTTTATGTCTGCGCCGATAAAACATGAGACCCTGCGCTGGGTGGGCGACGCCCGCGGGCATTTGGTCCTGATCGACCAGACCAAGCTCCCCACGCAGGTCGTGGAGTTGGAATGCCGAGACGTCGAGACCGTCTGGCAGGCGATCCGCGAGTTGAAGATCCGCGGCGCACCGGCCATTGGACTGGCGGCCGCCTACGGCGTCTGCCTGGGGCTGCAATCCGTCCGCGCGAGCGACAAGGCGGCGTTTCTGCGAGAACTGGATGCGGTGACGGAATACCTGGCCGGCAGCCGGCCGACCGCCGTCAACCTGTTCTGGGCGTTGGAACGCATGAAGCAAGTCGTGGAGGAAGCCAGCGGGGCAAGCTCGCCAGCCGCGCTGCACGATGCCCTGCTGGACGAGGCCCGGGCGATCCACGAGCAAGACCGCGCCACTTGTCACGCCATCGGGCGGCATGGCGCTGCGCTGCTGCCCGACCCTGCCGGGGTGCTGACGCACTGCAACGCCGGCGGGCTGGCGGCGTCCGAGTACGGGACGGCACTGTCCGTCTTGTTTACCGCACAGGATCAAGGAAAACGTCTGCACGTGCTTGTCGACGAGACCCGGCCGCTGTTGCAGGGGGCGCGGCTGACGGCATGGGAATTGGTCCAGCGGAAAATTCCGGCGACGCTGATCTGCGATTCGATGGCGGCGCAAGTCATGCGTGAAGGCCGGGTCCAGGCCGTGATCACAGGGGCCGACCGCATCGCGGCCAATGGCGACACGGCCAACAAGATCGGCACGTACTCTCTTGCGGTTCTGGCGCATGCGCACCAAATTCCCTTTTACATCGCGGCACCGTGCAACACGTTCGACTTGTCGTTGGAAAGCGGCGCTGGGATCCCAATCGAACAGCGGGCCGCCGAGGAGATCACCTGCGGGCTGGGCCGGCTCATTGCGCCGGCCGGAATCGACGTGTACAACCCGGCCTTTGACGTAACGCCCGCCGCCTACATTACGGCCATCATTACCGAACGCGGCTTGGTCGCGCCGGTCACGCGCGAGAAGGTCACGGAGCTGGTCGGCGGGTAAAGACTGGCCGATGGTCATCATCATCAAATCGCCCGTCCCTGCCTGCCACACGGATTGAAAGTGGGCAATTCGGACGGGAAGCTTCGGCACGCCCTTCCACAGCACGTCGAGCGAAGGTCCGGGGAGACGCGGGTTCTCGGTCTCGTGGGCTCGTATTTCGCACGGAAGACGGCATTCGCCTGTGTTCAAGACCCGCTCGACAGCCTACACTGTTGGCTATGTTGCCTCGCGGAGGCACTGCCAAATTGCAG
Organism: uncultured Pirellulaceae bacterium; assembly: GCA_964645045.1. Lineage (GTDB taxonomy): Bacteria > Planctomycetota > Planctomycetia > Pirellulales > Pirellulaceae > Anammoximicrobium. The sequence continues at coordinate 7,922 of CAZXYZ010000190.1, read as the reverse complement.
GATTCACCGCTGACAGCTAAGGCGAGTGATGGGCACAGGGCCGAATCGCGGCCACCGGTCCACGTGCCCCCGGTTCCGCCCGTATCGCGTTCACGGACGCAAGTCGGGTCTTGGTCGCCAACTGCCCCGGCGTCGCGCCGTGGGCATGGGGGCATCGGCCAGCCGCGACTCGGCATTCTACCGCTGTTGGCGGCGGGGCGTTAGAATCGAAGGTGGCCGAGAGGATTCCCGAGGTGACCACCACCGCTCCCACCACCCCTGTGATCGGGCTTCAAAGGCTTGACAGGCAGGGGCTTGAGTCGATAATTCAAGGTCAGTTCCAGGCGGCACAGCCCGCCGTGCCGGTCGGCCTATCCCCTGGCAGCGTGCAGGTGATAGGCCGTTCTGGACAATCAGAAGTTACATCCGGGAGGTACGCCATTGCGGTTTCGACTGTCAAGCGTTTTCCTGTGGTTCTTGATTCTGGGACTTTGCCTAGCGTGGGCAGTGGACCACATCTCAACAGGACGCATAAACCTGGTGGGAACTTAGCGGTATCCGAACGATGCCGCCGTCGTCCTTGGATATTGGTCGCGTCTGACATTCCATCGCGATGGTAAATTCGAGAAAGAGCAGAAACACCGGACGTGTTCGGTGACCTACTCGGGCACGTATACACTGAATCAAGATGGCGAGCTAGTGTTCCATGTCACGGCACGGTCCTTTCAAACGTGGCTCCGAAAGGAACCTCAAACGAAGACGCTTGACGATTGGTATCATTGCCGTTGTGCCGTAGACCGTTCCGGGCATTTGTTGATCAAATAGGCTGGTAACCTCGTTCGCGGCACGGATGATACAGCGATAGTCGGTGGCGTCAATGACAACCCCTTCAGACCAGGCCGCAGACGATTTTGCCAACGTGTACGCTTTGAAGTGGAAAGTCCATCAACGATGTAACTAACAATCGGGTAGGGGCCCGGATTGCCCCGGTACCCCTCCCACACCACGAAAGCATGCGGGTCTGCACGAGGCGGTTCGACGTTGGGAAGCAGGCCTGTACCGGTGATTCAACGGGCTCGCGGAGTGGTACTCGTAGGGTCGACCGTTGAACACTGACAAATAGGCTGCTGCTATCCCCGTCGGCCTGTGCGGTGCCTCTGAGCTGACCACCGACCCGGGGACTGCTTGTCACGGGCCAACCGTAGTCGGCTCGCTCGCGGGCGATCCGTGTAGCAACGCTCACGAAATAACTTCCCGATTTCGCCGCGAAGGAGAATTGTGGCCCGGCGGGCCACTCTCAAGCGACAACGTGCCACAAGGCCGACCGCGCAGCTCGCGGTCGACTCGCCCGTGGTTCCTACACGCGTTCCGGGGACGTTATTTTGTGAGCACTGCTACGGGCTGTGCGTGGTGAAGAATATTTGGCAGCGATGTGGCGGCTTTCCCGGGGTTGACCCTTTCAAGCTCACGCGAGCGCCGTTAGGCTGAGTTCGGCGTGGTTTCGACCTTGAATGGCTACCATCCAGTAGGAAAGGCATCCTGTCATGATTCGCTCACAGGTTTTCGTGCTCATGTGGTGTTTCCTGTTTGCGGCAACGGGACTGGCGGCCGAGAAGGACCAGCCGTCGAAGCAACCGGCAGCGGCGAAACCGCCGCTCCAGGCGGAAGACTTGGTCCGCGACCGGGGCGATGGCGTGGATCGTATTCCGCTGCTGCCGCCCGGGCCCGGCAATCCGCGCAACAGCGAAGGCGCATTCGTGACGCTGGCCGACGGCCGCTTGATGTTGGTCTATACGCATTTCACCGGCGGTGGCGGCGATGATTCGGCGGCTCATCTGGCGGCCCGGTTCTCATCCGATCACGGCAAGACCTGGACTCGCGACGATGTGGTCGTCGTGCCGAACGAAGGCCGGTGGAATGTGATGTCGGTGTCGCTGCTGCGATTGGCCGATGGCCGGATCGCGTTGTTCTATTTGCGCAAAGAACCGGCCAACGATTGCCGCCCGATACTGCGCTTCTCGTCGGACGAGGGCGCGACCTGGTCGGCGCCGCGTTTGTGCATGGAGGATCAGGTGGGCTACTGGAAGACAATCCCGACGGCTGGTACTGTTACATTGCCATCGGCTTCGCCGGCGACCACGTCGTCTTGAGCCACTGCTCGGGCGATACGAAGCTCGTCGGCCACTTGAGCTTCACCCAGATCACGAGGTTCCCCGTCGATTTCCTGTACAAGTAGTCTGCCAGGACATCGGATGTGACCAACCGAATAGGAGCAACACAGATGCCAACAGCCAGCTTGACGCGACGCCAATTTGTGCAAACCGCGGCCGCAGCCACGACGGCCGCGACCATTGTCCCGCGGCACGTGCTGGGCGGGCCCAGGTTCGTACCGCCCAGCGACAAGGTAAATGTGGCCTTGATCGGCGCGGGTGGACAGGGACGCTCGAATGTCCGCGAGCTGTTTCACCTGGACGACGTGCAGGTCATCGCCCTGGCTGACCCCTGCACCGAGTGGGACTTGGACCGCTTCTACTACAAGGGCAAGGGCGGCCGCCTGCCGGTCCAGGCCGAGATCGAGAAGCACTACTCCGAAAAGACGCCCAACTGTCGCGTGGCCGAGTACGAGGAGTTCCGCGTGATGCTGGATAAGGAAAAGGCCATCGACGCCGTGTTGATCGCCACACCCGATCACCTGCACGCCTACGCGAGCCTGGTGGCCATGCGTCAGGGAAAACACACCTATTGCGAGAAACCGCTGACGCACAATATCCGCGAGGCTCGGCTCGTGGCTCAAGTGGCCAAGCAGACGGGCGTCGCCACGCAGATGGGCAATCCCGGCCACTCGCGGGACGGCATCCGCCAGACCTGCGAGTGGATCTGGGCCGGCGCGATCGGCGCGGTACGCGAGGTGCATTCCTGGGTCCCGACCAACCGCTGGAATCCGGAACTTACCGGCCTTCCGCAGGGCACGCCTCCCGTCCCGGCAGGACTCAATTGGGACCTCTGGATCGGTCCGCGCGAGCCGCGTCCCTGGCACCCGGCTTACGCGCCGGTCACGTGGCGCGATTTCTGGGCCTTCGGCACGGGCAGTTTCGGCGATTTCGGCTGCCACGACATGGATGCCCCCTGCTGGGCACTCGACCTGGCCGCCCCGGACAGCGTCGAGGCGTTTGGGGTGGGGGCGAGCTATCCGGAGATCCAGCCGCACGGCTGCTTGTGCTACTACCGCTTCCCCGCCACCGAGCGCCGGCCGGCCGTCAAGCTGACTTGGTACGACGGCGGCTTGATGCCCGAACTGCCCGCCGCCTACGATCGCGTGCGGTCGAAATACCGCCGCGGTGTGCTGTTTGTGGGCGAGAAGGGCGCCATCGCTTGCGAAGGCGCGGGCGGACCTCCGCAACTGGCCCTGCTGGACCCGGCGGCCACCTTCGACAAGCCCGCACCCACCTTGAAGCGTTCGGCGGGGCACCATCGCGATTGGATCGACGCCTGCAAGGGCGGCCCGCCGGCCAGCAGCAACTTCGAGTACGGCGCCCGGCTTACGGAAATCACCTTGCTGGGCGTACTGGCCCTGCGGCTGGGCAAGAAGATCGCCTGGGATGCCGCCCGAATGCAAGTGCCCGGCGTGCCCGCCGCTGACGAGATCATCCACGGCAGCTACCGCACAGGATGGGAGGTGAAGTAGGAATGCCCAGAAAAACACGAACGACACGAAATCAACCGACAGGAGTCCTCACGTGATTGCACAAGACTTGAAAACCTCTCTGAAGTCCATCGCGGCCGCCGTCGTCCTGGCCGCCGTTGCGGCTGACGCCCCAGCCGGTCAGCCCAATTATCCGCCGCAGCCCACGGTGATCGAGTACACCGTCGATCCCGACTGGCCGAAGCGCCCCGAGAAGTTCGGCCCCCGGGCCGCCGTACCGGGAATTGCCGTCGACCGCGAGGATCGGGTCTGGTGTTTGGAACGCGGCCAAGTTCCCGTGCAGGTGTACACGAGCCAAGGCGAACTGGTGAAGAACTGGGGACAGGGGCAGTTCAAAAGCCCGCACAGCGTGCGGTTCGACGGCCAGGGTAACGTGTGGATCACGGATTTTGCGGCCCACGTGGTCAAGAAGCTGACACCGGAGGGCGAACTGCTGATGACGCTCGGCACGCCAGGCCAGCCCGGAGACGACCAGACGCATTTCAACGGACCGACGGATACGGCGATCACGCCGGCGGGCGACGTGTTCGTGAGCGACGGTTATGGCAATCGCCGCGTGGTCCACTTCGACGCGCAGGGCAAGTTCGTCAAGGCGTGGGGAGAATTCGGCGGCGGACCGGGCCAGTTCTGCCTGCCTCATCAAATCGTGGTGGATTCGCGCGGGGTCTTGTACGTCGCCGACCGCAACAGCGGCCGCATCCAGTTGTTTGACCAACAGGGAAAATTCCTGGACCAGTGGTCCCACTTGATCATGCCCTGGGGATTGTCGATCACGGCCCGCGACGAGCTTTGGGTCTGCGGTTCCTCGCCCCAAGCGTGGTATCGGGACGGCAGCTATCCACCGCCCAAGGACCAGATCTTCTTGCGGTTCTCCACCGATGGCAAGGCTCGCCAGCTGTGGACCGTGCCGGTGGGTCAGGACGGCCAGGAGCAGCCCGGCCAGTGCAACTGGCTCCACGCCGTGGCGGTCGACTCGCAGGGCAACCTCTATGCCGGAGACATCAACGGCAAACGCATCCAGAAATTCGTCCGCCGCTAACCCGGATGATTCACGAGCCGGCAAAGTGGGATAGGCATCTTGCCTGTCGTTCCGGACTGACAGGCTGGAAGCCTATCCCACGCGTTGATGAATTATCCGGGCCAAGACAGATCCCGCAGCCGGCCGTTGGGGACCTCGGGACAATCACCGCGCCGCTGGCGGCGGGCCTCGGCGTGGCAGGCGCGGATGCGGGATTCCAGTTCGGCGAGCAATTGTTCGTCGGTCATGGTCGCGGCCGCTGCGGGCGGGATCGGCTCGCCGATGCAGACGCGGACGACGCCGGGACGCGGAATCCAGGCGCGGCGGGGCCAGGCTTCAAAGGCGCCGTCCACCGCCACGGGCAGCAGGGCCGAACCGCTGCGCCGCGCCAGCACCAGGAAACCGGGCTTCAACTTGGCGATCCGGCCGTCGGGGCTGCGCGTACCTTCCGGAAAGATCAGCACCATCTCGCCGCGTTTCAGACGCTTGAGCGTTTCCTTCAGCCCGCGCAGGCCGCCCCCATCCCGGTCCAGGGGGATCGCGTCCACAAAAGCGATGAGCCAGCCAAACGGGCTAAACCGAAAGAGCGTTTCCCGGGCCAGATAATTGCAGTGACGGCGAAACCCGATTCCTACCAGGACCGGGTCCAGATAGCTTTGGTGGTTCGAGCAGACCAAGACTCCGCCCGTGGCCGGCACGTGTTGGTGGCCTGTACAGCGGGCTTGAAACATGGTGACGCACGCCAGCCGGCACAAGCCGCGAAGCACGTAATAGCCGACCCGCCGAAAAAGAGAACGTTCTGCCATCGAAATCCCGGGTTCTCAGAATTCAAGTGCGACGCTTTCGCTCGCCGACGATGTCCGCCAGCCGGTCGACGACCTGGTCGATCGACAGACCGTCCGTGACCACCTCGACGGCATCCGGCGCCTTGACCAACGGCCCCACCGCCCGGCTGGAGTCGCGTTGGTCCCGCGTCACTTGCTGGGCCAGCACTTCGGCCAGGGATGGCGTTTCGCCCCGCTGCTGCAGATCGTCGACGCGACGGCGAGCACGCTCGTCGGGACTGGCCGTCAGGAAAATCTTGCACTCCGCGTGCGGGAACACAACGGTCCCCTGGTCGCGGCCCTCGGTCACCATGTTGCCGGTTCGGCCGATCGCTTGCTGCAGCTTTACCAGGTGCTCGCGAACGTGGGGATTATCCGCCGCGTAGCGGATATGGGCCGTGATTTGACTGGTCCGAATCGCGTCGCTGACGTCCTGGCCGTCCAGCAATACCCGCTGGCCCGCGAAGCCAATCTCGACTCGACGCGCCAGTTCGGCCCAACTCGCGGCATCCTCGCACGCCAGCCCCTGCCGCAACGCGGCCAAGGTTACGGCCCGGTACATCGCCCCCGTGTCCAAGAAGCGGAATCCCAATCGTTCTGCCAGCAATCTGGCCACGGTGCTCTTGCCGGCACCGGCCGGACCATCGATCGTGACAATCATGGCCCGTCCGTTTTCGGCTGCGGCTTGCAGTAGGCCAGCGCCAGCAACGCGTAGCCGGTTACGAGGCTGGGGTCGCCTTCCATCCAACGGTCGGCTTCGTTCACCCACGATCCATCCGGCAGTTGCCGGCGCGCCAGTTCGGCCCGCAATTCAGCCCGCCAATCGTGCTTGACGCCTTGTTGGTCGACAAACACGTCGAACTTCATCGCGTCGAGCGCTTTGGCAAAGGTGTGGTAGTAGTAGTACAAACCGGCGTCGCCCATGCCGGGATTGGACGTCACATCGTAGTGCATGCCGATCCACTTGACGGCTGCCTTGACCCGCGGATCGTCGGGGCTGACACCGGCATAGATCATGCTCTTCAGGCCGGCATAGGTCATCGACCCATAGCTCCGCAATCCGCCATCCGGAGTGGTTCCCGCCATGCTCGAGCCGCCGGCCGCGGGCGTATAGTAAAACCCGCCGTCCGGATTCTTGGCCGCAAAAGGCGTTGTATTGTACTCGGTTTCCAGGTTCTGACAGCGGGAAACAAAGGTCAGGGCCCGCTTGACCGCTTCGCTGTTTTCGTCGTTTCCCACGGCCTTGAGCGCATCCATGAAGAACTGCGTGTTCGAAAGGTCGGGACGCTTGGATTTTCCATATCCGGCGCCGCCGTAAGCCGCGTCGGAGGCGTCCTTGCCCTCGCCTTCGTCCCATTGCAGGCCCTTGATGTACGCTTCGGCTTTCTTCACGCGTTCGGTGTACCGGCCATCCGTATTGGCGTCGGTCAGACAAAGGATCGCGATCGAAGTCTCGTAGTTCGCATACAGCGAGCCGGTCCGATAAATGCCCCCATCCGGCTGGACGAACTGGTCCAGGTACTTGAGGGCTTTCGCGACCAGCGGGTCGCTCGGCGTCCGCCCGTGCCGCAGGACGGCGGACACGACGAGGGCCGTCACGGCCGGGCCGGCCTGACTGCTAAACGAGCCGTCCTCGGCCTGTCCTTTCGTGGCGAGATACCCGATGGCCCGCGTCACCATCTGCTCGTAATTCGCGGCGCTGGGCTGTTCCGCTTCGGCGGACCAGAGCATCGCACGGGGACAAACGATCGAAATCACAACCAGAGGCACGAGCCAGCGACGTTCTTGCATGAAAGGCTACCTTTGTCTCCAGGAAACTCACTCGAAGATGGCGAGGATCTCGTCCTCGTTCATGATCAGCACTTCCTCGTCGTCGACCAAGACCTCCGCCCCGGCGTAGCGCGGGAACAAGATCCGGTCGCCTTCGCTGACTTGATGAGATACGCGCGTGCCGTCCGCCAGCAAACGCCCATCGCCCACGGACAGAACTCGGCCCTGCTGCGGGCGTTCCCGAGCGGAGTCCGGCAGAACAATGCCGCCAGCGGTCGTCTCGTCCGGCTCCAGCGGCTTGATCGCAACTTTGTCCCCTAACGGCACAACTTTCATTGGTCGGACTCCTGGATGATTCCATACGTACTTGCGACGCGTCGATGACGCACGTCGCCCAGCACCGCCAGCCCATAATCGGGGCGCGGTGTTCGGCCGTTAATTCTCGCACCCCGCCGCCTTCTGTTCAAGGACCCGGGCCGATTCGCAAATCAAGCGGGACAAGACTTGTGGAATTAAAGTCTCGTTTGGCGCGAAAGTTGCTTACCGCGAAATCAAGTAAGCACCGTTCGAGAGACAAGTGGCGTAAGCTTCCAGCTTGCGATGCCATGATCTCCCGCAAGCTGTAAGC
>CAZXYZ010000189.1:0-14898 GCA_964645045.1 uncultured Pirellulaceae bacterium | reverse complement strand
CAGTGCCTGAGAGCGGTTGCCTGGTCGCAGCACGTGGAGCAGAACGAGGGCGAGGCGCGCACTTTGCACAAGGAATCTAAGCAAGGAGATGAATCATGAGTACTGTGGATCTGAATGCCGTCCAGCCAGCCAAAGTTGTCGACGCCCGGGGATCGGCCTGCCCGGGGCCGTTGCTGGAAGCGAAAAAAGCGATCGGCAACGTGTCCGTGGGGCAGACCATCGAGGTCTGGTCCGGCGACGCCTCGACGAAGAACGACTTGCCGAAGTGGGCCGCCAAGGTCGGGCACGAGTTCCTCGGCGCCCTGGCGGGGGAAGGGTACGATCGGATTTTTATCGTCCGGCGAAAGTAAATCGAGGACCGGAGCCATGCCCTCGAACCAATCGGGCGAAGCCCCGAGGATTCTGATTCTGGCGACCAGCGCCTGTGCCTATCCCGGCGCGGACAATGTGGGTCAGATTCATGCGGAGTACCCGGCCAACACCTACATTCTCAAGGTGCCCGACCCGGTGATGTTCCCCGAGGCGTTCTACCTGCGCTGCTTCCGCAAGGGCATCGGCGGGATTCTGGTGATGAGTTGCGGGCACGAGCACCCCTACCCGGGGGCGTACCAGACGCTCTCGAACCGGATCGCCCGCACGCACAAGCTGATGGCCGACCAGGGAATCAAGACGCAGCGTCTCCGCCTGTGCGTCATCTGCACGGTTTGCTCCAAGGCGTTTCTCAAAGAGGTCCAGCAGATGAACCAGCTGCTGGCGAGCGCGCCGGCCGCGGCCGCCGGTTGACGCCGGCGCTCAACCAACGCCGGTGGAATAGGCACCTTAATCTTTCACTTAATCTTTCACGTAATCTCTTGGTGGTGAAGATTAGGGGTAAGATTACGTGAAAGATTAGGGGGAGACCGGCTCTATCAGGGCCTTTAACGCGTTTCGACCGCAGAGGTGGGACGGAAAAGGGAAAAACTGTGGACGTGGAGGTACTGGTCATCGGTGGAGGGATCGCCGGGCTGCAGGCAGCGATCGATCTGGGGAATCTTGGCCTGAGTGTGGCGCTGGTCGAGCGGCAGCCGAGCATCGGTGGGAAGATGATCGGCTTGAGCAAGGTCTTTCCGACCCTCGATTGCTGCTCGTGCATTTGCACGCCGCGGATGGCCGAGGCGGAACATCATCCCCGGATCACGACGCTGACGTATGCCGAGGTGCAGCACATCCGCCGCGACGGCTCCGGCTTCCAGGCCGACGTCCTCCAGAAGCCCCGCTATGTGGATCATGACAAATGCACGGGCTGCCGGCGGTGCGAGTACGCTTGCGACGTCGAGTTGCCGCACGAATTCGAGGGAGGATTCGGCGCTCGGAAGGCGATTTACGTCCCCTTCTGGAATGCCGTTCCCCAGGTGGCGTTGCTCGACATGGACAACTGCTTGCTGTGCGGCCGTTGCGAGAAGGCCTGCCCGGTGGGCGCGATCTTTGAGCAAAGGGGTCAGCTATTGCTCGCGGGTCTGCTGCATATTTGCGATCAAGCAGGCGATGCTGTTGGCCGGGGCGCTGCCACTGGCCGAAGTGACACTGTGCTATATGGACATCCGGGCCTTTGGCAAGGGCTTCGAGCCGTTCTACCGGAACGCCAAGGCGATGGTGATCCAGTTCGTCAAGGCCAAGGTGCCGCGGATTCGCGAGGACGCGGAGGAAAACCCGTCCGTCCGCATCGAGTTGATGGACGAGGATGGCCGCGTCGACGAGTCTGTTTCACGGCCCGGTGGTGACGGAACGCGTCGAATTGAACACGTTTGCTCCCGTCCTCTGGGTCGAGCTGGGAGACTGGCTCCTGGCCGCATCCCTGGGCTCCCTGCTGCTGGTCAACGCGTATCGGATGGCCCGCTTCACTTTGGGCACCGAAATGCTCCGCAGGATTCCCGTCTCCGTGTATCTCGGCGAGTTCTGCACGCTGGTGATTCACTTCCTGACGCAGAAACGCTGGCGGGACTGCGATTCGCCCACCCGCTGGTGGAAGCACGTGATTCTCGTCAGCGGCTACCTGACCATGCTGCTGTTGGTCGTCGTGCTCCTGCGCTGGTTCCAGACCGACGGCTCGGATTGGCGGCCGATCGACTTGCTGGGCTACTACGCGACCGGGGTCTTGCTGTACTTCACCGGCGAGGCTCTGATCAGCCGCTTGCGGCGGCGCGACGAGATCCACAAGCACTCGCACGTCAGCGATTGGACCTTCCTCGTGCTCCTGTTCCTGACTTCGTTCACGGGGATCCTGGTGCATCTGTTCCGGCTGGCCGGACTGGCGTGGCCCACGTATGCGATGTACGTGCTGCATCGGGCCGTGGCGGTTCCCATGCTGGTCGTCGAGGTGCCTTTTGGCAAGTGGGCGCACCTGGCGTACCGCCCCTTGGCCCTGTACTTGTTGGCGGTCAAACAGCGGGCCGAACAAGCGGGTTCGGCGCCGGCTACGGCTTGCGCGGCAGGCCAGGGGACGGTGCCCTGACCGACACCGCGTCCTTCCGGGAAACGGGGCGGGGAGAAAGCGTATTTTTCGCCACAGGCCCTGCGGACAAAAAGAACGTTTCTGCTATACTTGCAGCATGAATGCCCAGAACGAAACCGACGAGCCGGAGTTTGGAGACTGGGAGCAGCGGGCGCGCTTGTTGCGCACGATGGCTCATCCGGTTCGCTTGAAGATCCTGGAATCCCTCTGCGAGGGTCCGCGTTGCGTGACGGACATCAACGCCCTGATCGACATTCCTCAGCCGCACCTCTCCCAACACATCGCAGCGCTGCGCAAGTCACGGCTGATCGCCTGCTGCATCAACGGATCGCTGCGCTGCTACTACATCCTCAAGCCGACGATGGTCACTCCGTTGATTCGTTTGATCTCCGGCGAACACCTGGAGCGGGAGCGGGAACGTACAACGGTCATTCGGGAAGCTCAGCGAAGGCGGAATCAGTAAGCATCGAATTGGTCACAGAAAGGGATTGCCATGCACAAGCCGAGTATCGAGTTGCTGAACCGAGCGGTCGCCGACGAACTGTCGGCGGTTCACCAGTACATGTATTTCCATTTCCATTGCGATGACCAAGGGTACGATTTGTTAGCGGGCCTGTTCAAGCAGACCGCGATCGAAGAAATGCTGCACATCGAACGGCTGGCCGAACGCGTGCTGTTCCTCAAGGGCGACGTGGAAATGGTGTCCGCGGCTCCGGTGCAGGCGGTTCAGGAGGTCGGCAAGATGCTCGATTGTGCCCGGCAGATGGAAGAGGACAGCGCCAAGCAATACAACCAGTGGGCCAACGAATGCGGGGCGAATGCGGACGCCGTGTCCAAGAAGCTGTTCGAGGAGTTGGTGGCCGACGAGGAACGCCACTACGACCAATACGACACGGAACTGGAGAACATGGCCAAGTTCGGTGACCGGTATCTGGCCCTGCAATCCATCGAACGGAGCAAGACCCGCGGAGCGGGGCGACCGGCGGGTTAGTACCGTTCGAGAAATAAGTGGCGTAAGCTTCCAGCTTGCGGTGCTTACATCTGCCGCAAGCTGGAAGCTTACGCCACGGGAAAAGTCGGACAGTTATTTCTCGAACGGTGCTTAGTTCCCCGTCCGTCCGGGCTTGAATGGACCGACGTGATCGCCGCCGTCCGCCTCGCATGAAGCTGTCCAATCACGGCACGTCGAACTCGAAACGGCTGCCGACGCGGCAGGTCGTGCAGCGGCTCGGAAAGGGACAAACAATGACCGCAGCGTATCGCTTGGGATGGATGTGCTTGATGGGGTGTTCGCTGGCCGGGCTGGCCGGGGCAGCCGACCTTCACGTGGCCATCGACGGGAACGATTCCTGGTCGGGCCGTGTCGCACAACCGGACGCGCAAGGCACCGATGGCCCGAAGGCCACCCTGGCCGCAGCCCTGGAGGCCAGTCGCCAGGGAGGCACGCCCCAGCGGCGGATCGTGTTGGGGCCGGGACGGCATTACGTCAACCAGACCGTCGTGCTCGATGCCCGCGACGCGGGGCTGACGGTCGAAGGAGCCGGGGCGGGTAAGACCATCGTCTATGGCGGCCGGCGGATCTCGGGATGGCGTCAGGACGGTCCGCACTTCTGGGGCGCCGACGTGCCCGAGGTCCAGCAAGGCAGTTGGGATTTCCGCGCGCTGGTGGTGAACGATCGCCTGTGCCCGCGCGCCCGGCTTCCGCAGACGGGGCGGCTGGAACATGAGACGCGCTTCCCGGTGCGCTGGATGAGCACCGCCGGGGGCGGCTGGGAGCGCAAGCCCACGGCCGAGGAACTGACGCACCTGCAATATCGGGTCGGCGACCTGCCCCCGGAGCTGAGCGTGCGCAACGCGGAGGTGACCGTGTATCACATGTGGGACGAGTCGCTGATCGGCCTGGCCGCTCACGATCCGGCCACGCGCACGCTCACGTTCGCCCGCCCGGCGGCGCATCCGGCGGGGGCGTTCGGCGTCAACACGTACGTGGTCTGGAACGTGCGCGAAGGGATGACCGAACCCGGCCAGTGGTACCTCGAGCGCGACGCCGGACGCTTGTTCTACTGGCCGTTGGCTGGCGAAGACATGGCCCAGGCGATGGTCGTGGCACCGTGCGTAGAGACCATCGTGGAGGTGGCCGGGCAGAGGCAGAAGCCGGTGAGCAACGTCACGCTTCGGGCCCTGACGCTCTCGGCGACCACCACTCCTTGCAAGCCGGGCGGCTTTGGGGCCAACGCGTACCGGGGCGCGGTGCAGATCAGCCGGGGCGAGGCGGTGCGCCTGGCCGACCTGGAGATCACGGCCGTGGCCGGCTACGCGGTGCGCGATTCGGGCACGCGCGGGCTGTGCGTCGAGAACAGCCACTTGCATCACCTGGGCGCCGGCGGGTGCCGGGCCGGCGAAGGCGACGGACGCATCGAGAACAACCGCATCCACCATGTGGGCCTGTTTTATCCCAGTGCCGTGGGCGTGACCGCCGGCGGTAACGAGGGCTCGTATGTGATCCGCGGCAATGAGATCCACCACACGTCGTATTCCGGCATGTGCATCGGCGGCAACGGGACGATCGTGGAAGAGAACCTGCTGCATCACTGCATGCAGGAGTTGCACGACGGGGCGGCGGTGTACATGGGGGGCGGCCGGGGGCACATCATCCGCCGCAACGTGGCCCGCGACATCGTCCAGGTGGGCAAGGGCTACGGCGTCTCGTCCTATTACCTCGACGAGAAGTGCCGCGACTGCCTGGTGGAACGTAATCTCTCGATCGGCGTGGCGCGCCCCGCCCACAACCACATGACGCTCAACTGCACGCTGCGCGACAACGTGTTCGTGTACGACGGCGACATGGACCTGTCGTTCGCCCGCAGCGCCGGGTTCCGGGTGACCGGCAACATCTTCCACCTCAACGGCAAGCTGAACATCAACGATCCAGACGCGATCACCGAGTGGAACGGCAACCAGATCGTCCAGTCGGGCGACGTGCGCCCGGCGATTGCCCGCGACCTGCCGGCGGTGGCCCGCAGCCTGCGGCAGACGCCGCGGTCTCAGCGTGCGACGCCCATGCCCAAGCCGCCGGTGATCGACGGCCAACTGGACGGCGACGAATGGCCGTCGGGCGGCCTGGATCTGGGTGAGCTGCCCGACCAGCGCCGCGCCCGCGGAGCCCCGCTGCTGACCAAGCTGTGCGCCGACGCGGCCCATCTGTACGTGGGCATCGTGGTGGTCAACATGTTCCCCGAGGATCGCAAACTGGGCCGCGTCTGGGGCGAGGACGAGGGGGTGGAGCTGGCCGTGCAAGGCCAGCGGTCCGACGGCCAGCCGGTCACTTACGTGCTGCGCGGCTTTGCCAACGGGGCCGTCGAGAGCCTGCCGGTGGGGGGCGCGGCTCCGGCCGAGGCCGAGTCACTGGCCCAGGCCGTCGGCTACGCGGCCGCCGTCGACAAGCAGGTCTGGCGCTGCGAGTGGCGCATCCCGCTGGCCGCACTGCGTTTCACGCCTTCCGACAACGCGGTCCTGCCGTTGAACGTGACCGTGTACCGCAGCGAGACCAAGCAATTCATCCAGTGGGCCGGCACGTTGGGCGAAACCTGGGACTTGGAACGCGGCGGCCGGCTGACGTTCGGCACGGCCGGCAAGAAGTAGTTGCATCGTGATTGTCTGCCCCACCGGATCAGACGAGCAGCAGTGGGCTGGGTCCCGTGGCGTAAGCTTCCAGCTTGCGAGGTCGCTGGGAGAGGCAAGCTGGAAGCTTGCCCCACTGGTAGACTCTCATCTGCCGCTCGCCTCAGACGCCCGAGGAGGTGTCCCTTGTTCATTCATACCATCGTCGTCGAATGTTTGAGTTCCCTCGGGGGCGCCCCCACAGTCGCTGCGGACGGGCTGCAACTCTACCTGCGCCACAACGGTTCCTGGACCTTTTTCCGCTCGCTGGCAAGCAGCGTGGCGGCCCCCGCGGGTCTGACGACGACGACAGCGATCACCCTGTCTGGGAGCCCAAGCACGCGGATGCGTTCGTCGCGATTGAACCGGAACAGGCGACTACTTTTTGGGCAAGTCGGTCAGCCAAGCCACGCAAGCAGCCCGCAAGAACTATCCCCATCGGTTGACGCACGTAATGCGAGTTGGCCACAGGGCGGCCCTTCATTTCGGAATGCATGTTCGATGAACGGCAGCGTCGATCGCCGTGGCGGCTTGGTCAGCATTTCCGTTCGAGCGTCGGATGTCGCGGCCGCCGACGAAATCCAGATGTGGATTGACACAGGCTTCCATGGGGACCTTGGATTGCCGCAGCCGCAGATCGAGGATCCGACACTGCCCCTGTCGGGCACGGTGAAGCCGATTCTGGCGGACGGGTCAGAGGTCACGTTGAAAAGCTACGTCTGCCTGATTGATTGGTTCGGCGAAGAACGGGATCTGGAAGTGGTGGCGAACGAAGGCGAGTATCCACTGCTTGGCGTCGGTCTGCAGCTGGGGCACAATTTGCGGATAAGCTATCGCTCAGGCGAAATCACGATCGAGTAGTAGCCGTGCGGCGCGTCTTGCCGACGAACGATCAGGGTGACCGAGCGGCGACAGAAAACGCCAACCATACCGCCGGACTTAAACGCCGCGTCGATCCACCCTGTGGTTGCGTGTCCACTTGTGGCTGAAAATGACGAATGGTAGTCGAAAGAGGACGAAACCGATGCTCCCCAGACCCAAACTCGTCGGCAAGACAATCAACGCAGACAGCCGATGGGGCGGTCGTAAGTTCCCCGCTGACGCCGACATGTCAGGCGGCGGCGGGAGCGCGCCCATTATCCGTTCGCAGGCCCAACTCATTCCGCCTGACCAGGCGAAGGAGATAACTGCACAGCCTGTTACAATCGCGAACATGTCTGCCATTGTAACCTGCGGAAATCGCCGAGCCAACGCCTCGCCGGCGTAAACAGTGGCCGCGACCATAGCGAGTGAAATGGCGAGGTCAAAGACCAAAGCCGTCGTTCTCGAAGCTAACGAAATTGAACATGCCCCGACTGCTCGTGGCGAAGCAGACTGGCCAGCCGTATTCGTACCAACTCGGACGAGCTTGCTGCAATCCAAGCGGGTAGCAGTCGGTGTAGGCGTCCCATGCACCCCAGGCCACGATGACCGCAAACCACCACGTCGGGCAATGCAGTTGGATTCTAAACCGAGTGGTCATGGCGGCCCAATGGTCTGGAAGCGACTGGGCGGTGCCCGTAGGTACCGGTATTCGATACGTAACGACACGATTCAACCGGCGGCGGCCAAAACGGCTTGCCATCAGGGCCGACCCGATCCGCCGCTCGGTTGCAATCGATTATGGTCGCGTTCACCACCTGCTTGCTCGCCGACGCCATTTCTTTGGATCGGCTGCAGAGTGGAACAGGCCGACCACATGCACGGCGCTTGGTCGCACGCGAAACAACACCAAGTACGGGAACTTCGGTATTCTCGCGAACCGGTAGTCCGCGTCGTCAAAAGCGCGAGGGAACACCTCCGGGCAGGCGATGATGTCGTCGAGACGACCATCAACCGCCGAACGAAAACGCTCCCCCAGGCCAGCGGATCGACCCTCGTACCAGTCGATCGCAGCCGAAATGTCGTCAGCAACCAGGAGGTGAAATCGAAGCCGCCTAGTCATCCCGGTGGTCGACGCGACTCCAGAGTTCCTCTCGGCTCAGTGCCATCGACGGGTCGGCATCGAGTTCCGCCGCGCGCCGGTCTGCTTCGACCCGATGCCACGCCGGCAACGGGAACGATTCCTCCGATCGGCCGATGTCATCCCAGAGCTCCTCAACCACGCGGAGTTTTTCCGCAATGGGAAGATTCCGAAGATGTTCTAGTTCCGGATGCATTCGTCCACCTCACAGGTTCGTGGTGCTTCGCGCAGCTAGCCGTGGCGGGAACACCGCCGTCCAGTTCCGCGGCCAGCCACAAACCAGTATCGACCAACCATCCAAGCCGGTCAACCAGACGATGGCTTTAGGCTCCACGTTTCAGACCGTAACAGTTATGTCATCAAAATAATTCTGAGGTAACACCCCCAAAATCGGAATCATTCTGATTTTGACGGGGCAATTTCAGAATCGGTCGTAGCCGATCCCGTTTCTGTCCAACGTGGCGGGCTGTCTGTCCAGTCTTGGTTGCGCCGCGTCAGCGAGAAACGAGGATCTCCCGGCAGCGTAGCGAGTTAAAGCGGTTTGTCAATATGGGGGTACCAGGCCCGACGGCAACAGATGCCAGCCGGGAACAGAAATCAAGGCGTCCCTGCGATCACGATTTGTTAGGGGGTCGCAACGCTCACGAAAGAACTTCCTCGTTGGTTCGGATGGGTCGCGAACACGGGCCGCAACGTGAGCCTCCACGCGGCAAGCCCGTCGCACCCAACCCGCAGAACCCGGCGTGGTTCTGCACGCCGGTCGAGTTTTGACCCGGGGACGCATCGCGGAAGTGCGGCCGGCAGCGACGCGCAGCTACAGACACCAAGGTTCGCGCAGGGGCTGGGTGAGAAGCGCGTTCGCTGGCTCGTCGCCCTCGAACACCTCGTTGACCGGATCCCACTTCAGCGACCGCTCCAGCCTGAAGGCGGCGGCGACGAGGTGGCCGAGCGACGCCGCGCGGTGGCCGATTTCCTCGTGCGAGCTTGGCAGCTTCCGCGTCTTCATGCACTCGAACCAGTTCGCATGATGGTTGTTGGCGCCGCTCGCCTCGCGCCGCTTGAGCTTCAGCTCCTGGAGCAGGCTGTCCGGTCCGCCGGTGATCGGGTGGCCGTACTCGACGTTCAGCCAGCCGCGCTCGCCAACGAAGAGCCCCCCGAACATGCCGTCCACCTGCGCCTCTTCGGGCACCGCATGGTAGAGTTCCTTCACCTGCTTCCAGCCGTCGACGTGATGCAGCAACGTCCCGTTCGCATACCGGCACGTCAGCGTCGGAAACTGCTTGCCGGAGGGGTGAATGATTTCGACCGGCCCGCTCTCCTCCACGCCGAGGGCGTACTGGATCACATCGGCCGAGTGCGAATGATAGTTCGTCGAGACGCCGTTGCCGAAATCCCGGCAGAACGTCCAGGGCACAACCCCGGGGATGGGATTTCTGTGGTAGTAATGGCTATAGGAATGGACGGGCGCGGGACCGACCCAGAGATTCCAATCCAGGCCCGCGGGGACCGGCTCCTCGGGCAACGCCGGATTCAGGGTGACGCGCGAGTTGCCGACCGTCGGCACGTTCACCGATCCCCAGAGCGTGAATGCCGACGTGATCTTGCCCAAGCCACCGGCGCGAAGGAAGTTGATCGCCTCGTGGATCGTCGTCATCGAGCGGTACTGCGACCCGGTTTGAAAAACGCGGTTGTTCGCCCGCACCGCGTCGACCAGCGCGCGCCCCTCGCGGATGGTCATGGAGACCGGCTTCTCGCAGTACACGTCCTTGCCCGCTTGGACCGCGTAGATGGAAACGGGCGTATGCCAGTGGTCCGGGGTGGCGATCACCACGCCGTCAATGTCCTTGCGGGCCAGCAGTTCACGGAAATCGTTATAGGCGGCGCAGCCGTGGTACTTCCCGCCGGGTTGCGACGCCGCGTAGTTGGCTTCGACGACCTCCTGGCCCTCGTCGCGGCGCGACTTGTCCACGTCGCACACCGCCAGCAACTGTACGTCACTGTCGCCGACCAGCCGCATCAGATGCCCGCGCCCCATGCAGCCGCGCCCAATCAGCCCCAGGGTCAGCCGGTTACTCGGCGCCACCGCCCCATCGGCCCCCAGTGCCGACGACGGGATGATGCATGGCAGCGCCAGCGCCGAAGCCGTTGCCCCCATGAATCCCCGCCGCGTCATTCGTTTTGCGGAATTGGCTGCTGTCCTCATGTCTCCGTTTCCTTCCTCGTGGTTTTCTTGTCGATCGAGGTTTCGCTTGGTCTTGCGGTGCCCATTGTCATCTTCTGTCGCGACGACGGCAAGGCGCAACGGCGACAACTGGCGCGGCATCCGGCGGGCGTCGCTGCGCACCAGCTTTGAAGCACGCGAGTCTCTGGAACCCGGCAAGCTGTACGAGATGAACGTGGATCTATGCGTCCGCGCAGAAATAACTTGGTCAATTTCAAAGTAGTAGGCACACTCCGTGTGCCGTAACATGCGGACGGCACACGGAGTGTGCCTGCTACAATTTGTTCAACTTATTCCCGCGCGGACACGATGGAGCACCTCGTTGATTTTCAACCGCGGCCACTGCATCCGCATCGCCGTGTCGTCGTCCAATTCGCCGCAAATGTCAGGTGCCAAGTGAGCGGCGGGCCACTTGCTTTGCACCCGGACATCGTGAGCCGCAAGGCGCTAGCCGCGGGTTCTTCAGGGAACACAAGGCCAAACTTTACCGGCGGCTAGCGCCTTGCCGCTCACTTTGGGACCATTGGGGGCGTTCTTGTTAGCGGAGCGGCGCAAGCCGCCCGGTTCTACGACTGTAATACCGGACGGCTCGCGCCGTGCCGCTACAAAGTAAGCGGCATTGGGCTCGCGCCTTGCCGCTCAGTTGTCTATCGAACGCTGCTTCGATGGCTTGTCGGACGACCGGAGCGGTTTCAGCATCCAGCCCAGGACCTCCAGGACGACCACGGCGGCGACCAGCAGCACGATGATGGGGAAAGCCTTGGGCCGGACGATCACCACGACCAGGCCGACGGCGAGCGTCAGCAGGAGCTTGGGTGAGCAATATGCCGTCAAGGCCATGATTTGGGGAAAGGCCAGCCAGGCCGCCCCCATGGTCATGCCGATGCGCAGGCAGATGCTGCCGTACATCTCGGCCAGATTTTCATCCAGGCCCGGGGCGAAGCCCAGCAGCAGCACGGCCGCTGCCGCCAGCAGCACCAGCGCGACGATTCCCAGCGCGTGACGGCGGACCGAGGGGCTCATGGGGTTCTAAACGTCCGTGATGATCTCGTCAAAGAACTTCAGGAAATTGCGGTTGCCCTCGGTATCCAGGAACTTGATCGCCTGGTTGGGATGCCGATTCATGTGGCCGGTGATGTTGTAGGGCACCAGCGGTCCCCACAGCAATTTCTCCCGCAACGGCTCGATCTGGTCCTGCAAGCATTTGACGACCGGCCGCAGCTTGAATTTCGGGTTCCGCAAAAAGCCCAGCAGCAGTTCCATCGGGCAGTTGCCCGCGCCGCGTCCCAGGCCGCCCATCGTGGCATCGACCCGATTGGCGCCCATGATGATCGCTTCGATCGTGTTGGCGAACGCCAGCTGCAGGTTGTTGTGGGCGTGGATCCCGATGTCTTTGCCCGTGCTGCTGACCGCCTGCGAGTACTTCTTGTACAGCATGTCGATCTGCTCGCGGTACAGATGCCCAAAGCTGTCGACGATCACCATCACCTGGGCCGGCGTCGGGGCGATGGCTTCCAGCACCGTGTCGATCTCAACTTCGCTGATGTTCGACACGGCCATCAGGTTGGCGCTCGTCTCGTAGCCCAGTTCGTGGGCGTACTGGATCATTTCCACCGCCTCGGACACCTGGTGGGCGTAGAATGCCACGCGGATCATGTCCAGCACGCTCTGCTCGCGCGGGACCAGTTGCTCACGCCAATCGCTCTTGGTGGCGTCGGCCATGACGGCCAGCTTCAAGCCCGTCTTCTGGTCGTCGTGCCCGCTGAACACGCGGTTCAGGTCGGCTTCGTCACAATGCCGCCAAGCCCCGAATTCGCTTTTGGCAAAAATCCGCGGCGAGTTCTTGTAGCCGACTTCCATGTAGTCGATGCCGGAGGCCAGGCACGTCTGGTAGACGGCCTTGACAAATTCGTCCGTGAACTGGTGCTTGTTGATCAAGCCTCCGTCGCGGATGGTGCAATCCAGCACCTTCAACTGTGGCCGATACGTAATCCAAGGAGCTTTGTCTACCATATTGCACCCGCTGTTCGCAGAAAGAAGACCTTGCCGCCAGCGATCCAAAAAGGGGATCGACTCCGGCTCGTCAAATTCGGAAATCGGATCTAGGGACACCGTTTTCTCCCGTCGAGTCGTTCGCGCTTGGCCCATCGCCACACAGCCCGAAACCAAAGCGCACCATTTTGCTCGGCAACGGCCGTTAATGCAAGGGCACGGCACGGGGCGACTGTCGGGCGACTGTTTTCGGCCGATAACGTCTTTCGCGTCTGCGCCCAGACCGATAGAATCTTGGCAAGTCCGAAACGCGCGTAAGAGTTGCAATCTGCCGGACGTACGCCGTGCGCGCCTCTTCGGCCTCAACTGCCAGCAAATTCGTTAAATGGAAAAGACACTGACCGTCACCACACACGAAGAACAGGCAAAAGCCGACCGCGCCTACTGGCGTCAGCGGACGCCCGAAGAACGCCTGGATGCGGTCGAACGCTTCCGCCTGGAAGCGGGAAAGTTCCTTCATGAATATCCAGCCCGACTTCGAAGAGTTCTTGAGATTTCTGGAAACCCACCAAGTTGACTATATGATCGTCGGTGGTTACGCCGTCGCATTTCACGGATTTCCCCGCTTCACCAATTCGATCGAAGTCACGTTCATTGGCCGACAGGACCTGATCCGCAACAAGAGTTCCACGCAGCGCACGAAGGACAAAGCCGACGTTGAGGAGTTAAGCTGATCGCGAATCCTGCCTCAATCGGCGCAACTGACAACCAAACACCCGAAGCCAAGGAAAGGTACCGCCAAATGACGGTTGCCACTTTTTTCGTCGAGGGCCCGACAAACTCACGATCTCGTCGCCGTTGGCGCATCCTGGCTGCCGCTGCCGTATTGCTTGCTGTTTTGGCGGTCCCGCCATGGGCGGCGGCCGCCGAGGCCAGGCGGCCGGTCTTGAGGGCGGCCGGTGCCGCGAAGCCTGCGGCCAAAAAGCCGGTCGGGACCTTGCCGCCGCTGGCCCAGGCGTCCTGGATTTGGGGCGCGGCCGACGGGGACGTGTGCCAGTTGCGCCGTGTGTTTACGCTGGCCGACGCACCGACGGCCGCCAGCGTGCTGATCACGGCCGACAACAACTACGAACTGTACATCAACGGCGCCGCCGTCGGCTACGATGCCGGCGCGGGCGGCGAGGTATGGAGTTCGGTCGAACGCTACGACGTCACCACGCGTCTGGCACGGGGCCGCAACGTGATTGGAATCCGCGGCACCGACTTGGGCGGGATCCGGGCCGTCGTGGCTGCCGTGCGCGTCGAGGTCCAGGACCGGCCGCCGCTGGAGTTCGTGACCGATGCCTCGTGGCGCGTGGCGGCCGAAGCGGAGCCGGTGGACTATTCCCATCCGGAGTACGTCGAACCCCCGGGGTGGTCCCCCGCGAACGTCATCGGGGCGATGGGCATGGCGCCCTGGGGCGCGCTCAATTGGTCCGCAGACGGACCGCCTCGGCCGGGGATGTTCCAAACCCGCGTCGTGTTCTCCGAGGCGGGCGAGGATTTCCGCTGGCCGGAGGCGATTGCCTACGTCGGCGACGACTGCAGCGTGTACGTGCCCTTGCGCGGCGACGCTTGGGGCGTGTGCTTCCGCGTGGATACTTGGTCGCGAGCCTACACCGAGTTCGACATCCCCTGCCCATCAAAGATCGGCCGCAAGCTGTACCTGTTAAGGACGGCCGACCCGAATGCGGCTCCGCAATTGCTGGTCGATGCGGGCAAGGGGGCAATCGGTTCGCCTGCCGCCAGTTACGACGGCCAATTCCTGTACGCGGCGATGGCCCTGGGCGGCGACGCGTTCTTCCACATCTACCGGGTGCCCCTGGACGGCGGGCCGCCCCAGCGCCTGACCGACGGACCGTTTCACGATATCGATCCCGCCGAATTGCCCGACGGGCGGATCGTGTTCACCTCGACCCGCATCGGCAGTTTCGAAGAGTACCACAATCCGCCGTCGCGGGCGCTGTTCGTCATGCAGGGCGACGGCAGCGGGATCGAACCGATCACGTTTACGCCGATTTTCGACAACGAGCCGAAGGTGATGGCCGACGGCCGGATCGCGTTCATCCGCACGGACAATTTCTTCGACCGCGCCAAGGTGGAAACGCAGATCCACGCCATTCGCCCGGATGGCACGGACGGGCATACCGAGGTTGGCGCCGACGTGGGCGCGGACTACGGCGTGCGGCTGCGAGCCTTGGGCTACGGCAGTCCGGCGCCGCTGCCCGACGGCAAGCTGGCCTGCATTTCCAGCCGCGGGAATTTCATCTGCTCCTCCGGCGGCCGCGAACCGTCCTTTCCCCGTTTGCCCAGCGGACTGGGCGACCTCGCCCCGCTGCCCGACGGCCGGCTGCTGGCCACCATCCTGCGGCCGGACTCGCGGCAGATGCACTCGGACGTGATCGCCGTCATCGATCCCCGCGACGGCTCCGTGGTGCCGATCTTCGAGTCCGCCGAAGGCTCGGTCCATTCGCCGGTCTTTGTCGGAGCACA
>CAZXYZ010000188.1:0-15393 GCA_964645045.1 uncultured Pirellulaceae bacterium | reverse complement strand
CATGCCCAACCATCTGTCCAGGGACCAGACAGATTTTTTCGTCGGGAATTGCTGCATTCCCGCGGATGAGTGAAGATTCCAACAGTAACCGGTCGAACCATGGGGTTCACACGAAGGCGAGTCGACGCGGTGTCTTCCGCATTCAAGCACAATCTCGCGAATCGAATGAACCACCGCCAGGGAAATGGCGGAAGCGGCCACGACCTTTCAGGCAGTTCGGTCCCACGCGGCGCCGCCCCCCCTAATCATCCAGGATGCCCATCGCCTCCTGCCGCAGCCGCGTCAACACGCGCGACTTGGCGATGAACACCGCATTGGCCGTCATCTTCAGTTCCTTGGCCACTTCGGCGGCCGGCTGGTCGTCCAGGACGAATCGCTGGAAGGCCGCCCAGGTTCGCGGCTCGAACTCGTCGCGCAGCGATTCGAGCAGGGTTCGCATCACGTGGCGGTCGTGTTCCTGGTCCCATAGCTGCGACAGTTCGCTGGCCGGATCTTCCAACTGGGCGATCAACTCCTGAATATCGCTGCCTCCCACTCCAGCCGGGCGATAGCGATTGGCTCGCCAGTGGTCCCTGAGACAATTCACGGCGATCGAGCGCAGCCACGTCCGGAAGGCCCCCACGCGCCCGTTGTGCTGAAACTGGCCCACCCGCCGGACGACGACGGTCAGGATGTTCTGAACCACATCATCGGCATCTTGTTCGAGGATGTTCCGGCGCCGTAGCCAGCCTCGGATCAGCGGTTCGTACAGTTCGGTGAACCGCCGCCAATCCGGCGCATCGGGTTCCTTGCGCAGACGCTCCAACAAACTCTGCGATGTGTCGCGCATGCGGTGAACTCGAAATCAATCAGCCGTGAATGACCGGGGGATTTGATCCTCCCGCCTAGCTGGCGAACGGTGGTTGCCGTGTCGTCAGACCCACGATGCGCGCCGCGCACTCGCATCCTCGCAGCATGGCTCCCCGAGCCGCGGAGGAGCCCCACACGGCTCGGAGTACCATCCACTCTGGAGAATCTTATCCCTCCGCCTCCCCCGAGGCAATCCCTGGGGTCCAGGGACCCAGGGGATGGGGCCGGTTAAGCTGACGGGGATTTAGAACACGTCCGCCGCCGCGTCCCCATCTTGACGCGTCTGCACCGCACCATCACCCACCGCAACCGCTACGACCTGGAAGCCGTCATCCGGGCCGTGATCGCGTACACCGCGTCCAGGCAGTGAGCGACAGCTTGGCTTCTCCTGATCGGGATGCGTTTCGGGATGCGTTGTTGACCTGTCCGGCGGCGCGCCTTATCTTGCGCTCTTTGCCGAGTGGCTGCTCCATCTCTTTCCGGCGTTGCATACCGACCCTTGTTCCACGTCTTGATCATCAACAGCGTGTACGACCCCCGCTTGGAACAGGCGGATGACTTGCTGGACCGCTACATGCACTTGACGGGATGGGCCCAGGGGATTCTGGAGGCCGGCGCCAAGGTCACCGTTTTTCAGCGTTTTCACCGCGACAGCGTCGTCCAGCGCAAGGGGGTCTGTTATCGCCTGGTCGCGGACCATTGCCCCCCGAGGTTGAGGCGGTGGCACGTTCCGCTGCGTCTCAACGCGGCCGTATGTGCGGAGTGCGGATCCGGCGCGGCGGAAGGTCGCGCGACGGCGGTCCACTTGGGCGGTTTGGTGTTTCCCTTGCAGGCACGTCACTTGCGGCGGATTCTTCCGCCCGCGGCCGCACTGGCGGTCCAGCATCATGCGGAGTTGCCAAGCGCGGGAATTCGCGGGCGTCTGCAGGCCTGGGGGCTGCGGCACGTGGACGGCTTTCTGTTCACGAATCGCGAGTTGGCCTCTGCCTGGGTAGACCGCGGGGTGATTCCTTCAATGGATCGCGTTTACGAGGTCATGGAGTGCTCGTCCTTGCTGGCGCCTCAGGATCGCCGGGAGGCCCTCGCGGCCACGAAGATGACCGGAAGTCCGATCGTGTTGTGGACCGGAAATCTGACAGCGAACAAGGACCCACTCACTGTCTTGTCCGGCTTTGAACGGATTCTGACGCGGGTGCCTACAGCACGGCTGTACATGGCCTATCGCCGGGCGCAGTTGCTGGACGAGGTGCGGGCGACGATCGCGCAGAGCGTGCGGCTCCGACCTTCCGTGACGCTGCTGGGGGAAATCCCCTACGCGGAGATCGGCGCGTACTACAGTAGTGCCGATCTGTTCGTCCAGGGCAGTGCGAAAGAGGGCAGCGGCATCGCGGTGCTGGATGCGCTGGCCTGCGGCGCTGTTCCAGTGGTCACCGAGATCCCGTCGTTTCGGACGATTCTGGCCGGCGGAGAGGTCGGTGCGCTGTGGCCGCTGGGCAATGCGGAAGCGCTGGCTGCCGCGATGCTCCGGGTCCTCAAGACCCCGTTACGAGCCCAGTCGAACGCAGCACGCCAGCTGTTCCAAAGCCGCTGGACGTATTCGGCGATCGGCCGTCGGTCGGTCAGTGTGTACGAGGAGTTGCTTCGCCAACGGGCCGGCCTCTCGCGCGCCCGGTCCGGCTGAACCCAATGCGGGCACTGCGATCGCGACGGGCAAACTTCCGTTGCCGCGAAAGACCGATTCTGGTAAGTTCCCTCACCCACCCCTGTAAAGGTCGGATTGCTCAAGAAAGGCTGGCAGACGATTCAGTTGGAGTACAGCCTTTAGGCTGCCCGGCGGGCGAGGCCCGCCGCCGATACACGCTAAAGCGTGGACTCCAACCTATTTGACACCTTTACAGGGGTGGTTCCCGCACCCTCGGACCGGAGACCCCGAATGGCGGTGCATTCGATGGCCTTTTCCTCATGGAAGCGTGTGTTTCGGCAGGCCGCGTTTTCCGCCTGTCATGCGGGACTGCAGCCCCCCGGCTGCGAGCCCCCGACGGCCGCTTTCATTTTGAGGCACATGCGCAGCGGCTCGAACATGCTGCTGCACATTCTGCTGACCCATCCTGACGTGGCGGACGGCGGCGAACAAAAACACGCCCTACCGCACGTTCCGGGATGTCCAGCGACTGGCCGTGGTATCCCGTTTCGCGAAGGAGCCCCTGTTGCGGCGCTTCCGCTGCGTCGTCGATCAGATCAATCACGGCCACCTCACTCCCAATAAAACGCTGTTGCAGGAGTCACGCGTGCGGCTGCTGTTCTTGATCCGCGCGCGGCCCAGGCGGCGGATCGAGCTTCGAGAGCATGAGCGAACGGAGCGGACTTGCAGTCCGCTGTACGAAAGGAAAGTATGCGAATAGCCTGGGTTGTTCCCGGCGGGGTCGATCGCAGTGGACGCGAGCGTGTCATCCCGGTGTTGTTGTGGCTCATTGAAGAACTGGCAAAACGCCACGAGCTGCACGTATTTGCGGAACGCCAATATCCGCAGGCGTGCAGCTATCCCCTGTTGGGAGCCATCATCCACAACCTGGGGGAGCCATCCAGCATGCCCGGCACGCGGCTGGCGCAGCAGTTCGCCGCGCTACTTGCCGGGCTGCGCGCCCACGGCCCTTTTGATGTGCTGCACGGTTTCTGGGCCGATGGCAGCGGATTGCTGGCAGCCCTGGCGGGAAAGTGGATGGGCGTTCCGGTAGTCGTCACCTTGGCGGGGGGGGGGAGTTGGTCTCTTTGCCGGTGATCGGCTATGGCGCACAGCTCAGTTGGCGCGGGCGGCTGCGGGTGGCATTGGCGCTGCGCCTGGCATGGCAAGTGACGGCAGCCAGCCAGTACCTTGTCCGGTCAGCCAAAGCACACGGGGCGAATACGCTCGAAATCCCTCTGGGCGTTCACCCCGATTGGTTTCAGCAGCCGATGCAGCGGCCCGTCGGCCCGCCCTGGCGACTGCTGCATGTAGCCAGTCTGAACCGCGTCAAAGATCAAACCACGCTGCTGCGAGCGATGCGGCGTGTGGTGGATGCCGAACCCGAAACCCGGCTCGATGTGATCGGAGAAGATACCTTACGAGGAGAAATCCAGCGTTTATGCGAAAGCCTGGGATTGGCCGAAAAGGTGTTTTTCCACGGTTTCTTGCCCAACGACGAAACTCGCCCGTTTTTCCATCAGGCGCACCTGTTCTTGCTGCCCTCGCGCCATGATGCCGCCCCGGTGGCCATGCTGGAAGCCGCCGCTACCGGCCTGCCCAGCGTGGGGACGCAGACCAACGGCTATGCTGCCGATTGGCATCCCCACGCAGCCCTGGCCGTTCCTCCCGGAAACGAACAGGCGCTCGCCGAAGCAATTCTATCGTTGCTGCATGACCCGGAACGGCGAATCACCATGGGCCAGAACGCTCAACGCTGGGCACAAGCCCACGACAGCCACTGGACGGTGCAAGAATTCGACAGGCTCTATCACTCAATTTCCACGGGGTAAGAAACCTTCCTGGACTGACTGTCAAGGAAACAGGAAGAACGGGAAGGCAGGGAACAGGGCACGTAGAGAGCCTGGGCCTTGATCGGAGCTTTGCGCATCGTAACCCGAAGCGCCAGCGAGAGGGGGGAATTACCCTGTTTCGTAGTCGCGAAGCGATGACAGCACATAGCCTTGGGCGTAAGCCCAAGGATAGCACGAAACGGGGAACCGTTAGCCGCGAAGCGGCGACAGCAAGCTCTACCGCAGCAACCTGCTGGTGCCGCTTCGCGGCTACGGCGCTCGTTCCTTAGAGTTCCTTGGGCTTATGCCCAAGGCTACATGCTGTCGCCACTACGTGGTTATAAATACGCAACTTCAAGACTGGCGTTTCTGGTTACTTGCACAGATCGGGACCGGCTGAACCGGCAACGGATCAGTGCCAAGACGAGAGGTCTCGGCCCAGCAATTCGCTCAGCCGAGCATTGTGGACCCGGTAGTAGTCGCTCAACCAAGCCCGCGTTTCCTCGGCCATCAGCGGCGGTGTAAATGGGATGCGGTTCAGCGACCGAAGCGGTCCGAGGATTCGTTGGCGAATCCAGGACCGCCCCCAATTCGGAAGCAATGCCCGTAGCAAACAGCGGGCGGGGAACGACGCCGCACCGACTGTCAGAGAAAGCCAGGGGAAACGGACGCGCTGGGTGACGTTGTGTCTCGTATGAAAGGAGATGCCGTCCACGTCGTCAGATACGCCCAGCCATTGGAACAGTCCGGACAGGACTCGCGAGGGGCTGGTCGCAAGATCCTCCGTCAACAACGCACGAATGCGATCGCGGCCGAACATCTCGAAGTACCGTTCCAGTTGGTCGGCGTAGTGGCCATGTTGCAAGTACGTGAAGTTGGCCAGATCGTAATGCGTAGTGAATTCCCCTTGCAGTTCGCGCTGCAGGGCGCGCTCGAAGGTCTCGCAAGTCTCCCAGCCCCGCATCCGCGCAAACCAGTATGCCGAATAGGCTCGGTCGACGGGATCGCGCAGCAGGGCGATGATTTTGGCACGTGGGTTGTGTTGATGGATTCGTCCAGGGACATGCGGAAAAAACAACATGTTGACTTGTGACAACCCTACCATCTGGCCTGGCTGGACCGATGAGTAGAAGGTCTCGATTTGAGCCTGCTCGCGGGCCAGATTGGCCGTGGCGACGAAGTATTCAAGCTCCTTCGCGCGCGGCATGAAGATCTGCGGATGCTGCCCGAGATACCGATGCAACGATGTCGTCGCGCACTTCTGCGCTCCAGCGATGACGAAATCAATGGTGGGCAGCATCGTCGCGCCTTCTAGCAGGTCCAATCCAGATGGTTCGAAATCGAAGTGACGCGTCCGGCCATGAACGCGGGGATGTTATCCCGGACGCCGCCGTTGAGCAAGCTGAATTCTGCGATCGAGGGCTGACGGGCCCTACCGCCTTGTGCTGACCCCGTAGTTGCCTACCGAGAGGCGAGCGGCCGGCGTAAGCCCGCCGGTTTTTCGCATGCCCGACATTTGCGACACCGGTGGGCTGACGGCGCACCGCTCACCAGAACACTGCATCGATGGACCGGAATTCTGAACACCCGCCCGCTGACTCCCAACCGCGAGGAGGAAACCTCTGTTGCCGCCGTTGCCCCGAATCCGGTAAGCTCGCATTTTGTTCCGTTGCCGACCGTGTGTGGCCAGAAATCCTGGCGACGTGTCCGTAGCCGCATTCGCCAGAATGCGGGCAGAGCCCGAGAGCCCGCATTCTGGCGAATGCGGCTACGTATCAATATTCCTGACGGGAAGGCGCCCCGGAATGACTCGAACCGTGTCAGCCCAACCCCAGGACCCACTCGGCCGCGATCTGCCCTTGTCCCACATCGTGGAACTTCCCGTGCTTGGCTTGTGGGTGCGTTTCGAAACCAATCATCCGGCGGTACTCGCAGCCGCCGTCGAATCGTTTGGCCCGCTGCCGGACGGCGGTGCCTTGCCTGCTAGCGGCTCCCCAACTGCAGCGCGCATCCGGGTGTTTGTCCAAAACGGCGAGGAAGGTGCCGGTCAGCACGCGCCAATCCGCTTTCGTTCGCCGAACCCGCAGCGTTTGCTGGTGAGCACGCCGGGGAGCGTTGGCGTGGCCGAGTTGGATCGCAAACAAGCGTATGCTTATGTGACCGAGACGCTGCTGGCCGATACCGTTCATTTTCAGTTCGGGGTCCTGGAGACCTTGACGCTGGTCCTGGTTGCGGGCCCAAACCGCCTGCCTGTGCATGCGGCCTTGTTGGCCGAAAATGGCGTGGGATTGTTGTTGATCGGCAGTTCCGGGAGCGGCAAGAGCACCTTGACCTACGCGGCCGCGCGGAGCGGGATCGGGGCCTTGGGCGAAGACGTCGCCTATGTCCAGCGTGAACCGGACTTCCGGGTCTGGACGGCGCCGCGGCGGATCCATTTGCTGCCGGAAGCGGCAAGTTTCTTTCCCGAACTCGCGGACCGGCGGACGACGCGCTTGCCCAACGGCAAGAACAAGATCGTGGTGGGTTTGGACCGGACCCGTGGGAACCACATGAACCCTGTAACCCAAATCGGCGTTTGCCTGTTGCAGAAGGGGACCGGGGCACCGCATGTACTGCCGGCCGGTCGCGCCGAAGTGGAACAAGTGTTGAACGGGCAGCTTGAGCCGGGATTCGATTTCTTTAGGGAAAGCGCCGAGAATACGGGCCGCATGGTGTCGGAGCGAGCCCTGCGGTGTTGGCGGCTGGTCGTGTCGCCGGATCCTCGGGAGAGTGTCCCCCTGCTGCGCGGATTGCTGGCAGATCTGGCGGCGCTGGCGGCCCCGGCTTCCTCACGCGGCGAAGCCGCAACCCAATCTCAAATCTAAAATCTCAAATCCGGAATAAATTCAAAACTCAAAATCTAAATGTCCCAAACCACGCTGAACAAGACACGGCGAGGCGTTGGGATCGTGGTGTTTGTTTTGAGCCTTTAGTATTCGGATTTTGGGTTTGTTTCGGATTTCGTGCTTCGGATTTCGGATTTTGATGATGCGCGCTCCCTGCGTGCATCCTACGGACTGAGACTCCAGCGGCAAGACCGCAGGCTGTCCCGCAGCCGCCGGCCCGCAGCCATTTCGGCGTTTCGGCCCTTAGGCGATCCTGTTAGAATCCCGACCTCCACGATTTTCAAGGTTCTTGACGCCATGTCGAAACAGCGGTTCTTCCTCTGGCAAGTCACTGCGCTCGTGGCGGGACCGGTGTTCTTGTTGCTGGACACCAGCGTGGCAGCATGGCGCGGCTGGGCGACGCATTCCGGGTCGGAGCTGTCTGCGCTTTCTCTGGCCGTCCTGTGGGTCGTCGCGGTGCTAGCAGCGACCGCGGTTCCGGCCGGGAGAAGGTGGCTCGAACGCCGCGCCGGGCGGATGTGCCTGCTGGCCGTATCCCTATCGGCGGCGTTGTGCATCGGCGAGGCGTTTTTGAGTTGCTTCTTTCGAGCGGCACTTGCTCCGCCGTTCCACACGCGGCGGCCGGGAATGCACTTGGTCTTTCGACCGATTCCCGGTGCGATGCCGGGGGTGTTTGGTGAGTCGCGTTATACGGTCAATTCCTTGGGGATGCGCGGACCTGAACTTCCGCCGCGAGACGCCGCCTATCGGATTTTGTGCGTGGGGGGAAGCACCACGGAGTGCTCCTACCTGGACGACGAGGAAACCTGGCCGCAACTGCTCCGAGAGCGATTGAATGCGTCCGCTGCCGGGCTCCCGGTGTGGGTGGGCAACCTGGGGATCAGCGGCTTCGCCAGCCACCATCACCTGCAGTTCGTCGCCGCGTCGAACCTGGTCGAGGAAGTCGACTGCGTCGTCTTCCTCGTCGGTGTGAATGAACTGACACACGACCTGCGACGGTGCGTTGGCGAGTCCCAGGATGTCGCTCCAGTGGACGGGATTGCCCCGCTCTGGACCCGGTCCATGATGTTGAGTTTGGTCCGCTCCGTGCGCCAGCGGTATCAGGGCGTCATGGCCGAAGACGTTGCCGGGCGGGGCTACGTGTTGCGCCGCCGAGAGCGCCAGCGGGCGACCATCGTAGACCGCCTGCCCGACCTCACGCGGGAGCTGGCCGAGTATCGTCAGCGGCTCGTTGGCATGGTCCAAGCGGTAAGGCGCAAAGGCGCAGTACCGGTGTTCTTGACGCAGCCTACGCTGTGGGACGAGCAACTGTCGCCGCGGTCCGAGGCCCTGTTATGGTTGGGAAGCCTGGGCGAATCCGGGCGTTATGTGTCCGTGGCCGGACTTCGGGAGGGGATGGAGCGGTACAACACTGTCCTCCAGTCCGTCTGCCGCGAGCAAGATGTGGCTTGGATTGATTTGCGATCGCTGCAGGGCCGCGAAGAACTGTTTTACGACGACTGCCATTTCAACGAGGCGGGCGCTCGCGAAGTGGCTGCGATTGTGGCCCGGACGTTGCCAAGCTGCCTCGGTCGCGATCCTTCCTACCCCGCCATCGCGAGGCAAGACGACTCTGCAGCCCAAGGGAGCCGAGACCGCCGATGAATATCCTCATGCTCGTTCCCGGCGGCGTCGGCCGCGGGGGTCGCTACGCGGTAATCCCAACCCTGCTCGGCCTGATTCGCGGATTAGCGCAGCGACACCAGGTCAGCGTGATCGCACTGGCCCAAGAGCCTGAACCGTGCGAATACGAACTGGCAGGAGCCAGGATCTACAATCTTGGCAGGACGTCCAAGCTGCGCGGCTGGGGATTCGCCCAGCGACTCCACCGCCTGCAAGCCATTCTTGCCCGGCAAGAACACCCGTTTGATCTCGTGCATTCGATCTGGATCGGGCCCTGCAGCACGCTGGCCGTCCTGGCTGCGCGCCGGTTGGGCGCACCGGTCGTCGTGAGCCTGGGAGGCGGCGAAATGGTGGCGATCCAAGACATCCGCTATGGCGGCGCACGGGTTTGGAGCGGGCGCCAGCAGGTGCGATTCGCATTGCGTGCCGCGGACGCGGTGACGGCCGGCAGTCATTACGCCCTCGGCCCCATCCTGCAGCATCGACCGGACGCGTTGTGGATCCCGCTCTTTCCCGAAGCGTCTGGGTTCGCGGGACTGGCACCGCGCGCAGGTTCACCGCAGCCGCGGATCTTGACGGTCTCGTCGGTGAATCACGTGAAAGATCCGCCGACGCTTCTACGGGCCTTGGGGGTGGTTGCCGAGCGATTCCCCGACGTGCAACTGGACTGGGTCGGCGAGGACACGCTGCAGGGCGAAGTGGGACAGTTGGCCGCGTCCCTGGCGCTTGCCGAGCGAGTCACCTTTCACGGCTTTCAGACCTACGACCGTCTACCGCAGTTCTACGCCCGCGCTCGGCTGTACGTCCAAGCGTCGCGCCACGAATCGCAGGGCGTGGCGGTGTGCGAAGCCGCGGCCGCGGGTCTGCCGATCGTGGGCACCCGCGTGGGGCTCGTCGCCGAGTTGGCGCCGGCGGCGGCGTACGCGACACCGCCAGGCGACTATCGAGCGTTGGCGGACGGCATCCTCAGGGTGCTTTCCTCGCCCGTGGAGGCCGCGGAGTTGGCCGACAACGCTCGCCGATGGGCGGCTCGGCATCCGGCCGCTTGGACTGCGGAAAGATTCCAAGCTCTGTACGAAGGATTGGTCGGTCAGCGAACCGTTGGAGAGGCGTGGAGAAAGTCTGCGTGAAGAGGGGGCACGACGATTAGGCCGCCTTGCGCAACAGGATCCGCACCCGTTTGGCTTGCACTGCCAGGAGGCGACTGGCCGGTACCTCCGAGGGCAAGAGCAGTTCCAATAGGTTCAAAGCCCATTCCCTCGGCCCCCGGGACCACATCAGTTTTTCGTCCATCCGGCGGTCGGTCCAGCCTTCGAAGCCGTGGGCCACGACCCGTTCGACGATTTGCCGGGAACGACGCGTGGCGGCGGAAACGAGTGTCCGCCGGAATCCCGGATCGAGCAGCCCCGGCGCGAGATGCTCGGCCATCTCGAACGCGGGAAAGACGAATCGCCAGAGCTTGGCGTCGGTCAGGAGACCGGCGAGAGCTTCCCAATCCAAGCTCCCGTCCGCCAAGTCCTTACGCAGCACGCACACCAGTTCGACGACGCGGATGAGTCTGGTGATGTCAATCACACAGGAAGCATGATGGGCCAGATGCACAGCCAGCAGGGGTTGCGCTAAGAATCCGGCTTGGTGGCCGCCCACCTCCCACTCTCCCGTATACTCCCAGCAAAGTTCGCCGTATCGAGCCCAGATGCCCCGTAAGTATTTGTAATCCAGCGAGACTTGCAGATCGATGCTCCACGGGTTCTCGGCGTGATCTAACTCAACCGATCGCACTTGTCCGGCCAGCTCGGGCAGGATCCAGGTCGAAGCACGCCAATTCGGGATGGAATCGGGGTGCGGGACAAAGCCCGCTTGGCTCAAGAGATCTTCCGCCCGTTGGCGCTCATCCGGTCGGACCAGCAAGTCGACGTCGGAAGCCGGGCGTGTGCCCGGATCGGGGAAGTAGCGTCGAGCGGTATACATGCCTTTGAGCACGGTCGGCACGATCTTGCTGGCGCGGAATCGAGGCAGCAGTCGTTCCAAGTGTTGCTGCATCAGCGTGGCGCGGATTCGGCCTTGTCGCAGATGCTCGGCCAACAGAAGAGCAACGTCCCGACTAGCTCGGACATGGCCCTGCTCGATCCAATAAGCGAGCAGCGGCCCCATACCGGAAACAAAGGCCGCGACGCCCATTGCCGACAGCTCGGCGTCATCCGAGGTCTCCAGGATCGGAGGCGTGCCGGATGGGTGGAGGGCCACCTTGGTAACCGCGGCGATTTGGGCCTGAGCCCTACGGATGGATGGCAGTGCAATGTGGGGCCAGAAGGCCCGCATGTCCCCTTTGTTGCGGCAGACGTCAACCAGTGGTCTGGCGACGGAATCCGAAGTCATGTCCATAGTCGATGGCATTCCCGCAGGCAAGCGATAGAACGCGATGGGTTGATTCAAGAAACGGCGGGGGACGGCGTTTCCATGCCGAAATAGCGGCGTGGAAACGCCGACGTACCTACTGCTGTGCTCTCCGACCAGCCCATCTCCGAGCATCCCGCGGCGGATGATAGCGGCCTGCGGTTGGGGCGCGAAGGCCAAAAGGGCACCATCAACATTGGGCATCGAGACAGGGCGGTTGACCGCACGTTTGACGCCTGGAATCAGGTGTGGTATATTCCTTCTCACGCCCCCGGTGACTCCCCCCAAGGACGGATCCAAAACGGGTTTCTGATCATGACGGATGTACTGCTGGCTCATGGGTTCTTCATCAACCGGGATCCCAAGCAGCTGGAGAAGATGCGGCCGTATCCCCCGCTGGGGACGCTTTACGCCGCGAGCAATCTTCGCCGTCTGGGCTACTCAGTCGCCCTCTTCGACGCCATGTTCTCCGCGGGCGAACATGAATTCGAGGCACAGCTCGACGAGCATCAACCTTTGGTCGTGGCGATCTACGAGGACCAGTTCAATTTCGTCAATAAGATGTGTTTAGCCCATACGCGTGCGGCGACGGCGGTGATGAGCAGGATGGCGTCATCCCGCGGGGCGCATGTGGTGGCAGCGGGTTCGGACGTGACCGATCATCCAGAGCGGTACTTCGATTTCGGCGTGCAGTACGCGCTGGTCGGCGAGCCTGACCACAGCCTGGCGGAACTGGTGGGCGTGCTCTTGGGCCGGGATCTGCCGCCTGTGCATGGAGTGGAAGGCGTCGTCACGCGGCACGCCAACGGCGTCGCGATTGCCGGCCCGCAGCGCCGCCGCAAACCCGAACGCAACCCGGACGTGTTTCCTTTCCCCGCCTGGGACTTGGTGGATGTGGAACGCTACCGTGAACTCTGGTTGCGCACGCACGGTTACTTCAGCGTGAACATGGTCAGCACGCGCGGCTGCCCGTACAACTGCACTTGGTGCGCCAAGCCAATCTGGGGCCAGCAGTACGCGATGCGATCACCCGCCAATGTGGCCGCAGAGATGGCCTGGTTGAAAGAGACTGTCCGGCCGGATCACATCTGGTTTGCCGACGACATTTTCGGACTGCAGCCCGAGTGGATCGCGGAATTCGCCCGGGAAGTCGAAGCCCACGACGCCAGCATCCCTTTCATGATGCAATCGCGCGTCGATCTGATGCAGGACGCCACCGTGGACGGTCTGGCTCGCGCGGGATGTGTCGAGGTCTGGTTGGGTGTGGAAAGCGGCAGCCAGCGGATCCTGGATGCCATGCACAAAGGGATCACGGTGGCCCAGACCAGGGCGGCGCGGCGACGGCTGGGCGAGGCCGGCATCCGGGCCTGCTTCTTCCTGCAATTCGGCTATCCGGGCGAGCAGTTCGAAGACATCATGGCGACGATCCAGTTAGTCCGAGAACTGCTGCCGGACGATCTTGGCGTGAGTGTCAGCTATCCACTGCCCGGCACCCGATTCTCGGACCTGGTCAACCCTCAACTCACCGGGAAGGACCACTGGGACGACAGCGACGATTTGGCCATGCTGTTCCAGGGCACTTATCGCACGCCGTTTTACCGCAAGCTCCACCAACTGCTTCATCGCGACCTGGAGTTGCGGCAGCAGTTGCAGCGCCGAACGGCACCCGAACGTGCGTGGTCCGATGCCTTGGACGCGTTGGCGCACGATTGGTTTGAGCTCGGACAAATGGAGGTCGAGGAACGCAGCCCGCAACCGACGACGTTGGTAAGAAACGCTCTGCCGCTCGTCGCGCCGGACTTGCGCAAACGGTGGAACTAAGCATGGCGGAGATCCTGCTCACCCATGGATATTTCCTGGGCGAGGATGAAAAAGAACGGGCGATCATGAAGCCCTATCCGCCGCTGGGGCTGCTGTACCTGTCCGCCTACCTGAAGCGGGCGGGTTTCTCCGTCGAAGTGTTCGACGCCACCTTTGCCACGCGCGGCGAGCTCTACGGCCGCTTGAGCGCCGGGCCCGCCGGCGTGATCGGCGTGTACACGAATCTCCTGACTCGCCGCTCGGTGCTGGACATCATCCACCAGGCAAAGCAGCACGGCTGGCGCGTGGTTCTGGGCGGTCCCGAAGCGGCCAACTATCCAGGAGAGTACCTCCGCCACTACGCGGATGTCGTGGTCGTGGGCGAAGGCGAACAGACGCTGGCCGAACTACTGCCGCGTCTGGCCCGCGACGGGACTCACGATCTGGCGGGCGTTGCGGGGATCGTTTACCTCGACAGCGACGGACAACTGGTGCAGAACGCGGCGCGCGATTTGATCCCGGACCTGGACTCGCTGCCCTGGCCGGATCGGGGCAGCATCGACTTGGACCGTTACGTCTCGGTGTGGCGCGAACATCACGGCGCGGGCAGCCTGAATCTGATCACGGCCCGCGGCTGCCCGTACAAATGCCGCTGGTGCTCGCACGCCGTGTTCGGTTTCAGTCATCGCCGCCGTAGTTACCTCGATTGCGCCGACGAACTGGAGTTCCTGCACCGCACCTACGGGCTGGATCAGGTGTGGTACGCGGACGATGTCTTTACGATCAATCATCGCTGGTTGTTCGAGTACGCGGCCGAGTTGCGGCGGCGGAACTTGAAGGTGCCGTTCGAGACCATTTCGCGGGCGGACCGCATGCTGAAAGACGAGGTCCTGGCGACGCTGGCCGAAATGGGCTGTTCCCGGATCTGGATTGGCTCGGAGAGCGGCAGCCAGCGAATCCTGGACGCCATGCAGCGCGGCGTCACGGTCGAGCAGGTGCGGTGGGCGGTCAAGGCCACTCAGCGGCACGGCATCCAGGTGGGCATGTTCCTGATGTGGGGTTATCCCGGCGAGACGATCGAGGACGTCGCCGCCACGGTCGACCACGTGCGGCAGTGCGATCCGGACGTGTTCTTCACCACGCTGGCCTACCCGATCAAGAACACGGCTTACTTCGACGCAGTGGCGGATCGCGTCCACCTAGACACGGACTGGGCCGAAGCCACCGACCGCGACTACGTGATTCAAGGACGCCGCCCGGCGGCCTGGTACAAGCTGGCCGACCTCTGGCTGCGGGGGGAAGTCGCGGCCGCGCGGCTGGAGCGGTCCGACGCCCAGGCGGCCAACCGGCATCGGCAGGAGGCGCAAGCGGCCCGCGAGGCCATGCTGGCGGAACCGACCCCCGTGGGCGTCACGGTCCGGCCAAACGCGCCGATGGAACCCTTGGCGGCTTTGGGGGAGGCGTCGTCATGAGCACCGCGACGGCGGCTTTTGCATTCGACGACTTGGCCGAAGACTACGATCGACAGTTTACCCGGTCGCGCATTGGATCCTTGATGCGGGCGGCGGTGTGGCAGCGTCTGGACACGCTCTTCCCGCCCGGAACGTTCGTCTTGGAATTGAATTGCGGAACGGGCGAGGACGCCGTCTATCTTGGACAGCGGGGCATCCGCGTGCTGGCCACCGATCGTTCGGCGAAGATGGTGGAACTGGCGCAGCGCAAGGTCGCCGCGGCGGGACTGGAGACGCTGGTCGAGGTCCGTCCCTTGGCGCTGGAGGAATTGGATCGGTTCACGGCCGGGCCCTTCGGCGGGGCTTTGTCGAACTTCGGCGGCCTCAACTGCCTGGCGGATCGCCAGACGGTGGCCCGCGGCCTAGCGAACCGACTGGTTCCCGGCGCGGTCGTCATGCTGTGCGTGATGGGCCCTTGGGCTCCTTGGGAGTGGCTGTGGTACCTGGCGCGGGCGGAGCCGGCGAAAGCCTTCCGCCGTTTTCGGCCCGGCGGCGTGCCCTGGCGCGGAGTGACGATCCACTACCCGTCCATTGGGCGGCTGCGGCGCGAGTTTGCGCCCTGGTTTCGTGTGCGCAGGGTCGGTGCCTTGGGGGCCCTGCTGCCGCCGCCGTACGCCGAGTCCTGGGCCGGCAAACATCCCCGGTGGCTGGAGCGGCTGAACCGCTGGGAACGCCGCTGGGAGACACTGCCGCCATTGCCGTGGCTGGCGGATCATTACCTGCTTGAGCTGGAACGTACATGAACGCACTCAACGACTGGACGCTGGCGTGCCCCG
>CAZXYZ010000187.1:0-15435 GCA_964645045.1 uncultured Pirellulaceae bacterium | reverse complement strand
TTCAGTCGTCGCTCCACCGACGCGGGGTCGGTGGCGGCGTCCGCGGCTTTGTCGTGGGTGCTGTTGTCGTGGTGGGTGGTAGAATCACGTACTGATCGGCCCGGCGCGGCGATTCGCCACGATGAGGCACGAACCAACGGGTGGACCGAAGCGGCGTTTGCGTCCAGCGGGATGGTTGGCCTGTCCTGTCGCTGCTCGGTCACCCGGGGCGTTCGCCGAGTAAGCCGCGGGCGTCGATGGCCTTGTACTGACAGCGGGGGGACGGTTCAATGTTTGAATGGATCTCTCGTTTGTTCGGGAAAGAGGGTGCGGTTTGTGCGGCCTCGCGCAAAGATCGTCCGGGTGATCCGGTTCACCGCCACAGACACCTACACCTACGAAGGCCCCAGCGCAGACAGCCAGCGCCCTCTGGAGCGAATTCGCGTCGCGACGCAATTGGAATTGCCGGACGCCGCCACGCCGCCGCGACCACCGGAACGCGTCGAGCGTCAACCGCTCGAAGGCAGCTACCTGTTTGACGCCACCGCAGGCTGCCTCGTAGAATCGCGCATGACGCAGACGCTCGTTTCCGAAGTGCCTTACGGCGACGGCACGATTCGGCTACCGGCTGCTCTGGATCAACGGGAACGCCGTCCCCGCCCTGGTGACCACCAATCCGACCCTGCCGCCTCGGTCCCAGGCCGCCGGTGTGCTCGGGGCGGGCGACACGGAAGTGTTCACCGTCCAGACAAGTGGACTGCGGTTGCTGAGGTCACCACCGAGCACCTCATCGCGCGCGTTTCCGCAGCAGGTAGCGGAGCGAGCCGGCCACGATGCGGACCAGTTGCCGGAAATTGGATGGACTGCTCAAGGCGAATTGCAGTTGGCGGAGTAGAAGCCGGGGGCGAAGGTAGAATTCCCGGATGAACTGCTGCTGTTTGGCGAGCAGGATTTCGGCGGTCAGGCCGTGAGGGACGAAAACCGGCTTCCAGTAATTGAAACGTTTCCAGTCCGATTCATCCAAGGTCCCGTACTGGCGCGCGTGCTTGTACTGTTCGGTGCCGGGCATGGGCGTGTTGATGGTCACGACCACGTGCCGCAACGGAATCCGCTTGGCAAATGCGATCGTTTCGTCGATGGTCGCGACGGTCTCGCGGGGATGGCCGATCATGAAGAAGCCTTTGGTGACGATGCCCAGGCGATGACAGATCTCGATCACGCGCTGGACGCTGGCGGGAGTAATGCTCTTGTGGATCGTCCGCAGGATCTCTTCATCGGCACTCTCCACGCCAAAGCTGATGTACCAGCATCCGTTGTCGCGCATGTAGCGGAGAAGCTCTTCGTCGACCGTATTGACCCGCGACATGCAACTCCAAGGAAACTTCAATCCACGCTTCCGCGTCAACTCAAAAATCTCGTAGATGCGGGACCGCTTGACGGTAAATGTATCGTCGACGAACGAGATTTCGCGCACACCGTACTTTTCGATCAGGAATTCGATCTCGGCCACGATGCCCTCGGCGCCGCGCACGCGGAACTGACGGCCGAAGGTCGTGTTCTCGCAGAACGTGCAAGCGTTCGGGCAACCGCGGGACGTCATGATATTCGCGACCGGCAGCCGCTGGTAGTTGAACGGCGGCGGCGAGTAGATTTCCATGTCCGGAATCATGTCGTAGGCGGGCATCGGCAGCACGTCCAGGTCGGCGATGTAGGGCCGGCAGGGATTGGCGACGACTTCGCCATGGCGGCGATAGACCAAGCCACGCACCTCGCGCGGGTCCTTCTGCTCGGCGAGCGTGCGCAGCAGTTCGACCAGCGTCTCCTCACCCTCGTTGCAAATCGCGTAGTCAAACGCTTCGAACTGCAAGGGATGCTCGGGTTGGGAGGAGACGTGCGGGCCGCCGATCACGATCGTCGTTTCGGGGCTGGCGGCCTTGACGGCTTCGGCCAGTTCCAGCGCGCGGTGAAAGGCTACCGTCGTGGACGAGATTCCCAGCACGTCGAATCCGCCGGTCCGCAACGTTTGCACAATGTCGTCGTTGGTCAACTCGCGGGCTTCCGCATCGAGGGCCTGAACCGCGTAACCCTGCTGGCGCAGGTAGGCGGCCAGGCAGAAGACCCCCAAAGGAATCTGCTTTCCGCCGAAGACCCCCAATTCGCTCCCGTACCGATCCATCTTGCTGATGGGCGGGTAGACCAATAAAACTCTCGGCATGGTCGTTGTCATTTTCCTCGGATTCTCAACCCTGGACGGCAGGCGATTGCCGGCCATCTCATTCACTCCAGCATCCCAGACGCGAGTTCCACCCAATTGCATAAATCCTGGCGAACGGCGAGGCGTAAGCCCACCGGTGTATGGTCTCTGCAGGCCCAGCGTCTTTCGTCCGTTGATCTCATCGGAGGTGATATGGTCAACCCCGCGCGCAAACGTGCGGGCATGCGGAAGACCGGCGGGCTGACGCCAGCCGTTCGCCACACGGTATGCAATTGCGGGTACACGCGCATTCTACGGCGGCAGGCGGCCATTGGCCAAGACTCCCCGGCAAAGATCCTGTATGCATGTTCTCAACGTGCCAAGGCCGAACACCGCGATGGCATGCATCTGCGCGAGTAACAGCCACGGCGCGTGGTGCAACCGTCAAAATGGAAATGCGCCCCTTGAAAAAACACCGCTGCAAGGTTCGAATCGCAGCCGTCGGCCCATGTCGCTGTCGCGGCGAGCGGCTTGGCAGCGGACGGTGGACAGTGGAAAGAAATCATGAACATATCCGGGGTGACCGTGCTGATCCCGGCCTACAAGCCGGAGCCGAAGTTGGCGGATTTCGTGCGGACGTTGAATTCCGCCGGCGCACGCACCGTGGTTGTCGACGACGGCAGCGGGCCGGCGTTCGCAGGTGTCTTTGAAGCGGTACAGCGCGCAGGCTGCACCGTGATCCTGCGCCATACCATGAATTTGGGCAAAGGTGCGGCGCTGAAAACGGGGTTGAACTACATTGCCTGCGACGATCCCACGGGCGTCGGAGTCGTGACCGCGGATGCGGATGGCCAGCACACGGTCGACGACGTTGTCGCGGTTGCTGAGTCCCTGACAGCCCATCCGCACAGCCTGGTCCTGGGAGTGCGGGGATTCGAGGGCGAATTGCCCCTGCGCAGCCGAATTGGCAATGCCGCGACTCGTCAAGTTATGCGGTGGATCGTGGGGCAAAAGATCTCCGACACGCAGACCGGTCTCCGCGGCATCCCCATGGCGTTGATTCCCCGCTTACTGCTGATCCCTCATCAAGGATACGAATTTGAACTGGAAATGCTGTTGGTCTGCAAATACGAGGGAATCCGCATCGTGGAGACGGGCATCCGGACGATCTATCTGGACGGCAACCGCTCGTCGCATTTCAATCCTCTGGTGGATTCGCTCCGGATCTACTTTGTGCTATTGCGGTTCACCCTGGTATCGCTGGTCTCGGCCATTCTGGACAACGTCGTTTTTGCGGCCGTTTTCCTGTGCTGGCCAAACGTGGCGACGGCCCAGATCGCCGGCCGGATTCTGGCGACGCTGTTCAACTTCCTGGGGAATCGAAACACCGTGTTTCGTTCCCGGGAGCAAATCGGCCGGACCTTGTCAAAGTACCTGTTGCTCGTGGCCGTCTCCGGAGGGATGAGCTACGGGCTGATCCAGTTGTTCACGTGGTCCGGTGTCATGGACGTCTACCTGGCCAAAATCCTGGCGGAGACAATCCTCTTCTTCTCGAATTTTGTCGTGCAACGCGACTTTGTGTTCCCCCGGGCGCAACAGGCGATCGAAGAACTGGAGCCTTCGGAACTTGACGTCCAGTGAGGTGGTTTGCTTATGCCGCGCGGACGCGACTCCGGGAAACGGAAGACATCGAGAAACGTTCGGCACATGGCCACGGCGAGTCCTTCCGGGCAGGGTGGGACGACCGCGGTGTGGGGCGCTGTGGCTGTGATCGTCGCTGCCGGCTTGGCTGCCTACAGCAGCAGCCTGCACGGCCCGTTCTTGTTCGACGATGGAGTCTCGATCACCGACAACAAGTCCATCTGCAGCCTTTGGCGTCTCGATCGGGTTCTGCTGCCAGTGGAAGGACTGGACTACTATCGGCCCGTCCTGAATCTTTCCTTGGCCCTCTGCTACGGCATCGGCGGATTGGATGTCGTTCCATACCACGTTTTCAACCTGGGAATCCACTTGGCAGCCGCCTTGACGCTTCTTGGCTTGATCCGGCGGACCCTGTTGCTGTTTCCCCACGATCATCCCTTGCGCGAGGCGGCAACCAGCTTGGCTCTGGTCGTATCGCTCCTTTGGATGTTGCACCCCCTGCACACCGAATCGGTGACGTACGTGATTCAGCGCTGCGAGGCGATGGTGGGGCTTTCTTGTCTGCTGTCGTTATACTGCGTGGTGCGCGGCGCCGCCTCGCCGCGCGCGTGGGGGTGGTACGGCGGTGCGGTGACGGCTTGCCTGTTGGGGATGGGCAGCAAGGAAGCGACGGCAGTGGTTCCCGTGCTGGTCCTGCTGTACGACCGCATCTTCCTGGCGTCGTCCCTGCAACAGGTCTGGCAAAAGCGGTGGGGACTGTACGTGGCGTTGGCGTTGACGTGGGGCCTGTTGGTGCCGAGTGTCCTCGTGTCCCGGTCCAGTCCGACGGCGCGAATGGGGGACGAGGTGACGTCGTGGGAGTATGCCCGCACGCAATTCGGAGTGGTGGTTCACTATTTGCGATTGAGTTTCTGGCCCGCGGACCTGTGCCTGGACTACCAGTGGCCCGAGGCCCAGTCCGCCCGGGAAATCGTTCCCCCCGCCGTCTTTCTTGGAGTGCTGCTGTGTGTCGTGCTAGGGGCGCTTTGGCGGCGGCCGAAGTGGGGCTTCTGGGGCGTTTGGTTTTGCCTTGCGATCGCGCCCAGTTCGAGTGTCATCCCGATTTTGGATTTGGCCTTTGAGCACCGCATGTATCTTCCGCTGGCCCCGCTGATCACTGCCGTGGTGCTGGGCGGCTACATGGTGGGCTGGACGCTGATCCAGTGGAAATCGGCGTTGTCCGGAACGGCGCGGTTATCGGGCGTTTGCCTGGTTGCCGCAATCGCCGCCGTCTTGGGAATCCTGACCTGCCTGCGGAACGAGGACTACCAGAGCGAACTGCGGATGTGGGAAGACACGGTCGTCAAAGCCCCGCACAACTATCGCGCCTACAACAACCTCGGCCGAGCCCTGGTCCAAGAAGGACGCTTTGCAGAAGCCCTCGTTTACTATCACAAGGCCCTGGAGATCAACCCCGACTATGCGCAAACCAACTTCAATCTGGGGCTGCTTCTGGTCCAATTGGGACGCGATGCCGAGGCGATTGGGCGTCTGCAGCAAAGCCTGAAGATCAATCCCCACGACATCGAGACGCATTTGAACTTGGGTGTGGCTCACGCGCGGCTGGATCGAATCGAGGAAGCAATCGGCCACTACCGCAGGGCACTGGAGATCGACTCGCAGTACGCTCCCGCGCACAACAACCTCGGAAACCTCTTGTTGCGGCAGGGACGCATCGCCGAGGCCGTGGCCTGTTACCAAGCGGCGGTCGCGATCGACGCCGGCGACGCCGAATATCAGCACAATCTGGCCGTCGGCCTGCAGCAATTGGAATCGCCCGATTGCCGGTAACCCAAAGCGCCAGCGAGAGGGAAAGTTGCTGCGCGCCGCCAAGCATTCTACGAGGAATACGGGTACAAGTTGTCCGCACTTGGTCGTCGCAGGCTTGGAAGCAACGAAATTTTTGAATTTCCAAGAACTTATCCGATGGAATAATCGTCAAAGGTTGTCGGAGTCTCCGTGTGAATTCGTCTTTATGGACCTACAGATGAGCTTTTACTCGTTGTCCAAGTCCGGCTTTCTTGAGGCTAGGGGCCTGCAACTCAGGTGCGGCGTCTGTAGGACCGTTCTGGAGGAATCACCATGACCGCCTGGTGGCGCAGTCTCCGTGTTCTTCCGGCTCAACGGCGGCGT
Source organism: uncultured Pirellulaceae bacterium (assembly GCA_964645045.1). Classification (GTDB taxonomy): domain Bacteria; phylum Planctomycetota; class Planctomycetia; order Pirellulales; family Pirellulaceae; genus Anammoximicrobium. The sequence goes on along the minus strand of CAZXYZ010000187.1, from coordinate 9,449 downwards.
AAGCGAGTCGGTTTTCGGCACGCTGCCGTGTTCGGAGTCGAGCAGCTGGAAAGCCGCCGGTTGCTGGCTGTTTGGACGACGGATCTTGAACCGACTGCGGGGTTTGCGCTCAGCGAGACCTCGCTGATGGTCTCCGAGAGCGGCATGTCGAAGGCGTTTAGCGTCGCTCTGACGGCCCAGCCCTCCACCGACGTCTTCCTGTCTGTGGTCAGCGGCGACACGTCGGAAGCGACCGTCTCTGACGCCGTTTTAGCCTTTACGGCAAGCAACTGGGATCAGCCCCAATGGGTCATGGTCGCCGGTGTGGACGATCCGCTGGTCGATGGCGACCAAGTGACGCAGATCACGGTCAGTGTCGACTCGGCCGCTTCGGATGGCAGCTTTGCCGATGTACCGGCCCAGTGGGTGACGGTGACCACGACGGACAACGATGTTGCCGGACTCTCGGTTAGCAGGACCACCGCAGGCGTTTCGGAGTCCGGCTCGACGGACACCTTCACCGTGGCCCTGACGGTGCAGCCGGTCTCGGACGTCGTGCTGTCGGTCATCAGCGGCGATGCGGGCGAAGTCTCCGTTCAACCGGCTACGTTGACTTTCACGCCAGCCAACTGGAATGTCCCGCAGACGGTGACGCTGACGGGCGTAAACGACGACGTGATCGACGGCATCCAAACGACGCTCGTAGCAATGAGCGTGGTGCCCGAGGTTTCCGACAGTCACTTTGCGGAATTGGCCGACCGGACGGTCAGTGTGTCCACTTTTGACAACGATTTCGCGGGATTCACGGTCAACAAGAACACTGCCTCGGTTGCAGAAGCGGGGACGACGGATACCTTTGCCGTCGTGCTGACAGCGCAGCCTGATTTCGACATCGTACTGACCGTGACCAGCGGCGACACGGGAGAAGTCACCGTCAGCCCGGCGGCGTTGACGTTCACGCCCGCGAACTGGAGTACGCCGCAGACGGTGACGGTCCAAGGTGTGGATGACGATTGGGACGATGGCATTCAGTACACCACGGTGACGGTGAGCATCGACGCCGTTGCCACGGACCCCAAGTTCGTGGCGGTGGACAATCGGCATGTGGTCGTCTTCACCCACGACGACGACGAGGCGGGGCTTGTCACGAACACGAGCAGCGTCCAGGTTTCGGAGAACGGGACGACCGGCACGTTCGACGTCCGCCTGGGCGCACGGCCGGAAACGAACGTGGTCTTGACCGTGATCAGTGCCGACCCTGACGAGGCGACCGTGAGCCCGACGGTTTTGACGTTTTCGCCTGCCGATTGGGATCTCCCGCAAACGGTGACGGTCACGGGCGTAGACGATCACCTGCTCGACGGCAGCCAGACGACGCTGGTCACGGTCGGCGTGGCCGGCGGCGTCTCGGATGACGCCTTCGGGGACGTAGCCGACCAGGCGATCAGCGTGACCACGACGGACAACGACGTGGCCGGGTTTGTGCTCAGCGAGACCAGCTTGACGGTCACGGAAGCCGGCTCGACGGCCACGTTTACGATCGTGCTGACGGCCCAGCCCGCCGCCAGCGTGACGTTGGCCGCGGTCAGCGGGGACGCGGGCGAGACCACGGCTGGTCCGGCCGTATTGACCTTCGCCCCGGCCGATTGGGACGTGCCGCAGACCGTGACGGTGACGGGCGTCGACGATCCCCAGATCGACGGCAGCCAGACGACCGCGGTGACGGTGAGCGTCGCCGGCGCGATCTCGGATCCGCACTTCGACCAGGTCGCCGATCAAACGGTCAGCGTCACCACGACGGACGACGACGTAGCGGGATTCACACTCGGCAAGTCGATCGCGGTCGTTTCCGAGTCGGGCACGACGGACACGTTCTCGGTGGTGCTGACAGCCCAGCCGGCAACGAACGTGACGCTGACCGTGACCAGCAGCGACACGAGCGAGGCGACGGTCGTCCCGGCCGTGTTGGTCTTCACGCCCGGAGGCTGGAATTCGTCTCAGACGGTGACGATCAAGGGCGTCAACGATTCCATCCGTGACGACGACCAATCATCGCTGGTGACCGTCGCCGTGGACGCCGCCCAGTCCGCCGGGCACTTCGGCGGCGTACTGGCGCAAACCGTTTCCGTCACCACGACCGATGACGACCAGGGCTGGCAGAACACGGACAACCCGTTCGACGTCAGCGGCAACGGAACGGTGGATGCGGCGGATGTTTTGATTCTCATCAATTATGTCAACGCGAATTCGGGCAGTCCCACCTTGCCGTCGCCGCCAAGTTCACCGCCGCCGTACTACGACGTGAACAACGACGGCCGGTGTACGGCGTTCGACGTGCTGTTGGTGATCAATTTTATCAACAATCAGACCGGCGTCGGCGTCAGCACGACCGGCGCCGGCGAAGGGGAGGGCGAGTCGAGCAAGAAGCCCCGTTCGAACCCCGCGCCGCTGGACTCGCCCGGCGAGCCGTCGGGAATCCCGTCCGGCGACGTGCAGTTGGTTCCTGCCCTGCAGGACCGTCCGGCATCCAATCCCGACAGTTTCTCGAGAGCCATCTTCTCAACCCTAGGGCAAGTTGCCTCACATCCTGCCGGATCGGCCGCCACCACACGTGCTGTCTTGGAACCTGCTCCGGTTGCCCCATCAGCCGCCCTTGATCCCGTCGCTTGGGCCGTGGCAAGTCCGGCGGCCGAAGTCGCTGAAGACCAGTGGATTCCAGCGGTGGATGCCTCGCTGGGAGACTGGGAGCCGGGCTGGGAAGATTTCTCAGGTGAGTGACGCCCTTGGCGCCGCCAAAATGAGCGCGAATGCGTCTTCTGCACGCTAGCCGTTGGCACCCGTATGCGATACGTTGGAGCCGTGGCTTGGGCTCGATCGCGCGGTTCAATCGAGGAGCATGGCGATGGCTGCAAAGACGTCCTGGATGGTCTTTCTGTGCGGGTTCGCGCCGGCGATTGCCGCCGCGCAGACGACCGGCGCGGAATGCGAAACCGGCGGTCCCTTGGCCGGTCTGCGGCTGCCGCTGTACCCGACGCGGCACGGCGAGCCGGCCGGGTATCCGGGCTGCATCCCGGAACTGGCCCAGCAGGGGCAAGTTGTCGTGGATATGGGCCAGGAGTATCGCCAATGGACCCCGCAGGGGATGGCTCCCGAACGCGACTTGTACCAGGGCTCGGTCGAGCACTGGCGAGCGTACATGTTCAAGTACATGCCGATCCGCAGTTTCTTCGACCGGCAGAGTCAGCTGAAGAACTTCCTCGCTGCCGATTTGCCGGGTGCCGATCCGAAACAGGTCGAGCAGTACGCCGAACCCGTGTATTGGGTGCCGCGGCACGAGTCGCCGCAGCCGACCGGCCGCAAGAACGAGCCGGTGCCTGTGGTGCGGATGCGGGCCGGTTCGCCCGCCCTGCGTCTGGATCTGGGCGAATTGAACGAAGGCTTGTACGCGATCCGCCTGATCGGAGCGGTCGAGACCGAAAAGCTCCGGCCGTTCCGCCTGCCGTTGTACGTGCGGATGTCGGTCAACGACGGACCTGCCGGCCAGACATCGGTGTACCGCATGCACGTGGGTTATTGCGACGAATTCTACAGCGTCGCGGAATTCTATTTTCACGCCGTGGCCCGGCGTGCCTATCGGGCGGAAGTGAGCCTCGACAGCGGCTCGGCCGTCGAACTGCTGCTGCACAACATCAGTCTGGACGATGCACTGGCGGGTGTGCAGCGGCAGGCGATCAAGACGCGCACCACGCTGCGCAGCGCCGAGCCGGCGGCCGAAGCGGCGCGAAAGGAGTTGGCACAGAAAGGGCAGAAGCCGGCTCCGCCGCTATCGGCGGACGAACGTGCGCGGCGGGATGCGGCCATCTGGAACGGCTTCCCGCCGCTCAACGCGCAAGGCAGCGAGTTTGCCGTGGGCCGCAGCGGATACGGCACCGTGTCCGGCGTGCGCGCCGGCAGCGACGGTCTGTCCGGCGAACAGATCGTGGAACAGCACGGCGCCTGGGTGCCGCCCACCCGCGCGCAGGACGTCGCCTGGGCCGGCATGCCCGCGGATCAGATCTTCCTGGTCAACCCCAAGCTGCAACGGCTGTACACGCTCGAAGACTTGCACGCCCGCCGCACGCTGCCGAATCCCTATCCGTTGAAAGACGACGGCGCGGGACTGTTCTTTCCGGATGCCGCCGATCCGAACACGGGAGCCGCCTGGACGCCCATCGGCAACCGCGTCCACGAGGTCTATCGGGAATACTACCAGCGCGTCGGGGCGGCGCTGCAGCGGTACAAGCTGCGCGGCCAAGCCGACGACGCCCACGAGGCGGCGCTGACGCTGGTGCGGCTGGCGTATGCGTTTCCGACACTCGATTACAGCCGCTACCTGACCAGCACGGTCCACGATCCGGGCCCGTTCGGCCGCGACTATAGCTGCCGCCGCCGAGAAACGGTGGCCTTCTTCCTGCCCCATTATCCGATGTACGTCGATCCGCTGATGTACCAGTACGACGAACTGTTCGACTCGATCCGCGACAATCAACCGCTGGCCGATTCCGTCGGCCGCTTCGTGCCGTGGGTCCGGACGCCGCAGGATGTCATCCGGCTGATCGACACGTATCTTGTCCAAACCACCGCCAAACGCATCCTCCGCTATCACTATCACACCGATCCGATGGACATTGCGAACCTGGCCGCCGTCGTCGGCGACCGCCGCCTGACGGATCCGTGGATGGAGTGGCTGTTCTCCCGCACGTTCATCTATCCGCTGCCGGTGGGCGGCATTCAGGACACGATGATCAGCGGCACCAACCGCGAGGGCACCGAGTTCGTCGGCAGCACGTATTACGCACAGGGCGAAGGAGCCAGCCGTGTGGCCGCATCGCTGGACCAGTACCTGCGCGCCGGCGGCGATCCGAAATATGACCTGTCCGACCAGCAGCGCTATCCCAAGCCGGCCGCGCATCTGTACTGGCGGCTGGAAAACGTGGTCGGCGGCCGCGATTTCCTGCGGATCGGCGACGTTTGCGGGCCGGACAAAGGCCCCGGCCATACGCTCCGCGACTTGGAGTTTGCCCGCTCCGGCTGGCGCTGGACGCGCGACCCGAAATTCGCGTTCCTCCTGCGGCATGGCCTGACGCGCGGCCAGGAGACCGACGCCGAGTGGTCCGAAATCGAAGCGGCGGCACAGCGGCAGTCGCGCGCGCCGTGGCTCGATAACCGCTCTCGCGTGCTGCCCACCTGGGCCGGCATCCTGGAATCGGGCGCCGAACACGATGATTACCGGTTTCGCCGCGCGGCCTATGTCCGCGTGGGCTACGGCATCGGGCACGAGCATCAGGATTCACTCGATCTGCAGGTCGTCGCGCAGGGGCTGCCGATGACCATCGACGGCGGCCAGCGGCGCGGGTACACCATTCCGACCGACTCGGCCAGCTTTGTCCATAACACGGTGCTCGTCGACGGCGCTGCGGCGTATCGCCATTCGTGGGTCAGCGCCTTGGCCGACCAGACGGGATCGCGTTACGTCGCCGCCACCGCGGTGCCGCCGGCAGGCGTCCAGCTGTTGCGCCGGCAAGTGGCGCTGGTCGACGTGGACGAAGGGCAGGGATCGCAGCCGTTGAGCGTCGCCCAACAAATGCTCGATGCCGAGTTGCCCCAAGACGTGACGCCGGCGAACTCATACGTATTCGATGTGTTCCGCGCGGGGGGCGGACGGCAGCTGACGTACGCCTTTCACGGCCCGCTGAACGATGATTTCACTTGGAACGCGACGAACGTCACGCCCGGGACACAGGCCGTGGCGGAGGAAGCCGAGTTGCTGGCGAAGTTTCGGTTGATGCCCGACCTGAATCTCGCAGGCGACGCGCCGGCGGTCTTCGAGGCGACGTGGCGAATGGCCCTGGACGTGGACGGACCGGGACAGGGGGAACGGGAGATGGCCGGCAAGAACTTTGTGCCGGACGGCCCCCGCAAGTACACGCGGTTGCACGTGCTGGGCTTGCGCGATGCGCGAGCCTTGCGCGGCGAGGTCGTCTGCCGGCAGTGGAACTATCACTTCAGCCACGTCATGCTCCGCAGATCGCTGGCAGAGAATTCTCCGGGCGATCTGTTCGCCGCGATCATCGAGCCTTATGCGGGCGAGCCGTTCATCACCGCCCGCCGCGAACTGGCCGTCGCTGGCAACGAGCAGGACACACAACGAGCCGTGGCGGTCGAAATCCGCACGCGCAACGGCCATCGGGACGTCGGCTTTGCCGACGGCCGGCCCGATCGGCTCCGCGAGGTGTCCGACGCCGGCTTGAAAGTCGCTGGCGAGTTTGCATTCTATTCGACGGATGCCGGGGGGTTGTGGCAAGCCACGCTGGTCGGCGGGCAGCGGTTGGAGGCCGCCGAGGTGCGGCTCGTTCCGGCGGCCCCCCAGCGTTCGGGCCGCGTGGTCCGTGCGGATTATCTGACCAAGCGGCTATGGATCGATCAGGCCTGGCCTGATCGTCGCACACCGGCCGCTTTCGAGATTGGCGTGCCTGGTCACCAGACGACCTACACGGCCGTGTCCGTCCAGCCTGCCGACCGCGGCAGCCTGTTGACGCTGGATCGCGGCGCGGACTACTTCCGCAGCCAGATCGCCGAGATCGACACCGCCGAAGGCACGGTCACCACCACCTTGCGTCCGCTGGTCGAGCAGATCGACCACGACCGCGACGGCTGGATTGCGTCGGACGACGAGCAGAAGACTTTTTGGCGTGCAAGATACCTGGGCAACCGGCGCTTCCAGCTGACCGGCCCCGCCGTCACCCAGGGCGTCTTCGGCAGCGCGGGCGTCCTGCGGCTGTGGGAATGCGGCGTCGGCGATTGCGTGCGGCAAAGCACGTCCGTGTCGGTGCGGCGGGTGGCGGACGGCGTCTTCGAGCTGAACACCGACGTTGCGGTCAGCGTCGGATTGCGCGGCAGAAAACTCGACATCGAACTCGGCGGCCAAGCGGGCAGCCGATCCACGGCAGCTGCGGTGGATGGCTGGTTGAGCGTCGAACTGCCGCCCAGCGACATGTCCTACCGGCTGCGGGTCACTAACTGAAAGGTCAGATCATGAGCATTACCGTCTTCAGTTCTGCGTTTGCCGAAGGCGAGCGGATTCCCAAGCCGTTCACGGGCGATGGCCAGGACGTGTCGCCGCCCTTGCGCTGGGAAGGGATCCCGGACGGGGCGAAGGAACTGGCGCTGATTTGCGACGATCCCGATGCGCCGACCGCGGAACCGTGGGTCCACTGGGTCATCTACAAGCTGCCGGCGGCCCAGCGGGAACTGCCGCAGGGAATTCCGGCTGGGGCGCGGCTGGACCAACCCGTGGCGGCGCTGCAGGGCCGCAATTCCTGGAATGCCGGCCGGACGATCGGATACCGCGGCCCGGCGCCGCCGCCCGGCCACGGCGTCCACCACTACCATTTCCGGCTGTACGCCCTGGATTGCGAATTGCCCGTCAACCCGAGCCTCGACAAGAAGACGCTGCTGCGGGCGATGGACGGCCACGTGCTGGCCGAAGGCGCATTGATGGGCACCTACCAGCGGTAGCGGGCCCATCCCGGCGAACGTTGGGCGTCAGCCCAGCGGTGCCCATCCCGGCGAACGGTGAGGCGTCAGCCCAGCGGTGCATTGTCTCGGCGATGTGGAAAACCGGCGGGCTTACGCCGACCGTTCGCCTCGCGGTATAGGCGGCTTCAAACCAGCTGACGCGGACGACGGGCGGGCCGGATATTGCAGTTGTTCTTCCCAGGATTCGGGTTCCGGAGAATCACCAGAACCACCGGCTTCCAACCACCGCTGGTCGGCACAGCCGCCTGCGGCGACAAACCGCTGATACTGGCCGACGGTCACCGGCTAGCGGGCGATGCGAAAGGCATCGAGTTCCACCTCGTGAACAGACGATTCAGGAACACCCCACGGGTTTGATGCCCTCGCCAGCGTTTCGGCGGCCCAATGCCGGGGAACCTGCACTTGCCGGCCCTCGGCATGGTCCTGCATGGCCAGCGCCAGGTCCTGCAGCAGACTCACACAGCGCTCCCGCGTGGGACGCCCGGGCCGCTGCACGCGGGCCCGCGAGAGCCAGCCCAGGATCGATTCGTACAAGTCGGCCCGCTGTTCCGGCAGACGTTTCTCGTTCCAGTGGACCACGGCCAGCGCGGTCAGCATCACCGGATTGCGGGCCATCCGGCGGATTTCGATCCGGCTGCGCAGGGCGTCGAGCAATTCGGCCAGGTGCCGCTCGGCTTCCGCCGCATGTTCGGCAAACAGGGCCTGGCACCAGCGCCGCAGGAACTTCTCGATGGCGACGTCCTCCAGCGGGTCGATTTCGACATGGTCAAACCCCGGAAACACCAGTTCGTCGGTGAACGCCGTCGGCCGGCCCGTCAGCACGTACCGGCAGCGGCCATAGCGGCTGGTGGTGTTCTCCAGCAGGGCGGCAAACGCCTTGCGATGCTGTTCGGTGGGAGCTTCATCCAGGCCGTCCAGCAGCACCAGGGCGTCGCCGCGTTCCAGCTGCTGACGAAAGAACGCCACGACCTCGTCCAGCACCTCCCGCTCCTCCGCCACGTCGCCGGGCGAAGATACGAACACGCGAATCATGCGGGCCGATTCAGGGCTGACAGGCATGGGGGACGCTCCGTCGATGATCTCGTCAAAAAACGCTGCCGGGAGCGCTGGGGCAGGAGCCTTACTGGCGCCCGGCAGCGGTGGCCCCCAAAGGGACCGCTTGTTTTGCCTGGTCCGTTGCCGGCCCAGGACGGGAAGAGGTCCGGTTCATCTTGGCGCTGGCATCCACCACTGCGCCCGTTGAGCTGCGGCAAGACGGAAGCCCAGGTTGTTCCTCCGGTTCTGCGGCTCGTTCCTGTTGCGGATCGCCGCGCGACAGTTCTGCGCGTCGTTCCTCCAGGACCCGCCCCGGACGACCCGGGCCGTGCCTTTAGACCTCTTCCGCTATCCTGTTAGCACACGGCGGCGGAAATGCCAACGCCGGGCAAGGGGAGCCGAATGCGCTGTTCGCAACATGCCACGTGAACGGATGGACACGTTAGCTTATGACAAGGCTGCCGACGATATCAAGGTGCATCAGAAGCTCCGCGCCGCGCGCATCCGGCCGCTCATTCAGAACCGCTCTCTGTGGAAGCAAGAGACGGAACAAATGTTGCCTGGTCACGATGGGAACTCCAACATCGTGTATGACGAGGCCGGCACGCTGCACTGTTACGATCGTGTCAGCCAGCCGATGGTGCGCCACCCCATGGCGTACATCGGGCACGAAGCGAAACGCGGCACGCTCAAGTACCGTTGTCCCGCCAAGCACGAGAACTGGGCCTGTCCTATGTCCTCGGTCTGCAACGCGGGCAAAACCTACGGCCTGACGGTGCGGATCAAGCAAGAACTGGATCTGCGTGGGGCCGGCACGGGAATCGCCCGCGGTTTCGGTAGGGGGCACGCCATCAGTC
>CAZXYZ010000186.1:0-16056 GCA_964645045.1 uncultured Pirellulaceae bacterium | reverse complement strand
ATTCGCGTCTCTTAAACATCCTGAAAGGAAGGACTTAAGATGCGGTTGCCCTGGAGGCACTCCCCGCCGCAACGATCAGTTTGAACGCATCGCCGAACTGTTGGATGAATACGAGGAGTCGGCGAATCCCATCCTGAGCATGGATAGCAAGGAGAAGGAATCGCTGGGACCCTATTTCCGGCCTGGCGTCCTCTTCTCGCCCTTTGAGGTTCCGGTGTATGACCACGACTTCCTGCACGCCAGCGAGGGTGTGTTGCTGCCGCACGGGCTGTACGACCTGAAACGAAACCTCGGACATCTGTATCTGGGCCTAAGCCACGACACCAGTGCGTTTGCCTGCGACAACGTGTATCGCTGGTGGATGCGGTTTGGACGTTGGTACTATCCGTCCGCCACCTCTTTGCTCTTGTTGTGTGATTGTGGAGGGAGCAACGACTACCGGCGATATCTGTTCAAGCAGGAATTGCAGAAACTGGCAGATCGTATGCAGTTGCAGGTCCGTATCGCGCACTACCCGCCCTATACCTCGAAGTATAACCCGATCGAGCACCGTTTGTTTCCCCATGTCACTCGTGCTTGCGCTGGGGTGAGTTTTACAGATTTGGCAACGCCCTTGCAATTGATGCGAAAGACTCACACGCGGACGGGATTGCGGGTGACGGTAGAGGTGGTCAAGAAGTACTACGCGACGGGGCTGCCATACTCTGCAGAGTTCCGCCACTCGATGCCTATCGTCTTTGACGACGACCTATCTGATTGGAACTACGTCGCGGTTCCGGGCGCTGCCGCTGATCTGATGCAAAATTGAGCCTTGCAGCCTCTGTAGAACTAAGATTGCGCTGCCCCAGGGAGTCCTCTGCGCCGAACTGAGCATTTTGCGATGAAAAACGCGAGTAGAGTCCCGGAATAGTACTTGATGCAGAATCTATATCACCCACTGGAGGCAGACAAACACGAAGTCGAAAGAATCGGCACAAGAAATGGGGAAGTTGTTTCGTGGGCGGTGCTACGACAAAACGAACGAACAGGGCGAGGTGACCGATCGGCTGTTCGTGTGCGCCGACGAGTGGCTCAGTTCCGGGGGCTATCGGTTGCTGTGGTATTGCAGCACGCGGAAGGCCGACCTGGATCAAGAGACGCGAGCGCGCCGAGTTCAACGGGCCCTGGCGGGGTTGACGGAACTGCGGGAGCGGCTGTCGAGCGCGCGGACGCGTTTTCGCGAACGCAGCAAGGTGCAACAGGCCGTGGATGATCTGTTGGCGAAGTGTGAGGTCGAGTCTCTCGTCCGGGTCCGCATCAAGGAAGGAGAAGATGCCAAGTATCGCCAGGCTCAGCCCGGCCGCCCGAGCAAGCACACCAAGTACAAGAAGGAGGTCCGTCCACGCTATGATCTGACGTGGGAACTGGACGCCGCCGCCTTCGCGAACGCCGAACGGGAGGATGGAATCTTCCCCTTGCTGACCAACGACAAGCAGTTGACGGCCGAGGAGGTGCTGCGGGCCTACAAACGCCAGCCCATCATCGAGAAGCGGTTCTCACAACTGAAGACCGATTTCGCCGTTGCCCCCGTGTACTTGAAAGACGTGGGGCGGATTCAGGGACTGCTGGCGATCTACTTTTTCGTGTTGCTCGTGCAGACGTTGCTCGAGCGGGAACTGCGTCAGGCCATGGCACGCAAAGCCATCGAATCTCTGCCACTCTATCCGGAGGGCCGTCCCTGTTCCCGACCGACGACGGCCAGGGTCATCGAACTCTTCGAGCCGATTCAGAGACACTGGCTCACCGTCGGCGACAGCCAACCGCAGTGCATGGTAACTGAGCTCACCACGCTCCAGCAACAAGTCATCAAACTCCTGGGGCTCTCACCCGCTGACTATGGCCGTTGACCTGCTCCTTCCCCACGCCGAAACCCCGGAGATATTGGTTCGACGACCTGCGGAACGTAGGTCCGAAGGTCTTTCGGGATGTGAGAGTCGAAGTCGCGCAGGCCGAACTCGAACTCTAACGCTTCGTCCAAGTCGGTTGCGTTATCCGCCAGCGTGAAGTCGGGGAAGTGCGTGTGAATCCTGCAAATGCGTTTGTTCTTGAACCCGTCGATCCTGTCCCAGTAGCGGCTGAACAAGTAGACGACAGCCTGTTCTTGTCGCGTGAAGAGTTGCTCGATGGTCATGCTGTCCTCCAATTTCGTCGTGGGTGTCTGCACTCAGGTGGTCGATCGTCGGCCAGCCGCGATTGACAGCGAAGGAGCCGCAGTGGCATTCCCGTCGAGCGTCCGGGTGGTAACGGCGGGCACGCTAACAACGTGACGGCTGACGCGAGCATAGTCTACTGGAGGGGCGTGGCAGATTCAATCACTTGGAACAAGCCGGGCGAATCTCGCTGGTACTTTGCCCCTTCGGCCCAGGAAGTATCCCGCCGGAATCGAAGCGGGTCAGCGGCTATCGGTCGCAGGGCAACCAACAGCCGCCGCAGGACTCCCAACTGGCAGTGGTCAGCGGTCACGCCCGCGCTCAAATCCTCCGCCGCAACGTACTGCACAACAATGCCCGGATCGTCGTCCACGCGGCGGCCAACCGGCCCGTGGGCAACGTCGTGACGTCCGGCCGCGGCGGCTGCTCCGTGTCGCGCGAGGCGATCACCGTGGCCGAAAGCAAAGGCCCGCCCGCGGTCGAGCCGGAGAAATGGTGCCATGTGACGGTCCAGTTACTGCCGCCGAAGATCACCGTGCTGGTCAACGGCAAGCCCGCCGTGGAATACGAGGATCGGCAATGGCTGACCGCTCCCGACACGTTTTCCTTCATGGGCGACGCCTGGAGCCTGCCGCAGATCGACAACGTGCGGATCTACACCGCGAACGCAAAGTGACCATGCACCATGATGCAACATCTGCGGACGGGCGAACTCAGCGAGATGATTTGGGCAGTCACGGTGCAGGCACGGACGCGGGTGGCTTCGTCGGGTCCGACCGAGCCGGATACTCCAGCCGATTCGTCTGGCCGTCGCTGTCGGGATCGGCGCCCGGATCGGCGATGCTGGCGGTGTTCCAGTCCAGGAACTTGCCGAACCAATACATCTCGAACCAGTTCGGCAGGCCGTCCTGGTCGTCGTCCGCGTACTCGCCGCGGAGCAGGGGCGGGGCGTCGCCGAAGTCTTTGAAGTTGCGCGTAGCCGAATTCGTGAGAATTCGGTGTGCTTCGCGCGTCCGGACGACTGCCGGCCCCCAAATTCTCATGAATCTGGCTACCCCCGCTCGAACCATCGCTTCAACTCGATCTTGTCGTCCCTCGCTCCGAGAAGGCACCCGATGGCCGCTGTTCGGCCCATCGGCGTCCGTGGTCATCGTCCACCCCCTTTCTTTATGCGGCCCGGCCTCTTCGGCGTGGGCTTCTTTCCGATTCGTTTCAGGGTCTCGCCCAGTTCGGCCTCGATCTCTTCGACCGTCGGCAAGGCCGACTGCAACGCCTTCGGCAGCGCCCTCGTCAATTCGTACGTCGAGATGCCAATCGGCTTGTCGATGCCGGCGAAGCTGTACTCGGCCAACAGCCGGTCGTGCTCCTGGCACAGGATCAGGCCGATGGTGGGCTGGTCGGTCGGGTGCTTCAGGCGGTCGTTGACCACGTTGCAGTAGAAGTTCAGCTTGCCCGCATACTCGGGCTTGAACTTGCCCTTCTTCAAGTCGATGACGACGAACGCCCGCAGCCGCAGGTGGTAGAACAGCAAGTCGAGGTAGAAGTCCTCGTCGCCCACATCCAGGCGGTACTGGCGGCCGACGAACGCGAATCCCTGGCCCAGTTCGAGCAGGAACTTCTCCACATCCCGGACAAGTTGCGTTTCGAGTTCGCGTTCGTGAAACGGCTCGGTCAGCGTCAGGAAGTCGAAGATGTACGGATCTTTGAGCGTCTGCTGGGCCAGGTCCGACTGGGGCGCCGGGAGCAAGGCGGCGAAGTTGGAAACCGCCTTGCCGTGCCGGATGTGGGCGCGGGTTTCGATCTGATGCGTCAAGACGCTCCGGCTCCAGCCATTGGCGAGCGTCTGCTCCATGTACCAGCGGCGGACGGAGAGGTCTTTGACTTTCAGCATTAGGAGCACGTGATGCCCCCACGGAATCAACCAAAGCAGCGATTCCGGTGATCCTGCGGCAGCCGGCGGCAAGACTCCGCCGGTTGCCAATTTTGCCAGCGCCTGCGGCAAAATTGGCTGCGACGGCAATTGTGCAACAGGCTGTTGCACAATTGCCGCGGGGTCACGGTACTCACGGTAGAAGGCAACCATCGACTTGATATTCCGCTCGGAAAAGCCTTTCAATTCCGGCAGTTCGTTGTGCAGTTCGCGGGCCAGTCGCGGAATGACGGCCGCGCCCCAGCCCTCGCGCTGCTTACGCTCGTCAATGATCCGGCCGATGTCCCAATACAGCCGCACAAGTTCAGCATTGACGGCCAGCGTGGCCCGCGTTTGGGCCGCCTGGATGCGGCTCTTGACGTCCGCCAGCAGGGCCGTGAAGTTCGAACGCACCAGGGCCTTCTTTTCAGATCGCTTACCCGCCATAGTTGATGTCCTCTCAGATTCGCCAGCTCGGCCCCCAGTATACGGTCCGCGGGTGCGCCCTTCCAGCGGTGCGGACACAAGGTCAGCGGAAGGCAGGAGCATGCAGCAGGGCCAAGACACCGGTGGGCTTACGCCACACCGTTCGCCGGGATTCTATTCTCCTGCGCAACGCTGTTGCATCGGCTCCAGCAGTCGATGAGCGAGACTCCCGTGACCAGCGAATCTCAGGGCCACGTTACGGGCCTACGCAGACACTGAGCGGGATGTCGAGGTAATGTAGATTGATGGGCGGTTCGCCGGGCTGGCCAGCACTCAGCACGCCGGCATTCATGGCCTGCGTCACGATCCGCAGTGTCGCCCGATATTCGCCAGGACGGTCGGTGCCCCGAAACCGGATTACGACCGATTCCGACTCGGGAGTCGGGCCGCCGCGCAGGCCGCTCAGGCCGTCCGCGCCCAGGAACCGCAGGGTCTGCGGCGTCGCCCCCCGATGTTCGCTGCTGAACTCGAACAACTCGGCTTGCTCGCCAAGGATCATGGCGCCGCCGTCGTCGCGCGGTGCCGTCAGCCGCTGCGTATGGTGCGGCTCGGATCGCGGGCAACCGGCCAGACCGTACAACACCGTAGGCGCTGGCTCGGCGGGAGCGTCGTCAAGCTGGCGAGGGCATGTACGGCGTTGTGCATTGGCGACGGTGCGCGGCGCCGAGACGACGCTCTGCCCCGGCTTTGCCTGGGGCAGCGTGATCGGCCCGGTATCGTCAACCGTCAACAGCGGCCGGAGAAGTGTCACTTCGGAGAAGTTGTCTAGGAATACCGCGCCCTCGGCACTGTTTTGATGGGAGAATAGTCCACCGGCCGTATCGGGACCGCCCAGGTCGAAAACGGGCGCGAAGACGGCGGCGATTTGGCGCCGCACGAACGTGGCGCTGGCCGTGCTCGGCAGCGGCACGCCGCCCCAGAACTGGTAGCCGGAGGCATTGGCGTTCTGGCACAAACGCAAGTAGGCGGACAGCGGTTTGCCGCCGGTGACCGCCATATCGACCGAGTAGGCGGCCACACAGCCAGGCCGGACTGCCAGCGGCAGCAGCGGATCGCAGTTCCAGACGCAGCCGAAGCCTCGGGCGATATCGTTCTGCGAGGCACCGGCTTCCTTGGCCGGAAGCTTCAACGACCACTGCCCGTCACTGGCCCGCTCGCGCGTCCGCACCGCGCCGTTGGCCAACACCCAGTCCGCGGCCGTCTCGGGCTTGTCCGCCGGTGCTTCCTCGAAGCTGCGGTTCCGGAAGGCAAAGCGGGCCGCGTCCGCGGGGTGGATGCGGTCCCGGACTTTGTGCTCGAACGGGGGCGCCGGCAGGCCGCTGGAGTTGTACAGCGAGCAGCGCGGAAAGCCGCCCCAGGCATAGTGCAGCAGCGTGGGCCGTTTCACCTCCGGATGCCAGACCACGACCTGGCTGCCGCCTTCGATCCGAGCCTGGGCCGGGCGCAGCACCAGATCCTGGCCGGCGATGTCGAAGCCTGCGACGGTTCCGCATTTCTCCGTGGCGTAAGCTTCCAGCTTGCGGTCGGCAGCCGCATCGCAAGCTGGAAGCTTACGCCACTCTTGCTTGACCACCAAGCCGCCGCCGACATGCTCGAAGGTCACACGGAAGCGGTCGTCGTCGACCTCGACACGGGCGGGCACGGGGCTGCTCCCCTCGATGTTTTCGCCATAGGCTACCTGCCGAGCGCTCAGCAACAGGCGTTCGGCCACCGGCTCCTTCTGCTTTGGATGGATGTCGTACGGCTCGCCCACGTCGATCGTCACGGCCATGCCGGTGTGCGGGACACTGCGCCAGACGTTCCATTGGGCCTCCCGCATATCGGTCCACACGCCGGAGAGCGTGGGCTGGTGCAGCGCCGCCAAGGTGGCCGCGTCCATGTCCAGTTGTCGATCCTTCTCCGCACGATGCTCGAGGAATCCCGGAAGCTGGACGAACAGGAACGGCAGGTTCGGCTGCTCCAAGGAGGTGCGCCAGCTCCGGATCAGCGTGGGGAACAGCACCTGGAACTCGGCGCCCCGGCCGCCGTTGTATTCGCCCTGGTAATACAGCACGCCGCGCAGGGCGAGCGGGCCGAGTGGCGCGATGATGCCGTTGAACCACTTGGAGGTCATGTTCAGGGGGCTCTTGAGCAGGTGCTTCAGCGCCGGCGAGTCGGTCAGGGACGGCGCGTCCACCCAGGCCTCGGCCGGCACGATCGCCACGGCCGTGATCATGCCGACGGGCACTTCGCCACCCAAGTGGCGATAGAGCTTTTCGGCGAAGAAGCCGCTGACTGCCGAGTAGCCGCCGTGGGGCTTGGCCCAGGAGACCGGCTGCTGCAAGTCGAGTTGCGGTTCGGGCGTCTGCGATTCCTGGCCGGGGATGTTGGCGACGCGCAGATGCGGACAGGCCTCGAGCCGTTTCAAACCCTCCGCTCCGCCGGTGGCGCTGGCGAGTCCCATCATCATGTTCGACTGGCCCGCCGTAAACCAAACTTCGCCGACGAGCACATCCTGGACGGTCACCCGCCGGGGCGTCGCTCCCTCGGCCGTCACCGTCAGGTCGCGTCCGGTCGCGTTGGCCGGCAGCGGGTCGAGCGTGACGCGCCACCGGCCTTGGGCGTCGGCCGTAGCTCGCTTGGTCTGCCCCACAAAGGTGACGGTTACCGCTTGACCCGGCGCGGCCCATCCCCAGACCGGCGCCGGCCGATCTCGCTGCAGCACCGTATGATCGGAGAAGATCTTCGCCACGCGCACTTCCGCTCGGGCCAGCGAGGCCGAGAACCAGAGGGCCAGTAGGGTTATGAATAACGGTCTTCGTCGGTTCGGGTTCATGCTCATTTTGCGATTCTCGTTCGTGCCGCATCCAGTTTCTCTATTTCGGCGAAGGCGGCTTGCACCACCTTGAGTTCCTCATCGTGCATCGCCGTCGGGACGACTGAGAATAGTCCCGACTGGCAACCGACCGCCTTTTCGGGAAAAGTCGGGATTACCGTGCCATGCCTTGCGCCGCTGACAACCGCGACGCGATCTCGTCGTCCTTGGGAAATGCGCCGGTCAGGGCGATGAGCCAGCCGTCCTTCCACGGTTTGAGTAGGGCTTCCTTGCCGTTCAACGTCACCTCGGGCTTGCCTTTCGCGCCGGTGATGAAGAGCACGGTGGCCGCCTCGGCCGGGTTCTGGGGCGCGTACTCGCCGCCGAAGGCGTGGTACTTGATGTCGATCGCGCGCGAGTCCTTCACCGCCCACCGGCCCATCGAGCACGCGCCGTCGGCCACGATCCTCACGCCACCGGGCTCGCGGAAGGTGTAGTCGAGGTAGTTCGGCAACAGGTTCAACGCCACGTACAGCTTCTGCTTCGGGAAGGTCTGCAGGAGCATGTTCAGCTCGGGATGGCGACTCCCGCGCTCGATCACCGCGCCGTTCTTTTCGAGGCGGGCCTTGCCCATCTGCGTCAGCGGCGAGTCCTGCCACAGCTTTTGCTCTTTGGCATACGCGTACGGGTCCTTGCCGTTGACGGTGAAGCTGTCCCAGTCCGCCCCCGGCGTGTCCTGGCCGGTCTGGTACGTGACCGCACCCTGCGCGACGGCGGCCAATTTCGCTTGGCGGACCTGCGTCTGGAACTTCTCGAAGCTGCCGTACTCCTGCTGATCGCCCATCTCGACGACGAAACCCGAGGTGGCGTCCGCGAGCCGCGCCAGCGCGTCGGCCGGCATCGCCGCCGCGCGCCGGTAGAAGTTGGCGTGGACGAACAGCGCCGGCTGGATGTTGGTCTGCTCGTGGTAGGCCTGGGTCTGCGGCCGGCCGGCTTCGAGCGTGATCTCGGCGTCGCGCCCGAGGTCGTCGGTCGGCAAGGGGCGCAGCGCCAGGTAACTGACGCCGTCGTGGATGGTGATGACCTGGCCGTACTTGGCGGTGGCGGGCAACGATTCGACTTTCTTGCCGTCGATGAAGATTCCCCAGGTCGGCGCCGGCTTCTCGTAATTGAACAGCGCGGCGCTGCATTGGACGCTCGTGATCGCTTCCGCCGGATGTTTCCGCTGGCCGAACTGGCATTCGCCGGCGCGTTCCTTGATGACGTTAGGCTGGGGCCGGGCGAACATGATCAGCTTGTTGCCGTGCTGATAGCAGCGGTAGACACCCTGCTGGCTGATCACCCCTTCGAGATCGTTGCCGACGGTCGTCTGGTTGAACCCGATCCGCAGATCGAGCGTGCCGATGTCGATCATGCTCTGCGGCAAGGCCGCCTGGCGCCGCCAGTGCCCGAGCACGTGAATCCGCTGGTGCTTCTGGCGGATGCTCGACAGCCCGTAGTTCTCGCCGAAGTACGTCACGACGGGATCGCCCTCCTTTTCCACGTACAGCGACCACGGCAGCGGCTTCTCGTCCACCAACTCGGCGAACCACGGGTCCGCCCAGGGACCGGACATCGTCTGCAAGGCGACGGTGGCCGCGGGATAATCATGGCCCCAGGCGCTGATCGGCGCCCGAGCGTTGCCGTTGGCGTCCTGGGGAGCCGTGAGATCGGGCAGAACGCCCTTGTCGGTGTCGCATAGCGTGCCCTTCGGTGAGAGCACGTGCAGGATGTGGTACAAGCCGTCCTGGACTCCCAGCACGTGTTCATAGTACGTCCGGCTGGCCGGCCCCAGCAGCTTCTTGAGGTGGGGATGATAGACGCCCGCCAGGTCGTTCACGGTCTTGCTGATGATGCTCCAGCCGGCCATGCGGTCTTCGGGCTGCTGGCAGAAGTCGGGGAAGTTCTTGTTCGCGGCCGTGGCGATGGCCCAGTAATAGTGGTCCACGTATTCCTGCCCCACGCCGGCGCTGTGGGTCCACATCCAGAACGGGAACTGCATCAAGCCGGCCCGCCCGTCGGCCATCGCGTGTTGCGCGCCGATGATCTGGCCGTTGAGCAGCGCCCCCGACGAAGCGCTCGAGTTGAAGTTGGCGGTGCTCATCTCGCGGGTGAAGCCCGAGCGGTAGTAGCTCTTGTTGCCGCGCCAGTCGCCGGTCAACCGATAGTACGTGTCGCCCTGGCCCCACTCGGCCTGCTTGCCGTCCTGGGACTTGCCCACGCGCGGGTCATCCACCATAGGATGGACCAGTTTGCCGGACGTGTTGTCGTACCGGCGGCGTAGGGTCGGGTCCAGCTCGCTCTCGCGGTCCGGCATGAGCCACGCCGTCCAGCAGCGGAAGATGGAGTCTTGCATCGGCGCCGGCATGGCGTCCCGGTAGTTGTACCAGCGCACGATGTTGTCCGCGCCGGTCAGGTGGCCTTCCCAGAACCGCGGCGGCTGGCCGTGGACCCAGTCCACCCAGGCGAGATACGTGGCGTAGTCGACGTCGGGCGTCGCCTTCCTCGCCGCCGCCTCGCGCTGGGCCACCTCGCGGGCCCGGTTGACGACGTGAGGCGGCACGAGCCGGTAGTAAAACGGTTGGACCTGGCCGCCGCTCTCCAGCCCCATCAGTTGGCTAACGTGGGCATACTGCCAGTCCGGCATCCAGGCGGGCTTGCCCTGGAACCGGGCGTCGAGCTTTGCGACCTCGGCGGCGGTCGGCAGCACGGCGGTCGGCGTGCCGAGTGGGCGACCTTGGTGCGCCGCGGCCAGGGCCGTCACGTTCGCCGCCGGCGGCAGCGTCACGCGCTCGCCCTGGCCCGGCTTGAGGGTCACGACCAGTTGCGGCTGCTTGATCAGGATGGCCCGCGGCCCGGTGCTGATGGCCCACTCGTAGGCGCCCTGGAAGTAACGGGCGTCGTAGACTTCCTCCTTGCTGATCACAAACCCGCAGTCGGCCACCGCGCGCAGACGCTCGCCGAGGGTCTTGCCAAAGGCGGCCTCGGTCAGCACGGCCGTCACGTCCATGCGTCCGCCGGGCTGGTACGAGGAGACCTCCACGGGCCCGAGACGTTCGGGGAACCGGTCCTCCTGCGTGTCAGTTGCCCCGAACCGTTTCCAGTAGACCGCGCCATTGATGGCGGCGTTGTAGGTCGGGCCGTGGGCCGCGTCGGCTTGCCACGGTTTGCGCAGCAGGTACGCGATGGCATGCCAATTCGGCCGCTGCTCGCGATACAGCTTGTCGCAATCCCAGTTCGGCCGGTAGCGGTAGCCATCGGCGCTCGGGTAGTCCGCGCCCCCCGAGCCGGTCGGCCAAATCTCTTCATCGAGATACGGCAGGACCAGTTCGACCTTTTCGACCGTCTGGCCCGCCGCCAGGGCCGCGGCGATCTTCTCGGCCGCCTCGGGAAACCGCACGAGCAGGTTGCGATGCACCGCGTCAAAGGCCAGCGGCCCCGCGCGCTCGCCGCCCCACACCGCGGTTTGCCCGCGGTCCTTGGCGACATTGTCCTTGAGCAGCCGCTGGCCGTCCTCCGCCACGGCGATCGGCTGGTTCCAATGAGTGCGGAACCCGCTCAGGCCCGCGCACTGCGACGCGGTCATCGTCAGGGTTTCCCCGGCCGCGGCACGGGCGGCAACAAGCCCGGCGGCGAGCAGCAGCGGACAGGCGACTGCTCGGCCGATGAGACGACGAAGGCGACGAAGGCGACTGGTCGTGGACTGCATCATCGAGTGCTTCCTTCAGAATTAGGATTGGGGAGCCGGCAGCTTATTACACAAGATCCGCGCGGTTTTCACCAGCTCCGCTGGC
Organism: uncultured Pirellulaceae bacterium; assembly: GCA_964645045.1. Classification (GTDB taxonomy): domain Bacteria; phylum Planctomycetota; class Planctomycetia; order Pirellulales; family Pirellulaceae; genus Anammoximicrobium. The sequence goes on along the minus strand of CAZXYZ010000186.1, from coordinate 4,845 downwards.
CATGCATTCAGCCATCATTCTCCTGGAAACAAGACGGCCCGGCTTCTAATTTCGGGGGGCACGTAAAGGGAGCAGGTCTAGTTGTTCATTGGACCTGTCCCGTTTGCTTGCCCCCTTGGGACGGCGAGCGGGCGGATGTCTTAGCGACCTGCGACCGCTTGAGCTGCCCTGATGTACTGGTGCCGCGCCTCGGCTACCAGCAGCTGGTGCTGTTGTTCAACGAGACGAACTCGCCTCAGTCCGTCGTGCTCCAGAACAAGGACCTGACGCCCGGTCAGGACGCAACCATGTTCGGCACCTCGTCCCCTAGGGACTCGCCAACCGAGATGCACGTGACGATCCCGGCCAAACATGTGGCCGCCATGCATATCAAGTAGACCGAGAGGTGAAAAGAAATCCTGCCCCTTCGCCTCATTGCAGACCGAAGCCCTTTCGTTCAGAATGAGTGCCGGTCACGGGGCCGGTGAGTTCGAGCCGTTATGGAGCCAGGCATGATGCAGAAACCTTTCGCTGACATTGAAGACAACGAGCCAGTCTACCACCGATTGTGCAAGTTGATCGCTTCCGGGGAAACCGTCGCCTTTGTTGGGGCGGGGGCTTCCGCGGGCCTCTATCCCACGTGGCGGGGACTCATCCGTGAACTCGCCGCGAAGACTCGCGCCTCGCGGGCCGATCGCGAGTTTTGGATTCGGATCGCAGGACGCCGGCCCCAGCAGGCGATTCGCGGCATTCGGGAGACCCTCGGCGAGAAGAAGTACCAAGCGGCACTGCGTCGGATGTTGTCGCCAGCCGGCAAGCAACCCGCCTACACGCCGACGCACGCGGCTCTGGCCGTCCTGAACTTCCGTGATTATGTGACGACGAATTACGACGTCGGCTTGCCCAAGGCCTGCAAGGCCGTTGTTCCGGCCACCGGCGTCGACGTGGGCGCGTGGACCGAGGCCGACTTCCTGGCCGACTGGCTCAGCGATCGTCGACCTGCCAATGGCACCAAGCTTCGTCGGGTCTTATTTGCCCATGGCCGTTTCGATCATCCGGCGGACATCGTCTTAAGCGCGGAAGACTATCGCCGCGCATATGCCCAAGGGCCCTACCGCCGCGTTTTTGACCATCTGTGGACCAAGGCGACCCTCGTGTTTGTTGGCTTCGGCTTCTCGGACGCTTGGTTCGACTATCTCGCCGATGAAGTCATTACGCGCTCAGCAGCGCAAGCCGGGACGGCGCGCCACATCGCCATCATTGGACTCCGCGAAGATGAAGGGTATTCTTCCGAACTCCGGGGCATGTTTCGAGACCAGTACAACACGGACGCTTTATTCTACTGGGTGAAACTCCGACACGAGCCGGGCTCTGATGAGTCGTTCGAGGATCATTCCGGTCTCTGGGAGGTACTCACGGCATTGGCCGCGGCTGGTGAGCGGCGCGTGGCCGGCACCGAGACGGATCCGCTTTTCGCCCTATACCACCGGGCCGGCACAAGCGCCTACCGCTGGCTGGCGCCGGTGGACGATGATCGCGACAAGTTTGTCCGCCCGTTTGTCCTGGCGGAGAATCGCTTCCTACAGGTACTGCTCACTCAATTTGCACTCTGGAACAACGGAGACAAAGGAGTGCGCCTCGCGGTTGACTTTGACCATCGCACGCCAACGATCTGGACGCGGCACGCCAAATACCGCGTGAAGAACAGTATCCCTGGCTTCCAAGACCGATTCGACGGAATTCAGAAGGAGATTGATCGGCGCCTCCTGGCCCAACAAGATTTGCCGTTCCACTTCGGCGGCCCGGCGCACGCTGGATTCATGTTTCGCTACGCCAGCGGAGGCATCCTGCCGATCGTCTCCCTGCAAGGGAAGGAGTACTATTGCCTGTCCTACCGTGAGATCGATCCCATTGGTTGGAACATTGCCAACGGCGGATGCGATTCACTTGAGGAGTTGCTCAATCCTTGGCTCGCGGCCAAACGGGAACTCTGCGAGGAACTGATCGTTGTGGCCGGAAAGGAGCGGTACGTTTTTGTGCGAGGGGACCACGCGGAGCCCACGGGGCGCGAGGTCTACGTGGACCGCCCGGAACATGCCTTGGCGCGCAAGGCATGGGACGCCACCTTTGAACGCAACAAGGCCAACCTGCGAATCAGCAACTTGAGGCCGCATTTCCTCGACATTGAGCGCTGTTTAGTCGACGCGACCGATGGTCTTGTCGTCAGATTCGGCGAAAAGACTTATCCGATGCTTCCTGGAGTCGTCGTGACCGTGACGGCCAAGGATTTCGGCATTGAAATCGACCGTATTGCCAAGATTCCTCTCCCGGCGGGAGCGATCTTCCTGGACGGCGAAGTGAATGAAGGGCGTCTCCTGGATCGCCCCGTCGGGCTGTTTGCGGTGGAGCGTATGGAGGACCAACTGTCTGGCAGGCGGTTTCTCCCAGACATCTGGTTCTGGACGGGCCAAAAACGAACAGCGGCGACGGAGCCGTTTGGCAAGAAAGCTGCCGCTCAATTCCTGAAACGCCTGGAAGAAGAGGGTATTCGCGATGCCGCAGAGATCCGCTTCTACACGGAATGCGAAGCAAAATACGATCTCTGCCCAGTGACGCGTCAACTCATCCAGCGCGTTATCAAGATGGGGGGGGCGCGATCTCTGCGAAGTTCAACCTAGATCGAAGCAGAAAGTGGGCAGGACTTTCTTCGTGAAGGTGTGGGAGCCTCAGAAGGGACTCGCGATCCTTCGCCGTTCCTGTGTTGCGCTAGAAGTCGTCATTTTTCCCTTCGCTGGCGAGGTCCAGGTCCCGATTCGTCGTCTCGGCTTGGGCGCCAGTGCAAGTTGTCATCGTTTCCACGACCGCACGGTTGATGGTAAGTCCGCTGGGGCGGTCTGACCCAGGTGGTGCCGTTCCCACTTCGTTACTTCCGTGCTGTACCGGGGCGAGCGCTTCGTTTCCACCGAACGGACGGAAAGTGGGCAGGGGACGGAAAGGCGTCAGGACTCTTTTCGTGGAGGTTTTCTGTCGGCGGTCCGCAGTCATCGTCCACCGCGTTTCTTCATGCGGCCGCGCCGTTTCGGCTTGGCTTTCTATCCAATCCGCCTCAACGTCTCGCCCACTTCGGCTTCGATCTCTTCGACCGTCGTCAAGGCCGACTGCAATGCCTTCGGCAAGGCCCGCGTCAATTCGTAGGTCGAGATCCCAATCGGTTTGTCGATGCCGGCGAAGCGGTACTCGGCCAGCAGCCGGTCGTGCTCCTGGCACAGGATCAGGCCGATCGTCGGCTGGCCGTTCGTGCGCCCTTCCAGCGGTCTGGACACAGCGTTATCTTTCGCCTTGCGGCAACGGTGCAGGTACACCCTGTAGTTGCATATCGAAAGGCGAACGGCGGGCGCAAGCCCGCCGGTCTTCCGCATGCCCATGCGTTCGTCCGTGGGCAAACTGAAACTCGACAACGTGAATCATAAGCAGGGATTGACCGCGGACAGGTGAACACCAGGATGGGAGACTGACTATGACCCGCACGATCTCGGGACTATGCATCTACTTGCTCACCGCTTTGTTGGCGCTGCCTTCCGAACCAACGCGACTGACGATTCCCAAGACCACGACCAAACCGACGCTGGACGGCAAACTGGCCGACGCCGAATGGGACGATGCGGCGGCGACCACCGGCCTGATCAGCCAGTTCGGCCAGGTGGCGCATCCGCGGCAGGCGACTTTCTGGCTGAAATACGCCGCCGCCCATCTTTACGTCGCGTGCCGCTCGACCGTATTCCCGGAGGAGGTAAAGCCTGTCTCGCCGCAGACGTGGTTCGACCGCGACAGCAGCATCGTGATCGGGATCGCCCCCGGACGCGTGGGCCGCGGCAAGTCGCCCAGTCACTTTCTGCTGCGCACCAACATCACGAAACAACTGCAGGGGCGCGAAATCTTCTGGACGATGGAGGGCGGGGGACACCCCGACGTGAAGCTGACCTTCCCACATCCGAGCTGGACCTCGGGAGCAACCGTCGAGCAGATCATCGAGCGCGGCGTCTGGGTCTGCGAGATAGCCCTGCCGCTGGCGAACCTCAAGGCCGCCGACGCGAAGGACGGCGAGCCGTGGGGACTTCTTCTGGGACGCGACTATTCTGCGGCGGACCAGAGTGCGCTCACGCTTTCGAGCGATTGGCGTTTCGGCGACGGCAACCGCCACTACGGCCGGGCCTTCTACAACAACTACCGGCTGGAACAGGAATTCGGACGGATGACTCTGGGCGCCAAAACGCCGGCGGTGCAACTGCTCGACCTCGGGGATTTCCTCGGCGGTAGGCCGGCGCCGGTCGTCGCCGTGAAGAACGTCACCGACACGCCGCTGAAGGCAGCGGTGCGCGTCGAGTACCGCACCGCGATTGCGTCGAGCAAGTTGGGCCAGCCGCAAGAACAGACGCTGGACCTCGCACCCGGCGAGCGAAAGAGCCACGCCTTCGCCGCGGTGGCTTTGCCGGTCGGCGAGGCTACCATCTGCTCGGTAAGCGTGACGGGGCCCTCCGGTGTCCTGTTGGCCCGGGAGATCCCGCTGCAACCGGGCTGGGGCGCGGACCGAAGCGCCCCCATGCCAGAGTTCTATTTCAGCGGCGGGCACTTCGGCGGCCAGCAGGCCAACAACGTCCTGTTGCCCAGCGGCTACGATCCGATTCTCAACCAATTCTACGGCCGGCTGCGCATCGGGACGCTGCCGGAAGTGCATCTGGCCGCGCGAACCGAGATCTCGATTTGCCGCGCCGGTGACGTGGAGCCGATCGCGCGGCTTGAGCCCAAAGCGGCAGCGATTTGTAGCTATCACGTTATGCAGCATTCATAGCGGCCTTCCGCGCCTCC
>CAZXYZ010000185.1:0-16063 GCA_964645045.1 uncultured Pirellulaceae bacterium | reverse complement strand
TTTCCACCGACTTGATCGTCACCCCGGGCGGCAAGGCGGCCGGCTGCAACTGCAAGGGACCCTTGTAGCTGCTGCGGGTCACGGGCAGGTCGATGAACTGGGTGTCTCCGGGCGCCAGCGTCACCACGCGGAACGCAGCGACCTGAAATGGGCGGTTCTCGATCTTCAGCGGCACATCGACACCCAAATTGCGGCCAAACAGTGCGGCGGCCAGGCGGACCGGTTGCGCGGCGTTCGGCGCGTCGGCGGCCACGGCCAATTCCAAGGTGGCCGAGTTCTTGCCGGCGTCGACTTTGGTCACCGTGCAGGTCACTTTGGCCGGGGCGCTTGCCACTTTCAGTTCCACCGGGCCCTGATACCGCTGCCGTTCCAGCTTGACTTCCACAGTCTTCTTGACGCCGGGCTGGAGCAGGACCTCGTTGACGGGTGGAAAGGTCGGCAGGCCCAATTCCGGGATGTTCACCGCTAACCCGCGCGACGCTTGCAGTTCGCCGGCCTTGACGTGGATCGTCAAGTTGACGGTCTGCGCCGTGTCTCCCAACGTTGGTGCCACTTCGATCTCGAGTTGCCCGCTGCTCTGGCCCTCGGCGATGTCCGCCGCTTTAACAACCACCTCTTTCGGAGCACCCTCGACGCGGACCTGGATCGGACCGGCATTGTCGTTGCGTGCCACTTGCAGAGCCACGGTCGCCTTGGCGCCGGATTCGACGGTCACCGGCTTGAGTTCCGCCAATTCGATCGGCTTCGGCTTCGGCGGGGGAGGCGGCGGCGGGGGTGGCGGCGGCGGGGCCGGAGGCGCTTCGACGACCGGTGGCGGCGACTCGCCGCAGCCCAGAACCAACGCCGCGCAGGCGGCAAAACAACACGCGAGCCAAAGAGTCGTGGCCTTCATTGCGGTACTCCCTGCCAGGAAACAAACGATAGGAGAAAACGAATTCCTTGCGAATCGACGACCGTCACGGCAGACCCTCGCGGAACCGCGAGAATCCGAAAGAAGATTTTCGCATACGGAACGGGGATGTCAACAGTAGGACTCGGCTACCGAGTCTCCGCCAGCACGGCCGCCGCGTGGCGGGCGAGGTGGCCGCGGAGGTCTTGGGTGTACTCGCGGAGGATCTTCTTGCCTAAGCCATCGCGGTCGCCACAGCGGTACAAAGCGCGGGCCAGCATCAACTCCCGCAGCGACTCGCGGCGCGTCTGTTCGGCGTTTGTGCCGCCGGGGACGCCGCGGTCGATCGCCGCCTGGATGTCCTTGTGTGCGTGGCCGGTCATGCCCGGCTTGGCCAACAGTCCCGCCAGCGACTCGGCGGCCGACGGGTCCCGGATCAACTCCAACGCCAACCCGACCGCCCGATGGTGGCTGAACGCCTGCTCGGCGTCCAGCTGCCGCAGTTTGTCCACGATCACCGGCACCGCTTTGGCGTCGCCGGCGTGGCCGAGGGCTACCAGCAGGGTATCCAATTCGCTGAGCGCGGCGCCGAACTGACCCATGCCGCGGTAGTTCCAGCCTTCGTCCCATTGCTCGTACGAGCGGGCTTTGGCCAATAGGGTCTCCACGCCAGTGGCGTCGCCGAGGACGGCCAGCGCACGAGCGTAAACCAGCTTGCTCGGGTCATCGGCGGCCGTTTTGTAAGCCTCGCGGAGTAATGGCAAGGCGCGGTCGGGCGCGGTCATGATGATCGAGGCCCCGTGGCCCTGGCTCAAACCGGCCACCGCCTTCGCAATCCGCTCGTCCGGCAGCGGATACGAGTCCTGGTCGGTGAGCACGCTCTCCGGCAAATTGCCGATCTCGATCAGGTGTTGCTGCAAAACCTTGACGTCGATCTGCCGGATCGGAACATCGTCCCGCGCAGCCATCGCCGCCGCCACGCCGGCCGCGTAGCCGCCGTTCTGGATGTCGGGCTGCATGCGGATCATGGGCACCGCGTCCCGGTGGGCGCTGATGCTCAGCCCCGTCACGATGATCCCGTCGAGCCCCTTGGGCAACATCGCGCGGAACGGGATATAGACGCCGATTCCCTTCTTGTCCGGGTGCTCCAGCAACAGGTACGGGTCCACGGTGTAGCCGTGCGAGTCGAAATTACTCCAGCAGCGGCAGACCGAATCCGGATAGGTCCGCTCGTTCAACTGGTCCGTCAGCGTGATCGTCGCGTCGCCCACGATCATCCGCCGCTCGCGGGTGTCGATCAGGCGTCCGTGGTCAAACGCGTCCGGATACTTGCCCTTGGAGTAAACCATCACATGCCAGATGTCGACCAAGTCGGTTTCGTCGACGATCGTGAAATCCGTGTTGTTATAAGTCCCGCCGATCCGGTACCCGGGCAGGCCGGTGCCTTGCATGCCGAATTCGGAGGCGTCGGTGTAAATCGTTGGGGCGCCCGCCGAGGCGGCGACGTCCGAGTTGCCGGTGGCGTCGATCACGGTGTGCGCCAAGACGACGCCCCGGCCGTAGGGCGTGGTCACGACCGCGCCGATCACACGGTTGTCCTGGACATACGCGCCGCAGCCGACGACGCCGTACCACAAGCCCGCGCCGGCCTTCAGCAATTCCTGCCGATACCATTCCATCCGCTGCTCGATGACCCAGCGCGTCGCGCCGTCCTGAATGCTGGCAGTGAACCCGACGCGATTGCCCCAGTAGTACCCGGCAATGGCTCCGATCGTGCCCACGCCGCCCAGTCCGTGCAGCGACTCGACGACCAGCGTCTTGGCCCCGGCGCGAGCTGCACCGATGCCAGCCGGCGCGCCGCCCGTGCCCCCGCCGACGACAATGACGTCGTATCGGCCCAGCACCGGGATCGCCCGCCCGTCCTGCTGGACGGTCGGCAATTGTTGCTGCGTGGGCCGCACGCCGATCAGCGATTCGCGGACGTCACCGGCGGCCGCCGGAGCGGTTGCCGGCTTGCCCGGCAGCTTGACTCCGGCCAGGGCCGCGATCTGCTTCGTATCCGCGGCGGCCGCTTTACCCAACCGCTCGCCCAGATCCATATAAGCCACGGGGCGCAACAGTTTCTCGGCCTGCGGGCGCGGCACGTCGGCACATCCGCCCAACACGTACAAGCGATCGACATCCTGCGGCTGGAACGCGCCCAGCGGCAGTTGCTCGACGCCTTGCCACGGCCCGCTGGCCGTCTGGCGGCCGTGCATCGGGTCGGGCGGAATCTCGAACAACTCGTCCGACGTGAACTGCTGTTCGGGATCGTACGTCATGGTGCGGGCCTGCTGGTCGACCTTCATCAAGGCCGCGTAGCTGTCGTCCTCGATGGGCAGCGGCATGGTGTACTCGATCACCGGGAATTCGCCGCTGGACGTACCGGCCGGATTCGGGTGCGGTCCGCGGAACGGCGGAGCCGCGACGCGGGAAGTGATGTAGTCCGGCCCGCGCGGCTGGCCCCCGATCACCACGCGCTGGAACGTGTGGGTCCCGGCGGGATAGGGACGAAACTTGGCGCCCGCCAGCCGAGCGACGACGGCCCGCGGCGTGGCGTCGATAATCGTCTTGGCCAACACCGCTTGCCGGCCTGCCCGGTTCGCCATCACGATCCCGCTGGGCTTGCCTTCCGCGTCGCGGAGCACGTCGGTGGCGTAGCAGCCGTACAGGTACTGCACGCCGGCCGCCAGCAATTCCGCGTCCAGCGTGTTCTTGACGTGCATCGGGCGCGGGGGCGGCGGCACTTCGCCGGAGGCGAGCGGCTCGGGCGGTTTCTCCGGGCCGACGATTTCGATTTCGCCCAGCAGAATGCGCTCGAAGCCCTCCGGCTTTTCCACGTGAAAGCGGACATAGCGGGCCGTGGCGCCGATCGCCGCCGTCAGCGTCGTCAGTTCTTCCACGGGACGGTCGTTCTCGATAACCGCCGCCGGCTGCCATTGCTGCTTGTCGTCACTCAGCGACACCGCGATGCGTTTCACGTCAAAGCCGCTGCCAACGGAACCACCCAACGCGCGGCGGAAGACCATCACGCGGACCTGGCGAACGTCTTGAGGCTGGGCCAAGTCCGCCGTGATCTGCACGTTGCCGTCGTATTGCACGCTCTGCGAGGAAGCGGATTCCCAGCGGCCGTCGGTCAGCCGGCTGGGCGGATCCGTATCGCGATGGGCCGCTGCGCTGGGCTGGTCCGACGTATAGCTAAACGCGATCCGATTGGGATCCACTAGCGGCTGGCTGCGGTCGCCAAAGACGCGTTGGGCCAGCGGCGAGGTGGGCGTTTCGCCGGGCTGGAGCCACAGCCGCAAGGTGGCCGTCATATCGTCGCCGAGATAAGGATGCGGTGCGGCCAGGAAGACCTTGGCCCCGTCCTTCGCCGCGGCGACCGCCGCCGACACCGCTCCGGTCCCGCCGCCCACGACGACCACGTCGGCTTCGTAGGCAATCGGAATCTGCCGAGCGGATTCATTGACCAGTTCCGCGCCGCTCGCGACGCCGAGGAGGACGCACCATCCGAGTCCTGCCAAAAACCAGCTTGCGCGTTCCAGAATCATGGGCTCGTCTCCCCTGCAAAGGCGTTTGTTTGTTCGCTGTCAACAGCCATGACCAGTCGGCATGGTAACGCAGATGCTCCCCTCGGGCAAGCAGCGCCCACCGGGTGTATGGCTCTGCGTGGGGCTGCTGGCACAACCGTACGACGTCCAGGGCATCAGCCTCACGCAGTCTTTTTCGCCTTTCCCAGGCCGCAACGTGAGGATCGTGGCCGTCCGCCTGTCAAGCGATGATCTCCTGGACTACCTGGCCATGCACGTCGGTCAGACGCCGGTCGACACCGGAGGCCCGAAAGGTGAGCCGTTTGTGGTCGATGCCCATCAGGTGCAGGATGGTGGCGTGCAGGTCGTAACAGAATGTGCTGCCTTCGGCCGCTTGGTAACCGAGGTCGTCACTGCGGCCATGAGACGCTCCGGCTTTGATTCCCGCGCCGGCCAACCAGGTGACAAAGGTGCCGCGATTGTGGTCGCGGCCCAGACTCCCCTGGGCGAAGGGCGTGCGGCCAAACTCGGTGCTCCAAACCAGCAGCGTATCCTGCAACAGTCCGCGCGACTTGAGATCCTTGTACAACGCCGCGGTGGGCTGATCCACATTCATCGCGATTGGCGGTAGCTCCGTCTGGATATTGCTGTGATTGTCCCAGTTGTTGACCGCTCCCTGAGGACCACTCCAAACTTGCACAAATCGTGTCCCGCGTTCGATCAGGCGGCGGGCGAGCAGACAACGACGACCAAAGTCCTGCGTCTCGGGTTTGTTCAGCCCGTAGGCCGCGTGGGTCGCTGCGGTTTCTCGCGCCAGGTCAAACGCCTCGGGGGCACTCAACTGCATGCGTGCGGCGAGTTCTCCGGCGGCGATGCGGGCCTCGAGCCGGGAATCCGCCGGCCGCTGGTCTGCGTGACGCCGGTTGCATTCCTGCAGCAGGGCCCGCGTATCCCGGTCCACCTGGCCCGCGGCAAACGGGTACTTCGCGTCGGCAAACAGATCGGGAATCGGCGGCTGTGCGGCCGCATCCACGAGGACTCCCTGATGCTTGGCCGGCAGGAACCCGGCGCTGAAGTTCCCCTTCTGATTGTAGGGCAGGCCGCGCGGATCGGGCAGGACCACAAACGTTGGCAGATTGTCGGACAGATTGCCCAGGGCGTACGAAATCCACGCGCCGAGGCAGGGGAACCCGGGCAGCATGAACCCGGTGTTCATCATATAACTGGCCGGCCCGTGTACGTTCGTCTTGGTTGTCATCGCCATCAGGAATGCGAGATCGTCGACGATCGTCGCCTGATGGGGAAACACGGAACTGACCCAGCGTCCCGTTTCACCATACTGAGCAAATTCGAACGGACTTTTCATCACCGCTCCTGCCGGCGCGGTGAAGCCCTCGGGTTTTTCTTTCGGTCCGAGCATCTGCCCGTGCAGCCGGGCCAATTCCGGCTTGTAATCAAACGTGTCCATGGGACTGGCACCGCCGTTCATGAACAGCTGAATGATCCGCTGGACCTTGGCCGGATGATGCAAACCACCGTTCAGCGCGGATTGCGTTGGCTCGAGCGCCGTGGCTTCTGACACCAAGAGGTGCGACAGGGCTACGGCTCCGAAGCCACCACCGGCATGCTGCAGAAAATCGCGTCGAGACAATCTTGGCTGAAACATCGCTAATCCACAAACAAGAACTCGTTGCTGTTCAACAACAAACGACAAACGGACTCCAAGCCATGCTGGTTTGCAAGGGCCGTCAGCTGGTCGCATTCGGCGGCGGAAGGTTCGCGTTGCCATGTCCAGACCACCGCGCGCCGCACCTGGTCGGCAATGGTTGCAGCATCCGTAGCGGCCCGGCGAGCCATGTGCTGAGCGTGGTGCAGTACGAAGCGGTTGTTGAGCAGCATCAGCGCCTGGAGCGGTGACGCGGAAAACCCGCGTGTTGGCGCCGGCAGACCCAGGTCGGGAAAATCAAGCGGTTCGAGCAAGGGATCGGGGATTCCTCGCCAGACAACGCGATAGATGCTGCGCCGAGTCGCACCGGGGCTGTCCCAGTCGAAGTTGTTGTAGTCGAGGACAGGCGTCAGCTGCGCACCGGGACGACTGGAAAAATGCGCCACGCCGGGACCTCCCATCGTCAGGTCCAGGCGTCCGCTGGCCATCAGAACGGCATCCCGATAGCTGTCGGCATCCAGCCGCTGACGTGACATTCTCGCCACGAGTCGATTGTCGGGATCGCGTGTCGCGAACTCCGCGGAACACGCCGAAGTCTGCTGCCATGTTTCGCTTGTACATATAAGCCGATGAAGGTGCTTCAGCGAACCACCGCTGTCACGAAGCTCGCAGGCCAGCCAGTCGAGCAGTTCCGGGTGGCTGGGGATTCCGCCCATTCGCCCAAAGTCGCTGGGCGTATCACACAGGCCGCAGCCAAAGTGGTAGTGCCAGACGCGATTGGCGATACTGCGCCACGTCAGGGGATGATTGGGAGCCGCCAGCCAGTCCGCCAGGGCGGCCCGGCGAGCCGATTCGGGGTGCTGTTCCGGAAGCTCAAAACGAGCAGGCAAGACGCTGATCGCGGAGAGCGCACCCGGCCGGGCAATCGCCCCGGGTTGCTCGACGTCACCCCGTTTCAGCACGCGGATTTCGCGCGGCGAGTCAATCCGGACGACGCCGCGTTCGTTTTCGGCAACGGCGGCGGCTGCGAACACCCTTTGCTGAGCCGGCAGTTGGCGCAGCGATGCTTCCGCTTTCTGCTTGAGAATCGCGGCCGACAGACGCCCTTGCTGTTCCGGCGACCGCTGGTCCAGCGGCAGGGCCAGGATCGCTTGCACATCGGCTGGCAGCGCCACCGCTTGTTCCGACGGAGCATCCGTGGCCGACAAGCAAAACCGCCCGATGATGTGGTTCCGGCCGTGGATTTGCCGCATCACGACCTGGATCCGCATGCCCGGCTCCGGCGTCAAAGGCGTTTCCAGTTCGAACACGCCAACGTGGGGCGCGCCCTCTTGGGGATGAATGCCCCAGGCCGTGGCTTGGTTGCCGTCGATGGCATGCTGGATCGTCCAACCGTCCTGGTCGAAGTCCGCCGTCGCGCGACGGATCTTCAGGAGTTCGCCTTCACGGGGGCCCGCTCGCAGCATGTGGACTTCGAATTCGTTCAGGTGCAGATTCCCATTTTCGGCCCGCCCCGGTCCTTTCTGCGGCAGAGAATCATCCGGCAGAAGATCCAGCCGCAAAGCCGTGAGGCGAGGCAGACTTGCCGTCGCCGTGACCGTGGTGGTCTCCTTTTCCGGCAGCGGTCCCGCGGACAGGATGGAGCCGTCGTCCAGACGCTGCAGATTCGCCCCGTCCGCCGAGGCGAACGTCTCGATCGCCAACGGCTGCCATGCCGCAACTCCGCCGCGTTCCCGTTCCCAGGCGGCGACCAGCGACTGATTCTCGGGACTCAACAGAACGTCCTGCTGAAGTGTGTCGCATGCCACCTTGAGCGCCTGCCAGCGCGACCGCTGGGCCGCCACCTCAGGATTGGCGTCGAACGCAATATCGCCCTTGCCAATACCGGCAAACACGGCCTGCAGCGAATAGTAGTCCTCCTGCGTAATCGGATCGAATTTGTGCGTGTGGCAGCGGGCGCAATTGGCGGTCGTGCTCACAAAGGCGGCCATCGTCTGAGTCACCAGATCATCGCGATCGAGATTCTCAAACGACTTGGGGGCCGTGATCGCGGCGCTGTGATCGTAGGTCCCCGCACCCAGAAATCCGAGCGCCGGCGTGAGGGTCGCGTCGTCCGGGTAGAACACGTCGGCGGCCAGCTGTTCACGAATGAACCGCGGCCACGGCGTGTCGCGGTTCAAGCTCTCAATCACGTAGTCGCGATAGCGCCAGGCGTGCGGCCGAAACACGTCGTGCTCGAAGCCGTGACTGTCGGCAAAGTGAATGGTGTCGAGCCAATGCCGCGCCCACCGCTCGCCGTAACGCGGTGATTCCAGCAAACGATCCACAAGCGCGTTAAATGCGTTCGGGGTCGCGTCATTGACAAACGCTTCGGTATCTTCCGGCGTCGGCAGCAGGCCGTGCAAATCCACGGTCAGACGGCGAATCAGGGTCCTTCGATCGGCCGGCTTGGCCGGTTGTAGACCTTCTCTCGAAAGCCGATCCCGGATGAAGGCATCGATGGGATTTCGCGAAGCGATGGCCGGCACCGCGGGCCGCTCGAGCGGCTTCAAGGACCACCAGTCGGCCGAGATCTCCGCGTCTGCCGAATCCGGCTGTACCGTTCGAGGATCATTGGCACCCTGTTGAACCCAGCGTGTCAGGATTTCGATTTCCGCGTCCGGCAGTTTATCGTCGGGCATCGCGAGATCGGGATCCGCGTGCCGAACGGCTCGAATCAGCAGACTGGCATCCGGATCACCAGGCACGATTGCCGGTCCACGACCACCCCCTGTTTGCCAGCCACTTCGCCAGTCGAGTGCCAGGCCGCCTTCCATTTGTTTGGCCGCATGCGAGTGGCAGGCATAACAACGCCGTTTCAGCAGCGGTTCGACATGTCCTCGGAAGTAGTCCGTCTCGTCTGCCGCCGCGGGCCGGCGCAACATTTCCGGCACGAGCAAACAGAAGAGGCACACCACCAGACCGATCTTGGGCACATTCATTACCCGAGCCTCCGCGAAATGGACGACGCGCAATCGTCACCCGATTCCTTTTGTACCATGTCTGCGGTGACTTGGAAGCCGTCGATTATGCCGCACGCGGTTGAGGGGTCCTGGCGGAGGGAAAGGTGATGGTTGTGGCCGGTATCGAGAAGTACGGGCAGACGCGGCGTCGCTGGCGGCAGCAGCGTTTTCCCATTTATACCCCCCCCATTTATAACCAGCCGCTTTCGCAGCACTATTTCTGCCCTTCGTTTCTGATTGGCTGAGGAGGCTGGTTATAAATAGGGGGTTATAGATGGGTGGTTAGAAATCAATCTGCCCTGGTAGCAATCGGCCCACGGATGGCAGAGCGGACCCACGGATGAAGAGAACAGGCAACCCTCCGCCCCAACTACGGAATATAGCCAATTGGTCTTGACCAGTACAAACTGAACACGCCAGATCAGGCCTCTCGTGCTACGGCGGGAAACCAGTTCTCCGTGACTTCGGCGGGCGGCAGATCCGGCTCGACTCGAGCCACCACGAACTGGCCGCGCTGGAGACCCTGTTGACCACACGTGCGGAAGACTGCCAACTCGTCGTCCCCTTCCGCGATCAATCCCTGGGACGAGTAACCCACCCAGCGACCCGGCTTGGAACGGAGCAGTTGGGGCAGATCCCGGAGATACCGCCGGTCGGCCGCGAGGAGTTCCTGGCTGTAATCGCCCAGCACCGGCGCGCTGGGTTGATCGAAGGTCACCTGGACGGTGGCGGCTTGGCCTTCGGGCAACTCCGGCGAGCAGATCTCGATCCGGTGACCGGCCAGCACCCGCGTTTTTGAGTTCGATCGTGTGGGGCATGGAAATGACTTCGTTCGCTGACGACGGTGTCTGTGGTACTTACCCGCTCATTCTATCCTGCTTGCATCGAACCGCAAAAACGTGGAGGCGACATGACGTTCCCGGTTTCCGCCGCTGGTATCCGCGAGGGCCGATTTCCGGTAGAATGCGCGCCGCAATGGTCCGGTATTTCTCGCTGCCTTTTTCTCCAACAGACTGGTTTCGCCATGATTCCATGCACCCCTCTTTGGCGTGCCTTCTTCCGCGCGTCGCTCGCCCTGATGATGACCGTTGTTTTGTTGACGGGTTCGCTCGGGGCGCGAGCGGGCGAATCGGGCGGGCCGCTGGTGGCCTACGTCGGGACGTTCAGTTCTCCGCTCCGCGATGTCTTGCCAACCCAGGTCGATCTGCCGCCCGGCAATGGCCGTGGCATTCACTGGTTTCACGTCGATCGCACCAGCGGGGCGATGACGCCGGCCGGGATCGTCGAACTGGGGACAAGCCCGAGTTGCCTGGCCCTGAATGCCGCCGGAACGCGACTCTATTCCGCGAACGAGACGGATCGGGTGGGCGACGGCAAGGAAGGCTCCGTCAGCGCGTTTGCTGTCCAGCAGGCCGACGGGAAACCGGAATTGCTCAATACCGTTCGTTCCGGCGGCGCCGGCCCGACCTACGTCAGCATGCATCCCTGCGGACGGTTCCTGCTGGTGGCCAACTATTTCGGCGGTTCCGTGGCCGTGCTACCGATCTTGGCCGACGGCCGTCTGGGCGATCCCACGGACATCAAGGTTGATACCGGCAAGATCGGCCCGACCAGGGCGGCCAACGCGCCGCCGGGCAGCTTCGCCTTCAGCGGACACGATCGGACGCATGCGCACATGATCCAGGCCGATCCCTCCGGACGCTTTGTGCTGCATGTGGATCTGGGCCTGGATCAGATCTTTATCTGGCAGTTCGACCAGCAGCGGGGCACCCTGACTCCGCACGTACCGCCCGCGGTCTCACTGCCTGCCGGCGACGGTCCGCGGCATTTCCATTTTCACCCCAACGGACGCTGGTTCTACTCGATTCAGGAAGAAGGCTCGACAATCGTGCTGTTCGACTACGATGCCGCCAGGGGGCGATTATCGTCGCGACAGACGATCTCGACCCTGCCGCCGGGCTTCGCCGGCAGCAATTTCTGCTCCGAAATTCTGGTTTCCGCCGACGGCCGATTCGTCTATGCGGGGAACCGCCTGCACGACAGCATCGGGATCTTCTCCGTCGGCCCCGGCGGCGAGCTGGCGTACGTCGGGGAAGCCTGGACGCGCGGGAACTACCCACGCAGTTTCAGTTTCGATGCCACCGGCGGGTTCCTCTACTGCTGCAATCAGCGAGCGGACCACATCGCGGTCTTCCGCGTCGACCGCCCGAGCGGCGGCCTCGAGTTCACGGGCCATTACACGCCGGTCGGCAATCCGTCGATGATCGTTTTCCTCGATCTCGCCGGGCCGAGATGAAGTCGAACGGCAACCGTCCTTCGAATCGATACTTGGGCAAGCTCGATTGGCTCGTCCGCGTTGATGTGAAAGCGGATCGAAATTGTTGAAGTCACGACCAAATGCGAGGATTCGACCATGAAGCGTCGTTTTTTGGGTGGAATGTCAATGCGGCCGCTGGGGGCGATTGCCCGGTTGGCTTTCGCGGTGCTGGTTGCGTCGTCCTGGGAAAGTGCGAACGGCCAGGAAGCACAAACGGTCATTCAAGCGTCGCCGCCCGCTTCGCCAGCCGATCCGACTGGCCCGATGTGGGACGTGGCCAAGTTGTCTAAGCCGCCCCAGACATGGCCGGCCGAAGGTTTTTCCGGGCAGGGCGTCAAGGCCGTGTTCTTCCAGGGGCCTGCATACCAGGGCCGCGAGACGCGAGTTTTCGCCTGGATCGGTCTTCCCGAGGTGCCGGCTGGCACGACCGTTCCCGGCGTGGTCCTGATCCACGGCGGTGGCGGAACGGCGTTTGACTCCTGGGTGCGGCGGTGGACGTCGCGCGGGTATGCCGCGATTGCCATGGACACCTGCGGATGCGTGCCCAAAGGCACCTACGGGCATTGGGAAAGGCACGATTTGGGCGGCCCACCGGGATGGGGTGGCTGGAAGCAGATCGACCAGCCGCGGGAAGACCAGTGGACGTACCACGCGGTGGCAGATGCGATCCTCGCCCACAGCCTGCTTCTGTCCCTGCCACAGGTGGACGCCAGCCGCACGGGAGTGACCGGGATTTCCTGGGGCGGATACCTCACCTGCCTCGTGGCCGGCGTCGACCAACGGTTCAAGTTCGCCGTGCCCGTCTACGGCTGCGGCTTTACCAACGAGCATTCGTTTGCGGGAAGCGTCAACGGGCTGGGCCCCGAAGGCAGCGCCCGCTGGATGCGCTGGTGGGATCCATCCGTCTATCTTCCGAACGCCTCGATGCCGATGTGCTGGGTGACAGGCAGCAACGATTTCGCCTACACGTTCAACGCACTCCAGAAGTCTTACCGGCTGCCCAAAGGACCGCGGACCCTGTGCATCCGCCTCCGCATGCCACACGGACATGGAGATGCGGGAGAAGGCCCAAAGGAGATCTTCGCCTTTGCGGACAGCATCGTCAAAGGCGACGCCCCGCTCCTGCGTTTGACGGGACAAGGCCGCGACGCCAACCTGGTCTGGGCCACGTTCGAGAGTGCCGGCAAGATCACCAAGGCCGAGCTGAACGTCACACGGGATGTCGGCAAGTGGCCGGATCGGAAATGGGAGGCCCTGCCGGCCCAGATGGATGCGACCGGGCGAGTCACCGCCACGGTGCCGGAAGGAACCACGGTCTATTACCTGAACCTGTTCGATGACCGCGACTGCGTGGTGAGCACCGAGCACGAAGAACTCACGACGGGTGCCCCGCAGTCGGTTCCGCAGGGCAGTTGATTGCAGTTGAACTTAGCCGGCTGCGCCGAGATTAAGCCGCTCAGCGGCGGCAGGATGTAGCTAGTGCCGCCAGCCCAATGCCACTTACTTTGGGAACGTTGGTGGTATCTTTGTTAGCGGAGCGGCGCAAGCCGCCCGGTTCGCCGACCGTAATACCGGACGCCTCGCGCCGTGCCGCTACAAAGAAAAAAGCAAGCGGCATGGGGCGTTAGCCGCGGGTAAAGCCTGATCTCGCGTTCCCGCCAACCCCCGCGGCGGCTCGCTCAAATCGCCGCCAGCTGCACGCGGGCGCTCTTCAGCCGGCTGGACAGCATCTGCGCGACCTGGGTCAGCAATTGCTGTCCGAACGCGTGGTCCGATTCGCAAAACTCGCGCAGTTTGGGAGCGGCGAGCCGAATGAAGTGCGTTTCCTTCACGGCGGTGGAAAACGTCCGGCAGCGGTAGGGTTCCACCAACGAGGCCCAACCGACCAATTCGCCGTCGACGAGCGTATCCACGACGCGGAACTCTCCGTTGCCCAACTCGCACGCCAGCGTCACTTCGCCGCGCACGATCAGGTACAAGTACTCGGCCGGATCCGATTCGGCAAAGATTGGTTGGCCGGCTGCTACGGTCTGCTCATCGGCAATCTTGGCCAATTTTTCGAGCGATTCCGGGCTGACTTGAGAGAAATGCGAATAGCGGCGGAGCATGTCGGAGGTAACCATGACTTCGACCCTTGACAACGTGGTGAACGGAACGATCGACAAGGTGACAGTTCAGCATTCCGGCTGCTGGCGGCAACCGACCGGTCTTCTCTTGTTTTGCTTGCCGTCACAACCCAACTTTCAAGGTAGCGTACAGTTCCGTCGGTGACAAGCGGTGGAGATGGACCTTGGGGGCATGGATCGCGAACCGCTTCTCATGCGCAGCCTGCTGAAAAAGGACGTGGGATAGGCTTCCAGCCTGTCAGGTCCGCAATCTGTGAAAGCCTGAGCATCTTAAAACTCCGTGATTCGGCAGGCTGGAAGCCTATTCCACGGTTGCGACAACCGCCGATAACGACTCTTCTAGCAGGCTGATGGGGCTTGGTGGGAACACGGCAAATGCCCGAGTGGGCCGACCTGTCTCGACTCGGGCTGCTCATGGACGGTACAATCGCGGCGAAGGAGATTCACCTCATGAAACGTGCCCTGATCGTGCTTGCCGCGCTGGTTGTCTGCCTGATTCCCGCCGCCGTCCGCGCCGATCCTCCGCCGCAACCCAAGGTCGAGATCGAGGAGGACGTCTACCGCTACGACCCGGCCAACAACGGCGCCGGACCGATGTGGTGCAGCGGCTCGACTTGCCTGGTGCGCATCGGGGACAACGTTTTCGCCAGCGGCCTGGAGACGCTCGCGCAGCACAAGGCGCTGAACAATTGCCGCTGGCTGTTGTTTCAACGCGGAACCACGGGCTGGAAACTCCAGCAGGCGGACCCGAACGGCCGGACGCGCGAACCTTGCCCCCTGAGCGCGTTTCACGACGGGCGGCTATTTCTCTCGGCCAACCCGACGCTGACGACACCCGACCAGCACGGCGGACCCGCCCGGCCGGAAATCCTGCAGATCGATTCCGCACGCCCCAAGGAGCCGCTGCAGTCGCTCCAGCCGCAGTGGGACGGCGAACCGGAGTTCACCGAGCACTCGTACCGCAGTTTCGCGGCCGACGGGGCGCGGGGGGAACTGATCCTGCTGCAGAACATCGCTTACACGCATGCGGAATGGGCCTTTCGCGACGCGGACGGCCAATGGTCCGCCCGGGGAAAACTCGTCTTCCCGTGGGGAGCGGAGTACGAAGAGCCGGTGCCGGTGCGGGTGTGCTATCCAAACGTAATGCTGAGGGATCGGGCCGTCTACTTCTGCGGCGTCAGCGATATTATCGAACCCAATTTGCCGTGGCGGGCGTATAAGAAAGAATTGACCGGACAAGTCTGGGACTACGATTTCCGGCGGCTGTTCTTCACCTGGACCGAGGATATCACAAAGGCCAAATTCCACGACTGGATCGAGATCGCCAGCCGCGAAGAAACATGCGGCTGGATCTTTCCGTGCGATTTGTGGGTCGCGGCAGACGGCGTCGTGCATCTGCTGTGGACCGAGCGGGCGCTCGATACGCGGCTGCGGGAGAAGTTCTTTCCCGAAGCGAAGCAGTCCCAGGCTTTGACCTATGCCCAGATCCGAGGAGGGCAAGTCACAGGCCGCCGCACGCTGGTTTTGGCCGAAGAGGGCGGCGCCAACCAGGTCGCCGGCGCCGCTCGATTTCACGTCACGCCCGACCAGCGTTTGTGGGTCATCTGCTATGTCAGCGGGACGGAGGCCGAAGGCCAGCCGGTATCGGAGAACCGGCTGTTCGAATTGCCGGCCGACGGCGCTGCCATTGAGCCTGTCCGCATCCCGCTCCTTCAGCCTTTCACGTCCTTCTTCACCGCCACCGTCCGCGGCGGTTCGCCGCCCGCCGACGTTTTGGATCTGCTGGGCGTCCGCGCCTGCGGCGGGAATGCGATCAGCTACGCGCGAATTCGCTTGCCAGCGGTGCCATAAGTCCGGGCAGAACGAGAAGGGGAGCCGTTCCATGATTGACAGTCGCGGCTGGCATTTGTTGCCATCACGCCGGGTCCTCTAACGAATGGCGATCCCAGGAACGCCTTGATTTCTATCTGTCCCAACTCCCCGATGGCCAACTCCCCCAATATTGATCATCCCCAATCGCTTCGCTACCGGAAGCCCCCGCTTCTCGGCGACGCGGCGCAGCTTGGACGGAATAGACAACCTGCCACGTTGGATAGAAACGGGACGGGCTACGACCGATTCTGCAATTGCCCCGTCAAAACCAGAATGATTCTGATTTTGGGGGTGTTACCAAAGAATTTCTCTGGATGCGAAACTCTTCTAGCGTGCGATTTGTTGCCGTCGGTCCGGGGTCCCCCATATTGACAGACCGTCTTAACTCGCTACGCTGCAGGGAGATCCTCGCTTCTCGCTGACGCGGCGCAACCCGGACTCGACAGACAGCCCGCCACGTTGGACGGAAACGGGACCGGCTACGACCGATTCTGAAATTGCCGTGTCAGAATCAGAATGATTCTGATTTTGGGGGTGTTACCACAGAATTATTCTGATGACATAACTGTTCGTGCGGACAGAATCCCGACCGCTCGACCCGGTGCGTATCACCGCTGCGGAT
>CAZXYZ010000184.1:0-16410 GCA_964645045.1 uncultured Pirellulaceae bacterium | reverse complement strand
CAACAGCGCGTCGGTGCGCATCTGGAACCGCTCGTCGCTGGGGATCTTGCGCAGGCTTTCCGTTCCCAGGCCGGCAATGTTCATCGCTTTTTCGATCGAGGAATGGGCGTGTTCCGACGTGTAGGCAACCAGCCGCTGGGCGACGCCCAGGCGGCGAGTCGCGTACTGCGTCGCCCGCTCCCGCGCCGCCAGCAACGCGCACAACGAGGCGCTGGAGGCGCTGTCCTGAATCACCCCGCCGCCCGCGCTGTCCGATTTGAATCGGGCCGGCAAGCCGAGCATATCGGCCACCCAGTCCAGCACGTGCGTCTCCAACTCGGTGCAGGCGGGACTGGTCATCCACAGCATGCCTTGAATGCCCAGCCCCGACGACAGCAAGTCGGCCAGGATGGACGGCCCGGAGTTGTTGGAGGGGAAAAAGGCAAAAAAGTTCGGCGACTGCCAGTGTGTGATCCCGGGCAGGATCACCCGCTCGAAGTCGGCCAGCAACGCGCCGAACGCCTCCGGCTCGTCCGGCGCCTGCGGCGGCAGCTGCGCGCGGATCTGCCCCGGTTCAACCTGGGCCAGGACCGGATACCGCTCGACGTTCTCTAAGTACCGGGCGATCCAATCGATCACTTCGTAGCCGTAGCGGCGGAATTCGTTGGGGGTCATTGGTTTAGGTTATCGACCCAGTTCGTCGGCCAGGCTGGCTGCGTCGTAGACTTTGCGGAGGGATTCGACGATGCCTCGCGAGTCGACGGACACCGAGCGGCCTTGTTCTTCCGAGAAGATGAAATCCCATACCAGCGACGGCAGGTTGCCGTCGAAGATGATGCCTACGAATTCACCGTCGCGGTTCACGACGGGGCTGCCGGAATTGCCGCCAATGATGTCGTTGGTGCAGACGAAATTGAACGGCGTATCCAGGTTCAAGCGGTCTTTGCGGTCCAGCCACGACTTGGGCAACGCAAACGGCGACTGGTTGTCGTGCTCCTTGGCCCGTTGGTACGCGCCGGCGATGGTGGTCCATGCCGGGATCAGTTGCCCCAATTCGTCGGTGAAACCTTTCACAACGCCCAATGACAATCGCAAGGTAAACGTCGCATCGGGATACGTGTCGGTGCCCAGCAGGCGGAAGCGGGCGTCGGCCAAGCGGGCATAGGCTTGCCGCTGAGGTTCTTCGACCTGCTCTTCGTAGCGTTTGCGTACCTCGCGGGCTGCCGCGTCCACCAGCCTCGCCAGCACGATCAGCGGATCCTGCGACGCTTGAACCGCCGCGGCGCCGCCTTCGGCCAATTGCTTGCGCAGCTCAACCTTCTGCAACTGGCTGCCGGCAACCAATTCGCCCGCCCGCTGCCGGGGCGATTTTCCGGCCAGGACTTGCTGCAGTAGCGGATCCTGCATTCCCACGAGTTCGGCGTACAAGCTGAGCGAATCCGCCAGTTCGAGCGCCTCCAGATCGTCGTAGATCGGAGCGTCGGAGAACAACGCCTGCAGCAGTGAGTCGCGGTTGGAGGACCGGAACTCGCGCAGCCGCTCCGCGCTGGGCTTGGCGTCCTCGTCCGCCATGCGGACCAAGGTCCGGGCGATCCCGAACTTCTGGCTGTTGAAGGCCAGGCCGCGTTCCAGCACCGAGTAGGGCACGTACAGTTCGTCCCAGACCCCCAGCGTCTGGCCGATCTCGCTCCACGGGTCGCCACAGACGGCTTGGACCGCCGGGTTGGCGGCGACCGCGTCGCGCAGCTTCTTCTCCTCGGCCGCCTTGCGCCCGATCACCGCCGGGTCTTGTAGTCCGGCCAGTCCGCCCAGGCGGGCTTTGCGGCTGTTGGCGACTCCGAACAGATCGTCCTTGGCCCGCCGCGCGTTCTCGCGGCTGCGTTCGCTATAGGTTGCCAATTGCACTTCCCGCCGCCTCAGGATGTTCAACAGAAACGGGAACGCCCGGTCGCGGAGGAACTCCAGGTGCGCCACCGTATTCTGCCGGCTGGTGCGTCCGGGGTGCCCGGAGACGAACACCAGGTCGCCGTCGGCGACGCCTTGCGCGTTCCACTTCAAGTAATGCGGCGGGCGGATCGGTTTGCCGTCCTCGTAGACGCGAAACAGGCAGATATCCAAGTCGAATCGCGGGTACTCGAAATTGTCGGGATCGCCGCCGAAGAAGGCGATGTCTTGCTCGGGCGCGAACACCAGCCGCACGTCGGTGTATTTCTGAAAGCGGTACAGGTGGTACAGGCCGCCTTGGTACAAGGTCACGACGTCGCTCCGCAGCCCCGTCTTGTCCAATGATTCCTGCTCGATCGTGGCCATGACCGCTTGCCGCGTCTTGCTGGCTTCGGCCGGCTCCATCCCGGCTGTCACCGCCGCATTGACCCGCCCGGTCACGTCCTCGATGCTCAGCAGCACGTTCAACTCCAAGTCGACGCACTTGATCTCCTGGTCGGGCGTGCGGGCAAAGAAACCCTCTTTCAGGTAATCGTGCTCCGCCGTGCTCAACTTCTGCAGCGCGTCGGCGCCGACATGGTGGTTGGTCAGTACCAGGCCCCCGGAGGACACAAACGAACCGGATCCGCCGCTGTTGAAACGCACCGAGGACCGCTGCAGATGCTCCATCCACTCGCGCGTGGCTTCGAATTGGTACTTGTCCTTGAGCAACTTCTCGGGCGGATTGTTAAACAACCACATGCCTTCGTCCGCTAGCACGTCTACGGCGGGGATTGTCAGGGTCATCATGGCGGCAATCATCAATAAATAAACGATGCGGCTGGGACGCATAAGTTACAAGCTCCCGGGTGTTGGCAGAATTTGCGAATCGCAATAGGATAGCGGTGGCAAGCGGATGGCGTCAACCGACACGACGGTTTTCGCGAACGATCCTTACCTGCCGAATTCGGCTGCGGCGGCCACCAAAGCGTGGATATTCTCGGGCGGGGTCATGGCGGGCAGGGCGCAGCCGGCGTTGAGCACGAAGCGGCCGCCGGGTTTCCATGTCTGGATCAGCTGGCGCGAAGCCTCACGCACCTGAGCCACGGAGCCACGGGCCAACACGCCGCTGGGGTCGATGTTGCCGAACAGCACGTGCTCGCGGCCGGCCGTGGCCTTGGCACGGGCGGCATCGGTCTTGTAGTCCAGTTCGAAACCGCACGCGGAGTACTGCGCGAGCTGGTCGAGGATGGCCGACGTATCGCCGCAGATGTGGATCACGGTAAAGATCCCGTCGGCGGCCAGTTCATGGACCAGCCGTTCCTGGTAGGGCCGCGCAAAACGCTCGAAGACAGCCGGCGATACGACGTCGGGACCGGCCGGGCTGTCGCCGAGCGAAGTCAAGTCGGCACCGGCCTGCCGGACGGCCCGGTGCGTCGCCAAATGGCTCTGGTAGCTCACTTCCAGTAAACGCTGCAATCCGGGATGGTCGGGTTCGGTGACGAGATCGCACAGGAAGTCCTCCATCCCGCGCAGCAGCCCAGCCAGCGAGAAGGCACACTGGTCTGCGTTACCTCGGATGGCCACCTGTCCGCCGACCGCGCGGGCCATGATGCGGATCGCTTCCAGCAGTACGGGGATCCGCCCGTCCCGCTCCGGGTCCACGGGCTGGAGCTTTTCCGCCTCGTCCAAACTGCGGATCGCCGGGGCGGCGATGTGCCCCGGTTCCCCCGGCGTGTTGTCGCGGCGGGCGCCCATCGCCTCGGCCAGCATGGTGGTGTCCAGATCGATCAGAATGCAGTCGTGCCCGTAGGTCTCCACCGCCTGCAGATGCGCTCGAGCCGCTGCTTCCGGTTCGGTCAGGTAACGTTCCAAGGGAATGCCGGCCTCGCGGGCCGCCGGCAGGAAGTTGTGCAAGCAAACCGGCACACGGTCCGGCTGTTCGCCGCGCAACACGCTCATCACGCGCTGATATCCGTTCATCGTGGTACCTTTCTACCCAAACGCTGCAACGATCCTGGCGAACGGTAGGGCGTCAGCCCACCGGTGTATGCTTTCTGCGGGCCTTTTACCTTCCGTCAGCTGTTTTACCGACGATGAAAATGTCAACCCCTCCCGCAAACGTGCCGGCACGGGAAGAACCGGCGGGCTAAGGCGCCGCGTCGAAATAAGTTGATCATTTGGTAGCAGGCACACTCCGTGTGCCGTCCGCGTTTTACGGCACACGGAGTGTGCCTACTACTTCGAGATTCGTCAACTTACTTTGACGCGACGGCTAACGCCAGCCGATTGCCACCCGGTATATGCAACTAAGGGGGGGCTCTAGTTCCCATTCCATAATTCCGCGATTTCTTCCGCGGACAGCGCGCGGTCGAACACGGCGATCTCGTCCAAGCGGCCTTCCCAATTCGACTGGTTGTCGCAACGGCCGCCGAAGAACAGCTGATCCAACGCCGGAGGAAAGGCGGCCGGCGACTCGGTTTCGATCTCCGGCTGTGCGACGCCGTTCAAATAGACCCGCACCGCCTGGCCGTCGCGGACAAAGACCGCGTGGTTCCACGTCCAACGCGCGATTTCGGTGCGGCCGGCCAGCGGCTTGGCGCCATCCCGCTCGTCGCCGCGTTGGAAGAGCAGTTTCCCCGGGGCGGTTGTGCCGCCGATGCCCAGGTGATCTCCGTGGGGCCCCAGACCGTGGTCGCGGCCCCGGGAAAACATCCAGCCAGCGATTTCCCGGCCGTCGGCCGGCATCCCGTTCCAGAACCAGAGCGAGACGGAGTACCGGTCCGTCAGACCGGCGATCCGCGATTCCAGCCGGCCGCCCGCGAAATGCACAGCGCGGTTCAACTGCCCCCCCGCGCAAAACAGATCCGTCCGGGGGCCTTCCAGGAAGAACACCACGCCGGGCTCGTAGAAGGCATCCCGGTTCTGCCCCGACGAGTCCACAGCGCGGGGACCGGCGAATTCGTTCAACCGCCAGTAGGCCGCGGGCTTCGCAGCCAGCAGGGCGGCTGCGCTGGTCCCGCAGCCCTGCTCGAATTGCCGCCGGGGCCGGCCGGCGACCGCTTCCAGCCGCTGCAATGCCGCTTCGGCGATCTTCGGCTCGGCCTGCACCTCCAAGCCGGCCGAGCGGGCGGGCCACGTGTTGTAGCCGCCCAACAGATGCTGTTCGGGCGGCGGGATGTAGCCGTCGCCGCCGTTGGCTAATTCGATCACCATCGTGTTTGGGAGAGGGCTTTGAAGTTTCAACTTCAGTCCGGTCAAGGCGTAGGTTTCGGTGGGAGTCGTCGCGATCCCGATGCTGCCGATGCGGAGGGCCTGGACGACGACCTCCGTCGTCTGACGTTCGTGCAGCATGACCTGCTCGCGGGCGTACACTTCCGTCGTGTCCTTCGGCGGCCGGTCGCCCATCTCGGCGACGATTCGCTGAGCCCATTCCAGCCGCTGTTTGTCCGGCACACGGTATTTCAAGGGCAGCCGTACCTCGGACATCGCCAGGTCGGCATCTTCGGTATAGGTGATCGTTTCGTAGGCACGCAAGGCGATTTGCAGCAAGCCGTCGGTGTAAGCCTCGATCGTCCAGTCTTCCCGCCGGGAATCGGCGGGTTTGGTGTAGTCCCGCAGCCAGATATCGCCGCTGCAGCCATGCGACATGACGCCGACAAACGGATGCTGCGATGGGCCGCCGCTGGGGGCCAACCGCGACTTGAGCCCCTCGCAGAACAGGCCGAAATAGTCGGCGCTCAGCGGCTGGTCGCCGAAGTAATGCATCGAGAAGTTGGCCAGCACGGCCAGCGGCCGGCCGTCCTTGGCCTGTAGCGAAATCAGCGACAGTTCGGGGTCTTCCGGTCCCGACTCGCCGGTGACGTCGTCCCAGTTCCGCCCGGCGTGCATGTTCGCGCGGACGGTCGGATTGCCGAACGGGTCTTCGGCGATGCGGTCCGGCCGGCGAATCCAGCGCCGCAGCGCCGTGAACTCGGCCGCGTCGGCCACCGCCCAGCCCACGCGTGCCGGTTCCAGGTTCGCCTCGGCCGCCGCCACAGCCTCGGCCAGTTTCTCCCGGAGCAGAGGCACATAAGCCGCATCGGCGTCCGTGCCCAGGCAGCCCATGCACGACGGCGCCGAATGGGTATGCGTGGCGGCGATCAGCATCTGATCGGCGCGGATCTTCGTCCGCTGGGCCGCCCGCTGCTTCGCTTCGTCCAACAGCGGCCGGGGCATCATACAGCTGTCGACGATCACGATGGCCAGCCGCCGTTGGCCGTCATCCAGGACGATCGCCCGCGCGGTGACGGGCGCCTTGACCTTGTCCGCACTGCGGCTGAGCATCCCCCCGTTGACCAGCACCGGCAGTTGGGCAGGCGTCACATCCACGACGGCAGCCCCGGCCTGAAACTCGGCGCACGCAGGGTTGGCAGCCCACAAGAGCGCGATTGCGAGACAAACAGGGAGGAGGGTCGGATTCATAGTAAGTTCCTTGTGTAGGGGCCTGGGGAGAGGTTTCGGGATTGTAGCAGTATCGACCTCCATCCTCAACTTTCAATTCAACTTTCAATTTAGGTGCCCGCAGCCATGCATCCCCTGATCATGGTCACGAGTTTCCGATCCCCGGCCCGCCCGCTGGTGCGGTGGATGGAAGCCATTGGTGGCGACGCGTAGCTGGACCAGTTTTTGCGTAACCTCGGCAAGGGACGAGCCGTGTGAGAAAGGGTGTTTCACGGCCGCGAAAAATTCGGCGATCAGAATCGCTTCCAGGCGGACCTGGACCGCGAACCCTGCGACATGGCCGACCGCGCCGCCGCACGCCGAAACCGCGACGGCGCCTCGCGCGAGCCATCGACAGGCGCAGAAAACAGGGCACCTATGATTGGCCGCTGGCTAAGAACACAGCTCCATCCGCGCCCCGGCCCTGTCATCCGTGCTATTCCGTGCGATTGTTTGATCGCTCGGATGGCAGGGCCGGGGCGCAGATGAGAAGCATTCGACTATTGGGACATGGCCTGAGCAGGCAGGTTTGCTTGAAAGCCGTGTTCCACCGCGTGCAAGTAAGCCGCGTCGCACGCGCAGGGCAATCGAGAGGATTAAAGACGTGTTCGTTACGTAAGCGGCACAACGCCCAAGCTTTTCAGATAGTCTGCCGTCGCATCGAACAGTCCCGGCTCACGAGTAGGATCGCTTTGGGTTCCGCGTGGCACCCAGATCACCGTGCCGCGTCGTGCCCGCGTAAGCAGCACGCGATACTTGTTGCGGACGAACACGACATCGGCGTCTTTCCGCACTGCCTGCCACTTTGCGCCACGGAATTTGCGACACAACCACCATCGGTTAGTCCCCGAAAATACGAAGTCACCACCCCAACAGATTCCCGTCCAATCCAATTCGAGCCCCTGGCACTCGAACTCCGTCGCTGCAACCTCCAGGGACATCGAAGACCGAGAATCGTCAATCCCAGCCAGAAACCAATCTTCGTACGAGAATCCATGTCGGAATCCGGATGACACCTCGATTCCGTCGGCGCGAAGTCGCAAGGCGCCCGAACTTGCGAGAAGTCCGCAACGCTGAACTCTCTCCGAACGTTCGCGGAGCCACTGTCGCGCTTGTTCCAGGTCTCGGGTGAGCACGACTGGGAACTCCTCTCCGCCATACGTCTCCAGGGACTCTGACGCTGGTGTCCCCAAGACGAGCGAATTGACCCATTCAGAAATCCGCCGGGCGCGCGGCGTGCGAACACTGACATCGAGGTGCAAAGCGGGGCACGGCGATACCTTCAGGTGAGCGTGGATTTCCGCCGGAAAAAGCCGGTGCCCGGCGACCGAGTCGTCACCCGTCAGAACGCCCGGCGACGCGTATACTTCCCACCGCGTGGCGCGTCTGTTCAGCGCGCGGCCCCATTCGCCAAGACCCGCTTCGCCTTGGTGAATCTCTTGGCCACCGCCAACTAGGGCGATTATTGCGCACCAGTTCGGCGCTCGTTCCATAATCTCGAGGACGAGTTCGGACTCGGACTTTTCCACGCCGTGGGCACGCCGCACTGCATGCATGTCCCAAGCACGTTGGGCTTCGTCGAAGATAATCGCGTTCTCGGGCGGAGGCTCATTTGGCATTTGGATGCCGCACGTCGTGATGAACCGATGCACGTTATCGATAAAAGTCTTTACTAATCGCGCCGCGACTTTGGCGTTCAGGCCGGCTCGCTGCTTGTCGCGTGTCAACGCTGCTCGAACGATCTTAACAAGTGGACCGTTGCCGGAAAGAAACACCGCAGCAGGTCGTCCTTTTGACCGCATCGCTGGATCATGCACAGCATTCAAGCCGGCCAGCGTTTTACCGGCGCCTGGAATTCCAGTCACGAAACAGATAATGCGTTTTCCGTGGCTTTGTGCCTGCTCTATGGCACGGATCAATTCGCCGCAAGTGACATCCAAATTTCGAGCGAACGCATGTGAGATCTCGTTGACACTGTGATTCGCGAACAGACTCTCCGCTGCCTCGATGATCGTGGGGACGGGCCGATACGGCGAGTTCTCCCATTCGTACGCGTTAATAGGAGTTGCTGCCGCATCGTGCCATCGCTCGTAAAGGTCGCAGGTAAGTTCGGCTGTTGGCCGACCGTCGTTGTCCGCCGCCCGTTGAACAGGGAGGACGAGACCGCCGTGCGGAACCCCATCCAGCCTGTCAAAGGGACGTTTCGGTTGGGCTCTGGTCGCGATGAGTACGGGCACGATTCTTCGTCCGCAACTCCCAGAATGAAAGTCCCGAAGGTCCAGGGCATAGCTCAGCGTCTGCCACTCGTCTGTGCTGGTGAACGCCGCCCCTCCGATCTTGAGCTCGATGACGAAAATCAAGTCGTCAGCAAGGAGGATGATGTCGGGACGCTTGCCGCGGCGCGGGATTTCGAACTCGAAGAGAAGCCACCAGTCGCAACTTCTTGGCAGTCGTTGAATTACCTGAAAAGCGAATACGTGGAGGAACCGCAACTCCGCCTGCCACGCATCCGTTTGTTTCGTGTGGTGCGTCGCAAACCCTGTCTGAGCGGCTGCCGCAATCAGCGAACCGAGCTTTTCCAGAGCGGTCGAGGCGTCAAATTCTCCAAGCCGACAGCGGAAGGCGGCGCTCACGACAGTCGCCCCCCACGTTCCTCCGTGACCAACTCCGCCGGATCAACATCCAGGGCCGCAGCCAGCTTCTCGATATTGTCGATGGAGATGTTGGTCTCGCCACGCTCGACCGAACCCACGTACGTCCGGTGAAGCCTGGCAAGGTCAGCGAGCTTCTCTTGGGACAGCTTGCGAGTTTGACGGAGGCGCCGGAGATTCCGGGCAAACAGTACCCGGAGTGATGCAGCTCTTGAAGTCATGGCATCAGCATGGAAGCCCGATGCCTTTACGTCTACACTCTTTAACTAGCAGTAGCGAACGGTCGTCGGTCCATGTTCGGGCTAAGGTTCAGCTCCGGGCTCCGCGGGGGGGGCGGCCGGCTGCGGATGGAGCGGCGTCAGGCGGCCAACCAGTTCGCGCAATTTGAACCGCTGAATCTTGCCCGTGGCTGTCTTGGGCAGCGACTCGACATAGACCACGGCTCGTGGGTACTTGTAGGCGGCGGTGTGCGATTTGACGAAGTCCTGCAGTTCGCGGGTCAGCTCCGGCGTGCCGGGGTGGCCGTCTTTCAAGACCACGAAAGCCACCGGCTTGACCAAGCCTTCGGGATCGACTCCGCCCACCACGCCGCTTTCCAAGACGCTCGGATGCTGCGGCAGCACGCCCTCGACGTCAGTCGGCCATACGGCTTGGCCGCTGACTTTGAACATGTCATCGGTCCTGCCGGCGTACCAGAAATAACCGTCCTCGTCGACCAGGAACTTGCCGTGCGTGTTAATCCAGTGCAAATACGCCCAGCAACCGCAGCGCAGCCGCCAAGCGGGCCGACCGTTTTCCGTCCATTGTCTGCCACGATTTCACCGCGTGGCTCCCTCTCCGGCGACGTCGGATGCATGGCTGGCGGGGCAGGCGGACGTCTGGACTCGTTCTTGTGACACAGCTCCGGCCAAGCTTGGGACCCCTGAGCGAACAACGGGCAATATAGCAATCGGCGGCTCGTTTCGGTCCTCCGATGCCCCAAACCCAGCCAAACCGGCTCTTTCTGTCAAGAAACGCTTGCCGACACCTTTTTCGCCCCGCGCCAACGGCGGCCCGGCCGGCGTTGCGACCGTCGAAGCCTGGGACATGATGCCATCGAACCCGCACTGACTGCCGGACCTCGACCAAGCCTGGATCCCGCGTGGCGACTGAACGTGTCGCAAATCCGTGTTGCCTTAAACGGGAATCGAGTACAATGAAACGCACTCGGAACACGCGCAGCAACTGTGATCCGCTGTTCGAGTGGCAAGGTCCTGCAATCGCACGCCGCCATGTTAACAGGAAAGGAGGAGATTGACGATGACACTCACACTTTCATTGTCCCCTGCCGTGGCAGAGTGCCTGATGCGCGAAGCCGTTCGCCAAGGCATTCCTTTGGACACTTATACCTTACGCGTGTTGGAGCAGCACGCCCTGTCGCAGCCTCGAAGCGATCGAGCCGCCAAGGCCCTGCAAGCGTGGCGCGACGATGCGGCGCGACGAGATCAGCGGGAGCCGGAAAACAATTTGCTCCAGGCTCTCGATGAGGATCGCCTGTCCGACCGGTTGTTGTTTCCCTCCGAACTCAAGGGGGTGTCATGGTGACCCGCGTCGTGTTGCTCGATTCAGGACCGCTGGGGCTGGTGACAAATCCCAAGCCTTCGCCGCGCACCTTGGTTTGTCGGCATGGCTGCGAACGTGGGCCGCTTTCGTGGTTACCTACCCTAACGAACTCGTCGGCAAGCGGCGAGGATTCTCAGGCATCAGCAAGGTCCGAGGAGGCCACTGGTGGCAAAGGTGGGAACCAACTCACGTCGCCAGTGCAATCGCCAGGAGAGCGGCAAATGAATACTTCAAGTATCACTCCCGCGTTTCAGACCCAGGTGTTTCGGCTCCGGGATCCGCGGGGGCGGCGGCCGGCTGTGGATGGAGCGGCGTTAGGCGGCCGACCAGTTCGCGCAACTTGAACCGCTGAATCTTGCCCGTGGCGGTCTTGGGCAGCGACTCGACGTACACCACGGCTCGTGGATACTTGTAGGCGGCGGTGTGCGATTTGACGAAGTTCTGCAGTTCGCGGGTCAGCTCCGGCGTGCCGGGGTGGCCGTCTTTCAAGACCACGAAAGCCACGGGCTTGACCAAGCCCTCGGGATCGGCGCCGCCCACCACGCCGCTTTCCAATACCGACGGATGCTGCAGCAGCACGCCCTCGACGTCGGTCGGCCACACGGCTTGGCCGCTGACTTTGAACATGTCATCCGTCCGGCCGGCGTACCAAAAATAGCCGTCCTCGTCGACCAGGAACTTGTCGTGCGTGTTGATCCAATGACCGTGAAACGTGTTCTTGGTCTCTTCGTGTTTGTTCCAGTACCCGTTCGCGATACTGTCGCCTTTGACGTACAGCGTGCCCACGTGCCGCGGGGGT
Source organism: uncultured Pirellulaceae bacterium (assembly GCA_964645045.1). Classification (GTDB taxonomy): domain Bacteria; phylum Planctomycetota; class Planctomycetia; order Pirellulales; family Pirellulaceae; genus Anammoximicrobium. Next base: position 4,974 of record CAZXYZ010000184.1, on the reverse strand, counting down.
AACTGCTGGCCGTGTTCGTCGACGATTTTGGCTTCGAAGCCGGGAACCACTTGGCCCGTGCTGCCCGCGATGACGCGGCCGGGCCGGTTGGAAATGTAGATGTGCAGGATCTCGGTAGAACCGATCCCATCGACGATCTCGACGCCGAAACGTTCCAACCACGTCTCGTACAAGTGCTTGGGCAACGGCTCGCCGGCGGAAACACAGACGCGGACCCGGCCCAGCGACGTGCGGCCGGCTTTGTCTGCCTGGTGCAGCAGGGCCAGGTAGCTGGTGGGCACGCTGTAGAAGACGGTCGGCTGGTGCTGGTCCAGCGTGGCGAACACCGCCTCCGGCGTCGGCCGCTCGGACAGCATGACCGTCGTGGCACCGACGCGCAACGGAAAGTACAGGCCATTGCCCAGTCCGTAGGCAAAGAACAACTTGGCCACCGAAAACGAGACGTCTTCTTCCTTCAACCGCAGCGTGGCTTGGGCGTACAGGTCGGCAGCCACGATCATATCGTGATGCAGGTGAATCGCACCCTTGGGCCGGCCGGTCGTTCCTGAACTGTAAAGCCAAAACGCCATGTCGTCTTTGCTGGTGTCGACGGCCTGGAGTTCCGGGGACGCCTGGTCGAGCACCTGTTGCAGAGAACCGACCTCGGCGTCCGTCCGCAGTGGCAGGGCGTCGACCGCATCCACAGCCCCGCCGGCCGGCGGGCGGCCCGAGATGAAAATGTGCCTTAAGTAGTTAGCCCGAATGCCGGCCAGTTGTCCCAGCAATCCGGCGTCGATCACCAGCACGCGGGCGCGGCTGTCGTTCAGGAAATACTCGTAGTCGGCCGGTTTCAGGTTGGTGTTCAAGGGGACGGCGACCGCGCCGGCCTTCATCGCACCGAAAAAGGCAAACGCGAATTCCGGCGAGTCCGGCAGCAGGAGCATCACGCGTTCTTCCGTGCGGACGTCCCGCTGCAGCAACGCATTGCCAAAGCGATTGACCTGCTCGTACAGATCGCGGTAGGTAACGACGCGGTCGCCGCACAAAATGGCGGGTTTCGAGTCGCGGCCCGCAGCCAGATGCGCATCGACCAGGACCGAGGCCGCATTCAGCCGTTCCGGAAGCTCGGGTGACAACATGAGAGGTTCTCCCGCACGAGAGTCCGGCCGGACCCCCACGCTGTTGAGTTGGGTCTTGGCCGCTACTTTAGTCAAATGCCGGAAAGAGTCAACGGCGGGGGCCAGGGGGGATCGGACCGATCGGTCGGTTACACCAGATCCGTCCGATCTGCCCCAGCCCCCGCTTCGTCCACTGGTTTCCCGGCCGCTCAGGCTCTAACATAGGGACAAATCGCTGGCTTGCGTTGGTAGGACGTGCTCATGGCTGCAATGCAATTTTCCTGTCCACACTGTTCCGGCCTGTTTCAGGTCGATAGCTCGTTAGGCGGTCAGCAAGTTTCCTGCCCGCATTGCCGGGGTGTCGTCGTGCTGCCTGCGATGGCGGGTTATCCGCCGCCGGGAGCGGCGCCGGGGCAATATCCGGGCGGTGCGGTACCAAGTTATGGGGGCCAGGAAATGTCGGTGCGGCCCCCCGCTCCGGTGCCGGGATTCACGCTAGGCGGCGCGGGGCAACCGTTACTGCCGCCGAGCCAAGAGCGCCCGTTGGCGCCGGCGCCCGGTTTTCCGCCGCAGCCCCAGGCACCGGCAGGGCAAGAGCGGCCGCTGGCCGGCCCACAGCCTCAACGGCCTCTTCGGCCCGTGCCGACGGGGCCGCAGGGTGGAGGATTGGCGCCGGGCCAAGAGCGTCCCTTGGGCGGACCGGCTCAGGGGCCCGCGCCGCAGGTACCGCCGTCGCAACGGCCGGTCGTGCCTCAGCGTCCGGCGCCGCTGTCGCAGCCCGCCGGTCAGCAGCCAGCCGTGCAACAGCCCTTCGTTCCGCCGCCCGGTCCCGCGGCGAGGGCCGGTTCTCCATCGGTTCCCGCGGTACCGACGACGCTTGCGTCGCCGTCCAAACCAGCGGTTCCCACCGCGCCCAAGCCGGCGGCGGGCGACGCCGAGCGACGCATTCCGGCCGCGCCGCGGCGGCCGGAAACGCCCCTTTCGGCGCCGCTGCCGCCGGGCGCAGGAACCGTGCATACGCCGGGAGAAACACCGCTGGGCGGAGCGAGATTGCCGATGACCGGCCCTCAGCCGGGCATGGCGGGGATGGGTGCAGCGGATGCCATGTTGCCGCCCGGGACGACCGGCGGCGTAGGGCCGCAAACCCCGTTTTCGCCAGCAGGTTCAGGGGCGATGCTCCCCCAGTCTACGGGCGGAGCCGTCAGGCCGATCGTGCTGCCGACGCCGGAGGGCGGCTATGTCCGGCTGCGCGAGCCGACGAAGGTCGTAGGTGCAGGCGATGACGCGCTCGAATTGCGGACGCGGTCCAGCGTGGAGAAGGAAAAGTGGCGGTTCAAGAAGAATCTCATCATCTGGACGTTCGGCTTGCTCGTGCTCGGTGTCACCATCCTTATTCTCATGTTCCTGGGTCCGATCCAAAAGTGACATTCCGACGCAGAATCCATGTCCCGAGCCCCGCTCGATTGCGAAACTGACGAAACCGGCGAAGAAGCTGTCGGCCGCGCCGTGCGGCGTTCGCTGATCGTGCTGGCCGTGCTGGTCCCGGTGATCGGGTTTGTCGCGTATTGGCTGAACCGGCCGCCCGAGTCGGCCGCCGTGACGGTCACGCCGCTGGCGGCGGCGGCCATTCGGCAGAGCGCCGCAGAACAGATCCCTCGGGCCGTGTTTAGCGACGTGACCGAGGCGGCAGGGATTCGCTTTGTCCATTGCAACGGTGCCCATGGCGATAAATTACTGCCGGAGACGATGGGCGGCGGCTGTGCGATCTTCGATTACAACAACGACGACCATCAGGATCTGCTGTTGGTCAATTCCTGCCACTGGCCGGGCCGTCAGCCGGAGGGCCAGCCGCCGCCCACGATGGCCTTGTACGAAAACGACGGCACGGGGCAGTTTCGCGACGTGACGGCCGAAGCCGGGCTGGCGCAGACCTGCTTCGGCATGGGCGCGGCCGTGGGCGACTATGACAACGACGGTTGGCGGGATCTGTTCCTGTCGGCCGTGGGCGAGAACCGCTTGTTCCACAACCGGCAAGGCAAATTTATCGACGTGACTCGGGAAGCGGGAGTCGGCGGCGATCCGGCCGCCTGGAGCACCGCTTGCGGCTGGTTCGACTACGATCGCGACGGCCGGCTGGATTTGCTCGTCGCCAATTACGTCGACTGGTCCAAGGAGATCGACCTGAGCCTGGACCGCACGTTGGATGGCGTGCATCGCGCGTACCTGCCGCCCACGTCGTTCGCGGGCAGTTTTCCCTACCTGTACCACAACGAAGGCGACGGGACCTTCCGGGACGTATCGGCCGCGGCAGGCGTCCACGTCCGCAATCCCGACACGGGCGTGCCGATCGCGAAATCGTTGGGGCTGGTCCTGGTAGACTTGGACCGCGACGGCTGGATGGACGCCGTCGTCGCCAACGACACCGTGCAGAATTTTGTGTTTCACAACCGCCGGGACGGCACGTTTCAGGAAGTGGGCGCGCTGGCCGGTGTGGCCTTCGATGCCAACGGTCAAGCCCGCGGAGCGATGGGCATCGATGCCGGTTGGTTTCGGAACAACCGCGACCTCGGACTGGTCATCGGCAACTTTTCCAACGAAATGAACGCGCTGTACGTGTCCTCCGGCGACGCGTTAGCATTTACGGACGAGGCGATTGCCACGGGCCTGGGGCCCGCCACGCGGCTGATGTTGACGTTCGGCATGTTCTTCTTCGATTACGATCTGGATGGTCGTTTGGATCTGCTGGCCGCCAACGGGCACTTGGAAAACGACATTGAGAAGATCCAGGAGAGCCAGCGTTACGAGCAGCCGCCGCAATTGTTTTGGAATGCGGGGCCGGACGAGCCCACCGAGTTCTGTACCGTCCCGCCGGAAAAGACGGGTCCGGACTTCCATCGCCCGCTCGTCGGCCGCGGCGGTGCTTACGCCGACCTGGACGGCGACGGCGATCTGGATGTGCTGATCACGTGTGTCGGCGGCCGCCCGCGGCTGTTGCGGAACGACCAGCAGTTGGGCCACCACTGGCTGCGTTTCCGTTTGACGGGGACAAGCGGGAATCGGGACGCCGTCGGGGCGCGGATCGAGGTGTACGTGGGCGATCGCGTGTTGAGCCGGGACCTGTCCGCGACCCGCAGCTACTTGTCCCAATGCGAACTGATCGCCACGTTCGGCTTGGGCTCCGCCACGCACGTCGATCGGGTGCTGGTCCATTGGCCCGATGGCTCGCAGCAAGAAATCGCGTGTCCCGAGGTGGACCGGTTGTACGAAGTTACCCAGGCGGCTGCGCCAAACGCTTCTGCGGAACGCCACCGCCATGCCAGTGCCGTTTCCAAGACCGCCTCGTAGCAACGGTGGCCGACATAACTGCCTCCGCGTCCTCTCGCCCTTGCGGGCTGTTGATTTAATCGTGGGATAGGCTTCCAGCCTGTCGAATGGGAAAACGGAGCAGCATAGTCACTTGTAACTGGGCAATTCTGACAGGCTGGAAGCCTATCCCACGTACAGAAACCATACCCCGCCGCCCCGACGGCCGCACTCCGATTGTCCATATGGGATCCGAAGGCGACAACGATTTCGTACTGGCCGCCACACCCGTAGACTTCCTGAGGCTCCTCGCAGTCGGATACGATGAAATCGGCTTCGCGGATCTTGATGCGCCGCCCGCAGGAAAGGGCGAATCCTCCGTCAATCGGAGCCTTCAATGGGTCGAGGGTTCTTTCGGCGTGACAATTCCGCAAACGGGATCCGAAATCGCGAGTGACGCGCGGGCGAGCCATGATGACTTTCAGGCATGGATCAATTCTCGGTACCGATGAACCGGCGAACCAAGCGGTGAACGAGCGAACTGGAAATGGTTTGATGACAAGCGGGAGTGAAC
>CAZXYZ010000183.1:0-16568 GCA_964645045.1 uncultured Pirellulaceae bacterium | reverse complement strand
AATTGGATGTCATCGCCTACGTTCGGCGAGTTGTTGTCGATCGTTTGCGTCAGCGCCAGATCGGCGGCCTGAGGCGTCACGGTGACGCTGGCCAGGTCGTCCTCGCTGGCTTGGTTGTTGCCGGGCGTGGAATCGTTGTCGAACTGGTCGACGGCGACGATTTCGGTCGTGTTGACTTGCGGGCCCAATTGGGTCACCTTGGCGACAATCCGCAAAGTCACGTTGGTGCCTTTGGGAACCGTGCCCACGGTCCAGCGTCCCGATGTCGGGTCGAACGTGCCTTGGCTGGGCGACGATGACACGTAGGACACGCCCGCGGGCAAACGGTCCAGGACGGCCACGTTGGTCGCCGTATCCGGCCCGGCGTTGTTGAGTCCGATGACAAAGGTGATGTTTTCGCCCAGATTGGGCGCCGGCTTGTCGACGACTTTGCCCAGCGACAGGTCCGCGATCTGAGGCGTGGCCGTGATCGTCGCCTGGTCATCCTCGGTCGCCACGCCGTTGCCGGGTGTCGAATCCGGGTCAAACTGGTCGGCCGCGATCACTTCCGCGTCATTGACTTTGACGGTCGAGCTGGCCACTTTGCCGACGATGTACAGCAGCGTATTCGTGCCCGGGGTCACCGTCCCCACGTTCCATTCGCCGGACGTGGGACTGTACGAGCCTTGGGCCGCGGTCGACGAGACATAGCTGACGCCCGCCGGCATGACGTCTTTGACTTTCACGCCCGTGGCTGCGTCGGGGCCGGCGTTGTTCAGGGTGATCGTAAAGGTGACGTTATCTCCGACGTTGGGCGCGTCCCGGTCGGTGGCCTTGGTCAGCGACAAGTCGGCGACTTGGGAACCTAGCAGATACCTGTGGCAGCGTCCAAGGCCGATGGCATTTTCGCGGCGACGGAACCTTCGCACAACGGGACAGACCTTAGTGACTCGCTGCAGATCATCTCCCCATTTTCTGCCCACCTGAATTTTGAAGATTTTGCGGGCTATCGTGAAAACAGGAGTAGACTGGTTTCCCGCTGATAAAGACGCAAATGCTTGGCGGCCTCGTCGATGCAACCCGCGCACTGCCGGCCGGCCAGTCTCAGCTACCTGCGGCCGGAGCCCTTTTTTCGGGTGGGCATGCCTATACCACCGTTGACAACGAAACGCTCATCCCTAAATTTTGGAGCATCCTCATTTCTGGTCCGAATGTCCGTTTTCGGAAGGGGCGATCGTCATGCGGGGCTTCGTTCGATCCGGTCTGCATTCGATGGGGTCTCTGGTCAGCGACCGTCGAGCAAGGAAGGAAGAAGTCCGCAAGCGGCGCCAAAGGCGGGCTGCACGGAGGTTGGTAATAGAGCCTCTGGAAAACCGGCAGCTTCTTACCACCTCGATCGATGACTTCCATCTCGTGGCTGACACGGGCAGTTCGCCGTCTGACCTGGTGACAAGCGATCCGCGCGTCACGGGGATCGTTCAGGCCGACACTTATGTCGGATACGTCGAGGTCCAGTTCGACCAATCCGGCGATGGCGGTGTGGATGGGTACACCTACGTCTACTCCTCGGGCAGCCAGTTCACGTACGACCCGCGCTCCTACGATTATTCGCTGTCCTCGTACACGGGCAGCTTCACGCTGAACTATCGGACCGTGGAATACGACGAGTTCTACAATCCGGTCGTCGGCGCCTGGCACTCGTTCACATTCACCCTGGAAATCCCCGCGGCACCGGAGCTGACCGTCCGGCATACCGACGGCTACGGCTATGAACAGGAGCTGTACGACGGCTACAGCAGCCTGTACTTGGACGGCACCACGATCGGCTCGCCCGTCGATAAGACATTCACGATCCAGAATACGGGAACCGGCGCTCTGACGCTGGACCCGAATTCAATTTCCCGTCCGCTGGGCTTCACGCTGCTGACTCCTCCCGCAGCGAGCGTCGCGGCTGGGGCAGCGACCACCTTCACGGTCCGCCTGGACGCCGCAAGCAGCGGCCAGTTCTCCGGACAACTGTCATTTCCAAGCAACGATGCCGACGAGAATCCATTTGAGTTCTGGCTCTCCGGCGAAGTTTCCACGCTTCAGCCGGAGGTCGCCGTGCAGTACACCGACGCCTACGGCTACCCGCAGGAGTTCTACGGTACCTCCGGCAATGTGTCATTTGGGACCACGCCGCTGCGTTCACCGATCAGCACGACATTTTCCATCTTCAACACCGGCAGCGGGGTCCTCATGCTGGATTCGCTGGCCGTATCGGCAGGTTTCACGGTTACCACCCCTTTTGCCGCAGCCGTTCAGCCGGGCGATTCCAGCCAGTTAACGGTGCAACTGGACGCCACCAGCAGCGGTCCGCTGTTCGGCACGCTGTCCTTTAGCAGCAACGATGCGGACGAGAGTTCGTTCGTCGTCACACTGCAGGGCGAGGTCACTGCGGGAGGCGGGGAGCCGGAAATTACCGTGACGGAACCTTTCGGGATGCCTCTTGTCGATGGGTTCGGATCGTTCAGTTTCGGGACCACGGCTGTCGGCACTGCCGTCAGCCGTACCTTCGTCGTCCGTAACGACGGGGCTTCCCCGCTGACGCTGGACGCGGCCTCGCTGCAACTGCCGCCGGGCTTTACTTTGGTAACGCCCTTCGACTCGCCGATCACCGCGGGAGCCGCGACAACCTTCACCGTACGCCTGGAGGCGGCGTTTGCCGGGGAGTACCAGGGTACGCTGAGTTTCACCAATGGCGACGGGGACGAGAATCCGTTTGAATTCCAGGTTTATGGAACGGTCACGCAACCCGAGCCGGAGATCTCGGTCCGCTTTCAGAATGCCAGCGGATACGAGCAGGACATCTATGACGGCAACTACACGATCTACTTCCCCAACGCGACCGCCGGGCAATCGGTGGCGCAGACCTTTACCATCCACAACACGGGTACTGGCCCATTAACGCTCGACACCGCGTCGCTTTCCTTGCCGCAGGGATTCAGCTTGGTCTCGTCCTTCGCGTCGGAAGTGGGCGTGGGAGGTTCCACCACGTTCGCCGTGCTGCTGAATGCGGAAACCGGAGGTCAGTTCCAGGGGAACCTGTCGTTCGCCAGCGGTGATGCCAACGAAAACCCCTTCGATTTCTTCCTGTACGGAACCGTGACGGCGCCCGAGCCGGAGATCGCGGTCCGGTACACGGACGCCTACGGCTACGAGCAAGAGCTGTACGATGGTTACAGCAGCCTGAGCTTGGGCAACACGTCAGCCGGAGCGCCGATCAGCCGGACCTTTACGATTTGCAACACGGGCCAAGCCGATCTGAGCCTGGATCCTGTGACGCTCTCGCTGCCGTCCGGCTTCAGCTTGGTTACTCCATTCGCTTCTCCCGTGGCGGCTGGCGATTCCACGACGTTCACCGTACAACTGGACGCGGAGGCCGGAGGTCAGTTCCAGGGGAGCCTGTCGTTCGCCAGCGGTGATGCCAACGAAAACCCCTTCGATTTCTTCCTGTACGGAACCGTGACGGCGCCCGAGCCGGAGATCGCGGTCCGGTACACGGACGCCTACGGCTATGAGCACGAGCTGTCCGATGGTTATAGCAGCCTGAGCTTCGGCAACACGTTGGCCGGAGTGCCGGTGAGCCGGACCTTTACGATCTACAACACCGGCCAAGCCGATTTGAGCCTGGATCCCGTGTCGCTGCCACCGGGTTTCAGCTTGATGTCGTCCTTCGCCTCGGACGTGGCCCCCGGCGACTCCACATCCTTTGCCGTCCAATTCGATGCCGGTACAGGCGGCCCATATCAGGGAACGCTTTCCTTCGGCAGCAACGACGCCGATGAGAGTCCTTTTAATTGGACGATCAGCGGCACCGTCGTCGCGGCGACCCCCATCGTGTCCGTCGACAGCACGCGGGATGCGGCCGAAGGGGGCCAGGCCGGTTTCGTCCGGCTGGTGCGCACCGGAGACACGTCGCAGGAATTGACCGTCGTCTTCACAGTCGACACCATGGGTTCTCAAGCCACACCGGGAACGGATTTCTTGTATCTCAGCGGCACGTCGGCAACCAATCCCCTCAGCGGCTCGATCACATTTGGCCTCGGCGCCTCGTATGCGGACATCTCGGTCGTTGCCTCGAGCGACGGTATGGCCGAAGGCGACGAAAGCCTGCGCATTGTACTGACAAGCGCCACCGGGTATGGACTGGGCTTGCCTTCCGGCGTCACGATCGCGCTGGCGGACGCGCAAGTCATTCCGATCGGCCCACTGGCGGACGAGGTCCAAAGCATCGTCTTGCCGGATGCAGCCGGCGGAGCCTGGACGATTGCGCTGGGCAGTGAAGTCACCGAATCCCTCAGCCACGACGGCTCGGCACTGACGGTCCAAGCGGCTCTGGAAGCGTTGGCCGCGGTAGGTGCGGGCAATGTGACTGTCAGCGGCGCCGGCCGGGTCGCGTCACCATTCACGATTACGTTCGGCGGGCAGTTAGCCGGGCGCAACGTGGAATTGCTGTCCGTCGATTCCGGCGGCCTGACGGGCGGTCCGGCCGTGGTCGCCACCGTCACAGAGGGCGGGTCCCTCAGCGGCGAGCCAGCCTCGGCCACGTTACAGGATGCACCCGGCGAACTCAGTTTGCTGCACGATACCGGTCCCTCCGCGACCGATCGAATCACGGCGGATCCTTGCCTCATGGGCGTGGTCCGCATGTCCGGCGGGCCGTGGCGCGATGTCCAAGTCGAATTCGATACGAACGAGGATGGCTTGCCGGACGGAGCACTGCCGATCTCCAACCCGTCGGAAGCATGGTTTGCCTACACGGGCCCCGGCCTCCCCTACGGCGAGCTCACGATTTCCTCGCGAGTGAAGGCCGTCTTGGACAGTGGGGCGCCGTCCGAGCCGGCCCAGGTGGGTCCCTGGACGTCGTTCGCCTTCACATTTACGACGGTGCATGGCGCGGCCCTGGCACCCAATGTGGGCGATCTGCGCTTGGTGCGGGATACCGGCCCTTCCTCGTCGGACCGCGTGACGAGCGATCCGGCCCTGACGGGGACGCTGTCGGCGGCGGCGCCCGTGGCCTTCTATGCCATGGAGTTCGACCTGGACGGAGACGGCGTGCGCGATGCGGAATCGCTGGCGGACAGTCAAGGGAGATACGTCTACGTGCCGAGCGGGCTGTCCGAAGGCCCGGTCACGGTTTTCGCTCGCGCACGCGGTTGGGACTACGATGAACAGGCTGGCGTCCGTGCGCCTTGGGCTCCGTTTACGTTCGAATTGGAGAGCCCGCACCTTGACGCGCCGACGGTGGTCGCGCTGGAGTTGCGGAGCGATTCGGGGCCCTCAACCAACGATGCGCAAACCGCCAACGGCCTGTTGGTCGGACAGGTCCACGGCGCGCAGACAGCGGCTGGAATCACGGTCTATTTCGATCACGACGGGGACGACGTCCCCGATGGCGCGGCCTTTTCCGACGCGCGCGGGCGGTTTGTGTACCAGCCCACGGCGCTTCCGCTGGGCAACGTTACGGTCCGCGCGCGGGCCAGCCAATGGGACTTCGATCAGGGACACTACGTGGATGGGGCGTGGGCCGAGATCTCGTTCGAGTATCAGGTTCAGCCGAACCTCGCGCCGAAGCTTGTGACCACGGCCGTCAATGACGGAGGCTGCCTGCCCTGGGACGTGGTCGAGTTCGAGATGGGGGAGGGCGGCAGCGGAACGGGCGATATCGAGCCGGCCGGCGGTGCGCCGGCCTGCGTGCTATCCGCCCCTTGGGTTACAACGCCACATCTCGTCGGCCGGATCGTGGATGACGGACCGTTGTGGGATGCGGTCATCGAGGTGGATTATACGGGCGACTTGATCGCGGACGTTGAGACCACGACGAATGAGTTGGGCGAGTTCTCGTACCGCTTGCCCGGACTGGAATTCGGCGAAAGAATCATCTCGACGCGGACCCGGCAGCTCGACCATGCCGCGGGACCGTTCCTGTTTGGCGAGTGGCAAACGCTGAGTTTTCAGTTCCCGGCCCCTGCGGCGGAAACGTCCCCCCCGCCGGCCTCGCCCGCCTTGCTGCCGACGGTCCGGATTGTCGACCTGCACGTGTCCCCTCTCGGCAGCCTGGATGTCTCGGGAGCCGTGGCGGTCGCGGACACCCTGGAGGGACGAATTGGCGCCGATCCGCCTGTTTCGGCCGGCACGTCGCCCCCGGTTCCGTTTGACGCCGGCCTGTGGATCTCCGCCCATGCGGCCGACATTTTCGTGCAACTCGACGTCGGCGGCGACGGCTCGGTCGAGGCCGAACTCCCGGTGGATGCGGCCGGCAATTTTGCCTACGCCCTGCCGAGCGGCCCGGATGGGCTGGCCACCGTCCGCGTTCGCGTTCAGGCACCGACCGGCCTCCCGGAATATCCCTCGCAACCGCTGCCGGACTTCCTAACCACCGATCCCTGGGCCGCAAGCCGCTTCGTGCGCGCCGCCGACCCCGCCGATCCGGCAATGGGGCAGCTCGCGGCGGCCTTGGGCGCAGCGGATCCGAATTGGCGGCACTGGAGATTGGAAACAGACACTCCGGAACTCACCGCGGCCGGGGTCTACGAGCGGGAGCAACAGGCCGCTCAGGACGAATACGACCAGCGCGTCGAGCAAGCGGCGGCGGCGAGAAAGTCGGCCACGGCCGACGCGACGCGGCTGTATGACCTGGCGGTGAAAGGCGGCGACGAAACGTACCACGCGGCCGTCGTTGTCGCCAATTCGCAATTGGAAGCGGATCTGGCCGCCTTCGCCGGCGATGCCGCCAGCCACCCCTGGCGGGATTCCGTCTGGCCCGCGCCACCGCCCACCGACGGCCTGCGCATCCCGGACGACCGGGACCAGCCTCTGCCGCCGCGCGCTCCCACCTACGACGGCCCCCAGTACAACTTCACCGCCGACAAGGTGTACCAAGCCGCGATCGAGACGGCCGACGACCATCAACAGGCCGCCAAGCAAGCGATTGAACAAGCCTACCGAGACGCCGAGCAAGCGGCCAAGAACGCCTTTGGGGTCGCGGAACGCGAGGCCCAAACCCGCCATACCCAGGCGATCAACGCGGCCCGCAGCCAGTACGCAGCCGAGTTGCGGGTCGAGCACCCGACAATCAACGTCGCGGCGGAGCACAACATTCTGGCGGGACACGCCACGGCGGCCAATCAGGCCTACGACGAAGCACTCAGCGTGGCTTACCAGGGGTTCACTGACGCCGTGCAAGCGGCCATCGAGTTGCGCGACGAGACCTTGCGAATCGCCTCCGAGGACTATGCCGATCGCCTGGCACAAGCGGCCGCCGCGGCGACGGAAGCCGAACGGCGGCCGATTCTTGCCGACGCAGAGCGGCTGTGGCTGATCGCCCAGGCGGAGGCGGCCTACGCCTTCGAGGTCGCACGCGCCCACCAGCAGCGGCTGCTGGATGAGGCCCTCGCCCAGGCGGCGTTGGACCGCGACTTCTACTGGACGGCGGGCGATCCCGTCACCCCCGGCCTCAGCTGGGAAGATCACTTCCTGGCGTGGTGGTACGCCGAGCGGGATCGCAAAATCGCCGAGCACGATCATTGGATCAACGCCTATCGCATCGACGCGGACTGGACGCGCGCCAACGACGAGGCGTTGGCGGACCGGACGCTGGCCGGGGATTTGGCCGCGGCCGCCCAGATCCAACGCGATGCCGTGGCCCAGGCTGCCCACGATCGCGACCGGGCTCTGGCACAAGCCGAAACCGTCCTGTGGCAAGCCAAAGCGGATGCCGCAATGCAAGCGTTGGACCGCTGGGACGCCCACGAACAGACGCCTTGGACCGCCTACCAAAAAGCCCTGACGCAACATCAGGTCGACTACGTCAGCGACCTAAACACCCGATACCTCACGTTCCGGCAGGACGCCATCGCAGCCACACGGACGAAAGCAATCGCCGTCTCGGCCGCGATCCGTGATAAGGAAAGTAGTCAAGGCCAGACGCGTTTCGGCGAGGCGGTCGACCGGGCCGGCGTACTGCGGGGCCTCCGCCTGGGAGCCAACGATGCGGACCGTACGCGAGCAATCTCTGTCGCCGGCGGCCTCAAACTTCATCGGGCCGAGTTCGCGGAGGCCGAGGCCCAGTTGGTTTGGGATTTGGCGGTCATCAACGAAATGCAGACGGTCGGCCTGGCGGCGGCTCGGCGCGACTATCAAATCGATCAGGCCAACGCAGCCTCCGCCAGCATCCTTGCGGCCGGTCCCGTTCCGGATCCCGTTTACGCGGCCGCGTTGGCCCAAGCTCAGTACGACTACAACGTGTCCGTGGCGCATGTCCAGCGGACCTTCCGGGACGCCGGCATCGAGGCCCGCCTCCAAGCCTCGGAAGCTCGCAGCACCAGCCGAATCGTAGTGCAACGCGGCGTGCTCGACCACGAACTGACTTATCGTGACACGTTGGCCACGCTGTTTCTTACGTTCGACAGGGCGGTCGCAGGCGCCCGTGCCGCATCCTCGCTGGCCATCGTTGCGGCCGCCGGTGCCTTGGACGTCGCCGCCTCGGCCGCCGAGACCGATTGGTGGTCAACCGTGGCCGGGGCGCAACGAACTTATGACAGCCAGCGCGCCGGACTCATCCGAACTGCGGATCTCGCCGACTCCGCAGTGTGGCGACTGTTCCAGCTGCAGCGCGCCGCGGACTACGTGCTGTCCGTCTCCCAATGGGCCACCGACGCCTTCCCCGCAATTGGCTCGATCGCGTGTTCCCCGCCGCCCGCCTCGGGGGCCTCCGAAATGACGCTGACCTTGCTCATCAGCTGCGGGCCGCCGCCAACGGTGGCGGGGACGGCGCCCTGGTCCAAGTACCAGTACGACTTGGCCGTCGCGGGGTTCGATTACGTCTCGGACTGGACGGCGGGGGCCGCCCGGGAGGTTGGCGACCTCGCCGACGCCGCCGCCGGCTACGTGAACAGCACAAGTACCGCCGTCGAGAGCTACGCCAACGACGTGGCCGGGGCCCACGAAACCTATGTCCAGGACCTGGTGGACGGGCTCACTCGCCATGCCCAGACGCTGGCCGACGCGGTTTCCGATCGGGATGTCCAGGCGGCGACCGCGACGGCCGATCACGATCGCGCCGTCGCGCTGGCGAACCGCGATTTTCACGACTACGTGCAATCTGAGTCGGCCTGGCTGCCGCACAGCCGAGACTACTCCGACGCGGAGCGGGACCGCGAAATATCCGAGGCCGTGGAAGAAATGAACCTGGCGGGTGCGGCCGCCCTACGCACCCTGGCCCTGGCCCTGATCGCCTGCAGTGATCAGGCCGCCGGACAAGCCGCCCGGGCGCAATACGACGAATCCATGCACCAGGCCGACGAGCAATATCAAGAGCGAATCCGTACCGCCTGGGAATGGAACATCGCGGAACGCGATGCGCTTGGCGATTGGCTCGAACATCGCAAAGCTGACACCGCCCGGGACGTGATCTACGCTCGGACCAGCCAAGATGCCACCCTGACGCAGAAACTGGCCGAATACGATTCGCAACTGGCGGAGGACATGCGCACCGCGTCGGACGACTTGGCCGACGCCCGCGGGGCGGCGGCCGTGGCGTACAGCACCGCCTCGGCCGAGGCGGCCAAAGACCGCGTGGACGGCTACGCCGACGCCGACCAGGTTTACGCGGTTGCCGACACCCAGGCGGGTGCCGCTTACTACGCGGCAACCGATGCGGCGGATTCCGACCACCGCGAGCAGACGGCCGACGACCGGGGCGAGTACGAAGTCGCCATGTTCGGCCGGCACGCCGGCCAAATGAGCGTGGCGTTGAACGAGGTGTTGGCCCTACCGGCCCCCAGCCCGATCCAGGAACTGCTCCTGACCTACCGCTCCGGCACGGCCGTTCACGACATGAGCCTGGCCGGTGCCGTTCGCGCCGCGCGCAACGACTACCAGACCCTGCTGACGCCGGCCTATGCCGCCGCCACCGCCGCGGACGGTCTGGCCGACGTGGCTTTCACTTCCTCCGCCTCCGGGGCCGATCGCACGTATAATGTCAGCATGAGCGACGTCGGCCGGCAGTGGTGGGTCGGCTTCGATGGGGCGGTGATCGCGCGGCAGGTGGCGGCCCAAAAGGCGGACGCGGCGCGGGCCCGCTCACAAGCCGCCGCCGAGGCGGCGTACACGACCCAGCGGGCCTGGGCTGGGGCGGATCTGCAGCAACGCTATGCCGACGCTTACGTCCAGTGGACCGACGCTGTCAGCGCCGCGCAGGATGTGCTCCAACAGCCCGGGGTTGGTCCCGCTGACGGGCAGTACCTCGGCTACCTGACCAGCATGGCGCACCAAGCCAGGGAGACGGAAATCCGCCTCGCCCAAGAAGCCTATGTGGCCGCCATCGCCGGCGGGCAAACGACGCGGGCCGACGATCTGGGCACGGCCGAGGACGTCTTGGCCACGGGCTTGAACGCCGCCGGCTCGGCCTACACGTCGGCCGTCAACAGCGCCGAAAGCGGCTTCACCGGCGGCGCCGGGGCGGCCGGGGTGAGCCACGTCCAGGGCCTCGTGAACGCCGATGCGGTCTATGCCAACAGCCTGGCCGGCAGTTCCCGCAACCTCACGGGCCAATTGGGCAACGCCGACGTGTTCTTGACGCACGCGTTAGGCAGCGCCGACGCTGGTTACCGCAATGCGACTGCCCAGCGGGAGGCCGCCTACCAGGTGGGACTCGCCCAACGCCAGGAGGTCGTGCTGGCTTCCTGGTCGCATCCGGACGCGCTGTTCGAGCACGCCCGCGCGTCGGCCGAACGCGTGTTCCTGCAAGGAACGCAAACCGCTTACACCACGTTTGCGCTCGATCAGGCTCAAGCGGATGCCGACCGGGACACGGCCTGGGCCCAAGCCCGGTCCGACCATCAGGTCCGGCAGGCGGATGCCGACATCCTGCACACGACACAACTGGGTATCAACGACGTGGGCCACACGGTCGGCGTGGCCGCCAGTCACCAGGACGTCTTCGACGACCTGACGACGCTGGTCAACGCGCGGCGCAGCCAACTGTTTACGCCGTACGCCTTGGCCGCCGTCGCGGAGGCGGCCGATGGACACAACTACGCCGTCGACCTGGCGGATGCCGAAGGCGACTATCAGACCGCCGTGGCCGCCGCCCGGCGGGCCTATCAACAGGCCGCGGCCCCGATCGAAAACCAGTTCGCCTTCGCCGTCTACCAAGCCGAATACAACTATCAGGCAGCCCTCACGGCCCAAGACCCCAACGCCTGGACCCAGTACCAGGCCGCCTTGCAGGCCGCGGGCGACACGCGCAATGCGGCCATCCAGCCGCTGGTGGCCGCCCAGCAGGCGGCCGTAACCCAAGCCGAGCGCGACCGCACGGCGGCCTTGGCCGACGGGGAGCATGACCGGGCCGGCCGTCTGGCCGATCGCGAGCAAACATTTACGCAGGGCTACGGGGTGGCCAACCGCGACTACCTCAGCGGCTTGGCCGTCGCCCTGCACGACTTGGACTACGACGTCGCGTCGTCGGACGAAAGCTACCAGAACGGCGTCGCGGTCTGGGATGCCCAACTGGAACGCGACTACGCCCAGTCCGAAACGCTGCTGTGGAGCGCCGAGCAGGACGCGGAGAACGCCTGGAGCGCAGCGGCGGGGCAAGGCCAAGCCGACCTGTGGCGGGCCGAGTACCTCGGCCAGACCGCGGCCGCGGCAGAACTGGACAACCAGCTGAACTCGCCCTGGTCGGACGTCCAACTCGACTTGGCCTCGGCCAAGCAGACCTGGTGGAACGCGAACGAACCGGCGTACCTGGACTGGATCGACCTGACCAGTGCCGCCGACACCGCGTACCAACAGCAGGTCAACGTCGCCTACCTGGTCCGCGCCAACGGTTGGGCGGCGTCGGACGTGGACTACGCGCACGACGTGGCCGCCGCGGCACGGCAGTCGATCGAAGACCGCTCCGATGAGCAGTACGACTATCTGACGGACCAGGCCGGCCGCAGCTACACGTACGTCGACCAGTACGCGAACTCGCGGCACGAGGCCCGCGTGGCCTGGGCGGCTGCCGACCGCTGGTCCCGCATCGGCCAGGACGACGCGGGCGCGTCGTACGATTACGAGCGATATATGTCCGACAGCCAAGCGGCGCAGGATGCTTTCCAGGCGGCCACCGACGCGACCCGGCGGGAGTACCGCATCCCGCGGGCCACGGGGGAAGCCCATCGCCAAATCCGCTCGGCCGAGATCGACTTGCAGTACGTGGAAGACGTGGCCGCCGGGTACGTCGACTGGACGGCCGACGTGGAGTTGTACCGGCGGCTGTTCAGCGAGTGGGAAGCGACCGCGGCCCGGGGACGAACCGGCGCCGTAGCGGCGGCCGACGACAGTTACTGGCGTCAAGAGGCCGGCACCTTCGCCGCCGACCTGAGCCTCGCCTACCCGCCACCGTCCGGAGGCATCGTCGGCCCGCCGTGGGGAAGATACGCCGCCGTCCAAGAAACGGCGGAAGCGGGTTGGGTCACCACCACCTCGACCGGCCGCAACGTGTGGGAAGGCACCGTGGCCGATGCGCGGAAGACGGAACGGTTCGAGTTGGCCGACGCGTTGCAGACCCGCAACAACCGCTTGGCCGCAGGCTGGGCCGACCGCGAAATCACCGCCGCCGAAGGCCGCCTGCAGACGGCCCGGACGAGTGCGTACGACGACGTGCTCGCCACCCTGGCCGGCACCCTCAAGCCGCTGCTACCCCGACTGCCCGGCTGTTCCACGGCCACGACCGGCGATACCACATCCGGCTCGACCGAGGACTCCGCATGCCTGCCCGGACTCTCACCCGTGAACCTGGACGCCGTGCCGGCCGGCGATTACACGGTTCCCGACCAAATCACGCCGCCGTGGGACGGCCTTGGCGGGACCGGGGTGCTGAGTTGGGCGCCGCCGGTACAGTTGGCCGACAACCAAGTCCACCCCGTCACTCCGCCGCTTCCGGGCGTTTGGTTCTTCCCCGGATCACCGCTGTCGCCGATCGACCTTTCCGCGTCCCTTGCGTCCAGCGAATTCCCCGACTACTACAACAACGTCATCGACCAGATCTTCGGCAAATCGGATTTCGACCGCAACGTCCGCCTGAGCGGCTTCCGCGCCCTGGGCACGGGCGTAGACGCTGTGTTCAGTGCGTACGGCTCGCCGGCCAGCGAGGCGACGGAGCATTTGCTCGACGGCGCTGGGGGCAGCGACGGGACCGGCGGCCAGAGTTCCGGGACCGAGAGCCCCGGCGGCACATACGGAGCAACGGGCGAGTCCGGAGATACAATGGCTGACCATTGGTCGATCGCTCTTGCTCCGGAGACCGGCCGTGCGATCGGTGGCGGCTACGCCTACCACGGAGCGAGCTACTCCGGTGAGGGCACCGCGGATGGCTCGTACGCTAACCCCTATGGGACATCTTCCGATCCCTCCGGGCCGCCCGGCGCCGATGGCGGGGGCACCACGGATGGCCTCAGTGACGGGGGCTTGAACCCGTCGCCTACCACCATCGTCCTGCCGCCCAATCATCCTCTCGTTCGCCCGCAGACGCAGCAATCTGACGACGCCATTCGGGATGCAGTCCGGGAGACCGAACATAAGGAATGGAGGGAGATCCTCGGCGGAGCCGAAGGGCCATTGACGCCCGAACAGGAAGAAGAGTTCGCGCGTCGGATGGCAGAGTTTGTCAAACAAAACGTCATCGTAATCGTGCTCGTGCAGACGTCTCCAGGTTCGAACGCGGGAACAGGCGTTTCTGTCGGGTCAACTCTCCCGCCGAATCCAAATGTACGCGATAGCCAACATATTCAGTGGCTCAAGAGTGAATTGGAGCGAGCGAAGTCGGAGCACCGGTGGGGCGAGGTCCAGATGTATCAGGAGGCGTTGTATCTAGCGCAGGGGCTGGATCCCTTTGACAAGATCAACAAGCTGCGTGACAAGATGTTGGAAGAACAAATGGAGAATCCTAACCTTGCCACATCACTTGCCGGCGCTCCATGGAAAACGCTCACCTACGCCCTCGAGAAACCGCAAGAGTGGGTGGCTTGGGGCCTGACATTGGGCGGCGGGAACGAGGATCTGTTGCAAATGGTTCTTGAAATGCAGCGGATCGGAGACCCGAACCGCTACTGGAGCGCGTATGAGTTAATGAATGGGCCGGGCTCGGCGGACATCTACGATCCCGCTAAGGACCCAAACCGAATTATTCAAGGCCCCCTCGTACGGATCGCGACCGATCCGTGGCTTTGGCTCAGTGCACGAGGATTCTCTCGTCCCCTCAGTGGACCGTCAACTATGAACCTCATTCCCGACGGCAAACTAACATACGAGCAGCTGTTACGCACTCGTGTTCTATACCACTATGCCCCTGCGGAAATGATCAGGATTATCGAGGGCGCTGAACGGAAAGTCGGTCCCGGTTCGATCGCTCGTGAGGGACTGATTCCAGGTCTTAACTCCAAATTGTGGGCTACCAGTATGCCTCCCGAGGCGTTCGCAGCGTGGCGTGTGGGGGGATCTCTTGGCGCGGACATCCTCGCCCGATACCGGTCCCTCCGTTTCTTTCGAAAGAATTTCTCCCAGGGCGTCGTTGTTATCATCCTCGACTCCTCGTCTTTCGGCTCCGCCTCCGGCTACAACCCTTTGACGTTCTGGAAGACCCTAGTGGGGCAGTATTCGTCGACGCTGGGCGTTCCGCCTGAGAATATTGTGGTCGTACCGCTATCTCATTTTCGGTGATCAACATGGGCCCACGCGATAACGATAGCTGGTTGCATCGAGTAGTCACGAGCCCGAAAGAAGCTCTGGGTTGCAGTCTTCTTTTCTCGCCACTGGTGATAAGTGCGGTATTGTGTTTCTTGTTCCCACAGATAACGGAAGGGGCACTCCTTTTTGGCTTGCTTGCCGTCGCAGGTGGCTGTCTTTACTTCATTCCAGCGACTACTGCTGACGAGTTGTTGCCAACGCTCGTCATCGGCGTGGAGGTCACGCTTGGTGTCGCCGTGACGGTTTTGGTGCGCGCAATTCTATCCGCGGTGCGCTAGTCCAAACGTCGGACCGGAAAACGTCGAAACTGGGACGCAGCTAGTTTTGGGTTCCATAGGACCGGGCGGGTGGCCAGGAAGCAAAACCAATTTGGCGGCGTGGCCGACTACGAAAACGAACGTCGAAACGGGAACGTCGAAACGGGGAGGCAGCTAGTTTTGACGGGAAACGGGTTCAGGACTTTTTTCGAGAAAAGTGTCCTGAACGCTCCGTCCCGTCAGGAGCATGAATTGAGAGCCCGAAAATCCCGAAAAGGGGGCGGGAGTCTTTTTTCGGGACGGCGTAGATCATATCCTGTGAAACGAGGAGCCCGAACTCTTTTCCCGAAGCTGCGGAGACGGTATCCTGTGGCCCATGCCCCGACCGAAACGCGTCTGCCCAGCCAGCGAAGTTTTTCATGTGCTCGATCGCGGAGTCGCGCGATTGACTCCGTTTGAAGAAGCCCAAAAGAGAGCCCTGACCTTTGCGCCCAAAGACCGCGTCGACGACTACGCCGACGCCGACCAGGTTTGCGCGGTTGCCGACACCCAGGCGGGTGCCGATTACCACGCGGCAACCGATGCGGCGGATTCCGGCCACCGCGAGCAAACGGCCGACGACCGGGGCGAGTACGAAGTCGCCATGTTCGGCCGGCACGCCGGCCAAATGAGCGTGGCGTTGAACGAGGTGTTGGCCCTACCGGCCCCCAGCCCGATCCAGGAACTGCTCCTGACCTACCGCTCCGGCACGGCCGTTCACGACATGAGCCTGGCCGGTGCCGTTCGCGCCGCGCGCAACGACTACCAGACCCTGCTGACGCCGGCCTATGCCGCCGCCACCGCCGCGGACGGTCTGGCCGACGTGGCTTTCACTTCCTCCGCCTCCGGGGCCGATCGCACGTATAATGTCAGCATGAGCGACGTCGGCCGGCAGTGGTGGGTCGGCTTCGATGGGGCGGTGATCGCGCGGCAGGTGGCGGCCCAAAAGGCGGACGCGGCGCGGGCCCGCTCACAAGCCGCCGCCGAGGCGGCGTACACGACCCAGCGGGCCTGGGCTGGGGCGGATCTGCAGCAACGCTATGCCGACGCTTACGTCCAGTGGACCGACGCTGTCAGCGCCGCGCAGGATGTGCTCCAACAGCCCGGGGTTGGTCCCGCTGACGGGCAGTACCTCGGCTACCTGACCAGCATGGCGCACCAAGCCAGGGAGACGGAAATCCGCCTCGCCCAAGAAGCCTATGTGGCCGCCATCGCCGGCGGGCAAACGACGCGGGCCGACGATCTGGGCACGGCCGAGGACGTCTTGGCCACGGGCTTGAACGCCGCCGGCTCGGCCTACACGTCGGCCGTCAACAGCGCCGAAAGCGGCTTCACCGGCGGCGCCGGGGCGGCTGGGGTGAGCCACGTCCAGGGCCTCGTGAACGCCGACGCGGTCTATGCCAACAGCCTGGCCGAGGTGTCAGGAACCGTTTCTTGACCGAAAGGGCTGGTTCGGCTAGCCGTTGGGCATGGGAAGACCGAAACGAGCAGCCGATGGTGGATTGGTTTACCACGTTC
>CAZXYZ010000182.1:0-17019 GCA_964645045.1 uncultured Pirellulaceae bacterium | reverse complement strand
ACTTTGAGGAAGCCTTCTTCTACGGGCCTTGCGTCCGGAATTTTCGCGTGCTCAACGGCGCTCATGCCACGCTGACGCTACCCCTGCTCGATTCCCGGGATATCGTCACGACCCTGTACATTGCGGGCGTGACCACCCCGGAAGCGCGACGCGAGATCCTGACGGAGTTCCAGCGTCTCGTGGCGGCCGAATTGCCGAGGCTCCACGAGCAGTACCGGCAAACGATCGCCCTGGCGCGGCGACCGCACACGGAGGTCCCCGCTTTGCTGACGCGGCTGACGGGACCGCGTGGCGGGCCGGACGCAAACAGCCAGCCTGACGCGAGTCCGCCCGATCTGAGTTTCACACAAACACTGTCCTACCTCGACTCGTACGGCGATCAACCAAACTCCGCCAACGCGCTGCAGATCGCCACAGCGCGCTTTCAACGAGTACTCATGGAGCTTCGCCAAGTTGAGGCGGCCGTAGCCGCGATGCGGAGCGACCGCCTGGTGCTGGCGTTGGCTTCGTCCAACCGTCCCCTGTTCGCACGTCTTCCAACGGAGTCGGGCGACCTGTTGGATGCCGCCTCGTTCGGGACTCTCGCCGATCATGTGATCGAGGAGCAGGCCGCTCGCGTCCTGGACCTCCACGAGATCGCACGCTCCGAAGTCGCCGCGTTGGATGGCCAGTTGAAACGCCTGACCACGGCGTTCGAGGACGACCTTCGGCGGCAGTTCTACAAGCCTGCACTGGAAGACCTGCGCCGCCATTCCAGTGCTTGGAAGGTGCGGATGGGCCAGATCCAGACCACCACCATCCGGGCCAATGACCGCATGCCCGCTCGCGTCAGCCCGGGCCAAACGGCCGTCCTGGATCGCCCCGTCCATCCCGTGCTGCTGCAGGAGGGGCTGCAGGTGGCCTACGGCCTGAGCCGGGAAGCCCAATCGCTGGCCCAGGCTGCGAGTCTGGAGGCCGCGAGCAATTCGGTAGCACCGGGCAGTTCCCTGTGGTTGGCCCAGGCCGGTTTGGTACCCGTTCCCGGACAGCACCTGGGCGAACTCGTCGGTCCCTCGGAACGTATTACCGTCACCGTCGGAGACGAAGTCGCGCTCACCCCCGTCATCCAACCGGATGGCTTTAGCGTGGCGTTTCACCTGATCTACACGCACACTCCGCAGCGTGAAACCGACGGCAAGTCGCCAATCGCGGGCGGCGTGCAGAGGCACATGATCGAAGCGGACGTGCAGATTCCGAGCCTGGAGTTGCAGGAGATCAGCCGGTTTCGTGTGGCCCTGGACTTGGAGGAGCAGGGCAAGGGGATTCCGCTGCTGGAGGATATTCCCGGGGTAGGGGCGCTGTTTCGGCCGCGTCGTGCGGCGGCTTCGACAACCCAGGAAAACATCATCCTGGTCGAGGCGGTCGTCTATCCGACCGCGCTGGCCCTGGCGGGGAAATGCTGGCTGGCGCTGGATTCGGCCGGGCCCCGCAACGCCGCCACGGCAGGGGGCCCCGGTGCCCCGGCCGGGCAGGCAGAGTTAACGGGATGGGTGCTCCAGACGCTGCGCCGCCAGGCTCAAGCCAGCCTGGCGGAGCCGGGTAACGCCCAGCGGATCGCACCGCCATCCGGCGAGCCCGTCACGGCCGCACCGCCGCGGCCGCTTCCGCGGTAGCACGCTATTCGCCGAGTGGCCCCACCCGCTCGCCACGGCGGCTGGGATCTGCTAAACTGCCGGACTTGGCAGGGCTGCCGGCTGCGGACGCATGGCTTGCGTCCGCCCCGCGGCTGTCCCCTGAATCCGGACCCTAAGCGGAAAGCGAGACCGAGTCATGGCTTTGGATGTCTACCAATCCTGCCTGGGCGGAATGCCTAGGAAAATCAAGTTTTGTGCTTGCGCAAAGGACCTGTTGGGGGACTTGAACAAGATCGTCGATGCCCTCCAGGGCGGACAACGGGCAGGGGCGTTGAGCCTGTTGAACCGGCAACTGGAACTGAAAGGCAGCCGGGCCTGCTTGTTGACGTTAAAGGGCGTGACGCAACTGCAGATGGGCGACCAGGAAGGGCTCGTCAAGACGGCGGACGAGTTTCTGCAGGCCCATCCGGATAACCCCGTGGCGTGTTCGCTGGCGGCCATTGCCGCCGCCGCCCAACAGGAACGCGACCTGGCGCTGGAACGGCTGCAGCGGGCGCTGGCCGACGAATCGCTGGAGATGCACGAAGTCGTCTACGAGGCGCTCGGGGCCGTCGCGCAGCTGCTGATCCACACGGGCGATATTCCCGCCGCCCGGGCGCATTTGCTCCGCATGCTGGAATTGGCGCCCGAAGAGGACCGTGGGCCGCGCGAGTTGATGATGCAAGTAGACGGCTCCGCGGGCGTGCCCGTCCTCCTCAAACAGGACTGGGATTTGGCCCTGCCGCCGCCGGATGCTGTTTGGAAAGACGCGTTCGAGGTGGCCCTGCGGTTCACGCAGCGCTGCGCTTGGTCCGAGGCGTTGAAACGTTTTCAGGCCCTGGCGGAAGAGTTGCCCAACGAACCGACGATTTGGAGAAACGTGGCGATCCTCGCCAGTAATCTGGCGAAGGACTCCGTGGCCGCCGAGGCGTGGCACCGCTATGCGGCGTCCGAGGGCGTGGACCTGGACGATGCGGTCGAAGCCGAAGCGCTGGCCCATTTGCTGTCGGCGACAGAACATCCGGTCGTCCCGGAAATTGCCCAGGTCTTCACCGTCCTCGACTCGGAACGCGTGCTGGAGCGGTTGCTGTCCGAGCGGCACGTGGACCGCATTACGGCCGACCTGTCGGCGATGGGCAACGAGGAATCGCCGGCGCCCAAGGCGGCTTTCTGGCTGTTGGACCGCGCCCTGCCGCGCAACAGCGAAGGCCTGACGTTCGATCAGGTGCCCAGCATTCTGGGCGAGATGTACCTGTTCGGACGCGAGACGGACCGCCAGGCCCGCTTGGAATTCGTGACGACCAAGACCCCGGACATGGAGGCGAAAACAGAACGCATCCGTCAGTTGCTGGCGGAATTCGGCGGCGAGATCCAGAAAGAGGAGACGATCCGCGAAGTGCCGGCCGCAACGGCCGCGCTGACTTGGCGCTGGCGGATGCCCAACGACACCACCGCGGACCAGCGTCAATCGCTGATCGAACAGAAGCGGCGCGATATCAATTTGAACGTCTGGCCGGACACACCGTTGGGCGAATTGGATGGGAAACGTCCCACCGAGGTCGCTGGCGATCCGCAATACCGCGTCCGCCTGCTGGCGGCGATCCTGCAGTTGGAGTTGGCGGGCGAACAGGGCAAGTTCGATTTCGACTTCAATGAACTCCGCTCGAAACTG
The DNA here is from genome assembly GCA_964645045.1 of uncultured Pirellulaceae bacterium. Classification (GTDB taxonomy): domain Bacteria; phylum Planctomycetota; class Planctomycetia; order Pirellulales; family Pirellulaceae; genus Anammoximicrobium. Next base: position 13,695 of record CAZXYZ010000182.1, on the reverse strand, counting down.
GGGCTGCCGCTTCGCGGGGACGTCGATGTAGAGGACTTGAAGACCCGCCGTGTGTCGTTGGCGCGGATGCATCTCGTGCCGGCGGAAAAACTGAACGACGAACAGTTGGCCGGCACGTACGTGCTCGCCGTCCTGTATCATTTGCCGCGTGCCGTCCGCCGACTGGCCGGCGAGGTGCTCCGCCGGCCCAGCCTGGAGTCCGCCATTCCCCGGGCCGAGGTATTCCATTCGCTGTTTGTGCTCTCCAAGAATCCCGACGAAGCGTTGGATTGGCTGCTGCAAGCGCAGCGAGCCGTCGTCGCGGCCAAGCAATCACCGGCTCGTCTGCTGCTTGAAGAGCTCGAACTGCGTCGGGTCCGCGGCGAAGCCGACGAATGCCGGCGTGTCTTGATGCAGTTGCAGACGCGGCACGCCCAAGAGCCCGGCGTGGCGCAAGCCATCTATGCTTGGCTCCGGAATATCGGTGCAATTACGCCGGACGGCAGAATGGCGGCCCGGCCTGACGTCGCCGCCCAACAGGCTGCCGCGGGTTCCGCAGCCGCAGGGCTCTGGACGCCGGACCAACCGGCGGCGCCGCCAGCCGGTCAGACGAAGCCCGGCATCTGGGTTCCCGGCATGGATTGAAGCCATGTCCACCGCCGCGATAGCCACCGCCGAACGAGATCGCCGCTGGATGGCCCGCGCCTTGGAACTGGCCGCATGCGGACGGGGAGCCGTCGAGCCCAATCCGTTGGTGGGCTGTGTGATCGCGCAGGGCGACCAGCTGGTTGGCGAGGGCTGGCACACGCGGTTCGGCGGTCCGCACGCCGAAATCGAAGCCCTTCGCGCCGCCGGCGCCGCGGCTGCCGGCGCGACGCTGTACGTCACGCTGGAACCCTGTTGCCATCACGGCAAGACGCCGCCCTGTACGGACGCCCTGATCCGCGCCGCCGTGGGCCGCGTGGTCGTCGCTCACCAGGATCCATTTCCTCAAGTGGCCGGACACGGCCTGGCGCAGTTGCGTCAAGCCGGGATTCCCGTGGACGTGGGCCTGCTCGAACAAGAGGCGTTGGAATTGAACGCCCCCTACTTGAAACTGGTCCGCACCGGGCGGCCGTGGCTGTTGGCGAAATGGGCCATGACGTTGGACGGCAAGATCGCCACGCGGACCGGTCACAGCCGCTGGATTTCCAGTCCCGCCTCGCGCATGTGCGTCCATCAGCTGCGCGGCCGAGTCGACGCGATCCTGGTCGGCCGACGGACCGCCGAGCTGGACGATCCGCTGCTGACCGCTCGGCCTCCCGGTCCGCGCATGGCGACGCGAATCGTCCTGGACAGCCAGGCACGCCTCGCCCTGGACAGCCAGCTGGTGCGCACCGCCCGCGAGACGCCGGTCCTGGTCGCCACCGGACCGCAGGCCGGCGCTGCGGCGTGCCGGCGATTGCAGGACGCCGGTTGTGAGGTTTGGACGGGCACGGCCGACGATGCCAACGCGCGTCTGCGGAATCTGCTGGACGAGTTCGGCCGGCGCCGCATGACAAATATCCTGGTCGAAGGCGGCGGCCAATTGCTGGGCAGTCTGCTGGATGCCGGTGAAATCGACGAAGTCCACGTGTTCATCGCCCCCCAGCTGGCCGGCGGACGGGACGCACCGAATCCGGTGGGCGGATGGGGCGTCGAGCAGATGTCCTTGGCCTGGCAAGTGCCGGCGCCGATCGTCGAGCGGCAAGGCGACGATGTGTACGTGCATGGCCGCCTGCGGCCCGCTGCCGAGAACGCGGGCGAAACCCTTCCTTTCCAGGAGTCAAAGACAAGCCAATGACCGCACTCGGATGGACGCTGGGCAGTCTGCTGATGGTCGCTGTGTCGATTGGCGTGCTGCTGACCCTGCGGTTGCGCCGCGGGCAGACCCGTTATCAGCTGGAGCAAGCCCGCCAACTGTTCCGGCGGCGGCGCGAGGTCTTGGAACTGCAATTCCTGAATTGTGCCGCGCAACTCGGCAAGCCGCGCGGCCTGGAGTGGGACGATTGCCACTTTGAGGACGAAGCCGCCTTTGCCACCGACCCCAAGACGGGTCAACTGCGGGCGTTCGTCAGTGTGGCCATCCGTTTTCGGGCGATCGACGGCGGCGGCATGGAGGACAACCCCAACGTGGACAACCTCCGCGACGCCACCGCCGTATTCCAGTTCGACGGCCGCCAGTGGACGACCGAGGGCCGGGCGATTTTCAACCTCAACCCGCTGGAAACCATCGAGCGGTTCCAGCACGGGCTGGAAGGCGTGGATTAACCGTCAATCCAATCGATCAAGACCCGGCGGCTAGCGCCCAATGCCGCTTACTTTGGGACCATTGGGGGCGTTCTTGTTAGCGGAGCGGCGCAAGCCGCCCGGTTTTACGACTGTAATACCGGACGGCTCGCGCCGTGCCGCTACAAAGTAAGCGGCATTGGGTTAGAGCCGTTCCGCTCACGCATTTTTCGAACGGTCTTATTTGGATGCCGTCTGATCGGGCGGCGGGGCTTCGAAGGTTGCTACCGCCTGGCCGGCCTCGTTCCAGATTCGCAGAATACTGTCTTGGCCGCCGGCGATGATGGTTTTGCCGTCGGCCGAGGCCGCGACACAATACACGAAGTCGGTCGAACCGCTCAAAGTGTGGACGCTGCTGCCGTTGTCCGCGTTGCGGACGTGGACGTTTTTGTCGCCGCACGAGGCGGCCACGTGTACGCTGTCGGCCAGGAAACGGATCGCCGTGACTTCTTTGGCAAAGCCGGCAATGGTCCGTTTCTGGTCGCCCGTGCGCGTGTCCCAGACCTTGACGACTTTGTCGGCTCCGCTGCTGGCCAGCGTGCGGCCGTCGGCGCTCCAGCTGACGCCCAAGACGTGATGCGTGTGGCCTTCGAAGGCCCGCACGAATTTGCCAGTCTTAACGTCCCACGTTTTGATGAAACGGTCCGCGGCACTGCTGGCCAACAGCTTGCCGTCCCGCGAGAACTCCAAGGCCAGAATCATGTCGCTGTGCGGCTCGGCGATTTCCTTCTGCAGCGTTCCGTTGGCGACGTTCCAGATCTTCAGCTGGCCGCTTCGCGACGGATCGCCGCTGCCCGTCGCCAGCAGCCGGCCGTCGAGGCTGAAGGCCAACGCGGTCACACGGTCGGCCAAGGCGTCCGCCGAATCTACACTGCCGATGGCGCGTTCCAGTTGCCACGCCGGATTTGCGTCCCAGACGATGATCGAGTTGTTGGCATACGCAGCGATCACGTCGCCGGCGGTGTCAAACGCCAAGGCACCGACGGCGGCACTTTGACCGGAAATCGTCTCGCGGGCTGCGCCGGACTCGCTGTCGAACATGTAAATACTGCCCGCGGCTCCGGCCGCGGCCAGCGTCGCGCTGTCTGGGGAAAATGCGACGGCCGCCAGCGGTTGCTGGCTGTCGGTCGCAGTCTTGCGGGCGGCGTCCAAGCAAGTTTCCGCCTGCTTCACCCGCTCGTCGCCCGCTCGGATCGTCGCTTCGACCGGCGGGATCGCGGCGGCCGCCTCTTGGGTCAGCTGCTGGGCACGTTCCACGCTGCGCCGCGCGGCATCCACCGCCCGCTCGGCCGCGGTGCGCTCGTCCAGGGCTTTTTGAGCGGGACCGGCCAGTTGATTCGCCTCACTCTGGATCTTCTTGACGTCGGCCTGCGCCTGATTCAGCCGCTGGTCGGCGTCCTTCTTGGCTGCCTGAGCCGCCGTCTTGGCCGCATCATCCGCCGCACTGGCCAGCACGACGTCGGCGACCTTCTGGGCCTCCTCGGCTTTCGCTTGGGCGGCCTGGGCCTCTTGCAAGCGTCTGTCGGCTGCTTCTTTGTCGGCCAGCGGCTTCAGGGCGGCCTCGGTTTTCGTCTTCAAGTCCGTTTCGGCTTTCGACAGTTCCTCCGCAGCCCTTTCGCCACCATCTTCCTCGGACTGCTTGCGCTTGTTGGCCTCCTCAAGGTCTTTCTTGCTGAGTTCGAGCATGCGTTTCGCCAGGGCCACCGCACGCCCGGCTTCATCCGCCGCGAGTCGGGCTTGGAAGTCGCCTTGGAATTCCGCGATTGGTTGGCCGTTGCTGACGTTCCAGAGTTTCGCTGTGTTGTTGGAACCTGCTGATGCGAGCCGTTGGCCGTCGGCCCGCACCGCCACCGACGTCACGGGGCCGCCGTGGTTCAGCTGGCGAATCGTCTTGCTTGCGGCGGCGTCCCACAGTCGGACCGAACCGTCCTGGCCGCCCGACACCAATTGGCTCGGCACGGCCGGATTGGCGGCCAGCGCCTTAATCGGGCCAGCGTGGCCCTTCATCTCTTTTGCCAGTTTTCCGCCGTCGGCCAAATCCCAGATGCGCAAGATGCCATCTTCGCTGGCGGTGGCGGCTTGCTTTCCGTCGCCGATCAGGACCATGCCGCGGATCGGGGCAGGCGTTTCGATCGACGTGAGCGGTTGGCCGTCGGCCAAATTCCACACGCGCAGCGATTTATCCTGCGAACCGGAAATCAGCTGAGTTCCATCGGCACTGAACGCCACCCCGCGAACAGCTGCCGTATGCCCTTCGAGTGTCCGGGATACAGCACCAGTCGCCGTGTCGAACAGGCGGATCTTGCCGTTCTCCTGGCCGATGGCGGTCCAGCGGCCGTCGTGGCTGACCGCCGTCGCCGTGCCGGGGCTGTCGAGGCCCGGCCACTCGGCTTTCCGCACGTTGCGCCCGCGACGCCACAGCTTGGCCGTGCGAAAGCCGCCGGAAGCCAGCAGTTGTCCATCCGGGCTGAAGGCCAAGGACTGGATCAAGTCCAGATCCGCCACGCCCGGGCTCTTGTACAGACCGCTTTCCTGCAGCTTGGGGTCGGTTAGCCGTCCCAACAGCCGCTTGCTGGGCACGTGATAGACGAAGATTTGATTCGCCCGCGAGGCGGCCGCGTGCTGGCCGTCCGGCGTAATCGCCGCGGCGTAGATAGGATTGACGCCGGCTGGCAACGGCTGCCAGACGACCCCGGCCCCCGCCGAGACTCCGCCTTTGGCGCCTTGATCGATCCACAACTTGATCAGGCCCAGTTGTTCGGGCGTCAGATTCTTGGCGCCCGCCGTGTTGCCTTCCGGCGGCATCGCGGGCTCTTCCTGATGCGAAGCCACCTGCAGCAGCAAGCTCTCGGCCCCCTTGCCGACAACCACGGCGGGCCCCGCCCCGCCGCCCTTGAGCATTGTGCGGGGCGTCTCCAGATTCAGGTCGGACTCGGCTTTGGTGCTGCTGTGACACGCCAGGCAATTCTGCCGTAGGATGGGCAGGATCTCTTTCTCAAAGTCGACGTCCCCCGCGTGCTGGACGGCGGCGATCTCAATCGCGGCGGCAGTGGCCGGCACGGTTCGCGACAGGAATCCGCAGGCGAGGACCAGCGGCAGGAAGATGCAACGAACAAAGCGATGGCGGGTATTCATCGAAAAGCCTTCGATTTGGGGTGTCCTGTTGGAGTCCAGCCTTCAGGCTGTGGATCCGGGTTTGTTGGAGTCCAGCCTTCAGGCTGTCTGACGCCTCGTTGGAGTTCCGCCTTGAGGCTGTCGTCCGAGGCCAATTGCCCCCGACAAGACACGCTGAAGCGTGAACTCCAACGTCGGCCTCACGGGTTGGCAAGCAGGCGGAGTTTGATCGGTGTCGAGACGATCGGCCAAGTCACATCCCGGGGCTGCTTACCCTTGTCGTCATTCGGATTGCGAGGCAATTTCAGTTTCGCTTCGCCTTTGAGGTAAAACGTATATGTCCCCGGCTTGGCGTTTGGATTGGTCAGGGCGAGGACCAGTTTGCCGTCTTGGACGCCGCCACCCAGGGTGACGTCGGCAGGCTTGATCTCGTTGGGCACGCCTTCGGCGACCAGCTTCAATTCGCCATCAAAACCGCCGCGGCGAGTCACGTGGATGAGCAGCTCCAGCGAACCGCCGCGCGAGGCTTCGACCAAGTTCCCGTCGCCGACCTGAATCGTGGCGGGAGCGGTCTCCTGGTCCATCATGGACAGCACCAGATCGCGCGTGGCGCGGAAGACCGGCGCGGCCTGCTGCCGATCCGCCGTGCCCCAGATGAGCGATCCTGGTCGTGCCATGACCGAGACCGTCTGCCCTGACAAATTTGCCCGGCCGACGATGCGAATCGCCGCGGCCGCCGCCGGCGCGTCGTCCGCCGCCGAGAGCACGAGCCACGCCGTGCTCACGTCGCCGCCGATGACGGCGCCGGAGCACGTCACCCCCGTGGGCAGTCCCTCAGCCGCAATGTCGATCTCGCCGCGGAAACCGTCGCGCCGCGATGCGATGACCCTGACCAGCGACGCTTCGCTCCGCCGTAGGACCAGCGCGTCGAGCGGCACCTGGTTCGCATTCTGGCCGACGCGCGGAGGCTGGGGAACTGCCGCCAACCGGAAATCGGGCTGCTCCGGCGCGACCCGCAAGCGGTAGACGAAACGGGCGTCGTGCCGCGCGTCGCCGAACTGGTCCCGTACCATCAAGCGGTACTTGGCGTCTTCGGGAACGACGAAACGGTACGCGGGATCATCGGTCGAGATGTCGAAGTCGCTGCCGATCAACGATTGGCGTTCGGGCAAGTCGTCGACGGCGGCGATTTCCTGCAACGTGGTCTTGCCATCGGCGGCTTGATGGACCTTGACCAGCACCAGGCACGGATCGCTGTCCAATCCCAATCGATGTGCCAGAACATCGATCCCCAGAACTTGTCCTTTGGTCGCAGCGAATTCGATCCAGTCGACATCGCCGGCCGGATAGAACTGGCCGACGTACTCGCAAGGCACGCTCACCACTTGGGCTGTCGCGGCATCGTTGTTCGCCGGTTCTTGCTCGACGACCACGGGGGATTGAGCGATGCCGATGCGAACCGGATTGGAGTTCTCCAGCCGGTAATCCACCGCGTCGATCAGGGCGGACTGGGACGGCACCAGGCTGGCAAACCCGAGGTTCGGCGGATTGGCCGCGTCCGCGGGCAACGGGATGCTGACGGTCATCGACTCCAGCGGCGTGCCCGCGACAGACACGCCTGCGGCCGGTTTGCCACCGGGCAGGCTGCGGCCGTAAACCGTACACGGCTGATTCGAGCCCGCCGGCCCGCACGGCGGAAAGACGAAATCCACACGAGGCTCCGTGTGGACCGTCAGCCGATAGAAATAATCCGGCCCGCCGCGATACAGGAAGTCGTGGACGGCGACGATGTACTGGGCCTCGGACGCGGCCGTAAAATCGATCAACGAGTCGCGCCCGTCCGTATCGCGGTTCCGCGCCAATTCGCGTCCGGCGGCATCCAACACGACGAGCGTCGCGTCCATCCGCGAGTCGATCCGTTCGGCCGCGCACTCGGCCAGCACACGCTGCCCGGCCGCAAGTATGAGCTTGTAGTAATCGATCGCATTGGCGTCCGCGCGGCCGTTGACAGTCAGCCCCGGCCCGATTTCCGTTGGCGACGACAGCGAATTGTTGCCTCCAGCCGCCGTGATTTCGTCCCCGTGCCCGATCACGAACGCGCGGGGGTTGGACGCCCCAAAACGCCCCACCAGCCGAGCCTCGTAGACTCCGGCCGGCACATCGCCGGCGATCGATACCACGAACGCATTGGGGCCTGTCTGGGTCGTCTTGGAGACTCCGTCAGTCGCCGTCTTGGGTTTGCCGGTAATGCCGGGATGCGAGAACAGCAGTTGTGTTGCTTCATCCTGGTCCGCCCCGGACGTTGTCACCTCGATGGTCGTTCCCACCTTGCCGCCGGGCGGAAAGATCGAGGTCAGCTGGGTGACGGGAACCTGTGCTCTCAGCGTGCCAGACAGCAAAGCCAGCGCGAACAGGGCGAATAACAGGGACCATCGCCCTGAAGGGCAACGCTGTGAAGCATTTTTCGTAGCCGCATTCGCCAGAATGCGGGGCTTTTGGGACACTGGGCCCGCGTTCTGGCGAACGCGGCTACTCCGTTCCGCCCAATTTGCGGTCAGAAAATGCTTCACAGCGTTGCCTGAAAGGGCGCAACAAAACAATGACCGAGCGTCGGATTGGTCCTTGTTTTGCCCTTTCAGGGCTACGGGGATTACGTTGCCTCGGCACCCAGGGCGTTGCCCTTGTATTTGTCTTGGCCCCTTCGGGGCGGAGCTTGAGCGGGGTGGTTCGTCGCGGCAAGATGTGCGTAGCGGAGGCATCATGGGCCGATCAATGACTAAACAAAAATTCCTTGGTATTCAGCAAGACCCAAACCAGGTCCTCGTAGGCCGTCTTGGGATCCGGACTCTTCTCGATATGGCTGACGGCGATGCGCAGTTCGTCGGGGCGAGGCTCGCGGCTGAAGGCTAACATGTACAACTCGCGAACCTTCTCCTGGTGCGGCCGGTTGGCATTGGCGGCCAGCACGGCGACGCGACTGTTGCCGGCCGACAGTTTCGTTAGAATCTCGCTGGAATTCAGCAGGTGCAGACTCTGCGCCAGGTTCGCTTCGCCGGACCGCTCGCATTCGCAGGCGCTGCTGGATCCCGGGCGGCCGAAGACTGTCAGGAAATAGGAGTCAAAGCCGCTGTCCGGCAAGGCCACCGCGCGCGTGCCGCCAGCCACACCGTTAAAGCTGTTGGCCGTCGCAGTCACCTGGTTGATCGCGTCCAGCAGGACCTCGGCATCCAGCCGCTGGGGATAGTAACGCGAGAAATTCTGTTTGTCGTCCGTGTTCCAGCGGTTGGGCTCGGCGCTCAATTGGTAGATCTGACTGTTGCAGATCGTGCGCACCACGTGCTTGAGGTCGGACTGGTGATCCGCAAAGTCGCGGGCCAGCGTCTGCAGCAACTCGGGATTCGACGCCGGGTTGGTCACCCGCAGATCGTCTTCCGGATCGACCAAGCCGCGGCCGAAGAAGTGTTTCCAGTAGCGGTTGACCAGGGCTGCGGCAAAGAACGGGTTTTGTTTGTCGGTCATCCAGTCGGCCAGCTTCTGCCGCGGATCGGCATCCGGGCCGATCTCCAGCGGCGGGCCACCCAGTCCCGTGGGCTTGACCATCTGTCCGGTCTTGGGATTCTGCGTCTGGGCGATGCCCCGGCGGTGGAAGATCCGCTCCTGGCCGCGTACAGACGCGTTCTTGCGGCCTACCTGGGCAAAGAACGCCTGGAAGCCGTAATAGTCCTGCTGGCTCCACTTTTCGAACGGGTGATGGTGGCAGCGGGCGCATTGGATCCGCAGGCCCAGGAACAGCTGCGCCGTATCCTCGACTTGCGCCGACGAATCGCGGACTTCGCGGTACCAGGCCACCGGCGGGTTCTTGCCCGGTTCGCCGGCGGCCGTAAGCACCTCGCGCACAATCTGGTCGTAAGGCTTGTTCTCGTGCAAGCTGGTCCGCAGCCAATCGAAAAACGCGTAAGTCGCCGGGCGATCGCCTTCGCTGCGGCGTTTGTTCCGCAGAATCGCGTTCCACTTGTTCGCAAAGTACTCGGCATAATCGGTGCTGGCCAGCAGTGCATCGATCCGGCGAACCCGCTTGTCTGCAGACGCGTCCGCCGCGAATTGGGCGGATTCCTCCAGCGTCGGCAAGCGACCGGCCAAGTCCAGCGTGACACGCCGCAGGAACGTCGCATCGTCGCTCCGTTCCGACGGCGGCAGGCCGAGCGCCTTGAGTTTGGCAAACACCAGTTCGTCGATATAGTTCCTGGCCGGCGGAAGATTGTCTACGGGTACGCCCAGCGGAATCGTCGCCCGGAACACGGCGGCTTGGCCCTGATAACGGGCCATCACGGCAACGCTGCCCGTCAGCTTGGCGGTCGTGATCAGGCCCGTCGCACCGGCCTCCGCCATTTCCTTGTCGTTCGAATCGAAGGTGGTTGTCCTCGTGACATCCTCCGCCGCGCCGTCGCTGTAATGCGCGACGACGACCAACTGTTGCGAGCCCTCGCGCTGCATCAGCCGTTCTTTGGGAAACACCTCGATATGCGTCACCTGGGGCGCGTCGGGGACGCCGTAAGGCACGCCCTGTTGCATCCACCGGACCAGCAGCCGGTAGCTCGGCGAGTCCACGGTCAGACGCTGACCGCCGCCGTGCGGCACCTGGGCCGTGGCCTTGACCAGCAACAAACTCTGCTCCGGCGCCGAAGGAAACAACCGTCGTCCGCGAGCTTCCTTGACCAGGTACTCGTAATCTTCCGCCGGTTCAAACCCCAACAGCGACAGGGCAAAGCCGTTCTGGCCGCCTGATTTCCCGTGGCAGCCGCCGCCGTTGCATCCGTACTTGGTAAACAGGGGCGTGATTCGGTTGGGAAAGTTGATCGGCAGATCTTGCGCGATATTGGTCACGCGCACGCGAACCGTCGCGTCGATCCCCGGAGCCGCCGCCGCGTGGATCGTCGCTTCGCCCTCGGCCAGCGAAACCACGTATCCGGCCGCATCCACGCTCACCATTCCCGCCGGAGCCACGGTGTACGTCACCTCGCGAGTCAGATCGCGCTGTTGGCCGCTGTCAAAACTGCCTGTCACAACCAACTGCTGGCTGGAATCCCGGCCCGACAATGGGAACAGCCCTTCCTGAGTCCGTCCGGTCTGGATTGCGATCGAGACCAGTTTGCCCGGATCACCGAGTCCCGGCGGGGGATGGTCCTCGGCCGCCAAGCCGTACGCGGGGCAGACGAGTATTGTCATGGACAACAAAAACAGGACAATCGCGTGACGCATCATGACACTCGCCTCTGGTGGCAAGACCGAGTTCGGACGGGCCTTGCTGACGTATCGGATTCGTAACCGTTTCCACCGCATGCGGCGCACCACGGCCAATGCCAACAATTAAACAGTCGTTTATGCGTTCGCGTCAACGGGGAGGGGAGGGAAAAATGGCGGTTCGGTGTCGAAAGGCAATGAACGTGTCGTTGAGAGCTGGAGTCAGTGCCACGAATTCTTGGAACCGTGTACGATCCGTTCGCCGACTCCTGATCGGCCGACGACGAGAACATGTCCCGACTTTGCGCCGACATTCGCTTCAGCCTAAAGAAACGCGGTGTGTTGCATTTTGGGAAACTTTCTCGGAGAATGGCCTCATCCGGCTCGAATCGAAAGGCGTGGTCCACTTGGCGAGCGCGCGATCGGTCGGCGCGATGCAGCCAAGCTGAAACCAGGTCAAGGAGAATTCTTCATGAAACCTGTTTGTGGGCGATCTCTTGTGTTGTTTCTCGCCATGTGGGTGATGATGCTGGCCACCTGGTTCCAGTCCTCGACCGGCGGCGCACTCGCTGCGGAGCAACCGGCCGCGGCGGCTCAGGGCGTCACCGTCAAGCCGCTCGATTGGCTCCAGGCCCAGACGCCCCCTGACTTCGCTCCTGGTTCCACGCTTCCGCCGTTGACCCGCTGGGGTTGGTCCATGTCCTTCGACGTCGCCAAAGAGTTGGCCGACCGGTGGGGCTATGCCGTCGAGTTCGCCGGCTACGTGAGTGAGAAGGTGGCTGACGATGCGCTGGCGAATCCCAGCGGCCGTAACGGCCAGTGCCTGGCGCTGGTCGCCGGCAACCCGCAGAAGTACAAGCTGGGCGTCCTGGTCGACCGCCAATTCCCCAAAGACATGCCGCCGGAAGCGTATCTCCGCGACGCGCAAGGCAACTTCATTTCCGACAAGGGCAAACCGAAGAACCTGAGTCCGGAGATGCCGGACGTTTGCTTGAAACAGGCGGGGCAACTGAGCGCCGCAGGACTGGCCAAGCTCCGCACCCGCTGTCCGATCGCCATCATCCAGAACGGGGGCGAGTACGGGCTGAACGTCCTGGGCTGGGCACGGAAGTACTGGGAGCAGGATCCTCGGGTGATCGCGGCCAAGGGTGACCTGACTTGGTACCGGTACATCTCCCGCCAGAAGGCCCGCGAGCAGAAGGCCGTGGCGGATGCCATCCGCGCCGCGGCCCCCGACCGCCTGCTCTATGTTTTCTACACCTGCGGCGGAGACACGCACCGGCACGGCACCGTCGAGACCTTTTTCGACGACTGGGCGTGGGACTATTCCGACATGCGCGTGTGCGCGGACATTGCCACCAACGAGTACTACTATCACGACTTCAACTCGGGCTGGATCGGCAAGGACGACATGCTCAGCCAGGCCCTTGGCGCCAAAGGCTACGAGCTGCGGTTCGGGATGAAGAACAGCTATGATTACGTCTGCCCCGGCTATAAGCAGGACGCCAAAGACCCGACCGTGCCGGTCTGGGACGCGACGGGGCCGATCGATAACGACGCCAAGGCATTCGGCGACCTGCGCCTGTACGAGGGCTTCCTCAAGTGCCTGTACACCGAGGGGATGATCGGCGGCGTCGCCGGCTATTTCTCGTATCCCAAGGGCGGATTTGATGCGGCTTTCTCGCCGGACAAGCCGCCGCAATACCTGGTGCAGATGGTCATCCTCGGACGCGTCCATGCGTTGTTCTCGCACCACGAGGCACTCCTGCGCCAGGGCGACCTGCTGCCGGGTCCGAATCCGCATGCCAAGGTCAAGGACCAACCGGCCTATGAGTTCCCGACCGGTCTGGCGAACCGGCGGGTGCTGGCCCGGAAGCTGCCCAACGAGCCGAAGTGGCTGATCACCGCCTGGGCCGCGGATGGCGTGGAAGGCCCGGCCACGGTGGAGATCCAGGACTTGGGGTCCGTCACCCTGCAGGCACGGGCCATCGGCAGCGTCTACGCCGCGACGCTGCAGGATGGCAAACCGGTTCTGAAACAGGTGGATGCTGGGTGAGCGTATCGACGGCGACCGACAGGGTCAGCCCTGGAGTTTCTTCGCAACGGGGAGAATGTTGGAACTATCTTTCGCATTGGGAGTCAGCCATGAGAAGCGTTTGCTTGCGATTGCCATGTACATTGGTGCTGTCTTTGGCCGTCGGGCCGATCCTCTTGCCGACAACTGCGGCCAGGGCCGCTGACCCGGCCGCGGCGGCCCCGGCTTCCGCCACGGTCCCGCAGTTCGTCGAATTGTTCAACGGCCAAGATCTGGCGGGCTGGGTCGACGTCAACACGGCGCGGGATACCTGGACGGTCAAGGACGGCCTGCTGGTTTGCAGCGGCCAACCGATTGGCGTGATGCGGTCGGAAAAGCAATACGAGAATTTCGTGTTGCACATCGAGTGGCGTCACATGCAGCCCGGCGGCAACTCGGGGGTCTTCGTGTGGAGCGAAGGCTGTGTGCCTCCGGGAACGAGCTTGCCCAAAGGGATGGAAGTGCAGATGCTGGAACTCGATTGGATCAACCTGCACCGGACCAAGGACGGCGAACCGCAGCACATCGGTTATATTTCCGGCGAGTTGTTTGGAGCCAACGGCTTGACCGCCACTCCGGACAATCCCCGTGGCAGCCGCAGCATGTCGCGGGAACTGCGTTGCAAGGGCAAGGGCGAATGGAACGTCTATGACATCGTGTGCGTCGACGGTACGGTGAAACTGGCGATCAACGGAAAATTTGTGAATTCCATCCGCGATTCATCGGTGCGTAAAGGCTACCTCTGCCTGGAATCCGAAGGCTCGGAAATCCATTTCCGCAACATCCGCATCCTGGAACTGCCCCCGGGCATCACCGCACCGGAACAGATCGCGAAAGTGATCGAGTAGGATTGCCTTGTTGGAGTCCTCGCTTCAGCGTGCCACGCGGGTCATGCCCGCCGAACAAGACACGCTGAGCACCGTTGGAGAAACAAGTGGCGTAAGCTTCCAGCTTGCGATGCCATGATCTCCCGCAAGCTG
>CAZXYZ010000181.1:0-17425 GCA_964645045.1 uncultured Pirellulaceae bacterium | reverse complement strand
CTAGCCTTTCAGTCGTCGCTCCACCGGCGCGGGGTCGAATGGTGCGAGGTTAAGCGGCAAAGCCGCCTACCGTAACCCGAAGCGTAAGCGAGGACGATTCGTTTTCCAGCCTCATTCCTCGCTTACGCTTCGGGTTACAACGGCGGCAAACCCGCGAACACGCTTAACCTCGTACCATTCGGCGCGGGGTCGGTGGCGGCGTCCGCGGCTTTGTCGTGGTTGCTGTTGCCCTGGTGGCTGTTAGCGTCCAGCGGGATGGTTGGCCTGTCCAGGATAATGGAGGCACGCGAGGCGGCCATTGCGTCTGGGATGATGATTGGGTCACTGAGGACGCCCGCGTGATCGTCGCCGTCGATCTCCTGGCAGTCGCCTTACACATCCCCGCCCGAATAATCGGAACGTTGCGAAAATATCCGCCATTCTTCGCGGTCTTCCTGGACTGCGCATATTTACGTGCTAACTTACTTTAGCCGTACTTGTCGCCGCATCTTATCAACCCCTTTCAAACTTGTTGGCGGTATCGCCAAAGCCTCGGAGGATCATCCTGTGAACGTTGAGAATCTTGCTGGCAACGCGGAAGTTCAAATGGAACGTCGTACGATGGCTGGACGGCGTCAAGCGGGCAGTGATCGCCGGAAGACGGACGTATCGGTCGCGGAGGAGCGGCGGACGGGTGAACGGCGCAACTCGCACCGACGGCGCCAAATCGACCCCACCACCTGCGAACGGGATTACAGCGGCGAAGAAATCGAATTCATGCGGGCGATGGACTCGTACAAGCGGTCCAGCGGCCGGATGTTCCCCACCTGCAGCGAAATCCTCGAAGTCATTCGGTCGCTCGGCTACGCGAAAACGCCTTCGCTGGATGGCTTGGAACAGACAGCCTTGGAGCAAACCGTTGCATAACGCCGGCAGCCTGGGACTGGAGAAAATGTCTCGTGTTTCCGCTTCGGTTCTGTTTCCGGGTTCACCTCTCCCGTGGGGAGAGGCTGGCTCTAAGGATCGGGAGAGGGGAGTGGGTTGCCGAGTTTTGGAGGAATTGCCAGGGAAATCGCCTCCTCGTTCATGTCGTGCCCTCTCCCGCGGCTGAGACCGCGACCTCTCCCGCAAGCGGGAGAGGTGACGTTGACGTGGCAACTCTGGCTTTCGGCACCCGGCGGCCATCCTGTTGTGCTCCTCGCTTACGCTTCGGGTTACGAGTAATTCGGCCAGAACCACGACCGCTTCCCCAATTCCTCGTTGCGCCCATCGAAATTGCTCTTGCCACGCCCGCCGATTGGGACTAACTTTCCGCCGCTTCTCTCTGCCGCCCCAGGCATGGGTGTCACAGGTCTTGTTTCGGGACTGCTAGCAAGAAGGCACGGCTGCCGTGAGTGAATCAGACCGTTTGACGAAAATGGGTTATTGGCGGATCGTCACGCTGGGCCTGATCGCCTTAGCCGCAACGGGCTGTAAGGTGGCGGCGGACGGCCGTAATCTGCAAGGCGCAAGGTCTTATCAGAGCGGCAATTACGATGTTGCCATGCAGAACTTTCAGAAGGCGGTTGCAACCGATCCCACGAACGCCGATGGCTACTACAACATGGCCTGTACGATGCATCGGATGGGCACCGCACGCAATGACCAGAACATGTTGAGCCAAGCGGAAACGCTGTATAACCAAGCTCTGGATCTGGACGCCAACCACGCCGATTGCTACCGTGGACTGGCGGTGTTGCTGGTCGAGACGGGGCGATCGGACAAAGCGTTCAATCTGCTGAAAAACTGGGCGGTACGCGATCCGAAGTCGGCAGACGCGAGGGTCGAATTGGCGCGGCTGTACGAAGAGTTCGGCGACCCCGAAGCCGCCAAAACCTATTTGACGGAAGCCGTCGGCTTGGATCAGTACAACGCCCGGGCCTGGAATGCCTTGGGGCGTTTGCGGGAGCAGGGCGGCGATTACAGCCAAGCGCTGGCCAATTACCAGCGTTCGTACAGCTTGAACCAGTTCCAGCCGGAAATCATGGAACGGATGGCCGCTTTGAATCGAACCATCGCCAGCCAAGTTACCCCGACACAGCCCGGCGACACCCGCACGGTGAATGCCGGTGCTCCGACCAACCGCTGAGAGAAGTCGTGGGATAGGCTTCCAGCCTGTCAATCTGGGCATTTCGAACTTCCACGTTGGCCTGGACCACGTATTTGAGAGGCTGGAAGCCTATCCTACGCCTGTGCGTGCCATTTTTTCAGCCGTCTCCTTCGGCTTGCCGCTAAACGACTTCTGCCAATTTCGTCTGCCGACTTCTCAGGTCCCGCTCGACGGTCTAAAATCTTCACTTTCCCGTTCGCCCCTCGAACTTGGCAGGAGAGTGACACAACGATGACCGACCGCGTTTACAACTTTTCTCCCGGTCCGGCCGTGCTGCCCGTACCGGTCTTGGAACAAGCGCAACGAGACCTTTTGGCCCTTCCCGGAGCCGGGGCTTCGATCCTCGAAGTCAGCCACCGCAGCAAGGCGTTCGAGGGGATCCTGGCGGACGCAAAGAGCCGCTTGAAAGCCCTGCTGGGCATCCCGGACAATTACAAGATCTTGTTTCTGCAGGGCGGGGCCAGGCTGCAGTTCTCGATGATCCCCATGAATCTGCTCCGCGGGGCCGCGGCGGGTGCCGAGTACGTGGTGACGGGGTCTTGGAGCAAGTACGCGTTGGACGAGGCGAAGAAAGAGGGCCCCGTGACGGTGGCTTGGAACGGCAAGGAAACGAACTACGACCGTCTGCCGTCGATGGGGTCGCTGCAGTTCAATCCCCAAGCCGCCTACGTGTACATCGCCTCGAACGAAACCATCCAAGGCGTCCAGTTCCCGACGGATCTCGATACGGGCGATCTGCCGCTGGTCTGCGACGCCTCGTCGGACTTCCTGCATCGGCCCGTGGATGTGAAGCGGTACGGAATCCTGTACGCTTGCGCCCAGAAGAACGCCGGCCCGGCGGGTGTCACCATCGTGATCATCCGCGAGGACTTGCTGAAACGCGGCCAGGATTCGCTGCCGGGTTATCTGAACTATCGCACCCACGCCGAGAACGACTCGCTGTGGAACACGCCGCCGGTCTTCGGGATCTACATCTTTGGCCTGATCGCACGGTGGTTGCAAGACGAGGTTGGCGGCCTGGACAAGATGTACGCCCTCAATCGCCAGAAGGCTCAAATGCTGTACGACGTGATCGACGCCAGCCAGGGCTTTTACCGCGGTCATGCCCAGCCGGACTGCCGGTCGGTCATGAACGTGACGTTCCGCCTGCCCAATGAAGACCTCGACAAGAAGTTCCTCGCCGAAGCGGCGAAGCTCAAGCTGTGCGAGCTGAAAGGGCACCGCAGCGTGGGTGGCATGCGCGCGTCGATTTACAACGCCATGCCGCTGGCCGGCGTGCAGACGCTGCGCGACTTTATGCGGGACTTTGTGGCGAGCAACGGCGGTTGAGCAGCTCCGGGATATTTGCAGGAAAGGCACGAAGATGGCCAAGATTATCGTTCTCGACAAAATTTCCAAAGACGGTCTGGCGCTGCTGGATGCCGCCGAAGGCATTCAGTACGAAGTCCGCACGGGACTGAAAGGGGAAGACCTGCGGAAAGCGCTCGCCGAGTTCGACGGAGCGATCTGCCGCAGCGGCGTCAAGATCACCGCCGAGTCGCTCGAGGGCAACCGGCGATTGAAGGCCATCGTGCGGGCCGGCGTCGGCGTGGACAACATCGACCGCCAGATGGCCACGCGGCTGGGGATTGTGGTCATGAACACGCCCGCCGGCAATACGATCAGCACGGCGGAACACGCCTTTGCCCTGATGCTGGCGTTGTCCCGCAACGTGGCGGCCGCGAACCAGAGTCTGGTCGAAGGCCGCTGGGACCGCAACGCGTACATGGGAACGCAGCTGGCCGAAAAGACGCTGGGCGTCGTCGGGATGGGACGGATCGGGACGGAAATGGCCAAACGGGCGTTGGCCTTCCAGATGCGGGTCATCGCCTACGACCCCTTCCTGTCGGCCGAAGCGGCTGCCAAGCTGGGCGTCGAGCGCGTGGAAACCGTCCAGGAGATGCTGCCGAGGATCGATTACTTGACGGTCCATACGCCGCTGACACCGGAAACGAAGCACTTGATCGGTGTCAGGGAACTCGAGTTGCTGAAGCCCGGTGTGCGGCTGATCAACGCGGCCCGCGGGGGCATCTATGATGAAGCGGCGTTGGTCGAAGGGTTGAAGAGCGGCAAACTGGGCGGAGTGGCCCTGGATGTCTACGAAAAGGAGCCGTGTACCTCCAGTCCATTGTTCGGCATGCCCAACGTGCTTTGCACGCCGCACCTGGGCGCCAGCACGGAGGAAGCTCAGACGCTGGTCGCCGTCGAAGGCGTGCAACTGCTGGTGAACTTCCTCAAGACCGGAGAGATTCGGCATGCGGTGAACGTGGCTGCCATTGCGCCGCAGACGCTGGAAGCGTTGCGCGGCTATCTGGACGTCGCCTACCGCTTGGGCCGTCTGCTGTCCCAGGTGCATGACGGCGGCCTGGAAGCCTGCGAGTTGCAGTACCGTGGGGAAGTGGCTGACAAGGAGACGAAACTGCTGACGGCGGCGTTCTGCGCGGGCCTGGCCGAGTCGGCGATGGACGAAGAGGTCAACATCGTCAACGCCGAACTGTTGCTCCGCGAACGGGGCATTCAGATCCGGGAAGAAACGCAGAGCAAGCCCAGTGTATTCAGCTCCACGATCACGGCGACCCTGACCAGCAAAGGCCAGACGTTCGTGGCGGCCGCCACGCTGTTTGGCAACAACATGCCGCGTCTGATTCGGCTGGACGACTACCGGCTCGAAGCGTACCTGGATGGCAACTTGCTGGCGTTTGTGCATCAAGACGTGCCCGGAGTGATCGGGGCGGTGGGAACGATCTTTGGCAAGCACGGCGTCAACATCGCCCAAATGTCGGTGGGACGCCGTAGCGAAACGCCGGGCGGGGAAGCCATCGGCGTGCTGAACCTGGACAGTCCGCCGCCGCCGCAAGCGCTGCAGGAAGTGGCCGCGCAGCAGGGCGTGGTCAGCGTGAAAGTGTTCGCGTTGCCGGCCGCCGGCGAATTGCCGGCGTGGCTGCAGTAGTCGAAGCGAAACGAAACCGCCCACTCACTCTAGCCCGAAGCGCCAGCGAGTGGGAGCAGCGGGGCAGGGCAGGGGGGCTCGGAGTGTGGGATAGGCTTCCAGCCTGTCAGGATTGCCCAGTTACAAGTGACTATTCTGCGCCGTTCTCCCATTCGACAGGGCGGAAGCCTATCCCACGATTTAATCAACAGCCCGCAGGGCAGGGGGGCGTTCCGCCATGTTGGATGCCGTAACGGTCGTCATCCCCGCGCTGAACGAAGAGCAATCGCTGCCGCTGGTCCTGGCCGATCTGCCGCCGGTCGGCCAAGTTATCGTGGTCGATAATGGCAGCCGCGACGCGACGGCGGAAGTCGCCGCGCGCGGCGGGGCGACGGTCGTATCCGAGCCGCAACGCGGTTACGGCGCCGCTTGTCTGCGCGGCTTGGCCGCCATCGCCGACGGGCTCCAGCGCGGCCAAGCGCCGCCGCAAGTCGTCGTCTTCTTGGATGCTGATTACAGCGATCATCCGGAACTGTTGCCGCAGTTGGTCGAGCCGATTCTGCAGGATCAAGCGGACCTGGTCTTAGGTTCCCGCTTGGCGGGCCGCCGTGAACCGGGCGCCATGCCGCCGCAGAGCGTGTTCGGCAATCGCCTGGCCTGCGGCTTGATGCGTTGGCTGTTCGGCGCAAGGTACACCGACCTGGGGCCGTTCCGCGCGATTCGCTACCAGTCATTGTGCGACTTGCACATGGAGGACCGCAACTTCGGCTGGACGATTGAGATGCAGATCAAAGCCGTCCGCGTGGGCCTGCGGATCTGCGAGCTCCCCGTTCCCTATCGGCGGCGGGTCGGCCGCAGCAAGATCAGCGGTACGGTCGCGGGGAGCGTCCGGGCCGGCGGAAAAATTCTGTGGACCATTGCCCGCTACGGCTGGCCGAGACCGGGCTGACAAGAAAGCAGGTTGGCCGGAGATTTTGGCAGAAGAATTCGTGGCAGAAAAATGTTCCGTGAGGGGCACTCGCTTTTCATTCATCTTTCTGCCATCAATCTTTCTGCCCCAGTTCTTTGGTGGAACAGGAGTAGGATAATCAACGGGCGCCGGTAACTGTCGATCTTTGTCGATCGGGGCTGCGCCGGGCCAAGCCGCCGATCCGGACGCAAGCATGACGCAACGCCGACCGCTTCCTGCCAGCTGGATTGCCTGGCCGCTGTTGACGGCCGTGTCGGGCGGATTGTACGCGATGCTCGCGCGCGTCAGTTCGCGGTTCGATTACCTGCAGCCTTTTGTCGACCGCCCGATTCCCGTGACGGTGGCGTTACTGGGCGCCGCCTTCGCCGTCTATTTGCTGGCCGCGCTGATCGCGGCTCGCTGGGCCCCCAGCCGGGGCCAGTTGGTCCTGATCGCGGGAGCCGCCTTGCTGTATCGGCTGATCCTGCTGCCAACGCCTCCGATTCAGGAGGTCGATATCTACCGTTACCTGTGGGACGGAATCGTAGTCAGTCACGGGATCAACCCATTTTGCTACCCACCCCAGGCGGTACGCGAGGCACGGCTCGGCGAAGTCGGCGACCCGCAACTGGCGCGTTTGGTGCAGGTGCGCGACGCCGATCCGCACGTCCTCACGCTGCTGGCGCGGATTCACTATGCGGAGTTGCCCAGCGTCTATCCGCCGGTCAGCCAAGCCGTGTTCGCCGCCGCGGCGAGGACGGCGCCGACGCAGGCGTCCATCGCCCAGCGCATCTTGATCCTGAAGATCTGGCTGCTGGGGTTCGATCTGGCGACAGGGGCGTTGGTGCTGATGCTGCTCCGCGAAACGGGGCGTCCGCCGGGGATGTTCCTCTTGTACGCTTGGTGTCCGCTGGTGCTGAAAGAGTTTTGCAACAGCGGGCACTTGGATGCGATCGCCGTGTTTCTGACCACGTTGGCGATGTGGTTTGCGGTCCGGTCGGCAGCAAGTGGGCGGGGCAGGGCAGGGGGGGAGGCGCAGGACGCCGGCCGCGAGCCGGACTCGTCGTCCGGCCGCCGCGGATGTTATGCGTTGGCCGGCGGCCTTGTCCTGGCGCTCGCGGTGGGCGCCAAGCTGTACCCGGTCTGGCTGTTTCCCTTGTTCGCGGCGCTGGTCCTGCGGCACTTGGGTTGGAGATGGTTTGTCGCCAGCAGCGGAATGTTCCTCGCGACGGCGGTTGTCGTCCTCTGGCCACTGCTGCCGGAAGTTCCCCATCGCGCTCCATCGCCGCCGCAGGCAAGTCTGCCCCGCGAAACGCCGTCGGCCGCAGCTTCCGTCGCCGATCCCAGCCTCGGCTTGCGGACCTTTCTGACCCGCTGGGAGATGAATGATTTTCTGTTCATGATCGCGATGGAAAACATCAAGCCCAGCGATCTGGCGCCAGCCGGGCGGGAGCCTTGGTTCTCGGTGGTGCCGCAGGCGCCTCGCGAGGCCTTGATCGGCCCGTTGGCCGGCTGGTTCGCGGGCGATCGTTGGCAAGCTTCTTTTTTCGTCGTGCGTCTGGCCTCGCTGCTGGCCGCACTGGCCATCGCGATCTGGTGTATCCGGCGAGCCTTCCGGGCCGCGGACATCGCCGTGTGGCTCGAGTCGGCGTTTCTCAGTTTGGCGTGGTTCTGGTTCTTGTCCCCGACGTTGAATCCTTGGTATTGGACGTGGGTGCTGCCATTGCTAGCACTGGCGCGCAGCCGCGTGTGGTGGTGGATGAGTGGGGTTGTCTTGGTCTACTACCTGCGATTCTGGTTCGTTTACCAGTTTCCCAACTCGCCCGTCGCCGGAACTCCGTACGCCGGTGCCGCGTTCTTCGATTTCATCGTCACGTGGTGCGGATTCGGGCCGTGGCTGATGTGGCTGATCCTCGATTACGCCCACTGGCGCATGCGGCTCCGCCAGGGGCAGCGGCCAAGAAGTGCTATTTCCGAAAGTTTGGAAAAGGGGTAGGATACCGGTGGACTTGACGAGTCTCGGCTCGTCGCCCGCCCGCTAAACAATACCTGCAGCGATGTTCATACGCGACGACGTTCAGCGTGGTGCGATCCGGCGCAGACTTGAACGGACTTTGTCCCTCTTCCGAAAGGATTCCAGTCATGTCGAACGCCGCAAGGCCGCTCGCCGACCGAATTGGTTCGGCAATTCTTGACAGCCCTCATTTGACGGGCCATACAGTCCGGATCGAAATGCGGGCGGGACGCGTGGTACTGAGCGGCGTCGTCCCCTCGTACTATCAAAAGCAGATCGCCCAGGAGGTGGTCCGCATGGTGGAAGGAGTGGAGCAAGTCGACAATCAACTGGAAGTGGATTGGTCTCGAGCCCCGGTCGACTGGGAAGAAGCGGTCGTGTAGCCCCGTTCGAGAAATAAGAGCGGCAAGGCGCTAGCCGCCGGTTCCTGATCGTCCGGATTGGCAGCAATACCGGCGGCTAGCGCCCAATGCCACTTGCTTTGTAGCGGCACGGCGCGAGCCGTCCGGTATTACAGTCGGAAAACCGGGCGGCTCGCGCCGCTCCGCTAACAAAAACGCCCCCAAATAGTCTCAATGTAAGTGGCAGTGGGCTAGTGCCTTGCCGCTCACTTGGCAGCTGACACTAGCTAGCGTGGCTTGCCGGGCCGGTAAAAACCGGCAATCGCCTCTTCGCGGTCGCGATAGTGCGTAAAGCGCGGTGAAAAATCGCTGTTGCACAGCCGCGATTCGTGCTCCTCGGTCAGGCCGCACAGCCGCAGGATCGCCCCGTGGCTTTCCAACTCGTCACGCAAGAGATGCAGTTCGTCCACCAAGTCCAACGGCATGTCCTGGAGATGCTCCAGCTCCAAGAGCAAGCGTTCCTTGAACTCTTCGAGCATCATCGTGCAGAGGCTCTCCGCCAATCCTGTGGCGTCAGCTTCATCACCATCCGGTCCGTACAGCTTCACGAACAGCCAGCCCGGACCGCGGTCCAACTCCGTTTTCCAACCAGGAGCCAAATCGACTAACATGCGTTCGTACCTCCTGAACTAACCGCCGCTGTGCCGGCGTTTCCTCGTAAACGGCCCGCTCCCGAAGATTAGTATTAGGGTTCGCGTCGACAAAGGCAAGAGCAATCCCTCCTCGTCCCTTGGGCGCGGTCCGTTCATCGCAGGCTAGTTGACCTTCGTGGCTCAGAATACTAGGCTAGGCTAAAAAGGGTGGTGCGCTGAGATCTTGGCCAATTCGCAGGCGTGCGCCGGCCGCAGTTGGTCGCGTGGACCGGCGATCCGCGGGTGGGAAATTTTTTTTCGGGGAAGGGGGCATTGCCGTGATCAGTCAACAATTGGAGCATTTTCGCATCGAGCAACAGGGAGACGTGACCATCGTCACGCCGACCGTGTTCGATTTTCTCGATCAGGTCACGAACTTTGAGGCGAAACGTGAACTGATCCGCTTTGCCCAAACGGAGAAGCCAGGCAAGGCCGTCGTGGATTTTCATAACATCCAACGTTTTTCCACCGAGTTCATCGGCACGCTGTTGAGCTTCAAACGGCAGATGGGCGAGAACGCGAGGATCTCGCTGTGCTCCCTGCAGCCCGTCCACCGCGACATCTTTCGCGTGCTGAATCTTGACGGCACCGTGTTCCAAATCTTCGACGACGTGATCCATGCCGTCGCATCCTTTGGCTAATTCGGAAGGGTCCCAGCCATGACCGATCCGCATCCCAACCTGCTGGTGGAACATATCGGCGAAGTCACCGTCGTGACGCTGAAGCCGGAGGACTTTTTCGACGAGCAGATGATTGCCACCGCGAAACGCGAACTTCTTGATCTGGTGAAGACGGAGCGGCCCACCAAGGTGATCATCAGCTTCAAGAACATCCGGCGATTCTCCAGCGGGTTCTTCGGCGTCCTCGCGGGGGTCAAAGAACGCATCCGCTTCCACCACGCGGACGCCGAGTTGAAGCTCTCGGACTTGCGGCCCAACCACCGCGAAGTCTTTCGTTTGGTCGATCCGAAGCAAAGCCTGTTCAAGCTGTACGACGACGTCGCCGACGCCTTTCGGGCATTCCAAGCGGGGGCGGATTGATCCCGCGGGGCAGGGCAGGGGAGCGCAACCCGAAGCGTAAGGCCGCTCGCAGGAATTAGAATATCGTTACAGACTGTACGATGGCCCTTCCGGGCCGTCGCGGGTCGGCCCGGAAGGGCCGACCTACGGGTAGACGATTCTCTGCGGCTTGCGAATCATCCATGATCGGAGGGCCGACGCGCGGCAGGGCAGGGCAGGGCAGGGGAGAGCAGGGCAGGGGGGCCAGAGCGTGCGAGCTTGCGTACAACGCGTCCGTCAGTGCAGCGTCACGGTCGACGGGCAAATCGTCGGGCAGATCGGCCGCGGTCTGTTGGTGCTGCTGGGTGTCACGCACGACGATACGCAAGCCGACGTCGAGTACTTGGCCGCAAAGACGGCCGGCTTGCGGATCTTCGAGGACGACGCCGGCAAGATGAACCGCTCGGTGCTCGACATCGGCGGCCAAGTCCTGGTGGTCAGCCAGTTCACGCTGTGGGGTGACTGCCGCCGAGGCAAGCGGCCCAGTTTTACCGACGCGGCCGTGCCTGAACTGGCTGAACAACTTTACCAAGCGTTCATCTCGGCCGTCCAACGGCTCGGCATACCGACCGCGGCCGGCACGTTCCGGGCGCACATGGACGTGGCCCTGATCAACGACGGGCCGGTGACTCTGTGGCTGGATAGCCGAAAGGCCTTCTAGCTGTGTCGGCGCCGGACGGCGACGTCCGATCCCCCGGCGCTACGTTGTCGCCCGAGCGGGCCTGCGGCGAGCGGGGCCAAGGCAGCGCCGGTGGAACACGATCCGCGGCCTGGTCCCACCATTGCTGCGCGGAGTCGCGCAGCCCGGTGGGCTGCACGCCCAACTGCTTCATCAAGTAAGGGTCGCCGAAGATCAAGGCGGCCAGCGCCGCCAGCTTGCCGTAGGTCGAGACGTTCGCCCACAGGCTGTGCGTGGTCCACAGCTTGAGCGCCGTGCCGAGCGAATGCTTGATCCGCAGCCTGCCCCGCCGGACCTGGACGCTCGACATCTCGTCCAGCACCAGGTGCGACAGGAAACCCAACACCACGGCGCCGGACTTGAACAACCGGATCGGCAGTTCGTCGCCGGCGACCAGCAGGAACGTCACCAAACCGGCGATCGCCGCGGCCGGCAGACTGTGCCACATTCCCCGATGCACCGTGTACCCTTTGAACAGACCGCCCAAGCCGAAACGGACGGCCAAGTACAGGATCGCCGTGGCCAGAACGAACTGCTCGCGGTTCATGCCCAGCTGTTCGAAACGCGGAATCATGAGCGCTGGAACAAGAGCGGCGGTCAGCGCCGTCACCTCGCGGACGGGCATCCCCGAGTCGCTGTCCAGATCCGGCAACATGCCGGCCAGGCTGCACAGCCCCCCTGCCACCAGACAGCTCGACAGTGGAATCTGATGGGCATAGCCGGCCGCCGCGCACCCGGTCCCCAGCAGCGTACTGACGGTAATGTGAGTCCTGAAGCCTGCCATCGCAAGAGACTATATCGGTGGCTGCCCGCCCGGCCAAGAGCAATCGGATTGCTCTTCGCTCGCCCGCCGGTGATCGATATACTTTGCCGCGTCGAGGGCGAACTTTAGGCAACTGACCTGCCCGGCGCCGAGCGGGTAGGGCACCGTTTGCCGGCAGTGGAGCAAGGCAACCAGGAATCATGGACACCTACGACGCGATCATGCTGTTGGTCCTGGCCATCGCGACCGTGTTCGGCGCCCGCAAGGGGCTAGCATGGCAAGTGGCGTCGGTCAGCTCGATTGTCGCCAGCTACTTCATCGCCTACCATTTCCGCGAACCGGTCGCTGCAGCGATCGAAGCGGATCCGCCCTGGAACACGTTTCTGGCCATGCTGATCGTCTACCTGAGTTCGTCGCTGGCGATCTGGACGGCCTTCCGCTTCGTGTCCGAATTGATCGAGCGTGTCAAGCTCAAGGAATTCGACCACCACGCCGGGGCGGCCGTGGGATTCTGCCGAGGCGTTCTGTGGTGCGCGATCATAACTCTGTTTGCCGTCACCCTGCTGGGCGAGGCCCAGCGGCAGAAGATTGTCCAGTCACGTTCCGGGCACTACATCGCCCTGCTGCTGGACCGCTCCGAAACGGTCATGCCGGCGGAACTGCACGACGTGCTAGCACCGTATTTGGGCACCCTAAACGTCCGGCTGGGCCGGACGCCCGAAACCACATTCGGCGGCACGGAAAGGGAACCGTCCCAAGAAATTTTCAGCGGCGATTCCGCCGGGCGTTTTCCCGCGGCCGGAATTCTGAATTCCGCTGGCGGCAGCGCGGGCCAAGACGGGCAATCCGGCGACGACGCGGTGGGGAGTTGGCTGCGGCGATTCCAGGATTCGCAGTCGGGGCAAACGCGGTGAGGGTTGGACCAAAACGCACGGCAATCGCGGCCGGAAGCGTAAAAGCCTGAACCGCGAATTTCCCAGGGAAAAACCCACTTCGAACCGAACATAAGAAACATTATCGGACGTTCCGGGGTGGTCAAAACCGGGCTGCAGATCAATCCTGACGTCCTCGCTGCCCGCTGACTTGACGCGCCAGGATCGCGCCTGGCGAGCGCGCCGAGCCAGGTTCGACTCAAACCCCGTGCGACCGGCGAAAGCGACGCCGGCCGACCAAAACGGCATGGCAAGAAATAGCCGGGCTGCGCGCGGCGAAAACCTGGCGTACGGGACAGCGTCCCAAGCTCGAAAACCCAGGTTGAAAAAACGCGATTCCGGAGCGAAATTCAATCCGCGTCGGAATTCGCATCCGCATCCGTTTCCGGCGCCGGCGGCACCTCCAAAAAAACGCCCATGCGGCGAAATTTTTGGTAGCGGTCTTGCAGCAACTGGTCCAGCGGCTTGGCCAGCAGTTCGCGGAGCGTCCGGACCAGGTAGAACTTCAGCCGTGCGCCCATCTGGTGATGATCCCGGTGAGCGCCGCCGACCGGCTCGGGGATCACGCTGTCGATAATGCCGAACTCCAACAGGTCCTTGGAGGTGAACCGCAGGGCCCGGGCGGCCTGCTGAGCATATTCGCCGCTCTTCCAGAGGATGCCCGCGCAGCCTTCGGGACTGATCACGGAATAGTAGGAGTGCTCCAGCATGGCCACGCGGTCGCCCACGCCGATGCCCAGCGCCCCGCCACTGCCGCCTTCGCCGATGACCACGCAAATGATCGGCGTCGGCAGGCGGGACATCTCGTACATATTCTCGGCGATCACCCAGGCTTGCCCGCGTTCCTCGGCGCCGACGCCGGGGTAGGCGCCGGGCGTATCGATGAAGGCGATCACCGGCAAGCCGAACTTGGCAGCCAGCCGCATCTTGGCCATCGCCTTGCGATAGCCCTCCGGATGCGCACAGCCGAAGTAGCACGCCGCTCGCTCCTTGTAGGTTCGGCCTTTCTGATGGCCGATCACCATGACCTTGTACTGATCCAGCTTGGCGAATCCGCTGAGGATCGCGCGATCATCGCCAAAGTGACGGTCGCCGTGCAGCTCGACGAATTCCTCAAACGCCAGCGCCAGGTAGTCGGCCGTGTAGGGGCGGTTCTTGTGCCGCGCCACTTGGACCGTCTGCCAGGGATCGAGGTTTTCGTAGACCCGCTTGGTCGTCTTGACCCATTCGCGGCGCAGGCGGCGGATCTCGTTTTCCGTCTCCGCACGTCCGTCGGCGGACCGTTCGAGTTCGCCCAGACGCATTTCGAGTTCGTGGATCGGCTGTTCGAACTCCAGCCCGGGTGCAAGTGCGGAATTCTCCATGGGTCGTTATCCTTTTTCCTCTGCCTGCGGATCGTCGCTGGGACGCTGCGGCAATTGCTTCAGCGAGTCGGCGTCCGTCACCGGCCCCAACTGCATCTCAGACAGTTTCAACTTGGGCGGCTGCGGCTTCTTGTTGAAAATCTGGATATCGCGAAACGCCTGCAGGACATCCCACATCGATTTGGGGCGGGTCTCGCGTTTCTTGCCCATCATTTTCTTGATCAGGTCGGCACAATCGTGGGACACATTCTTGTTGTAGACGATGGCCGAGGGAACCGAGGCGCGCAGATGCCGCTCTAACAACTCGTTGGGCGTCGAACCCGTGTACGGCGGCCGGCCCGTCAGCAACTCGAACAGCACGCAGCCAAAACTGTAAACATCGCTGCGGCAATCCAGCGTTTCGCCGCGGATCTGCTCCGGCGACATGTAGCTCCGCGTGCCTTTGACCGCCTGCTTGACGCCGAAGAAGCTCAACAGACTGCGTTTGGACCGCTGCGCGATGCTAAAGTCGATCAGTTTCACGTTGCCGTTGTCGTCGACCAGGAAATTGTCCGGCTTAATATCGCAGTGAACCCAGCCCTTCTCGTTCAGGTAATGCAGGCCATGAGCAGCTTGGTTGATGATCTTGTCCGCCAAGTGGGCGATCGGATCCGGACCCTCGCGCAACACCTGCTTGAGATTGAACCCGTTGCAGAGCTCCAAGACCAGGAACGGCGCCGGCGTCTGCGTGTCCAGTTCGTACACCCGAACCAAGTTGGGATGATTCAGATCCTTGGCGACTTCGACTTCATGCCTCAAATAGCCCAGTTCCTCGCGGTCCCGGGCTTTCTCCAGCTTGAGCATCTTCAACGCAAACCGCTCGCCGGTCGCTTCCTTGACCGCTTCCCAAATCATGCACGAGTGACCGGCGCGGATCAGCCGCGCCAAACGATAGCCGTTGACGAAATCTCGAACCTTAGTCACGTCTACACCTGCTGCAGTAAGTCCTGGAAAGGCGTAATCGGTCAACAGTTTAGGCGAGTCGCGGGAAATAGTCTACCCGCCCCACGTAGCCCGGCCTCTCCGAGACCCGAAAAACCGCGTTTCGGAGAGACGCGGCTACATGTCTGCCCCGCGACGTTCCAGCAGGCGTTCGTACAGGGCCCGGAGCTGCCGCGTCATGTGCTCGTGGCGGAATTGCTCCGTGAACCGCTGGCGGCCGCAGCCACCGAGCCTCTCGCGCAGACCCGCATCGCCCGCCAATCGAATCAGCGCTTCGCTCAAGGGTTCAATACTCTTGGGCGGAAGCAGGTACCCCGTTTCACCGTCGATGACCACCTCGCGAGCTCCGTCCACGTCGTAACTGACATCCGGTTTGCCCGCGATCAGGGCCTGGGGCAGGGCCCGCGCCAAACCCTCGCGCAGGCTGACGTGTACCAGGACATCCATCGCTCCCAGCAATTCCGGGATCCGCTGAGGCGGCACCAGTCCGGTAAAGTGAAAATAACTCTCCAGGCCCGCCTGTCGAATCTGGTTTTCCAATTCGAGGCGGAGCAACCCGTCGCCGACCAGCAGGAATCGCGCGTTCGGGCATGCCTGAACAACGCGGGACGCGGCGTCGATCAAATACTCGTGTCCCTTCAAGTGAAACAAGCGGGCGATCTTGCCGATCACCACGTGCTGGTCCGAGTAACCAAGTTCGGCCCGCACACGCTGGCGATGCCCATCGGCGGCCAGGAACGGCTCGACGTCCATGCCGCTGTAGACGGTCGTAAACTTGTCCCGCGGCGCGACTCCGGCGTCCACCAGCAGATCGGTCATCGCGTCGGCGACGCTGACCAGCGAATGACAACGCCGCGCGGCGTAGGTTTCGCACCAGCGAGACAAGGTTCTGGCCGCCACATGCTGATAAGGATGAAAGGGCGCGCCGTGGACCGTATGCACAATGGCCGGAACGCGCAAGGCGTGCGCGGCCAGCCGGCCCAAGACGCCGCCCTTGGCGCTGTGCGTATGAACCACGTCCGGCCGGAAATCGCGGAGGATGCCGCGCACGGCCCGGTAGGCTTGCCAATCGTTCCAGGGATGAATCGCGCGCCGCAACGACGGAACCAGGGCCAGCGGCACATCCTCCCCCCTGCCCTGCCTCAGCAGCTCGCCTTCCGGCCCCAGCGACGGTCCCGTGACCAGCAACACCTGGTCGCCGAACAGCCGAATCAGATCTTGGCAGCACAGCAAGGTGTTCTCCTGCGCTCCGCCGACGATCATGCGCGTAATGACATGTGCGATCCGCATCGTGCGTTACCAACCGTAGTCTACCCTCACCAAGAACAACCCCTGCGGCGGCGCCGTCATGCCGGCCACCTTGCGATCCTGCGCGGCCAGCACCCGGGCGATCCATGCCGGCTCCTGCCGGCCGCGTCCCACCACAACCAGACTGCCGACCAGGTTCCGCACCATGTTGTACAGGAAGCCGTCCGCTTCGACTTCGAAGACCACCCGCTCCAGGAAATCCCCGGTCCGCCGCTCGACCGTCAAATCGTAGATCGTCCGCACGCTGCTGACCCGCGGCGATCCGGCCGCCTCGAAGCTGCGGAAGTCATGTTTGCCCAGCAGCGCGCAGGCCGCGCTGCGCATTGCCTCGACGTCCAACCGTTGGGCACAGTACCAAGCCTGCGTCCGGCTGAATACGTCGCGGACCGGGCCGTCTTGGACAACGTACCGATAACGCTTTCGCAGCGCATCGCGGATGGCATGAAACCCTGCCGGCGCTTCGCGGACTTCCCGGACCACGATGTCCCGCGGCAGATTCGCGTCCAACGCTTTGCGCAACACCTCGGCGGACAAACGCGTGCGGCTGTCGAAGCTGACGACCTGACCCAAGGCATGCACGCCGGCATCCGTGCGTCCGCTGGCCACCGCCCGAATCGACTCGCCGGTCACCTGCAGCAACGCGGCCTCGAGTTCCGCCTGAATCGTGCGGCCGTTATTCTGCACTTGCCAGCCTGCATAGGCCGTGCCATCGTACGACAGAGTCAGTCGAAAGGAACGCATACCACGCGAGCGGCCCAGGTCCAACGGTGAAAGGCAGCTAATATAGTCCCTCGAGACGATTCGCCCAATCCCGTTGGTCGTTCGGCATTCGGCCATGGCCAAACACTCCGGCGCTCCCCTGCCCTGCCCCATGCCAGCCGGCGATCCAACGCCCACGCCTCGCCACCGGGTCCCATGGCCAACAACAAGACGACATGCACGCCAGCCATCATACATCCGGCGCAGCGCCGGGCAAGCAGCGGTCCGCGCAAGAGAACGAAAGATACGCGGAAATGAGGCGGACGATTTCGCCGTGGTGCGCCACGATCCAACGGAATCTTGATGCAGCATCGGAATCATGCAGCACCCGGCATGTTTGTCTGCGTAAGTTGCGAGCAACCAGAATCCTCCAGGCTCGTCCTGGAGATCGTTAGGCTTCTCGCTACACACGCCGCCCCGCAAAACCCGCCCAGCCCCGCGCCCCCGCGGGGGCGAACCCGCGGCGGTCGCGCGGGGATGGTTTTCTGG
>CAZXYZ010000180.1:0-17742 GCA_964645045.1 uncultured Pirellulaceae bacterium | reverse complement strand
GCAACGGCCGCCAGTATGACCGCGTGCTGATGAACCCGCCTTTCGAGAAAGGGACCTGTTGGAGAACTTCGGCCTGATCACTGTCATGGAAGCGCGTCGTGGTTCCCGATCTACACACGTATTCCCATTCAGCCTCCGTCGCAAGTCGATAATTGGCGTCTTCTCTCGCGCTTAGCCAGCCACAAAAAGCTACCGCATCATTCCAGTTCAGTTGTGTTACAGGGTGATCTCTTGTTTGAGGGAATCCCGGATTGTCCCAAGAGTATCCCTTTCCCCAACCCTTTTCACGGCTCCAAAACTCTGCAGTCCCGTCGGCGTCAGGTTGGTAGCCGGTATTCTCCACGAAATCGCCGAAATGGCCGACGGTCACCTCGGTTTTACCGATGTAGAAAGGCCGCGTGACTCTGACGCGGTGTGCGGGCTGTTCAGCGGCCAAGAACTGTTCGTCTGCTTGGAACCATGTCCCATAATCCTCGACCACCCGTGCGACCTCGTCTGCGTCTGATCCCATCGTAAATTCCCCCGGCGGAATGAGCACCAAGTCCATGCCGATGGAGTCCGTTCTCTCAGTCGGAATGCCAAGGTGACCGGCCCACGCCTCTTGATGCTTCCGCACTTGACCCGCGTCAAAGGGGGCGATAGCCGGTGGTGGCGCATTGTTGGGCGGACGCCAGAGTGGCAAGGGGAAGTTGGCAGCCAGAGGAGAGGCCCCGGACGTTGGCGGCCTCTCGGCTGTCTTCGCTACTTCCGGCGATTTCGCCCGCACCAAATTCACCTGGACGTCCTTGAACACCGTCGTGCTATCGGTGGCAGCCAACCCGGGCGAACCGTAGCTGTGTGTGTCATCTTGAACTCCGAGCGCAGCCTTACCATTGAGCGAGACGGTCAGCATGTTGCCGGCAGCGGAGAACTCCAGGGCAAGAGGCTGGTCTGCCGCGATGGCCACCGGGGCACTCCTCAACTCGCGCCATTTGTCGCCTTCGGTCACGCCGACCACGAGCTTCGTGCCGTCTTCCAGCACCGCCGCGTACGAACCGGCAGGCGTTTGGCGGAGCAGCAGCCTAGCGGTCGGTTTGACGTTGACTTCGACCTGGAGCTGGACGCGGAGCACAAGATCGCTAGCCAGCATCGGATACGTGACAGCAGCGTTCTGCACGCGTACCGCGCCGTTCTCGAACGTGACGGTGCCGGCGCCTGTTTTCTGCCATGCTTTCAGGTCTTCTTCGGACTTGATCAGCATGATCCACTGGCCGGTAGGGAGGACGGGGGCGCTGGTTGGCTTTTCGGATGGCACTTCCGTTTGGTGGGTGACTTCGATTTCGTGGCCGTCAAGTGCAGTGGTTTGACTGACGGTCTTGCCGAACCGGTCGCGAACGGTGATGACGACCACGCCAGCCACGAGGATTCCCAATAGGCCCAACGCGACCAGCACGACAGGGAGGCGGAGCAACCGCGAGAGGCCAGCGCTTGGCGCAGGTCTCCCGACCTCGCCGAGACCGCCGACCGCAGGTCTCCCGGATGCTGGAGACCTGGCGGAAGCTTGGGGTGCGGGGTCGGGAGACCCGCGCACAGCAGGGGCCGCAGGTAAAAGCAGGGACGAGGCACCGCACTCCCAATTTCTTGTTGTGTCGCTTACTGCGGACAGGATCTCAGGCTCGGTGCCGACGACCGATTGTTCGACCAACGGTTCGCCGCGCCGCATGGCGTCGGCTTCACGGTACAGGCGGATCAAGTTGGCACCAGCGGCAAACGGCAGCAGGGCCTCGACCACTTCCTGCGGCGTGGCGAAGCGGGCCTCGCGGTCCTTGGCCATCATGTGGTCGATCACGGCAGCCAAATCGGCCGATACGTCGGTCCGCAACAAGCCGATCGGCGGCGGCGTGTCGCGCAGGTGGCCCATGATCTTTTCCATATTGTTCTTGTACTTCGGGCCGGGGAACGGCGACTTGCCGGACAACAGTTTGTACAACGTACAGCCCAAGCTGTAGATGTCCGCTCGGACGTCGGCCGTGTGACTGTCTGTGGCTTGCTCCGGTGCCATGTAGTCGGCCGTGCCCATCGCCGTGCCAGACGTTGTCATCTCACCGTGACTGGCTTCGACTGCAGCCGGACCGCTGCTGAGCCTTGCCAAGCCGAGATCCAGTACCTTGACTTGGCCACCGGGCGTGAGGATCGCATTCGACGGTTTGATATCACGATGCACCAAGCCGGTCTCGTGGGCGCATTGCAGGCCCGACGCAATCTGCCGCGCGACTTCACACGCATCGGCAATCCGCATCGCGCCGTCGTATGCGACAACTTCACCCAAGTCCATGCCGGCCACGTACTCCATGGCCAGGAAGTGCGTGCCGTCGATTTCGCGAGCGTCCATCGCGCGGACAATGTTCGGGTGGTCAAGCCGCCCCACGGCCTTCATCTCGCGTTCAAACCGGGCCAGCGCCCGGGGATCAGCCATGCGGTCCGGGGGCAGCACTTTCACGGCGACGATTTTGTCCAAACGCCGGTGGCGGGCCTTGTACACCGCGCCCATGCCGCCTTCGCCCAGTTTCTCCAGCAGCACGTATTCGCCCAGTTCTCGCACCGGTGCGGCTGTAGCAGTCGCGGTGACAGCAGGCTCGTTGCGAGGTTCGTCTGTGACGAATGTGGGCGGGCACTCCGAATCGCTGTGAGCGACATCCGCCAGAGCCGGCGCACCATCGGCTTGGCCAGTCGCCGCCGGCATCAGGGAGGCCGCCAGTTCGGCGGCCTGTTCGCACTGCGGCTCCTGTTCGTACGCATCCGATTCCGGGGGCCGACGCAGGCGAGCCAGGAGGCTGTCCTGCGAGTCGTCGATCGTACTCAGCCGCGTCTGGCACGTCTCGCAATCTCGGATGTGCTCGACCAGCGCCTCCGAGGTCTGTTCGTCGAGGCGGCCTGTGGCATATGCCAGCAGTTCGTCGTTGGTTGGGCAGTTCATGGGTAGAGCTTAGAACTTAGAGCTTAGGGGTTCCGGTGTCGTATGCGCAGCTGGTGCTCTGCTAACTAATGCGGAAAAGTCTGACACGATTTGTCTCGGATGACGTAACTCACGACAGGGGCAGTCGTTTGAGAACGAATTATCCTACGGCGGTTCCAGGCCGTCGAACTCTTCTCGCAGGCGACGCAACACCCGCGATTTAGCCTGATAGACAGCGCCAGTCGTCATTTCCAAGTCGCGCGCCACGTCTGCCGCAGCTTGCTTCTCCACGCCGGTAAGCCAAAACGCCTGCCAAGTGCGGTCCGTGAATTCGGCTCGTACCAGTTCCAAGGCCCGACGCCACAAGCAATCTTCCACATCGCTTCGGCTGTCTATATCCACGGCTGCGACGAATTCTGGGATTTGCAGCAAGGCCGCCTGGGCACCCGTGCCGCCTTGCGGCTGGGGCTCGGATTGGCGGCGGCGATACTGATCCAAGACGCGGTGGCGGGTTATCCCGCGCAACCAAGCCCGAAAACTACCGGTACGGCCCGTATCCTGGAAAGTGTCCAGGCTCTGCATTACCGAAGTGAAGACCTCCTGGACAACGTCTCTCGCATTGTCCGCGGCCACTCCGGCGTGACGGCACCAGCGATAGATGAGCGGATTATAGAGCCGAACGAGTCTTTGCCACGCATCAGGATGGCTGGCCCGAACGAAGTCGATCAGACGGGATGAAGTCGAACACGATGCAGGAGACGCCGAGCGGCTGGCGTCGCCTGCGGCAGATTTCGGAGATACAGCGTCATCGGTCACGGTTTCACTGCCCATCTGCAACAACGACCTGCAACTTGCGGTTCGCCGACCTTCCCTGTACCATCGTTCGCCCCGGCTCGGAGCCTGCCGCCTTCTTGACGAGGGATTCGTGCATTCCGATTATGCCGCCGTAGGGAGGGGCCGGTCAATAACGTGCCATCGTGAATTTCTTCGCGGCAATAGACGATTGTTTTTTGTCCGTCATTCTGCTTCCTTCCGCGATCCGAACGCGGCAAAGTTTGGGTAAACCGCACGCCACGTTCCGGGCTTTCCCGACTCGACGCATGACCAGCCGAGCGGTTCCTGATCGCCGGGAGTGGTGGCTTTGACGAATCCGCCGGCCGTCCACCGGCCTTCGGCGTTGCGGTTCCAAATGAATGCCCCGCGATGCCAATGGCCGCTCTTGGGTTGGGCATCGGCCACCACGCTGTTCGCCTGGTAGGGTCGCATCGGCTCCGGCAGTTCCCGGTTGGCATCAAACACTTCGACATTTTCGTCGTCGATCAGGAACCGCAGGCATGCCCGACGCTGTTCGGCGTTGTCAAAGTAGGTCTCCAGGTCCAGCTTGTCGCTCACGCGGACCACCGGCAGGTCGCACAGGCCCCGGCAATTCCGCACCACAATCTGGTTGGGCACCTGCTCGCAAAAGATCGCCGCCTTGCGTTTGGGATTGCCCAGGGCGTAGATATCGCACGAATCCAGCACGATACCCGGACCGACAACCGGGTATGTGTAGACGTACGGGGCGAAGTTCACCACGGCGGTGAAACCCGCGGATTCGCCACCGAAACGGAAGTTCCTGGCAGTCAGCGTGCCGTGATTGTCGATCCAGCGTTGGTCGTTCTCCGCCTTGACCGCCGGTACGCCGCAAATGTTCTCCAGAGTCAGGACTCCGTGATTCTCGATCACGGCCCGGTCCTTCATCTCCTGGGCGCTGGAGATCCAGCAGTCGGCGACCGAAGTCAGATCGCACCAGTTGACCAGGGCCTGGTCGCAGTTGTAGAAGACGCCGTCGCGGACGCTCACTTGCGTCGAGTTCGAGCCTTGTCGGAACCGGATGGCCGTTCCGCGTGCGTTGTAGA
This sequence comes from uncultured Pirellulaceae bacterium, assembly GCA_964645045.1. Classification (GTDB taxonomy): domain Bacteria; phylum Planctomycetota; class Planctomycetia; order Pirellulales; family Pirellulaceae; genus Anammoximicrobium. The sequence continues at coordinate 12,909 of CAZXYZ010000180.1, read as the reverse complement.
AGGCGCACTTGTCGACCGTGATGCGGCCGGTGTCCACGTTGGCGTTGCCGATGTGCAGTTGATGTTGGCCCCCGACCAACGTCAAACCGGAGACCTGCAGCCGCCAAGCAAAAGTGCTGGAGAAGACGTCCTTCTCGGCATTCTTCTGCTCGACAATGGCTGTCCCCTCACCGGAGACGTTCGCCTTCAAGTCGATCGTCTCGGTGATCAGGTACTTCCCGGCCGGGATGAAGACGGTCGGGATCGAGATGAAGTAGGCACTGCCCGGCGGTTGTTCGCTCCAGGTCTTCTTGGCCGCCGCGTCGAAGGCCGCCTGGATGGCCTTCGTGTCGTCCGCCAGACCGTCCCCCTGGGCTCCAAAATCCCGGACGTTGAAGCTCGTGGCCTGGGATTCCGGTGGCGCGGCAATGGCCGGGACCGAGAATAACGCCAGCAGAGGGAGGAGGTGTTGTAGGCTTATCGCTCGATGCATCGTGCGTTCCTTACTTCCGGTGATCAGAAGGTCCTTCTGTTTCCCACGGATCGTTCATCCGAGCGACAATCGTCTCCCGATGTTAACAAAGTGGCTCACGACTCGCATCTGTGGCTCACGGGAAATCGGGATCGTGGTAGACTGAAACCTCAACATGCCATCCTCGAAGGCACGCCGGGAGGTTCCGAGATGAAGACCACTGTATTGCTCGCTGTTTCCGTCTGCTGTGCTGCGTCCGTGCTGCCGGCGCAGGACGTTCAGCATCTCAGAGTTCCTTCCGTGAAGGTGGTTCAGGGGACAGGGCATGCTGGAGATTATCGCCAGTGCCGCCGCATGCTCGTGGGGCCAGGCGTGAACCAGCCTGAGCCGTATCCGGGCTATCGAGGATTTGTCGGTTGGCAGTCGCCCCTCGTGCTGCAAGATGGGACGATGCTGGTGGGCTTCTCGTCGGGCTATTGGCACGCATCGCCGCCAACCGCATACTTCCAGGCAAACCCGGCCGCAAGGGATGAGTGGAAGAAGATCGGCATGCCGACCGACATCGACGCCCCACGTGGCGGTCGCGCGGAACTGATCCGCTCCACCGATGGCGGCAAGACGTGGTCCCGGTCCACGGTCCTCCTTGACACGCCCTGGGACGACCGCGCCCCCAACTTCTGCCAACTGCAAGACGGCACCATCCTGTGCAGCCTCTTCACGTATCCCGGCCCAACGGGCACTGACCTGGCCCGCGACCCGGCCCAGACTCCGCTCACCGCGATTATCCGCTCCTTCGACAACGGCCGCACCTGGGAGCAACAGCCGAAGCGGCTGCCGGTTCCGTTCGTGTTCGACGCCACAGACGGACCGATCATTCAACTGCGAGACGGTTCTGCACTGATTTGCGTCTACGGCCGTACGCCGGAGGCGAAACATGACATGGTCGCCTTTTGCCGTTCCACAGACAGTGGGAATACTTGGGAGTTGCTCTCGACGCTGTCCACCGACCACGAGATGTCCGAGACGGCCGTGGCCCAGCTTCTGGACGGCCGTCTGGTGCTCATCTCGCGTCCGGAGTGCGACATCGCCTGGTCTGGTGACGGCGGCCGGTCGTGGACCAAACCGGTTTCCTTCGGCATCCGGCTGTTCGAGCCGAGACTCATGGCGTTGCGGGATGGCACGCTGCTCTGCCTCCACGGCTCCTACGGCGCAGGCGGCTTCCGAGCGACGTTCAGCAAGGACGGCGGCAAAACGTGGATCTGTCCCAATGAGAAGTGGGGCTTCCCCGTGGACCCGTCAGTCTACGGCTATGGCCAAGCCGTCGAGCTATCGGACGGTTCGATCTGGGCTGTCTACATTCACACTGGCGGGCATGCTACACAAGACGCCAAGACTGAAACGCTCTGGTCTATTCGCCTGCGCGTCCGGCACGACCCGGAGGGCATTGAGTTGCTGCCCGCCCCAGGGGCTTAGAAAAAGCCGAGCGGGTCAGAATCTAGGGAGGATCACATGATGCTGCAATCGTCGGCAATCAACGGCGGAGAACAATTCGTGCGGCAGCTATCACTGGTGAGCTTGCTGGCCTGCGTCCTTGGGCCGTGGTGGGCGTTGGCTGACGATTGGCAGCCACCCAGGATTACGCTGCCTCAGCCGTTGCTCCATCCGGCCATCGCCTGCACGCCCGAAGAACTCTCGCGGCTGCAAACGGCCTTTCGGGGAAACGGACCGGAACACCGCGTGGTGGCGGAAGTCGTTCAGCGCGCCGCCAAGAACGTCGGCCGACCATTGACCTTTCCGCCTCGCGGCGGGCAACACAATCAATGGTATCAGTGCGAGGCGTGCCAACTGGGGCTCAAAACGATCGACGACACGCATCATCAGTGCCCTCGGTGCCAAAAGGTCTATTCGGGCGAACCGTACGACGACGTGATCTTCGCCCGCCAACACGTCGGCAATTTGCAGCACATGACCGACGCCGCCTGGGCGTACGCCATCACCGGAGAGGAGCGGTTTGCTCAAGCTGCCGCGGAGGTGCTGCTCGGTTACGCCGAACGATACAGCAAGTATCCCTACCACACCGCCTCGCGTTCCATCCTTTCCGGCAGGTCGGGTGGGCATCTCTTCGAGCAAACATTGAACGAAGCGAATCACATGGCCGAGCAGATCGCGCCGGCCTTCGATCTGATTCACGATGCACCGAGCCTCACGGACGTTGATCGGGCCGCAATCCGCAACGGGCTGATCGTGCCAATGCTGGAGAACATCGACCGGAACAAAGCGGGCAAGAGCAACTGGCAAACCTGGCACAACGCGGGGCTGCTCGCCGGCGGCGCCGTGCTGGGCGACGAACGCTGGGTCGCGAAGGCCATCGGCGATCCGAAGAACGGTTTCATTTTCCAGATGCAGGCATCCGTCTCCGCCGAAGGCATGTGGTACGAGAACAGCTGGGGCTACCATTTCTATACGCTGGGGGCCTTGGTGCGGATCGTCGAGGGTGCGCGGCGGCTGGGGATCGATCTCTGGAGTCACCCGGCGCTGAGAAAGATGTTCACCCTGCCCATCGAATACGCACTCCCGGACGGTTCCCTGCCGCGATTCGGCGACGACGTTCGGACTTCCGCCCGAGCGGCCTCCGAGTACCTGGAATACGCCTGGCCCGTCAGCCGCGATCCCAGCCTGTTGCCGTACTTGAACGAGCGGCCGACCTGGAACTCGATCCTGCTGGGCCGTAAGCCGGAACCGCGACCGGTCCGTCCGCGGCTCGACAGCCGCCTGTTCCCCAACGCCGGACATGCGATTCTCCTCACCGCCGGACCGGGACAACTGGCCGCCGCCATGACATTCGGCCCGTACGGAGGATTTCACGGGCATTACGACAAGCTGAGCTTCGTGTTCTTTGGCCATGGCCGCGAATTGGGAGTCGATCCCGGTCGGGCCGCCAGCCAGGCGTACCGGCTGCCCATCCACAGCCGCTGGTACAAGGCCAGCTTGGGACATAACCTCGTGCTGGTCGACCGGGCTTCCCAGCGAGCCGCTACGGGGGAGTTGGAGTGTTTTTCCGGCACCTCTGACCCAGCCGGCGTCTGTACCGTGGCTGTGGCCCGCTGTCAGGATGCCTATCCCGGCGTGCTGCACCGCCGTTTGCTGTGCCTGCTGTCCGACTATTTGCTGGTGGTGGACCAGTTGTCTTCCGATCGGCCGCGTCGCTTTGACTGGGTGTATCATAACCGGGGTTCGGCCGTGGAAACCGCCGCAGCCACACAAGCCGCTGATCCAAGTCAGGCCTTTGCCGGCGCTGAATACTTGACCAACGTCAAGACAGGCTCGACGGACGGGGCCATCGCCGTGCGTTTTGACGGCCCAGCGGTCTCGCTTCAGACGCTGGTCGCCGCCGACGGGGACAGCGAAGTGCTGACGGGTGACGGAGTGGGAGCTTCCATCCTGGACCGCGTGCCGCTGGTGATGATCGGACGTCACGGCACGACGGCCTGTTTTGCTGCCGCCCTGGAGCCGATTCCGGCGGGCCAGTCGCCGACGATCACGGCCGTGAAGCAAGACGTTTCGTCGGAGCGCGTCCGGGTCACCGTGCAGAAAGGAAATCGTGCGGACGAAGTGACGCTTACCGTAGCCGGCAAGGTGACGGTTGAGTCCGACGGCAAGGTGGTTCTGGCAAAGTAGGAAAGTATGATGAGCAAGCACCCCATTTGTCAGCCGCTGGTCCTGGGACTGCTGCTTGCGTGGCCACCGGGCTCGTCGGCCGACGAGCTGAAGCCAGCGTCGCCGGTCGGTACTGGGTACATTCTGACGTGGCATGATGAATTCGACGGCGACCGGTTGGACACGGGGAAGTGGACGTATCGCAGCGACACCCGTTTTTGGAGCGTGCAGCGTGCCGAAAACGTCTCGGTGGCAGACGCTTACCTGCGTCTGGCCTTGAAAAAGGAAAAGCAGGGCGAGTTCGAGTACACGGCGGGCGGCGTGATCAGCCGCGACACTTTCCAGTATGGCTATTACGAGGCCCGGTTCCGTTGCCCGCCCGGAGCCGGCTGGCATACGTCGTTCTGGATGATGCGGCACGACTGGCGAAAGTCGGCGGACGAACCAGCGGCGGTGCAGGAAATCGACGTCTGCGAGCAGGATTCGGTGATGCGTGCGTGCTACTCGGTGAACCTGCATCGCTGGAAACCGGGGCCACACGTCAGCCACGGGTACAAGCGGATCACGACGCCGGACCTAGCCGCCGAGTTCCACGTGTGGGGCTGCGAGTTCACGCCGCAGCGGATCGACTACTACTTCGACGGGCGTTTGGTCCAATCGCTCGACGCGACCGTCATTCCGCATGGCCCGCAGAATATCTGGCTGACCAGCGTCGCGGCGCCGCTGGGCGGCACGAAATCCGTCGACGACTCGAAACTGCCCGCCATCGCCGAGTTTGACCACGTCCGGTATTTCGAGCCCCGCAGAGCGAGCAACTCCCGGTGCGAGTAGACTTGGAGTGCGCAAGGTGATCGGCTGGGTGGGCATGGGTGGGCGCCATTCACCTCAGAAATCGCGCGTTGGCGGTTCTGGCGGAGCGGGGGGGATATCCAGTACTTGACCGCAAGTACGGCAGTGCCCTCGCTTCCCAGCGTGCGCGAAGGAAACCCGTGCCGTGTTTCCGCACCCGGGACACGCGAGTATGAAGGTTCGGCTCTTATGATCCGTTTCGATAAGCGGTTTTTCGGCCTCTGCTGGCGGTTCGGACGAGCCATCTGCAGTGCGCTTTGCCACAACCCGTTCGAGGTCGCTACGGGCGAATGGCCAGTTCAGGCCGATCCCCGTGTCGCCGTGATCGCCCCCCCAGTCACGATGGCCATTATCGAAATCGGGACAATTTATTGAGTTCGAATCGTGGTAATCACGGTGGTCGCTCCTGTGGTCGGTGTGGGAAGCTGTCACGATCCCCTTGACCCGGAATAGCGATGCCACCGTAAGTGGTATGTGTTCTCCGCTGTGAAGAGCACGTGTGATTGCAGCGACAAGGGCGGTTGCGGCATTGCGTCTGACATGCCAACTCGAACTGCGAAGGGCGGTCACGAGTGCCAAAGTCGCTCGTGGATCACCGCACTTCCCGAGGCGTTCAAAATCGTCATCTTTTCCTCGAATCATCTGAGTCCATTTCGATTCACCTAGTTTCTTCAAGGCGCCGGCAGCGGTGCAGCGAACGTTTTCGTGCGAATCGCCCAAGAGCCCAATTAGGGATTCCGCCGCCCTGTGACTCCCCAGTTCCGCCAAGGCAAAGGCTGCGGCGCAGCGTAAATTGCCATCGCCACGATCCGAAAGCGCCTGTACAAGGGGCTCTACCGCCCGCGGATCATGCAACTGGCCCAACGCACTCGCCGCTGCTCTGCAAACGCCCCAATTCGTATCCGACAGAGCCTTCACAAGGGGCTCGACGGCCTGCGGATCATGCAACTGGCCCAACGCGCTCGCCGCTGCTTCGCGAACGCCGCAATTCGTATCCGACAGAGCCTTCACAAGGGGCTCTAGCACGCGCGGATCGTTCAGTCCCCCCAATGCCTTCACGATCCGACTTGCGACCCACGGGTTCCCGCGTAGGTGCGACAACGCAATTGAAAGTGGCACCGCCGCTCGCGTATCCCCAGTCTCCGAGAGCCGATTGAAGTCTAACTCGTCGCCTCGGATGAATTGAGCCCATTTCGACTCACCGAGTTTCTTCAGGGCCGCGGCAGCTGTGCGGCGCACCAGTACCACTGGGGCACCCAATACCGCAATCAACGGTTCAATGGCCCGTATATCGCCCAGGTTGCCCAGCGCCTCCGCCGCAGTAGACCTTATGTCGGGCGAATAATCGCCGAGAGCTTCGACGAGTGCCTCAAACGCCCGCGGATCTTGTAGCTCACCCAACGTATGTAAGATTGCCTGCATCATTCTCGAATCACTTTCCGCGAGGGCATTCATGAGTGGCTCGACCGCTCGACGATCCCGCAGTTTGCTTAAGCGCCATACAGCTACCCGCCGTAATTTTGGGCCAGACGTCATGGCTGCCAGTAACAGCTCGACTGGCCACGAATCGAGGATCGCATCCAAAGCCGCGCCGGCTGCTTGTCTGACCTTCGGGTCAATATCCGAAAGGGCATTCAGCAGAGGCTCCGCCGCTCGCTGAGCACCCACCTGCGCTAACGCCTCGGCACTCGCTGTCCTCATTCGGAGGTCAAAGCAATCCGTCTGAATCTTCAGGAATGGCTCTACCACGCGAGCATCGTTCAGTTGGGCCAATGCATCGGCGCTCGCGCAACGCACGCCCGGGCAACTATCCCTGAGCGCAATCAGTAGCGGCTCCACCGCCCGTGGATCGTTCAGTTGGGCCAACGCACAGGCGCTCGCCCGACGCACGCTCGGGCAAGTATCCCTGAGTGCAATCAGTAGCGGCTCAACCGCTCGTGGATCTCCGGTACTCGCAATCCGTTCGAAGTCCGCAAGCTTTCCCAGGACTCGTTCGCGCCATTTTGGCTCGCCGAGTCTCTGGAGAGCCTCGGCAGCGGCTTGACGGACCAGGCCATCCGAATCACCTAGGACGAGGATCAACGGCTCGACCGCCTTCGGATCACGTAGGCCCCCCAACGCTTTGGCCGCCATCCGCTTTACTTCGGTGTCAGTGTCTGACAGGGCTTTTATGAGTGACATGACTGCCCGGGAATCGCGTAGCTCGCACAACGCCTTGGCCGCGGCCTGCCTAACTTCGGTGTCGGAATCTGAAAGGGCTTTCGCGAGTGGCAAGACCGCCCGCGGATCGTGTAGCTCGCACAACGACACAGCGCATGCACGTCGTACCAGGAACTCGCCATCGGACAATGCCCCCAGTAGTGACTCCACTGCCCGGAGGTCGCCCAGCTTGCCCAACGCAGCGGCACTTGCATAGCGCAGGCGGAAGTCGGCGTTTGGATCCGACAGGACTCTTACGAGCGGCATCACAGCTCTCCGATCTAAGAGGCTTTCGAGATTCTTGATTGCCTGTTGCCGTGCGCGCATGTCGCCATGGTATAGGCGCGAAACGTGCCACCAAACTCGAAGTGCGTTGATCATGGTGAAGCTTTGCTCGTTATTTACGCGACCCAAAAGGCAACTCCAAGCCGCTGTATGCCTGCTGAACGACTCGTGCTTTGCTCGCCGGTGTGGATGGCCTTCGATGATGGCCAACCGAATGACGCCGACGTGTTATTCGGACCAAACGTCTATCGCATGAGACCCGCGGGAACATCGTCAGCCTAGGTATCGGTTTTTTTTGTGCTATTCTGTTGGATACCGAGTCCTCGCTGCGCGGCTTCCAGCAAAGCCGCGGCGCGTCGACCAAATCCGGGGCACTCGATTGAAGCACCGCCGCAATTGAGGCCGGTCGAGAGATGGCGCCAGGCCAGGCAGGCACCGCCGCAGAGGTAACGGACGTCGCATTCGCAGCAGGTGGGCGTTGTATCCACGGTCTTACCCGAAAGCCTCTGAAACCGGTCGGAACTAAGCACCGACGTCAGTCCGGATTCAATCACGTTGCCCAAGTACGAATCTGGCTCACGGCACGCATAGCAGGGAAACGAATCGCCCGGTGGCTCCACGTAAAGGTTCTGGCCGAGCCCGCAATTGTTGATTGGATGGAAACCGCTTTCGGTTAGCTCGCTTGCGTCTGGGTGGCCCTGGTACGCGGCGAAGATTGACCGGTCGTCCCCCTCACTCGCCCGGCCCAACGGTAGCAATGGCCGAAACCGCGTCCTTCGGATGCCCAGTTGCTGCGCCAACGCGCGCACGGAGTCTCCGGGCTCGCCGTCCAAGTCCTCAGCCTGCATGACCGTGGCGAGGGCGAGTTCCCCTGCAGCAGGAAGGTCCTCGGCGACGCGCAAGTACGCTTGCAGGTTCTTCAAGGTCGCGGCATAGGAGCCGGCCCCGCGACGCCGGTCGTGGGTTTCCGGCGTGCCATCGACACTGACGACCAACTCCGAAAAAGCCAAGGCGATGGATAGGAGGTCTTTCACGTCCAGCGGCAGGGCGAAGTTGGTCCGAACGACGAGTTTCAACGGAGCCACTTCCCGGCGAACCTGCTGCAAGGCGGCAAGCAATTCGTCCCTCAGCGTATGCACCAGCGGCTCACCGCCGGTGACGATCACCTGCCGAAATCCGGCCTCCTTGGCTTGCCGTGCCAGTAATACGACCGCCGCAACTCCCATTTGCCCTCGCAAGTGTCCCGCGGCGTCGGCGCGGGCGTAGCAGTGGGTACAGTGAAGTTGGCAGGCGAACGTGACGTGCAGGTACAGGTTGTTGAGCAATCCCGGCTTGGGCTGCAGGTCGCGCTGCAGTCCCGCCAGGGAAGCTTGAGCGGATTGCTGCGTCCGGCAGATGCCCATCCGCACCAATCGCGCCGCCACCGCGGACATGTCCGGGCCACGGGCTAACTCGACCACCGCGACGATTCGCTTGGCCGTCCTGGCGATTCTCTTGGGATGCGGGCCCTCGCGGACCAGTTCGATCAACGGACCTTCACGCAAGAGCGGATGGCCCCTGCCGCGGTAGGGACGGGCAGCCACCGCCTCGATGTTTTCCGCGGACGCCATCTCCGCCATCACCCGGTCTGCGATCTTGTCGAAGATCTGCTTGTACGCCGGGCAATTGGGATCTCGCGCTCCGTCCGAGCCTTCGCAAGCCCACGCGTTGTAGGGGCACCCACCCTTGCAGTAGTTGTAATGGCTACAGCCTGTGCAGGCGGACCGCATCTGCTTCTCGCGTTTGTCCATCCGCACGGCGGCCTGACTGGCCAGCAGATCAGCAAAGGCAGGCTGGCCTGCAACGTTTCCCAAGCGGTAGGCAGGCTTCCCAGAGAATCGCTGACAGGGATAGATGTCGCCGTAGGGATCGATCGCCAGGAACATGCCCAGGCAATCGCGGAAGGTGCAGACCTTGCCACCGCCGGAACCAAAGCCTTGGCACATCTGGTCGAGCGACGACACGCAAATCTCGCGGCGGTGTTCGACGTACCGGTCCAGCATCTCGCAGAGTAATGTCCCGTACTCTCTAGGCGACAGCGCGTACTGCCCGTCGCCGAAGTCGAGCGGCGGGACGGCTGCGTGAATCGAAAAGTCCAACCGCTCAGCCAAAAAGAAGTCAAACACCTCTCGCCAGCGCGAGGCACCGAACGGCGTGAATGTGGCTATGCAGCCCACGTTCAGGCCAAAGCAATTTGCCTTGCGGATGCCTTGCATCGTCCGGGCAAAGTACCCGTGACCTCGTTGGTGATCGGTGATGTCCTCGGCACCGTCCAGGCTGGTGCCGATCTCGATTTTGTGCTCGGTGAAGAGCTGACAGAACTCGTTGTCCAGCAGCCATAGGTTGCTCTGCAAAGCAACGTCACATCGGTCGCGGCCGAGACGCCGATCCAGCCCTTTTAGAGCATGCCGCCAGAGATCGTGGCCCGCCAGCAAAGGCTCCCCACCATGAAAGGTGAGTTTGACCTTTCGTTGGCCAGTCTCATCGACGATCCTCAGTATGAAGTCGAGCGTTGCGTCCATTACCCGCGGCGACATGACCGGACCTTGGTGCGGCCCGAAGCAGTACGAGCACTCAGCCGGACAAGCCAGCGACGGGACGAGCATGAAATGAGGATCTGGGGCTCCAACGCCCGGCTCGCCCGCTGAGCCGGGACGTTCTTTCGTCGATTCGGACTGGTTAACAACAAGTTGGTTCGGTGAGGATGACGGCGTCACAGGCACTCTCGGTCTGGCGATCAGGAAGTCGGGAGAAAACCCTTTCTTGTCACATTGAGGCAGGCCGCGGCAAAGGGCTTAACGCACACCGCAGCTTCGGAATGCGATCGGCCGCTTCCATGTACGCGCCGGACGACTCACTCTATCAAAATAGCCGATTTCGAGCCCAACGCAAGATCGTGCCTCTCCCACGAAAATGCAGAAGTCCGCCTACCGGCTCGTCATCGTGGACAGGTCCCACTGGCTGGCATCAAACTTGCGGTGCGTCTCCGGCAGGTTCGGATAACCTCCGACTTCCTGCTCGCTGTCCGGAATCTTGCCTTTGCCGTCGCGGACCTGCTGGATGATCCGGCAATCGACGGCATCCCGGTCCCACGGCCGTGCTTCCGCGTTGGCCAGAACGTACTGCTTCACCTCGCTGGCGGGAATGCTCTGCAAACCGGTCGGCCAGGTCGGAGGCGAGTCCTTGGCGGTGTAGTCGCCCAAAGTCGAACGCACGGGATTTCCCGCCCTGTCGAAGGCCCGATTGTCGTCCAGGAAGACCTCGCAGGGCGTACCGTTGGTGCTGAACAGCGCCAACCCAGCTCGCGTGTCAGGACCGTGTTTCATGACGTTGCCCACAATCGCGATCTGGCCGGCGACCCACGGACGCAGGCCCCACTCACCGAGTTGCAGGCCGTAGTGGATGGCGGCCGAGCCGGGATTGTCGATCAGGTTGTTCACCACCACGCCTCGGGCTCCGCCCTTGAAATACGGGTTCCGCTGCCCGTTGCTGGCGTACAGGTTGGCGATCACCGCGATGTCCGTGGCGTTGTCGTGAATCAGGCTGCCTTTGGAGTGCTCGCCTTTACCGTGCGTGCTGTGGTCGAGTCCCTCGGCGATGATGCAGTGGCTGATGGTCACCCGGTGGGAGGTGCCCTTTCTCCACTCTTCGACCGTCGCGCCGCTGAAACGCTCGCCAGAAGCGGACAGGTTCTCGTCGGTGGCCCAACTGGTGGAACAGTGGTCGATGACGACGTCGTGGGCTCCGCTGCCGGTAGCGATGGCGTCCACTTCCCAGCCGCTCTTCTTGGCTGCGCCGGTTTCGCCAGGCCTGACACGCAAATGCTGCAGGATCACGTCGTGCGTCTGGATGCCGATGCCGCCCTTGATGATCGTGATCCCCGGTGATGGGGCAGTCTGTCCCGCCGCGGTCACGTAGGGATTCTTGATGCTGAGCGTGCTCTTTCCGAGATCGATCACACCGCCCACTTCAAAGACGACGATTCGCGGGCCCTCTGCTTCCAGGGCTTCACGGAGCGAGCCTGGCCCTGAAGCACGCAAGTTCGTCACCCGCAGGATCTGTCCGCCTCGGCCGCCGGGTGTCGCCGCTGCCCAACCCCATGCGCCGGGATGGGCGACGTCGGAGGGCTGCGCCGCGGACGCAGTCACGGGAAGCATCGCCAGCCACACGGAGCAACCCCAGAGAGTAATCGCTTTCATTTCACAGGTTCCTTGGTATCACCGCCCCCACGACCGCTTGGCGGCCGTGGGTTGTCACTTCTCTGACCCCAGCAGTCCGACCGGCTGTTTCGAGATCACGATCTCGTCCAGGTAAAGGTGATGATCCTGCTCGGCCGTCCAAGTGCCGCCGAGATAGACGTTGATCCACACCGCTTCGATCTTCAGTTTGTCGACGGCGCGAAACCGCGCGTCCGTTTTCTCAAAGGCCAGCTGACCGTCCACCCACCCGCGCAGGACGCCGTCCGGCTGGCCGGGCGTATTCAGCCGTAAGTACTGCTCGATGCAGTACCAGCGATTGTTCTCCAGAAAACCCAACCTGTCGCGGTCCCAGACCCAGTTCGAGCCGTAGATCCCCTTCATGTCCATGTGGTAGCAGTAGAACCCGATCGGCGTACGGCCGTCCTTTTGGCCCTCGAACAATCCGCGGGCTGACCAGCCGTCGGTCCCGTCCACGGGCCGGCCGCCCCAGCCGGCTCGTCCGTAGGTCCCGCCAAATCCGGGCAGCTTGCCGCCACGCCGCGGTGTCCAGTCGTCAGCGAATCGCACGTAATAGCGGAAATAGACGTCCTCCGGCTCGTAGCCGAGACGTTTCTTGAAGGGGAACGCCAGGCTGAGTCCGTAGTGTCCGCCCTGCTCGACATGGACGCGCAGGGCTCGGCCGTGCAACGGCTCGAACTTTCGCTCCGAGTCTGTTTGGACCAACTGCGTTCGCTCGGGGGCCTTCGCCAAGCCCCACTGCTGAAGCCAAGCGTCGGTGTCGAAGTCACAGTGCAAGATCACCTGCGACGAACTGTCGTGCGGTGGCGATTCTGCGCCCCAGACGCAGCATGCCGTCAGCCCGAACACGAGCCCTGTCCGTTGCATCATGGTTGCTCCCTCCCAATTGCGCTACCGATTCAGCGCCTCGCGGTGACGCCGTGTGTCACGCTCGATCTGCTCGCGGCTCTGGTACGGCAAGTACGCCGCACGCATCACGAAACCGTACGGGCCAGAAACCACGCGAGGCACAAGGCCGAGACGACGGTCGGCTTTCGGATCATGGGCGTTCTCTCCATCCCGGTCGTTGCTTGCCTTTCCAGCCTCAGACGGTGGTGCCGGCCCAGATTGTAGCATGAGGCGAACGGTCGCGGAAACCGACGGTCGGCTGTAGTGGTCGGTTCCCCCGCGCCGATCGAGGCTGTAGGATAGTCGCGACCTCGTGGGATAGGC
>CAZXYZ010000179.1:0-17946 GCA_964645045.1 uncultured Pirellulaceae bacterium | reverse complement strand
CACGTCCGGCCTGCAGGCGGATGCCGGCGCGGGGGAAAATCGCTTGGCCGCGTCACTCCGTGACGCCGGTTCCGGTCACGGAGTAACCGGTCTACATGAAGATCCCCTGACGCAGGCAGGCACGGTCCACGGTACGCTGGCCTACATGGCCCCGGAACAGCGGGAGGATCCGAAAGGCACGGATCACCGAGCCGACATCTACAGTCTGGGCTGCACCATCTACTTCCTGCTGACCGGCAGTCCGCTTCCCGGGCGCGGCGCGGATCCAACCGGCCGGTCCACCGGTCACGAGAGCGTCGTTGCGTCGTTCCGGCGAGTGCGGCCCGAAGTCCCGTCCGGCGTGGCCGACGTGGTCGAGAAAATGACGGAGCCGCGGCCCGACGACCGGTTTGCTTCCATGAACCAAGTCATCGAGGCGTTGCAAGAGGCAACGGACAGCGGCCCTCGCGCCGCCCGCCGCCGGTTGCGGCGGCGGGCCGTCAAGGTGCTGCTGGCCCTGCTCTCTGCGGGCGGGCTGATCGTGGCGGGGTGGGCGGCGTACGAGACCTACGGTGAATGGCGCGCCGCAGCACTGCGGCAGCGTTTGCTGGATGCCCCGACCGCTGATGTGCCGGCGATCGTCGCCGAGTTGACGCCTTACCGCCGCTGGGTCGATCCGCACCTGAGAGCCACCTACGACGATGCCAGGGCTCGGCACGACGTCCGGCGGCAACTCCACGCCAGTCTGGGACTTCTGCCCGTCGATTCCCGGCAACTGGACTATCTGTACCAGCGATTGCTGATCGCCGAGTCCGCCGAGTTCCCTGTCATCCGCGATGCCCTGTTCGAGCATCGCCGCGAGTTGAGCGAACGTCTGTGGGCCGTCTGGGGAAGCGCCGCTCAGACGGTCCCTCAGCGATTTCGAGCCGCCGGCGCCCTGGCGACGTACGCTCCGCACGATTTGCGGTGGAACGCGACGACGTGCGGCGAAGTGGCGGATATCCTGGCGACGGAGCCGACCGGCGTGCTCGATGACTGGAGCCGGTGCTTCCGTCCGATCCGCGACCGGCTTCAGACGCATGTCCGCATGAATTTTCGGCTCCCCGGCCGGGAGCAGGAAGCAAGGCGAGTCGCGGCGGCTCGGATCCTCGCGAGTTGGTTTGCCGATGACCCCCGAGTGCTGATCGACCTGCTGCTGGACGCAGATCCGGCCCAGTTCGCCGTCCTCTCTCCAACCCTTCCGTTCCCCGGGCACAAGACCTTGCATCTGGTCCAGGTGGAACTGCATCGGCCGGCGCCGATCGAGCGGGAGGCCCACGCGGCGTGGGCCAGGCGGCAAGCGGCTGCGCGGGCGGTGCTCCTGCAGTTCGGGCAGACCGGACAGGTCTGGCCGGCGCTCCAACACACCCCCGATCCGACCGTGAGAAGCTACTTGATTCACCGGCTTGGTCCGTCGGACGCCGATCCACAACTGCTGGCGGACCGGTTGCGGGAGGAGAAGGATGTCTCGGTCCGCCGAGCGTTGATTTTGGCGCTGGGCGGATTCCCTGAGCAAGGATTGCCAAGTCCCCTGCGAGATGCACTGATCGGCGAACTCGCGGCGCTCTGGCGAGGTGATCCGGATCCGGGCATTCACGGCGCCGCCGAGTGGCTGTTGCGCCAATGGGGGCAACACGGGATCCTTCGACAGATCGATCCGGCGACGAAACCTGCCGAGCTGCGCGAATGGTTCGTGAACGGCCAGGGCCAAACCATGATTGTCTTTCCAAGCCCGGTTCAGTACATGATGGGCTCGGCGACAGCCGAACCGGGGACGCCGTCGGACGAGGCGATCCAGCCCGTGACCATCGCGCGCTCGTTCGCCATCAGCAGTAAGGAAGTGACCGTGGAGGAGTTCGGCAGGTTTCTCGCCGAGAATCCTGACCAGCCTCGCCCTGAGACGGGCAAAGAAAGCACGGGACCGGACCATCCGCAAACGCACGTGACATGGCAAGCGGCCGTGGCCTATTGCCGCTGGCTGAGCCGGAAAGAGGGCCTCCCGGAAGGCGAACTGTGCTATCCTTCCGTGTCCGCAAACGCCGACCAAGTGGGACTCCCCGCGGACTTTCTGGATCGCCCGGGATACCGCCTGCCTACCGAGGCGGAGTGGGAGTACGCGTGTCGCGCCGGCTCATGCACCAGCCGCTTCTACGGCGACCCGGACGATCTCTTGGACGACTACGCCTGGAGTTCTCGCGGCAGCGATTTCTCGGGAACGCGTCCGGTGGGAATGCTGAAACCTAACGATTTTGGCCTTTTCGACATGTACGGCAACGTCATGGAGTGGTGTCACCATGCGGCCGACGACGACTGGCCGGACCTAGACGGAACGGCCCGTGGCAGGACATTCACGGCCTACCCGGCGGAGAGGTTCCGGCTGCGAGGCGCGTCCCACCGGAATCGACTGGAGGAGGTCCGCTCCGCCCGCCGTTACCAATATAGGTTGGGACGGATGAGAATGTACCTCGGATTTCGTCTGGCCCGGACGCTGCCAGCAAAATCGCTCGTGGTGGTCCCCCGCGGTCAGCCGTTGTGGGGCCAAGCCGAGTTTCTGGTGCATGGTCCCCAAATCCCGTTTGTGGTCAAACAGGTGCAAGGCGGCGTCCAGGTTTCGCCAGAGCGCGGAACCACGCCCGCATGCGTCCGAATCACTCCCTCGGACGGTCAAACCAGACGGTTTTCGTGCGTGATCGAAAGAACCGACACGCGCCAGGCCGAGACGGTCCGAGGATTGGTGTTCTCGGCCGACTGGAACCTGCAGTTCTACGCCTGGGACCAGGCCAATCGCGACGAGTGCAACCGTCCTGCCGACTGGGCCAAGTTGCTGGCCGGACCGCCGCTGGCGACTCGTACATCGAGGCACATGGATTTCGACTGGGGTCTGCTTGCCCCGGCCCAGACCGTGCCCCGCGATCAGTTTGCCTTGGTGGCGACGACGGAAGTAAGCCTTCCGGCAGGCAAGTACGAACTGTGGGCGACGGGGGACAACGGCGTTCGCGTTTTCATCGACGGGATTCAACGCATCGACTTCAACATCTGGTTGCCGGACAAGAGCCCCCCGAATCTTGTGGAGGTCCAACTGGAGGGCCGCGAGCACTCCCTCCGCGTGGAGCACTACGAGTCCCGCGATGCCGCGCGCGTGCGGGTGGGCCTGCGGCCGTTGGAATGAACGCGCGGCGTCCTCGCAACGCAAGGAAATGCCGTCAACGCCCACAGAAGCGCGGAACCCTGCCGCGAGCGTTTCGCGACCTGACGATCAAGGCCGACTGGTTCACGCCCGACGGTCTCGCCTTTGCCCCAGCACCCACTCGGCGACTTTGCGGAGTGTCCAGACGGCCACCGCCCAGACCGCAAACCCGGCCGCCGATCCACCCCAGGCAGTCGCGAGATTCATCAATTCTCTTCCGCGCAGAGGAATGAAGAGCACCGGCAGGAGGGCCCCGAAACCGATGCCGGTGGCCATCAGCAGCAGGAGCATGGCGGGCAGCAGGAAGACGGTGAACACGCCGCGCCGCAGCGGCTGCGTGACTCCGGCTCGGGACAGCGCACTAATTCCGAACACCCAAAACAGCGTGGCGCTGCTGCCGAAAAACACCAACAGCCCCGTCGTCGGCACCGCATTCTCCAGGTCGGGCGGTGCGACGGCGACTACGGCGGCCAGGACGATCTGTAGTAACAGCAGCAGCCAGATAAAGTCGCTGAGCGTGAACCGGGTCGGCAGATTCAGCCAGCGGGCTTCTTTGGCCAGCGGCCGCAGGATCCAATGGCCGGTGAAGATCGTGGCGGCGAGGGCCAGGACGATCCCACCCAGCTCGGCCACAAGCTCGACCAAACCTGCCATCGGCTTTACCTCGATCCGGACCCCGCCAGCAATAACGATTCGGCCAGTTCCAAGGCGTCGACAGGCCAGAACTCGGTGCCGCGAGGATGGGCCGTGTTCGTGCCGCGCAACGGGCGACACGAAAGAATGGCCCGCAACCACGGCCGCGGGACCGCTTGGCGGCCGTAGACGGCTCCCAGCAAGGCGCCGGCGATGGCCGCATTGGTATCGGTGTCGCCGCCCGCCATGACCGTCGCCACCACGCCGTCCTCGAAGTTCGCGGCGTGCAGCAACTGGTAAAACGCGTTCTGCAAAGCAATTAAAACCCAGCCTTGGTGACTCAGAAAGTCGGCTGGCAGGGCATGGTCCGCGTCCTGCAAAGCCTGCGTTATCTCGGGATGGACGCCGATCCGTTCGGCAGTTTCGAGGGCGAATTGGTGACAATCGCGGGGCGAACCCGGTTCCCCGACCGCTCGGGCGATCGTCGCCGCAAACACGGCGCAGGAATCCTGGCAAACGGGGTTGGGATGCGTCAGCCGGCTGTCGGCGCGAGCCCACTCGATTGCCGACTCGGGCGAGTCTGCCGCGAAAATGCCCAGCGGACTGACCCGCATCAGCGAACCATTCGCTTGGCTTTCCCCGCGGGCCGCACCGGCCGCCAGTTGCAGCCGCTGGGCCGTTGTCGAACCGCGCGAGGCGGCTTCCAAGGCGGCGGCCGTGGTTCCTCCCACGTCAAAGGGCCGCGACATGTACCAATGCACGTAGGCTTGCAGCACTTCGCTCGGCTCGAAGCCGCGATGCCGCACCAGGCTGCGGGCGAGCATCAGAGCCAACTCCGAATCATCGGTAGGCTGGCCGGCCAAAATGTGCCAGGTGCCGCCGTCCGCCAAGTCGCGGATGCCGCCGGGGAATTTCGCGGCGATCCGTTCCGCCGGCTGGAACTCCACGCGGCTGCCCAGCGAATCGCCGGCCAACTGTCCCAGCAGGCATCCCTGGGCGTGCGTCAGGCGCCCCACATCGGCGACGCTGAGGCCTGGCTGAGGGGTTGTCAGGGAGAGCCCGGAGCGGGCCGTGCGCCCAACGGGCGAGAACATGGCCGTCCAATCCCGTGGCCACAGGGTTTGCACGAATTCGTCGTCGCCGCCGAAACAACGACTGGCATAACTCTGGCCGTCGCGCGTGTACGTGACGGGCTCGCCCACGTGGTTGACCAGGACGCGACCCACGCCCCGCAGCAACGCGTGTCCGGCGGCGTAGTCCCAACCCAAGGGACCGCTGATCGAGGCCGCCGCCGCGGCATCGCCCGCGGCCACCAGGGCCAAGCGGTACGCGATGCTGGGCATCGTGGCATAGCGAGCCGGTTGGACACACCGCAGGGCGGTCAAGGCAAGGGCATCCGCACCGGCCCACAGCAACACGACGGGCAGCCGGCCGCCGCCGGCAGGATCGCTATCTTTCTTTGCCGCCATCGCCACCGGCTGGCCGTTCCGCAGCACCGGCCCGCAGCCTTCCGCCCAACAGATCAGATCTCCGTCGTCGTCGGGATACCCGAACGCGTAGACGACCCCTAACACCGGCACGCCGTCCTGCAACGCCGCGATACTGACGGCGCTGCCGCGCCGGCCGCTCAAGAAAACCGACGTCCCGTCGTGCGGATCGACCAGCCAGAGTTGCTTGTCCGACGGGCCGGGCGTGAACCCCAACTCTTCTCCCCGATAGCTCCAGGGAAACTCGCTCAACAAAATCTCCCGGATCAGCCGCTCGGCCTGTTCGTCGACATCGGCGTGCCCGCCGGCGCCTCGTGGACCGCCGGGCCGGTGAAACTCGGCCCGCAACATCGCGCCCGCTTGTCGAGCAGCGGTCGTGGCCAGTTCCAGGGCTCGCGAATAATTGGTCATGGAACGGCCAACGTAATTCACCACCTCGCCGCATGTCAACTGGCCCGAGGGGTATTTCCTGTGGGGTATTTCCCCATGCCGGTTCTCGGTTTACAACATGGAGAGATTGCAGTTCGATCTTCCCCAGAGACCAGGAGAAGCCTCATGCCTCAACCAGAATCGACGATCAGCCGGCGGCGTTTTCTGACGACCGCCGCCAAGGCGAGTGCCTTGTTTGCCGTTCCGACGCTCGTCCCCGGCCGCGTGCTGGGGCTGGACGGCGGTGTTGCCGCCAGCGAGCGGATTACGCTAGCCGGGCTGGGAATCGGCGGACGCGGCAGCTACGTGCTGGGTGTGATGATGGACGAACCGGTGCTCCAGTTCGTCGCGATTGCGGACCCGCAGAAGTCCCGCCGCGAGGGCGTCAAGCAGCGGACGGAGCAGAAATATGGGCCCGGCGTGGAAACGTATCGAGATTTTCGCGAGATGCTGCCGCGCGAGGACATCGATGCGGTGCTGATCGCCACGGGCGACCGCTGGCACACGATGGCGTCGATCTACACGGCCAAGGCGGGTAAGGATATCTATTGCGAAAAGCCTTGCTCGATGACCATCGCCGAGAGTCAGGCCCTGGCCGACACGATGCGCCGCTACAACCGCATCTACACGGCCGGCACGCAACGCCGCAGCATTTCCAACTTCCTCTTTGCCGCCGAATTGTGCCACTCCGGCAAGCTGGGCAAATTGACCACCGTGCATGCGAACACGCTGGATCCGTCCGTCCGCCACGACTGGCTCCCCGCCGAACCGGAGCCGGGGTTGGACGAGTGCGATTGGGACCTGTGGCTGGGCCCGACGCCTTGGCGGCCCTACAACAGTGCTTACACCCGCGGCGGCTGGCGCGGATTCTTCGACTTCCACGGCGGCGGGATCCTGGAATGGGGCGCCCACACCGTCGATCTGTGCAACTGGGCCGGCACGAACGACACGCTGATGCCCGTGCTGTACGAACCTACGCCCAGCGGCTGCATCGCGACGTATTCCACGGGATTGAAATTGGTGATGCGGGACCAAGGCTGGATGGGCCTGGGCACCTGCAGCGCGCGGTACGAAGGCGAAGAGGGGTGGGTGGAAACGGGCGACAGCGGGCGGCTCGAGTTCTCGTCCGGCCAGCTGCGTGCCGAACAACGGCAGTTCACCGAAGCCGGCACGTCGGCCGTCAGCCACGTGAAAGACTGGCTCGACGCCATCAAGACCCGCCGCCCCGCCCACTCGAACGCCGACGTGGTGGCGATGAGCCACATCATCTGCCACTGCGCATATATCGCCTGGCAGTTGGGCCGCCCGCTGGAGTTCGATCCGGTCAAGGTCGAGTTCAAGAACGACGCGGACGCCAACCGCATGCGGTCGCGGGCCCTGCGCGACCCGTGGCATGTGTAGTATTTTTCGAGGCAACCCGCGCGGCGTCCGCGGGGGGTGCCGATCAAGAAGCGACTGTTTGCAGCTAACTGTCACTCCGTGACATCAAAGGAGATACGCATGTTCGTAACACGACCCTCGGTACTGGCGGCCTGTGCCGCACTTCTGGGAGCTTCGCTGACCAATTCCGCGATGGCCCAGAGCAACTCGAAAGAAATCATGGCCAAGCCGGCGGCGGAGCTGGTCGAATTGGTCAAGAACCCGGGCGCGTCCATCTTTGAAAAGGCCAAAGCGTGCCAGCGACTGGCGGTTGTCGGCACCAAGGATGCCGTCCCCGCGCTGGCCGCTCTGCTGCCGGACGAGAAGTTGAATCTGTACGCCCGGTTTGCCCTGGAAGCGATCCCGGACCCGGCGGCGGATGACGCGCTGCGGACCGCAGCGACCCAACTCCAAGGCCGGCAGCTGGTGGCCGTCATCAACTCGATCGGCAAGCGCAAGGACGCCCAAGCCCTCAAGCTGCTCCAGGGGCTGATGGGCCACGCCGACAAAGCGGTGGTGATCGCGGCGGCCCACGCCATCGGGAACGTGGGGACAGTCGAGGCGGCGGCGATCCTGACCGAAGCGATCGCCAAGGACTCGCCCGTGAAACGCTGCCTGGGTGATGGCGCCTTGGCGTGCGCCGAAGGACTGGCCGCCGCCGGCAAACACGCAGAAGCAGTTGCTCTGTACGAGACCGTTGCCAAGGCTGCGCTGCCGAAATACATGCAGATCGGCGCGTTGGCCGGCGAGTTCCGCCTGCAAAAGACGGCCGCCAAGGACCTGCTGCTGGCGCAGATCCGGTCCGCAGATAAAGCCAACTTTCAGCTCGGCCTGTCGGTCGCTCGCTGGATGCCCGGTGCGGACGTGACGGCCGCACTGGCCGGCGAACTGGAGAAACTGCCCGCCGAACGTCAGGCATTGCTGCTGCGGGCGTTGGGCGACCGCCAGCAACCGGCCCCGTTGCCCACGGTCGTGGCGGCTACCAAGAGCGAATCACCGGCCGTCCGCGAAGCGGCGATTGCCGTGCTGGCCAAGCTGGGCGACGCGTCCGCCGTGGCCATACTGCTCGACGCGGCTCTGGGCGAGGGGCCAGCGGCGGCCACGGCCAAGGAGGGATTGAAGAGCATCACCGCCCCGGAAGCCGATGCGGCCATCATGGCCAAACTGGCGGGCGCGGACACCAAGTCGATACCCGTGTTGTTCGAGTTGGCCGGGGCGCGGCGGATCGGCGCGGCTGCCGGCAAGATCCGCGAGTCGCTGGCCAGCAGTGAGGCAGCCGTCAAGCTGGCGGCGTTGGCCGCTTTGGGCCAGCTGATCGCCGTGCAGGACCTGGATCTGCTCACCAGCCGAGCCCTGGCCGGCGGCAACGCACCGGAGACGGTGGCCGCTCAAGCCGCATTGCGCATGGCCGCCTTGCGGATGGCCGACCGCGAAGCCACCGCAGCCAAACTGGCGGAATGCCTCAACGGTGCCTCGGCGGAAAATCAGGCGTATCTGCTGGAATTGCTGGGCAACGTCAGCGGCAAGAGAGCACTGCAGACGGTGACCGCCGCCGCCAAGTCCAGTGATGCCGCGCTGAAGGAGGCCGCTACCAAAACGCTGGGTGAATGGCCCAACCCGGAAGCGGCCGATGCGCTGCTGGATTTGGCCAAGACAGACCCGGAAAACAAGTATCGCGTGCGTGCTCTGCGCGGCTACATCCGGATCGCGCGGCAATTGCAGTTGCCCGACGACGTCAAGCTCACCATGTTCCAGACGGCGATGGACACCGCGACGCGGGACGAGGACAAGCGGGTGGCGTTAGACATCCTGACACGCGTCCCGTCGGCCCAGACGTTGAAGCTGGCGGTTTCCTTCGTGGACCAGGCGGGTGTGAAAGACGCCGCTGCCGACGCCGCCGTGAACATCGCCGCCAAGCTGGTTGGCCGGCAACCCAAGGCGGTCGCGGATGCCATGCAAAAGGTTGTCGACGCCCGCGTGGGTGGCAATCCAGGCAGCCGGGCTCAACAGATGCTCGACCAAGCCCGGGCCGCATCGAAGTAAGCGGCAGTGAAGAGAAACGTCCGTGTTTCTTTGTAGAGCGGACGAAAGTCCGCTCTACGAATGAATTCCCACAAGATCTAATTGTGATTCGCCCCGCGGATCTATTTTTGGGCAATCAGACGGAAAAAACTGGCAGCGTGTCAGCACTGCTGGCATGCGAGAATTGCCACGCCAATCGTGCGGTAGGTAAATCGATCCCCGCCGGTCGCCTTACGGCGCAGAT
This sequence comes from uncultured Pirellulaceae bacterium, assembly GCA_964645045.1. GTDB lineage: Bacteria > Planctomycetota > Planctomycetia > Pirellulales > Pirellulaceae > Anammoximicrobium. The sequence continues at coordinate 8,507 of CAZXYZ010000179.1, read as the reverse complement.
CGCTGGAGTTCCTGCTCGGCTTTGTAAGCCTTCATCGCGGCCGCTTCGCGGGACAGCTTGAACTCGGTGCCAGGGGCGTAATACTGGACATCATCCGTCAAATAGTATGGACTGGGCAGCGTCTGGCCGCCGACGCTGACCTGACAGCCGGTCGAACTGGCCAAGCCAAGCAGGCCGAACGCGCAAAGAATCCAAGAGAGCCAACGCTTCGTCATTTCTGGCTTCATGTCCGGTAAACTCCATGCTGTCGGCACAACTGGCGGAATTGTCACACTCTGTATCGACCTTCCCGACCGTCATCTTTGACAAAACCCGCAAAATCCTCCTCGATTTGACATGCTCACCGAGCCATCCGCTATGATTAACAGGGGAATCCGACCATCAACCAGCGCAACAGGAACCAGCGCAACAGGAACGCTGTCATGGAAAGCAGGATGAAGGGGGTCTGGGCACTCGTGTTTGCCGTTCTGGCCGTGCCGGCCGGGGCTCAGCAGCGGGACCTGACGGTGCCGCCGACCGAGTATTACATTGCGTTTGGGCCTTACTACGAGGGCGAGTACCGCTCGGCCGCCGACGCCTTTCGATCCGCAGCCCGCGGCGGAGTCCGCAGCACGGAGGGCAGTTGGATCGACGCGATCTGCTATCACACGATGCTCGGCGACTGTTTCTACCAGATGGGCGACGGCCCGAAAGCGTTGGACCAGTACAACTCGGCTCTAAAACTGGCGATCGCGCACAAGGGCTGGATGTTGCGGGTCGAATTCCCGGACGTGATTCAACCTTCGGGTTCAGGCGTCCGCAGCACGATCAACTGGGGCGCGACGCAGCGCAACACGCAACTGGCTCGGATTCCCGATCGCATGAGCAGTTTCCAGGGGCAGATGATCACCGAGCAGGCCATTCGGGCTGGTGGGGCGATTGCAGCGCCGCAGCTGTATCCGCTGAATGTCAAGGAAGTGACCCGCTGCATCTCGCTGGCGATTCGCCGGCGCAGGGAAATCATGGGGCCCGTGTGTCCGTATGACCCGCTGACCGCTCAGTTGGTGACCGATTTTGCCAGCTACCCGACGCGTCCCAACCACTGGTCCCAAGCCTGGATCAGCTGCCATCTGGGCATGGCCTACGCCTCGATTGGCAAGTTCGAGCAAGCGGTTTCGGAGTTGACGAAATCGCTCGTCCTGGCCGGCCAGTACGACCACGACTTGACCTCGATGGCACTGCTGGAACTGGGCAAGTTGGCATTCCAGCAGGGACAGACGCAGGCGGCGGCCGGTTACTTCTTGGAGGCGACGTTTCCGGCTGCTGCGTACGATCAGTTCGATGTGATGCAGGAGGCTTTGACGTGGGGCCTGGTGACGCATCTGGTTTCCGGGCAACGAGGGGTTTATCCGCCGCTGGTGCCCGCCGCCGCCTGGTCGCGCCGTCATTCGCGGGCCCTCCAGGCGTGGTTGCTGTTGCTGGCCGCCGAGAACTGCATCTCGGCCGGCGACGTGCCACAGGCGACGACGCTGCTGGGGGAAACCCGCCAAGCCGTCGGGACGAGGGACATGCGCAACGGGGTGCTGGGCGCCCGTTTTAATTATGTATCGGCGATGGTCGAGTTCCAACGCGGCAACCTGACCGGAGGCTCGGCACAACTGACCCAGTCGCTCACCTTCCTGAAAGCCAGTTCCCATCGGTTGTTCCAGATCAACTTGGCGGACGCGGCTTTCGTTTCCGGTTCGGTCACTCAGCGCGTGGCCGACGATTTGTACGCTAACGTTCTGCGCGAGCCTACGGCGGCCGACTGGACGGTCGACCCCATGGAGACCCTGGCCGTCGTGCTGAACCCGCACCCAGTCCCCCTGCAGCACTGGCTCGAGGCGGCGATGCTCCGTAAGGATGTCGACAAGTCGATCGAGATCGCCGACCGGATCCGCCGCCACCGGTTCTACTGCAGCCTGCCGGTCGGCGGGCGATTGATGTCGTTGCGTTGGATTCTCGAAGCGCCCGAAAGCGTGTTGAGCCAACAGGCCGCTCTGCAGCGTCAAGATCTGGTGGCCCGCTACGGAGACTATGCCAAGCTGTCCGCTCAAGCCACGGCCATCCGCAACGAACTGGAGAAACTGCCGCTGGCGTCGGACAAGCCGGAGGACATCAAGAAGCAGACTCAACTGTTCGAGCAACTGGCGCAAGCGAGCGCGGCGCAGGAACTGATGCTGCAAGCCATTGCCTTGCGGCGGGAACCCTCGGAATTCGTGTTTCCACCGTTGCGGAACGTCAAGGAGATCCAACAGAGCCTGACCGCTGAACAGCTGGTTCTGGCGTACAGCGTATCGGACCGGTACATCCTGGGGTTTGCGCTCAGCAAGGACAAATCGTCGGCGTGGCAGATCGAAAAACCGGCGGTGCTCATCAAACAGGTCGCCGACCTGCTCAAGCAAATGGGCTTGGCGGAACGTAAGGCCGGCATGGATCCCGCGAGCCTCAAGGACGAAGCCTGGAAAGCGACGGCGGGGGCAATGCTGCAGACACTGACCAATAACGGAAATGCCAGCGCTTGGGACGCGTACCGCGAGCTGATCGTCATCCCCGACGGACCGCTGTGGTACGTGCCCTTCGAGGCGCTGCAGGTGCCGGGCGCCGCCGGTTCGCAACCGTTGATCTCCAAGGTACGCGTCCGCTACTTGCCGACCGCCGGACTGTTGACCATGGGCGGGCCGAGCCCCAAGCCGCAGGCGCGGACGCTGGTCGTGACCGGCTCGATGGTGCCGGGCCAGGACAAACAAGTCACGGCGACGGCTTGCGAGGCGATCCAACGGGCGCTCGAGGGCGTCACGCGCTACGAAGATCGACTGGCCGCTCCCTCCAGCCTGGTCTCGACCGTGTGCGACCGCTTGATCGTGCTGTCCGATTTGGAGCCCAGTCCGCGCGGACCATACGGCTGGTCTCCGATGTCGCTGGACCGCGGCAAGGCCGGCGGGATGTTGGACAGCTGGTTCACGCTGCCGTGGCAAGGGCCGGTGGACGTCGTGCTGCCGGGCTTTCACACCGGCGCCGAGACGGGGATGAAACGCGGGAGCAACGGTGACGAGATCTTCTTCGCCGCGTGCGGACTGCTGGCCAGCGGCAGCCGTTCGATCCTGCTAAGCCGGTGGCCGGTGGCGGGCCAATCGACGTTCGATCTGGTCCGGGAGTATGTCCAGGAATTGCCGTTCGTGCCAGCGGCCGAAGCCTGGCAGCGCAGCGTCCAGTTGGTGCGCACCAATCCCGTTGTGCCCGAGTTGGAGCCGCGTTTGGCGGCGGCGGGCGCAGCGGTCGAACTGACCGCAGACCCACCGTATTTCTGGGCCGGCTATCTGCTGGTCGATATGGGACGTTCGGCGCCAGGCACGCAACGAGCCCCGGTAGCGGTCCCCGCCGCCAAGCCCGTTCCCAGCGACGATCCCCCGGAGGAAGCCAAACCGCCGCCCGGCCCGGCGCCGCCCAAGCCGAAAGCCGCGCCGAGACCCAAGCGGGATTGAGATAGGCCGCAGCCAGTGAACTCTTGTAACATGCCGGGGTGCTGTTGGCCTGATCGTGGGATAGGCTTCCAGCCTGTCGAGTGTGAAAACGACACAGAATAGTCACTTGCAATTGGGCAATCCTGACAGGCTGGAAGCCTATCCCACGTATGTTTGCTCTCTCGCTAGCATCGGCAATCTGCTCTTGTTGCCGCCTGCGCCGCTTGCTACCATCCCGCCCCGGCAATTTTGTTGCGAGATTTGCGAGCAGGAGAAGGTCGCCATGCGCAGGCTGTTGAAACGCGTGGCCGTGTGGGTCATTGGGCTGATGATCCTCACCGGCTGCAATCCCAGCCCCTATCTGCCTCCGCCGCCGACGGCATCCGCCTGGCAGCAAACGCCGGCAGCGCAGGCCCCCAATCCGGCCGCCGCCGAAATTTTTGATCTGAACCGGCGGGCGACCGCCTTGGACGCAAACAATCGGGATCTGCACGCACAACTGGCGCAATCGCGGCAACAGGTTCAATTGCTGCAGCAACAAATCTCGTTGGTTCAGAAACAGCTCAGCGAGACCGCTCAACGTCTGCAACAGGCGCAATTGGCAAGAGACGAAAGCGAGCGGAAGTACCAGGAACTGCACGCAGCGACGACGCGCCGCGGTGGTGCCGTCATCACCGCCAACACGAGCACGCGACAGGCGCTGCGGCTGATCGAGATCCCCGGCCTGCAAACCCGGCAAGACGGCGATACGATCCGCATTACCCTTCCCACGGACCAACTGTTTGCCGCCGGCACCGCCCAACTGCTCGGCACGGCGTTCCCGGTGGTGGATGGATTGGGCGCCGAAATCGCGCGCAACTATCCGCGGCAGTTGATCGCGATCGAAGGCCATACGGACAACGCCCCGGTCGCTGGAGGCGTCAGCAGCCATCAACTGGCCGCCGCCCAAGCCATCGCCGTTCTGGATGCGTTGAGTCGCCGCAATCGCTTGCCAGGCCAGCAGTTCTTCGTCGTTGCCCAAGGCTCCAATCGGCCGCTGGCTTCCAATGCCACGCAAGCGGGCCAAACGGCCAACCGCCGGATCGAAATGGTCGTCTATCCGGAAACCGCCGCCACACCCTAGTGCGCCGGCACGTCATACCCGTGTCAGAACTCGGGCCTATACCGCCTGCGGGGGAAAAAGGGCCGTACACATCCCCGCTATCTTCTTGCCGGCTGGATGCCGAAGATGTGGTTAGCGTCACGCGTGCCACCGCTCTGTCCTTCATGCAAAAAGCCGGACCAAAATGCACGGCTCGACTGCGACAATCTGCGGCAACGGACACAAGGCATAGCTTCGGAGCGAGCCAACTGCCAAGCCACCGGTCCGTGGCCCCGACCCCGATTGCAGTTTGACAAGATGCTGATTGGACGTGAAGATTATAGCATGGTGGTGATCGGCAATCCGCAGCGCGACGCGTGCCAGGACGAGTTGGAGGGCCGAGGATGTTCCTCCCACGGGCTGGCATTTTCCCTCCCGTTGGCCGTCCCCAAAATGCGATTTCGTGCCTTAGACATCTCCGATTCGGACCAGCAGCATCGGGATTCCGACTTGAAAGACGAAGTGTACCTGATCGACCAATCGCTGAACGGGGATTCCCAAGCGTTCGGGGAACTCGTTCGCCGGTACCAGGACCGGCTGTTCAGTGCGGTGGTCCACATCGTCCGTTGCCGCGCCGAGGCCGAGGACGTGGTCCAGGAGGCATTCGTCCAGGCGTACGTCAAGCTGCAAACGTTCAAGCACAACAGCAAATTCTACACCTGGCTGTATCGGATCGCGGTGAACGTTTCCATCAGCCACCGCCGCCGCCGCAGGGTGGAAGTCTCCGTCGAGCAGAACCGCGACGCAACCGGCGACGAGCCCTTGGACGCCTTTACGTCGCCCAGCGAGCCGCTGGAGCAGGCGGAACGTAAGCAGAAGCTCGAACAGGCCCTGACGTTGCTGACCGAGGAGCACCGCTCGATTATCGTTCTGCGGCACATGGAAGAATTCAGCTACGAAGAGATCGCGGACATCCTGGCCATTTCCGTGGGCACGGTGCGCAGCCGTCTGCACCGCGCCCGCGCTCAACTGCTGGCACACCTGAAAAAAATCATGCCGGATGAAGCGGCGGAATTCGAGGATTGAACGGCGGGATTTGTGCATATCCGGCTATCTCGGAAACCACGTTGACAGAGCGTTAGCGTCTGTTGCCACAACGTCCCTACGTTCTGCCCACATCCCGGGCTCAGACGTACAGAATTCAATTTTGCCGGGCAATGACTCCTCCACATGGATAGCCGATCGACCGGCAAAATTGAATTCTGTACGTCTGAGCCCTTCGGTTCTACGCCCGCCACTTCAGCTCGACCCGTTGCCCGTGCTGGGCGTGTTGCGGATTCACGCAGCGCAACTCTAACGTCATGCCTTGGGCCGTCAGGCGAACATCGACCCAGCCGCTGGGCTGGCCGGGCGAAAAAACGTAAGCCGTCGGCGGAAGGTTGACGAGGTGAATTCCCTCGCGTTCGGTGACGAGCCACACGTGCGTGTGCCCAAAGAACAACGCTTTGACGTGCCGCCGCGGTGCCAGCACTTCGAACAAGGCCCGAGTGTCGACCAGACCGCTAACCACAGGCCGGTCGTCCGGCTGGTGATGGACCATCACCAAAGCCGGCTTGTCCGGCGCCTGGTCCAGGGCGCGGGCCAGCCATTGCAGCTGATCGCCGCCCAGCGTGCCGGGGGTCTTGTCCGTTTGGTCCAGCGAATCCAGCACGAACCAATTGGCGTGCGGCGATGGGACCACCAGCACGTGCTTTTCCTCCAGGCACGAAGCCTTCCGCACCGCCTCGCCAAACGCCTGCCGGAACCGCTCGCGATGGTCGTGGTTGCCCATCGCCAAGTGGATTGGCAAGCCGGCCTCGCGCGCGGGCTTGAGCACCTCCAGCAACGTGGCGTAGTCCTCGCTCAGCCCCTTGAGATAGGCGCAATCGCCGCTGATGAAGACATCGGCCGGCGCCGGCGGTGATGCCAAGATCTCGCGGACCACCGCCTGCAGTTGATCGTGCATGTTGATGCCGCGAGCGACCGTTTGCGGGTCGCCCGAGATGTGCGTGTCGGACAGCAAGGCGAACCGGTTGGGGTCGCAAACGCGGTCCTCGGCCCAGACGCCCCGCGTCAAACACGCCGCGGCTCCGGCCGTGGCAGACGTCAGAAACCGCCTTCGAGAAATCGTCGGTAAAGTGAATGGCATGAGCTTGAACTCCACGAATAAAGTTGACCGGTTCGCAAACCGCAATTCTGTCGGCGTGACACTCAGTTCACTTCCAGCCCATCCTTGTCCGGCAGCGGCGGGAATGGCGCCGTCGGCAGGGTCTGGTACCAGAAGGCTACCGAGGCGATGTCGTCTTGCAGGGGCAAATAACGGCCGTCCTTGCGCCAGCCCAGGGCTTGGATGGTGACGCGCAGGTCCTTGTCAAAACGGATCGGGTCGGCAATGTGCCAGCGATACATGCCGAAACGCTGCTGGGATTGGTACACGCCGTCCGGGCGGATCACCTGATGGAGTCCCGTGTATGGCGTCGTGAATTCCTGGTACTGCTTCGTTTCTTTGTTCTCGAAGTTGTACGAACCGCAGAAGTAGTCCTCGGTGCCCGTGCCGCAAATGGTGGGGAATTCCCGGTCGCCATCCATGAAGAACTTGATTTCGCCTTCGCCCCACCAGCCCGTGCTGTTCACGCCCCAAGCCAAGTACGTGCCGACATACTGGCCCTTGCCTTTCACGCCTTCCACGATCGTGTAGTCCCGTTTGGCCGGCAACGGATTGACGCGGCGGAATTGAGCGTGGAAGTAGGCGGCATCGGCCGGGACGTCGGTCAGCACGTAATTGATCTGGTAGTACACCCGCATCGCCTGGAGCGCGACGTTGGTCATCGTTACGCGACAGCTCTTGCGGAAGGGCATTTCCCAATAGCAGTTGAACGCGCTGCCCGGATTGACGCACACCGCCAGCGACGAGACCGGTGCGTACTTGCCCCAGCCCATGCAGAAGAAATCGCCGACCGGGCACTCGACCGAGGGCTGCTCTTGGCCGTCCCAATAAAACCTTAAAATGCTCTTGCGCCAGTCGCCGGTCGGCGTCATCCAGATTTGCTGGATCGCGCCGGAACCTTGGATGTCCGCCAGCGTGAATGTCTGGTTGGGCGCGATGTCGACCGATGGCGAAACCTTCCAGCCGCGTCCCAGATCCCGGGCCGCCGCCGCATTGGTGCCCTCCGTCGCCATCCCGCCTTGCCCTTTTTGACCCGTAAAGTTCTCCGGGCTGATCGACCGCGTCTGCGCGCTAGACAACCGCGACAAGTTGCCGAGGTTCATACCCAGGCCGTTAAACGTCCCTTGCCCCCAGCCAACGCCTGCCGTCAGCACGTTGACGATCAGACACATCGCACCTGCCACCCACCAAGTACTGCGTTGCATGATTCGTTCCTTTTCTATCGCTCTTGGAAAGGCTCCGAAAACGGGGCAGGCACCGATGGTCCCGATCGGAGCCGTGCGACGATTCATCGCCGTTCTTCGCCCCAGTTCTCCCCGGCTGGATCACTCCTGTCGGTGGAAATCAAATCTTCTATCAATTAACCAAGAATTAGTCTGCGGCTTGTGGTGCGAATTGTCAACCTGACGGGCACAGACGGGCACAGGCGACGGGGGCGGGAGTCGTTTTCGGTCAACGATCCCCCCACTTGGTCGCTTACCCCGGTTTGATGTTCGTCCGGCGGACGCCGCCGCGGGTGCCAAGAACTGAACGCTGCCGCCGATGTTCCCGCCCCGAGAGCTTGAAGGGAATCTCTTTTTGTCAGTTTGCCCTATGGCGCCGGCACCGATTCGCCGCCGTTTTTCGTGCTCAACGCGCGGTACACACGGTGGTCGACGGTCTGGCTGATGAATACGACGCTGGCGTCGGCCAGGCAGAAATGCGCACCGCCCGAGTGGCGGCTCCGGAACGACATGAC
>CAZXYZ010000178.1:0-18098 GCA_964645045.1 uncultured Pirellulaceae bacterium | reverse complement strand
CGCCAACACCTCGTAGGTCCCGTCGGCCAACGCCACGGGAACATCCACGCTCCACGTGTTGTCCGTCACCGTCGCGGCCAGCACTTGGCTGTCCACCGTCACCGTCACGCCCACAATCCCGCTGCTGGGCGCCGCATCGGTCACGGTCCCCGTCAGCGTCGGCGTATCGTCGTTGGTGATCAACGCGGTGACCGTGACGGCGGGCGCCACGGTGTCGACAGTCAACTCGTCCGCCGTCGCGTCAGTGCCCGTGTTGCCGGCGTTGTCCGTCGCCGTCGCCAACACCTCGTAGGTCCCGTCGGCCAACGCCACGGGAACATCCACGCTCCACATGTTGCCCGTCACCGTCGCGGCCAGCACCTGGCTGTCTACCGTCACCGTCACGCCCGCGATCCCGCTGCTGGGCGCGGCATCGGTCACCGTCCCCGTCAGCATCGGCGTATTGTCGTTGGTGACCAGCCCGTCCACCGTCACCACCGGCGGTGTCACCTCGGTGGCCGTCAGGACGACATCGTTTCCCGTGCCCCCGGCGTAGCTGATCTTCAGCGGAACACCGGAGACGACAAAGACGTCGCCCTCGTTCAACGTCGTCGTCCCCGTGCTGTCCCGGAAAGCGGGGACGACAGTCGTCCCGGAGTCGTCGTTGTCGATGATGGTAAAGGCGTCGCCGACCGTGGGCGTGAACCCGAGTGTGACGTTTAGTTTTGCATTGTTCAACGTGACCGTGCGGGTGCCGGTCACCCTTAGCTGATCATACTCGGTCTGGACCGTGGTCCCGTCCAACTCGACGTCAAAAAAGCCGTTGGCGTTCAGTGTGACATCGTTATTGACGATCAAGCGGCCGGGACTCGTGCCCGGCGAAACCGTCCCGCCGGCCGCCGTCATCGTGACGGCACCATTGACGGTGCCGGTGCCGCCCAGCGTGCCGCCCGCGATGGAGACCGCACTGCCGGCCGCCGTCGAGCCGTTGACCAACAGGGTACCTGCATCGATGGCCGTTGTGCCGGTGTAGCTATTGGCGCCCGACAGGATCACCGTGCCCCCCGTGCTCTTGGTCAAACCGTTCGCTCCGCCCAGGATGGCACTGGCCGTTCCGCTCTCAGCCTGGATGGTGGCCGTACTGGTCAGGGTGCCGCCGCTGCCGGTGATGCTACCACTCTGCAGCGTCACTCCGCCCACCGTGTCGCTAAAGGTACCCACGGCCAACGTGCCGCCGTTAACGGTCAACAGACTGGAATTGGCCACGGTGTTGCTGGCCGACCAGGTAAACAGCCCCGTACCGCTGACCGTCAGGCCGCCGTCGAACGTCTGCGTCCCGCTGCCCGTCGTATAGGTACCGCCGCTCACCGTTGTGAGGCCCGTTACCGTCGTCTGTTCGCCGTTGGGGTTGAACGTCCCGGAACTCACCGCAAACGTCCCGGCCACGTCCAGGTTGTACGCCGGCATCTGCGCCGTGTCGTTCGAGTCCGTCATGGCGATCCACAGGTTGTAGTAGTCGTCCCCGATCTGACGCCACACCGTATACGTGTCGGCGTTACTGTCCCCGTCTCCGACGTACTTCCACGTGCCGCTGTTGGTGTCATTGTCCAGCGAGATCGATCCCGTTTCGCTCCCGACGAGTTGAACGGTGGCCGTGTTGGAGAACGTGTTCGTAACCGTCAACCCCTGGCCGTTCAGATCCAAGGTCCCGTCGCTGTTGGTCAGGTTGTTGGTCACGGAGACCGCATTGGTGACCAATTGCAGAGTTCCCGACCCGTTGTGCGTGAGGTTGTGAAACTGGGAACTCGTCCCTGTCCCGCCACTGTTGAGTTGCTGCGTACCGGTGCCGCTGAACTGCACGGTTCCGGTGTTCCGGTTAAATGTTCCACCCGTTTTTGTCCAGTCACCACCCTGCACATCGATCAGCGTTCCGTTCGACGCCGTAAAGGTCCCAGAGGCTTGAGAATAGCCACCCGTCGTAAGTGTGAGATCGGTGTTCGGGCTGTTGTTCAGCGTGATCGTGTTGTTGTAACCTGTCGCAATGGTCAAACTCTGCACGGTGAACGCCTGATTGACGGTGGAAGCCGTGCTGCTCGTCGAGTTGAAAGTAACCGTGTCGTTTTCACCCGGAAGGCCGTTCGGGCTCCACTTGGTGGTTGTGGACCAGTTGCTGCCGGCGCCACCGTTGTCCCAGACGTAGGCGGTGAGCAGCCGCCGGTCTTCCAAGGACTCCAGGATCAATTGGCGTCCGCCCTCGCGGCGCTGCTGGCGGCGCTTGTTGCGTTCGGCGGAGTTGCGGGCCGTTTTCGAACCGAAGATCTTCTTGATGCTGGACAACATGATCGCGACCTCCTACGGGTGACGGAAGCAAAGCTGTGGGTGGATTTCGTTGGTACGGCGTTGACCGCCGGGACAATACAAAAAACCGTGATTGCCGGAAGGCAAACACGGTTGCAAGTAGGCGTTGGAAAGACGATTTCTCGATCATCCTTGTTCGACGCGATGCTAGCACCCTGATGCGCGCACGAATGCCGGTTCGCGTCGTAGACGCGCATTGGTGGACATGCCACCGTTGCTAGCGGGGCACCGGTCAAGAGAGATGAGAACAGCTAAAATCGCACGTGAACTCGACGGCATTCCTTTGCCCAGCGTGATTCCTGCGCGCCGCACGTAGACCGCGTGCGGTTGTCAATGGCTCGTCTCAACGACGTCGGACGATCGTCGTTGGCAGCACTGCGCCCGGTGTCCTCGTGACACAGTTGAAATAACTGCCCACGCGCCCGTGCCATGGTTCTGCCCCCACGTTTATTGGCACTTACGAGGCAAACTTCTTATTCCGGCCAAACATTTCCTAGAAAAGTTAAAGCCGACCAAAGATGGACAGGTTCGCCAGATGCACCATGTTCTGCGAACTGCCTATTTTTCGTTGAGCATGTTCGCGACGTGACCGACCTCTGTGCCAATCCGCAGCGAAAAAAGAAATCGTTTTAAGTACCCCGTCACAAGTTGCCAGGTAGGACGGTTTGCCAACCGTCCTACGAGGGGTTTGGAAACGTATGAATCGGTGCCTTTCCTCCTGTCCGAAGGCCATCGAATCATCCGACAGGGCGTGCCGATGAGCACATCCCTGTTCCGCAATGCAAGACTCCTCGACCGATTGAATCAAGAAAAACAACGAACTGACTTCAGTTAACATTAGGACTTTATTTTTTTCTGTCAATCCCCAATACACCACTATAGGTTTGAGAATGCACCCTCGAAAACTGGACCAAGCCAGCGAGGGACGCGGCTTGGGTTTGGTGCTGGCAAGACGATGGATGTCCGGCCTGGGATGGGTTGGTCAAGGCCCGGCCACCGAAAGATCACTTGCAGCGCTCGGACGGTCCCTCGAAAGCCGACCGATCGGGCCAGATTGACGGCGAGCGAAATCATCCGCGCTGCATAGCCATAAGTGCCCGGGGGAGGGTCTTCCGGGAGTTGGACGGATTGCCTCGCCTGATCGCGTTGTCTCTCGGCTTCGACAACCCGCTGCTGAAGGACTTCAATTTCCGGCTAGTCGCGTTGTCCAGGCTTAGTTTTCGGGTAGCCGCACTCGCCAGAGTGCGGGATTCCCGCGGTCTGGCGACCGCGGCTACCCCAAGATTTAGATTGGACAACGTGTTAGTCGCGTGACAAAAGCGGTGTGATCCTTGCTGGCCAAGCCTTCATCCAGCGTTCGCAGCGTCGCGGCCAGGTCGTTCTGCAGCAGAGCGCCGGTGTTCAGCCACAAACCGGGAAAACGCGCGCTGCGCACCACGCCGCAGTCATCCGGTTCGAGCCGTTCGTAGACGCCGTTGCGGAGCACGAACCAATCGATTCGGTTGTCCAGAACGCGCCACACGATGTACTCTTGAACGCCGCTCCGGCGGTACACGTGCAACTTTGTGTGCAGGTCGAAGCTCACGCTGCTAGATGCCACCTCGACCACGAGTTCCGGTGCCGCTTCGACGTAACCCTCCGGACCGATCCGTACCTGGCCGCCGCGATCAGGGCGATGTACAGCATCGCGTCTGGCTGAGGCTCGTTATCTTGGTCCAATCGTGCAGTCGTATTGTCGGCCACGGCGACGCCCGGCGTGAATGCCTCGTAGTAAATCAGCCAGCCAACAATTCTGGCGTGGGGACGACCATGACGATCGACGCGAACAGGCGAAGGCATGTAAACAACTCCTTCAATCAAATCCGCTTTCCTCAACTCCGGCATTGCCTCGTACCGCCGCTCGAATTCGTCGCGGGTTAGCCGATCACCGGGTTCCAGCGGCGGTGCGGCAGAGGTCGGAGACGATCCGCCGGTCGTCCGTTCGCCAGTTAATGTGGTCATAGAATACACCCCTGTAAAGGTGTAAAATAGGTTGGAGTCCACGCTTTAGCGTGTATCGGCGGCGGGCTTCGCCCGCCTGGGCAGCCTAAAGGCTGTACTCCGACTGAATCGTCTGCCAGCTGTTCTTGAGAAATCCGACCTTTACAGCGGTGGGTCATGGAATGCTACCTCAACGAAAAGACACGAAGGAGACAAATGTCCGTCCCACAAACGCCGCCTCCGAATCGCCGTCACAGCGGCTCCATCACGATGTTCGTCAGGCCGCACCCGCGGGCTGACGCCCACGGTTCGCCGACTGACGTCACAGCGGCTTCATCACGATGTTCTTTAGGCCGCCTTTGGTCGCATAAGTCGCGAAGCCCAGGGGCGGCATGGAGTCCATCTCCCAGCGGAGCGAGATCTTGCGGCCGGCGATCTTGACGTCCACGATCTGGTCATCGTCTATCCAAGCCTCGATTTTTTCCGGGGTGACCCGTAGCCGGATCTTGTACCACTGGCCATCCTTGAACACCATCGAGCCGGTGGTCTCGTTTTCCGAGGCGTCGAAGCCGTCCAAGCTGGACAGGCCGGTAAGGCTGCCGCCCCAGCCGCCCAGGACCAAGCTGCAGTGGGATTTCTCGACGGGAAATGTCATGCCGCAGAAAAAATCACTGCCTTCGATCCGGCGCGCCTGGAACGTGATCTCGTAGTTCGTTCTCAGCAACTCCTGCCCGGCCCACTTGACGCCCGTCATCGGCCGGCCCATGTTCAGGACCATTTCCCCGTCCTTGATCGCGACTTCGCCGTGGCCGTCGAAGTCGATCTTGTCCAGGATCTTCCAGTTCTTTAGCGACGAACCGTCGAACAGCTTGATCTCCTTGGCCGGCTTGGCCGCCTCGGCGGCCGCCGGTTCGGCGGGGCTTTGGGCCGAGACGGCGACACCGAGAACCAACCCGGTAATCGCAATGGAGAATCGCATCAGGGCAATCAGTCTCATGGTCTTTTTCCTTCCCAACTCGAGGCAAATGTTCCGAATCGACGTGCGGCAGGCAGGTGCTACCCAGTGTTTTGCGTAGGACGGCCCTTCCAGGCTGTCTCGGTCGGCCTGGAAAGGCCGACCTACGAGTACCTGCCGCTCGCCTTGACACCTCATCATTATGCACAAGAACGCATCTGGGGCAAACTACCGGGCAGCTTGAACCGCCCGCGTGATGTAGAATCGACGCACGCGTTGGAACGTACTCAAGCTTGTACACGAACCCAATTCCCACAACCGGCGGAGGCGAATGATGTCTCGCATCCAGATGCACCCCGACCGTATTGGTCCCAGCTCGTCCGCGAAATCCGTGTCCGGCGGTGGAAAAGCACGTCTGACGCGACGTGGCTTTCTGTTCCGCTGGGGAACGTTCGTCGCCAGCGGGTTGTTCCTGACAGCGCGGTTCGCTTCCGCCGCCGAGCCTTCGCCTCCGGCCGCGGCAACCGCGGGTGCGTCGATTTCATCCCAAGTCATCGCGCTGGACGGCGATGGCTGGACGCTGGCGACCGACCCCAAAAACGTCGGCCGCGACGCGCAATGGTGGAACGAGCCCCGGCCGGACGCTAAGCCAACCAAAGTCCCCTGGATCATTCAAGAGCCCTTTCCCGGCTATCACGGCGTGGCGTGGTACTGGCGGGACTTTTCCGCGGCAGCCAATCCGTTTCCGCAAGGGCGAACCCTGCTGCGGTTCCGGGCCGTGGACTATGCGGCCGAAGTGTGGCTGAACGGAGTGCCGGCCGGCAGCCACGAGGGCGGCGAATCGCCGTTTGTGCTGGACGTGACCGACGCGATCCGGACTGGTACACCGAACCGGCTGGCCGTTCGCGTGCTGAATCCGACGCACGAGCCGATCGACGGAATGGTGCTGACCGAGACGCCGCACCGGAACAAAGCCCTGCCTTACACGGCGGGCAGCGCCTGGAACCAGGGCGGCATCATGGATTCCGTGGAACTGCTGGTCGTCCCATCCGTGTATCTCGAAGACGTCTTCGCACGCCCCGATTGGAAAACAGGTCGGGTGCGGATTCAAGCGAGCGTGCATAACGCCAACCGCGACACGGTGCCGCTGCACTTGGAACTGAGCATCGCGCCGGCCAAGGCCGGCCAGACGCTGACCACGTGCTCGGTCCAGCAGCCGGTGCCGGCGGGCGCGTCGCAGATCGACGCCGAATTGCAGGTCGCTCAGCCCCGCTTGTGGGAGCTGAACGATCCGTATTTGTACCGCGTGACGGCGTGCGTGCGCGCGGCGGATTCAGCGGCCTTCGACGAGCAGTCCGTCCGTTGCGGTTTCCGCGATTTCCGCGTCGAAAACGGCGCGTTCCGGCTGAACGGGCGGCGCGTCTACTTGCGCTGCTCGCACACCGGCAACTGCTGCCCGATCGGCCTGGAGTTGCCGCCCGATCCGGACTTTCTGCGGCGCGACCTGTTGAACGCCAAAGTCATGGGCTTTAACGCCATCCGTTTCATCGCCGGCGTCGCCAAACGTTACCAGTTGGATCTGTGCGACGAGATTGGTCTGATGGTCTACGAAGAGCCGTATGCGGCGTGGTGCCTGGCCGACTCGCCCCAGATGGGCCAGCGGTTCGACGAGTCGATTCTGGGCATGGTCCGGCGGGACCGGAACCACCCCAGTGTGACCATCTGGGGCTTGCTGAACGAGACGCCGGACGGGCCGGTTTTCCGACATGCGGTCGGCGTGCTGCCCGCGCTGCGGAAATTGGACGATTCGCGTCTGGTGCTGCTCAACAGCGGCCGTTGGGACGTCCACAGCGGCCGGATCGCCGGGATTGAAGTCTGGCGGAATCAAGAGCGCACCGATCCTTGTGTGACCTTCAACGCCACGAAAGAGGCAATTCGAGCACTTGGGATCACGTGGTCGCCGGGACAACTTGCTTTTCATCCCGGCCGCGACGGGGAATACGCCGTGGTGCGCTGGACGGCGCCGGAAGAAGACACGGTCGATTTCTCGGCCGTGTTTGCCAGCATCGCCGAACGGGCCACGACAGACGTGCATGTCTTGCACAACGGACGCTCCTTGTTTGAAGCCGGGATCAACGTCCGCGATGCCGGCCTCACGCAGGAGTTCCATCAGCCGATCGCGGTCCGCGCGGGTGACACGCTCGATTGCGTGTGCGGCTTCGGCAACGGTAATTACGGCGCGGACACCACGGCGCTGGCGGTCGCGATCAAGACCGCAGCGGGCAAGACGCATGACGCGGCGGCAGACTTCTCGAAGCAGCAGAATCCGAACGGCGTTTGGAGTTACGGGCAGCTGCAGCCGGGACCGGCTCCCGATGCAGCGACCTTCGCCCGCTTCCCGCTAGGTGCCGTCGAGACCGCCCAAGGCGGAGTCAGCAATCCGGGTTCCGCGGTTTGGGAAGACGCTTTGGCCGACAAGCATCCGTACCAGCGCGTCCCGCACACGGCCGACATTGTCCGCACACTGCGGACCATCGACGGCAGCGGCCTGCCGCTGGTTATCTCCGAATACGGGATCGGCAGCGCCGTGGACCTGTGGCGGGCGACCCGGCACTACGAGCGATTCGGCGCGACGCATGCCGAGGACGCGCAGTTCTACCGGGACAAGTTGGACCGCTTTCTCGCCGACTGGGAACGCTGGCGGATGGCCGATGTATTCGGACGCCCGGAAGACTTCTTCGCGCAAAGCAACGCGCGGATGGCTGGCCAGCGGTTGCTGGGATTGAATGCAATCCGATCCAACCCCAACGTGATCGGGTACAGCTTGACGGGCACCGTCGACCAGGGCATGAGCGGCGAGGGACTGTGGACCACCTTCCGCGAGTTGAAGCCCGGCACGGTAGATGCGTTGTTTGAGGGCTTTGCGCCGTTGCGGTTTTGCCTGTTCGTCGAACCGCTCCAGGCGTATCGCGGCACCCGGGCCCGGTTCGAGGCGGTGCTGGTCAACGAGGACGCACTGGCACCGGGCGAGTACCCGGTGCGGCTGCAGGTTTTCGGGCCCGATGCTGCAGGCGCCGGCTCCGTGTCCGACAGGAAGTGCGTCTGGGAGCGGACGCTGACGATCACCATCCCGGAGAAGAAGGACGGCGCGGAACTCCCGTTCGTCCTGCCGGTGTTCGCCGACGAATTGCCGCTGGACTATCCCGCAGGTCGATACCGGTTCTTGGCTTCGTTCGATCGCGGGGCCGCTGCCACGGGAGGTGAAACGACGTTCTATGTCGCCGACCCGGCTGGACTGCCGCCGGTCGAGGCCGAAGTCGTTCTGTGGGGCGAGGATCCCCGTCTGAAAAAGTGGCTCACCGAGCGCGGCGTCCGGCACCGCGATTTCACGCCGGCGCCACCGTCGGGACGCGAAGTGATCCTGGCGGGCCTCCGGCCGCCTGGATCGGGCGGGGCCGCTGCGTTTCGCGAGTTGGCGTGCCGCATCGGGCGCGGATCAACGGTGATCTTCCTGGCGCCGGAAGTCTTCGCCAACGGCGACCAGCCCATCGCATTTGTGCCGTTGGCCAACAAAGGTGCGTTGGCACGAATGAACAGCTGGCTGTATCACAAGGACGAATGGGCCAAACCGCACCCGATCTTCGGGGGCTTGCCGACGGGGATGCTGGACTACGGCGTCTATCGCCAACTGATTCCGGACGTGGCCTGGGCGAACCAAGACACGCCGGCCGAAGCCGTCTGCGGCGCCAACGACGCGTCGCTCAACTACGCGTCCGGCCTGATGCTGAGCGTCCACCAACTGGGCGCCGGCCGATTCGTCCTGAACACGTTGCGGATCCGCGAGCATTTGGGAACTGACCCGGCCGCCGACCGGCTGCTGGTGAACCTGCTGCGGTATGCATCCCGCGACCGGCAGCAACCGGTGGCCGTCTTGCCCCCCGACTTCGACGCGCAGCTCAGGGCGCTGGGCTATCCGTAACGGGGTCGGCTCGCATGTAGCATGGCTCTCCAGAGCCGTGTACGATAAGCTCTGCCGTATCAAGACGCTTCGAGACTCGATGCGCACGATCCGAGGTTTTTTGGGCTTCCGAAAAACACGGCTTTGGAGAGCCATGCTACGACGGAGGAAACATGCCTGGGCCACCGGTCTTTCGTCCATTCAACGAAGCGGGCGAGGTGCGCGTCTACGTCCGGAACCTGCCGCATTGGCGGCAGCCGGGGGCGACCTACTTCGTTACGTTTCGCCAAGACGATTCGATCCCGGCCACCGTGCTTGCGCAGTGGCGCGACGAACGGCAACGCTGGTATCGCGCGCACGGCTTGGATCCCCGCTGGCAGCATTCTGACCCCGGCCGATTTGATGCGGTCTACGCGGAGATTTCCACGGAAGTTCGACAAGCATTTGAACGCGAGCAGGCGCGGCAGTTGCACCGCGAATTAGATCGCAGTCACGGTAGTTGCGTGCTCCGCAATGCTGCGCCGCGAACCATGTTGGCCGACGCGTTGGCGTACTTTGATGCCGATCGTCTGTGCCTCGGCGACTTCATAATCATGCCGAATCACGCGCACGCGTTAGTGCTGCCGCTGGGCAGTTGGGAATTGGAGGACGTGCTGGGGTCCGTCAAGAAGTGGGCGTCTCGGCAAGTCGGTCAGTGGCTGCCGGGGCAAACAGACGTGGAGCAACCGGTGGCATTGCGGGACAGCAAGCCGCGATTCTGGCAGCAGGAATCGTACGATCGGATCGTCCGCGACGCCGAAGAGTTGACCGCGTTTCGCAATTACATCGCGCGAAACGCAGCGGAAGCGAACATCCCGCCGGACGAGCACTTGTATCGTCCCGCCGAGTGGCTGGACGCCTTCGCCCCGCGGCCCGCCCCGCCGTAGCATGGCTCTCCAGAGCCGTGTGCAAAACACCCTCCCGCGTCGTGACACTTCGAGGCCGGCAGGAAGGATAATCGTCTCGTTGGTTGACACCGAACTACACGGCTCTGGAGAGCCATGCTACGCCCGCGCTCCAGGCTCCACTCATCTGACATGTCCGTGTCGAGCACAAACCGGATCATGGCGTGTCCGCTGTCTGGTCGATCTGGTGGCGGCAGTCGGCAATCGCCTGCTGCCAATCATCGAAAAACGGGTCGTTGCGAAACATCCCAGCGCCAGCAAGCCAAGGATTCTCGCTGCATGGCAGTTCCAGTTCGGCGATTACGGCGCCATGATTAACACGGTCGGCGATCAGGCTTTTCATCTTGTCGACGGCGGCCTCTGGGGTCTCTGCCTCGACACTGACCGCAAAAGGTCCGCCTCCCGTCGCCCGATACCGCCGTTCGGCAGTCGGTTCGATAAGAATCGGAATTTTCACCAGTACACCCTCCGCAGGTTCGTCCACAGACGTGCGCGGCGAAGCAAACGCGACCGCCGGCCAAATGAACCATCTTGTCTCAGTTCAAGATTCTAGCTGACCCGGTCGAAAATGTGGAGCCCGGACAGACGGTCAAGCGGTCGTCTATTGATATTGACCCCACTTCGAGATGGCAGTGCGAGTGGACCTGAGAAGCGGCGACGTCAGCCACCGGGGCTTATTTGAAGGGGTCTACGTCGGCTCCCGCTCCGGCCGCGGGTGCTGCGCCGCCCGCTGCCGGCTTCGGCGCGGCCCCGTCGCCGAACGGATCGGCGGCGTCTGCTGCCGGTTTAGCGCCGCCTTCGCCGAACGGATCTTCGCCGCCCGCCGCCGGTTTGGGCTCGGCCCCGCTCGGCTTGGTCTTGGCATCCAGCCCTTCCTGCTTGATTTCCGGGCGTCGTTTCTGTTCGGCTTCGACCAGGGTGACGTGGACCAGCGGCCACCGCAGTTCGGTCTCGTGCAGGCATTGGACAACGCCGGTCGTGGTCCCCACGATGATCCGGTCGGTGAGCGTGTTGGAATAGAAGACATCCAACTGGTTCGTGCCCATCAAGGCGATCCGGGCGCCGGTCTTGGCATCCAGGATGGACAGCCGTCCGGTCATGGTCAGGCAGTACAGGCGATCCTTGCTGACGGACACCAGACGCTTGACTTGCGGGGCCGACCATTTTTCCTGCCCGTTTTCCAGGTTGAGAGAAAACAGGCTGCCTTTATCGGTAATCAGGTAGACCGTGTCACCGATGGGCACCGGGCTGTTGCTGATCGACTCGCCGGTCGAGAACCGCCAGAGTTCGTCTCCGCTGCTCTCGTGCAGGCAGTAGACATAGCCATCGATCGAAGCCGCCAGCACCTTGTTGGGGCTGGCGTAGGCCGCCTGCGAGACGATCGGTTGTCTGGCTTCCATCCGGTATCGGAGCCCCTTCTGTGCGGTCTGGGCAGCATACAACAACCCGCGGTCCGTCGGCCACAGGACGCTCAGCGGTGTCACGAGCGGTTGAATCAGGACGCGTCCGTTGGAACGATAAATCTCGGGGAGCGTCCGCGTTTCCTCAATGTCGTACAGTTCCACGTCCCCGCTGAACGTGGGAACGATCACGTACTCGCTGGTCAGCGCCGGTCCCGCGGACGCCACGCCTTGGATCGTACGGATCCATGCCATCTCGCCGGTCTGACGTTTCAGCAGGTGCAGCGTCGAGCCATTCAGGACGGCGACGTAGTTGTCGCTGATGCCCGGCCGTTCCAAGGGATAATCGCGGTTGCCGACGACCGTGGTCCACCGTGTCCGGCCGGTTTCCCCGTCGATGGCGTGCAGCACGGCCCGGTCGGTGACGGCGTACAGGGTGGTCTCCGGCACCTGAATCGTCTGCAACTTGCCTTCGATCTCGCGCAGTTTGAGTTCCTCCATGAACGCTTTGGCTTCCTTCTCGGCCTTCTCTTTCCCCACCGGATCGCCGAAACGGTCCGTGTCGCGTTCCGAAAACGCCCGGCTCCGTTCCTGGTACTGGACTTCATACACCGTGTGCGACAGGGTGGGGCTGACGAAGTAAATCATGTCCGTCATGCGGGCCCGCGCCGGGTCCAATTGGACTTGCGTGAACCAAGCCCGCTCGAGGCCGTACCGTTGCGCCTCGACCTGGGAAATCAAGGCCGCATCGCCGCGGTCGGCGGCGACAGCCCGCACGGATAACAGGGCGATGAACAACCCCAGCGAGACAGCAATGGTTCGGGACATGACGGTTTTCCGGAAAATGCCGACAAGGAAACGGGTGAAGGGGACCCCTCTACGTTAGTCTAAGCGGCCATCAGCGGCCTGTCAAAAAATGCAGCGGCACGGCTCTGGAGAGCCATGCTACAGAGAACTGCCGCCAGGGCGTGCGTCTACACGGACTCAAGGCGTAGCGAGTTGACCCACCATCCCCTGCCAAACGACGGGGTCGCCGGCTCCCTCGTAGCCGGCCAGATCCTTGGCTGGATCGGCAATGATGGCTCCCAAGACCACCAGTCCGGTATCCGGCGGATAGGCCTCGCCGGAATCGGCCTCGGAATAGACGGCGACCATTCCGTCGCGGCCGGGGATGGCCAACTCGATCACACGGTATCCGCCTTGCTGACGCACTTCTTTCACGGTGCCTACCAGCAAGACGCCGTTGTTGTCGCGGCTCGATGTCTTCAACCAACCACCCGCCGCCTTGCCGAGCGTGGCGAGCTTTTCCTCTTCCGCGATGACCGTCTTCAGCAAGTCGTCTGCGGACTGCAACTCGGCCATCTCGGGCGGCGCGCGGAAGGCTGCGGTTTCGCCCACTTTGGCCAGCGCCACGTATGTCTGCCGGAGCAGCGCTCGTGAATCCGCCTCCGGGGCGGCTTTCAAGGCTTCGACGACCGTTTTGGCTTCGTCCACGGCCGTCCGCAATTCGGCAGCGGTCGTCCGCGGCGCGTTCGGCAACGGCACCGCCGCCGGCTTCGGCTCGGCCGCTGGTTTCGCCTCGGTGGCGGTCTCGCTCTCCGGTTCCATGACGGGGGTCACTTCGGGATCTGCGACGGGCTTGTCGTCCGTTGGCTCCAGGTCCAGGTTCATGTCCGCCAGAGGATCGTCCTCCGGTTCGGGAATCTGCCCCAGATCCATGTCAGGTTCTTCCGTCGGTGCGGCGTCATCCGCTTCGCTGGACAGTGGATCTCGGGCAACCGGCGCCTGCGGCGTTTTCTTGTTGGCCGACCGGCCCGATTTCTTGGGCGTTGCAGGTTTGTTCGTTGCCGAGCCACCGGCACCGTTGCTGGCGTTGGGGTCGACAAAGGTGCGCTGGGGCAAATCACGCGGTTCACGGTCCTCCGCGCTGCTCAACGCGACCGCGCCCGCATCCTGTTCGGGCGTACCGGACGCATCGCCCGCCGGCTTTCCGCTACGATACCGCTCGGGCACGATCCAGGGAGCAAAGCGGGCGACCTTCGGCGCCAACTCGAACATATCGGCCCGCTGCTTGGGCCAGGATTGCGACGAGCCCAGCCACCACAGAATGACCTGGGCAATCGCCAGTCCGGCGACCCCGCCGAGGACGATCTTCAGGCCTTCCACGAGCGGACTCTTGTGCTTGCGTTTCGCGCGTGCGACGGGACGTCGTCCGCGCGGCGCGCCGGTCGCGGGTGCCCCTTCGGTTTCGATACTCAGCGGGGCGAATCCCCCGGCGCCCGCGGAATCGGAAAACACCGCTGCCACCAGTTCATCCGCTGCCGTTCCACCGGCTGGCGCGACGGCCGTGGCCGCCGCCTCGGGATCATCGACCACGACCAGCGCCGGCGGCATCTTGTCCAGCACTTCCGCTAACGGGAACTGTTCTTGGCACAAGGGACAGCGGACCGTGGCCAGGCGACTGGCGCGGCCAGGCAGCACGACCGAGTCGGCACACTTGGGACAGGCAACTATCGTCATAACAGGCTCCAGGACGTTTCGCTACGGCGCAGTTTTCGCTTGCCCCGCTATTTTAATTGCCCGAACGCCACTTACGCTAGCCTGCGAACAGCCGAAATAATCGGACTGACCCGCATTAGACCCGGACTTCGGCCTGCGGCAGTTCTCGCCCGTAACGCTGGCGAATGGGGGTGACGATTCGTTCGACGAACTCGTCCACCTGTTGGGGAGCGCGGCCGACGAACTGGGCGGGTTCCAGGGCCGCTTGCCAATCGACTGCGGCAAATGCCTCGTCGGCGGCCAGCCGGTCGATCAAGTCGTTCGAGCGGCCTTCCAGTTTGACCGCCGCTCCGGCTGCGTGGCTGTGCTGGCGAATCCGCTCGTGCAACACCTGCCGGTCGCCACCCGCAGTGACGGCGGCCATCAAGATATTCTCGGTCGCCATGAACGGCAACTCGTCGCGGAGGTTCTTGGCGATCACTTGCGGATACACGCACAGGCCGGAACAGACGTTCTGGCACAGGATCAACATGGCATCGACGGCCAAAAAGGCTTGGGGCAACACCAATCGGCGATTGGCGCTGTCGTCCAGCGTCCGTTCCATCCACTGGGTCGCCAGGGTATTGGCAGCGCTGGACTGCAGGCTGATGGCGTACCGCGACAGCGAACAGATTCGTTCACAGCGCATCGGGTTCCGCTTGTACGCCATCGCCGACGACCCGATCTGCTTGTCCTCGAACGGTTCTTCGATCTCTTTGCGGCTGGCCAGCAGCCGCAGGTCGGTGGCCATCTTGTGTGTCGATTGAGCGACTCCGGACAGAACGTCGATCACCTGCGCGTCGATCTTCCGGGTGTAGGTCTGCCCCGTGACGGCATACGTAGCGTCGAAGCCCATCTTCTGGGCCACCAACTGGTCCAGGCGGCGGACCTTGCCGTGGTCGCCGTCGAACAAGGCCATGAAACTCGCTTGGGTCCCTGTCGTGCCCTTCACGCCGCGGGCCTTGAGCTGTTCCAGGCGATGTTCCGCCTCGTGCAGGTCCAGCGCCAGGTCGTAGGCCCATAGGCAGGCACGTTTGCCCACCGTGGTCGGTTGAGCGGGCTGCAGATGCGTAAAGCCCAAGCAAGCCAGGTCGCGGTGTTGGACGGCGAACCCCGCCAGCGCATCGATCACGCCCGCCAGCCGGCGGCAAATCAGCTGCAGGGACTCGCGAAACAAGATCAAGTCGGTGTTGTCGGTGACATAGCAACTGGTGGCCCCCAGATGGATGATCGGCCCGGCGGTCGGACAGACGTCCCGGTAGGCATGAACGTGGGCCATCACGTCGTGCCGGAACTGGCGCTCGTAGCGATTGGCGGCGTCATAGTCGATGTCGTCCACGTGAGCCCGTAGTTCGGCGATCTGCTGGTCGCTGATCGCCAGGCCCAGTTCCTGCTCAGCCTCGGCCAGCGCCACCCACAGCCGCCGCCAAGTGCCGAACTTCTTGTCATCGCTCCACAAGCGGCTCATATCCTTGGAAGCGTACCGGGAAATCAACGGATTTTCGTATTGGTCGTGGGGCATGGGGCACCTGTCCGGAAACGAAAGAAGCCCTCTGCCTCGTACCAGCGTGTGCAAAAAGAACACGTGCCCGACGGCAGGAGGGGCCGCTGTAGGAAACAGCGTGCTCGGAGGAGTTTAGCCTGTTTGCGGCAGGCAAGCAAGAAGCCACGCGTGCGTGTCCGGCCACCGTTTCTGGCACGTAGCCAGGCTTTCAGGCCACACACCCGCGTGCCGTTGCCCGTGAATCCCCGCATCCGTCTGAAAGGCCGCCAAGTCCCGACTTGCTCAGATTCTGGGCGGGTACTCGGCGCGCCGATGGGAAGGCGCCGAGCCACTTTGTTATGATGTAGAAACGGTTGCTGCTTGGAACGTATCCGAGCGGAGCCTCCATTCAGAATTCCGGTTAGCAGCAAAGGGGACCAGAATGCGGGACAATCGTTGTGCGGCTCGGTGTTGTGATCACGGCCACGTCGATCGCCGGCAGTTCCTGGCGGCGGCCTCGTTAGCGTCGGCGGCTGCCATCGGTGGAAATTGGACATTGGGGGCCGAGGCCGTGCCGGAGAAGATCACACCGCAGGGGCCGGCCTCGAAATGCACTCCTCAGATCAAAGCCTGCTTTGTCCGCCGCCAAGGGGACTACGGTCTGCGGTGGCCGGGGGCGATCTACGATGGGGAAGCGGCCAGAAAGCAGTACACGGAAAAACTGCAGGCGGCTGAAAAGCAGCTCTGCTGCAAGCTGGATGTCCGCCCGGAGCCGATCTACAGCCTCGAAGAGGCCGACGCCTGGCTGGCGGAGTGCCAGGCCGCTCCGGCCGACGGCCTGCTCGTCGTGCTGCTGGACCGGCAGGAGCACGCCTGGCCCACCGCCGCGAAAGCGATCGAGAGCAAGATCCAGACGGTGGTCTTTTCGCCGGTGGGCAGTTCCTTTACGACGAATACCGCTCCCCTCGCACAATCCCCCGGTTCCTTCATCGCCTCGACCGACGATTTCAGCCAGGTCGAGTATGGCCTGAAGATGCTCTGCGCGGCGACGAAGCTGCGCGCGGCCCGCTGCGTCGTGCTCCAAGGAAACGAGCGCAAAGACGTGGCCATGCCGCTGTTGGGCATGCAACTCCGCTACGTGCCCGCCAAGGACTTCTTGGACGAGTACCGGAAAACGCCGGTCGACGACCGCGTCCGCGCGATGGCCGCCGAATACATGAAACGGGCGCGCCGCGTTTTCCAGGCCACCGAACAGGACGTGATCAACGGACTGAAGAGCTATCTGGTCGCGGGCCGGTTCCTCCAGCGCGAAGAGGCCGATGCCATCACCATGGATTGCCTCGGGGCGCTGGGCAAAACGGATGTCAGCCTGCCCTGCATCGCCTGGTCGCGGATGAACGACGACGGCATTCCCGCCGCCTGCGAAGCCGACCTCGGCGCCGTGGCGACGCACGCGATCGTCGAGTATCTGTTCGACCGGCCGGGGTTCCAGCAGGATCCCGTCGCCGAGACGGCCCGCGGAGCGATCATCGGCGCCCACTGCTCCTGCCCGACGCGGCTGAACGGCTTCGACCAAGAGCCAGAACCGTTCGACATCCAGCACCACCATGCCATGCGCGACGCCGTGCCCCGCACGATCTGGCGCGAAGGGCAGCGGGTGACCTGTGCCGACGTCCTGATGACGGGCGTGCAACCCGTCAAGATGCTGATCTCCGCCGGCGAAGTGATCGGCAATATCGCCGTGCCGCCCGCCGGAGGATGTGCCTGCCCAGGGTGCGTTACGCGGCCAAGGCCGCTCCGCCGCCGTCGTTCGACAAATCGTTCCGGGGGCCCCAACCGCGGTTTCTCAGGATTTTTTCCACTTCCCCCCGGGTCGAACCTGACGGGTATCGGTGGGTCTGCAAGACACTGCGGACCATTTCTTGCCTGCAAAGACTGAAAATCAACGCAGAAGCTTGCCAGCCCGTTGACTGCGCGGTAAGTTGCGCACCGACGTGAAGCGGGGTATGCCGCTGGCAGGCAAGCCGCGCGGGCTGCTGGCCGAGTCGTGGAGAAATGACCGAAAGCCTTGCTCGCTTGTCGTTGGCTAACGACAAGCCGGAATCAGCTGACGGATGGTGGCCATGCGCGACATAGATTGTGGTGCCCCCACGGAACCCAATCCTTTGCAACCAGTCGATACCCTCGAATATCCGTGTGCTTGTGTAGACAATAGTTCTGCAATTGCAGGCAGATGTCAGAAAAAATTCTGCAATTGCTCCCCCGAAAACAGAATTTTTTCTGTTCTTGGGGGCGTTACCTGAGATTTTTTTCTACATGCAATACTGTTAGACCAGAAACCAAGAACCGAGGGCTCGTCGTGATACCGACCCAACCGACCTATGAACGGAGTCACGCCCTGGTCATTGGCATCAACCGCTACCCGACTGCGCCGCAGGGCTAACGCGTACTCTGGGTAATTTGGGCTAGCGCGGCAGTTTTGAATTCAGTAAAACTGAACCAG
>CAZXYZ010000177.1:0-18175 GCA_964645045.1 uncultured Pirellulaceae bacterium | reverse complement strand
ACCATTTTGACGTCTTCGGCCCAGGCCAGGGCGGTTTCCTTGGTGATCTGGCCTTCTTTGGCCAGGCGGATTAGCGACTCTTCCATCAACGCCATGCCGTACTGCTTGCCCGTCTGCATCAGGCCGCGGATCTGGTGGACTTTCTCCTCGCGGATCAAGTGGCCGATGGCTTGGGTGTTGACCAGGATCTCCGTGGCCAGGACCATCGAGTGGCCGTCGGCGCCGGGCACGAGCAACTGCGAGACGATGCCGCGGAGCGATTCCGACAGCATCGCGCGAATCTGCGGCTGTTCCTTGGCCGGGAAGACATCCAGCACGCGGCCGATCGTGCGGACCGCGTCCGGCGTGTGCAGCGTGGCCAGCACCAGGTGCCCGGTCTCGGCGGCGGTGATCGCCAGGGACGTGGTCTCCAAGTCTCGCATTTCGCCGACCATGATCACGTCCGGCGCTTCGCGGAGCGCCGACCGCAGCGCGTTGCTGAACGATTTGGTGTGGACGCCGACCTGCCGCTGGTTGACGTGTCCCTTCTTGCACGGCTGGACGAATTCGATCGGATCCTCGACCGTGATGATGTGCTCGGCGCGGGCCGAGTTGATCATGTCGACCATGGCCGCCAAGGTGGTCGTCTTGCCACTGCCCTTGGGTCCCGTGACCAGCACGATACCGACCCGGTACTCCGTAAATCGTTTCACCTGGGGAGGCAGGTGCAGTTCTTCGAAGCTGGGGACGTGAGCGGGGATCAGGCGGAAAACGCCGTCCATGCCGCGATGCTCGACCAGGTAGTTCGTGCGGAACCGCCCCAGCCGGCCGCCGTCATAGCAGAAATCCAAGTCGTGATTCCGGTCGAAGTCCGCCCGCTGCTGATCGTCCAGGACCGCCAGCAGGGACGTCGCGCAGACGTCCGGATCCAGCGGCGGATACGGCAATTCCTGCAGACCGCCGTGGACGCGGACGATCGGGGCCATGCCGGCTTTCAAGTGCAAATCCGAGGCGCCCAAGTCGCGGGCTTCGCGGAGCAGCTGGTACACCAACTCGATGCCGGCCTTCGGCAGCGGCTTGGCTTCTTTGGAAACGGCGGCCGCCGCCTTGACCTTCACTTCGGGTTTGGGTTCCTTCATCGGTGTGTGGGCCGTTACCACCGGTTCCGCCGGCGGCGCGGCAGGTTTCGCCGCCGGCTCGTCCAACGCCCCCAATTCGTCCAGAAACAGCTTATCGACCTGCTTCTTGTACACCGCCAGGAACTGCTCCGCCGCTTTGGCGCTCAACAGGTGCCGTTCGACCAGCCGCTGGACCGCGTGTTCCGGATCGTCGAACTCGGCCAACAAGGCGTCCACTTCCGGCTCCGGGAGAAGCTTGTTGTGCAGGACAATCCGCTTGAAGACCTGATGCGTCGCTTTGGACATGAACTTCTCCCTTGCCGCTTTGCTGGTGGGACCGCAGGCCACTCGTCGGCAACCGGCCCGAGACCGGTGCTCCGGCGTGCCGAATGCATCTTGATTCTATCCGATCGAGCGGGAGTCGCAACGGACAGATTACACCGTTTTCCTTGGTGGCGGAGTCGCCGTTGTTGGGATGACTTTTCTGCCCTGGTGGGTTTCCCGGCCGCTCGCCAACTTGCTAGACTGGCAATATGAAACATGCATACCCACCTGACGTGCTCCAGTTCGTCCAGCGCTCGCTGGAAACGGGCGAATATGCGTCCGAGGATGACGTGCTGTTTGCCGGCGTGAGGGCACTCCGCGAAGTCAAGCACCGTCGTCAACTGCTCCGCGACGACATTCAAGCCGCGCTGGCAGAAATCGACGCAGGCCTAGGTGAGCCGTGGGACGTCGACGACATCAAAGCGGAACTGTTCGCACAGTTGGATGCCAACGCAGCGGGGGCCTGATGCCGCGCATTGTCCGAACACCGCGGGCCAAGGCCGACGTCCTATCGATCGGCCGGTACATGGCCGAGCAAAGTGGCAGCAGGTCCGTGGCCCTCCGGTTTCTGGACAGAATCGACGCCAAGCTCAAGTTCTTCGCCCAGCACCCGCTGGCCGGCGAATCGAGGCCCGAGTTGGCAGCGGACGTTCGATCGTTCCCGGTCGGCAACTACGCCATTTTCTATCGTCCGTCTGAGGATGGCATCGACGTCTTGCGAATTCTTCACGGGGCCCGAGATATCCCCCGGATCTTTCGCACTGGCGAGAACTGACCGGCCGTTTGACACCAGCTTGCATTTCCGAGATCCCGGGATTTACGGTAAGCATTACCGATTCCTGCCATTAGCGGTTTCGACGTTCGGTGGTGTTGACGTTGGCCTTCGCTCTTTCCTGCCGCCGTGCTGCCGGACCTCCCGTGTCACTCAAATGCTCCCCACTACCCATACTCCCGGCTGTTTGAGCTTCCCAGATCAGCTACAATACGGTTCGCCTGTTTCTGGCGGTTCAAGATTTCAACGCCCCTCGCAACGGAGGATCACCGATGATACCGCAACCCACTCGACGCGACTTCCTACAGACGGGAATTTCGGCCGGATTGACGTTGGCGCTGGCCGATTTGCTGCTGGCCGCCCAGAGCAGTTCGGGCGGCGTTACCCAGCGGCCACTGGGCAAGACCGGTGAGAAGGTCTCGATCTTGGGAATCGGCGGATGGCACATCGCCAAGGGAGCCAAAGAAACCGACGAGCCGACGGCCATCCGGATGATGCACGAGGCGATCGATAACGGGCTGACGTTCTTCGACAACGCCTGGGATTATCACGACGGCTACGCCGAGGAATTGATGGGCAAAGCGGTCAAGGACCACCGCGACAAAGTGTTCTTGATGACCAAGAACTGCGAACGCGACTACCAGGGTTCGCTGGCCTGCCTGGAGGACAGCTTGCGCCGCCTGCAAACGGATCGCCTCGACCTCTGGCAGTTTCACGAGATGTGCTATGACAACGATCCGGATTGGGTCTTTGACAAAGGCGGACTGCGGGCGGCCCTCGAGGCTCAGCAAGCGGGCAAGGTGCGTTTCATCGGCTTCACCGGGCACAAGGACCCGCGGATTCATCTGAAGATGCTGGCCAAACCTTACGCGTGGGCCAGTGCCCAGATGCCGATCAACGTCTGCGATTGGTTCTTCCGCAGCTTTTCCAACGAAGTCGTGCCGGTGTGTGTGGAAAAAGGCGTGGGCGCCATCGGAATGAAGTGCCTGGGAGGAAGCCCCGACGGGCAGAACGGCCGCCTGGTGACGACCGGTTTGGCCACGGGCGAAGAACTGTTGCGGTACGCGCTGTCCTTGCCGATTTCGACGCTGGTCACGGGGATCCGCACGCCGGCCGATTTGGAACAGGCATTCCGCGTCGGCCGCGATTTCCGGCCGTGGACCGAGGAGCAAATGACCGCGTTCCGCAACCGCTTCCGGGACGTCGCGGGCGACGGGCGGCACGAACTGTTCAAGACCGAAACCCGTTTTGACGGCGGACATCACCGGAAACAGCACGGGTTCGGCTAGTATTTCTTTCCCAGGATGGATCCCATGACCGAGATCAAACACGTCCCCCAAGTCATGTTAGTCACCGGCGGCGCCGGGTTCATCGGCGTCAATTTCATCCGCTACTTGCTGGCCGCCGATTCAGCCGTGCGCGTGATCAACCTGGACGCACTGACGTATGCCGGCAGCTTGAGCAGTCTGGCCGGCGTCGCGGAGCAACACGGCAATCGCTACCGTTTTGTGCATGCCGACATCTGCAACGAAACGCAGGTCGCTCAGGTTTTTGCCGAAGAGCCGATCGACACCGTCGTGCATTTCGCGGCCGAGAGTCACGTGGACCGCTCGATTACCGGCCCGCGCGCGTTCCTGGACACGAACATCTTCGGCACCTTCACGCTGCTGCAACAGTCGCTGGCGGCTTGGCGAGCCCGCAGGGTCTTCCGCTTCCATCACGTCAGCACCGACGAGGTGTACGGCTCGTTGGGAGCCGAGGGCCGGTTTACGGAGGAGACGCCCTACCATCCCAACAGTCCCTACAGCGCCTCGAAAGCTGCGTCCGACCACTTGGTGCGTGCCTGGGAGCACACCTACGGTTTGCCGGCCACGATCTCCAACTGCTCGAACAACTACGGACCCTACCAATTCACGGAAAAATTGATTCCGCTGATGATCACGCGCGCGGTGACGGGCCAGCCTTTGCCCGTGTACGGGTCCGGCCGGAATGTCCGCGATTGGCTGTACGTCGAGGATCATGGCCGGGCAATCGAGCGGATCGTGCGCTGCGGCACCGACGGCCGGACGTACAACGTCGGCGGTTTGAATGAATGGACGAACCTGGACATCGTGTACCTGATCTGCGATCTGCTGCAGCAGAAACGACCGCGCGCGTCGGGCAGCTATCGAGATCAGATCACCTTCGTCGCCGACCGGCCGGGCCACGACTTGCGTTATGCCATCGATGCCAGCCGGTTGCAGACGGAACTGGATTGGGAACCGCAACACACGTTCGAATCCGGCCTGAGCCGCACGATCGACTGGTACCTGGAAAACGGCGTCTGGCTCGAAGCCATCGCGGCCAAGGGCTATCAGGGGCAACGCTTGGGTCTGTTGGATTCCCCCGCGGCGAAAACTCCGTAGCATGGTCGGCGATCAACGCGTTTCCAAATTCGAGCAAGCTGCTTACCAGAACCAGCCCTTCTTGCGGAACGCAGCTAACGCGGATTCTTGCGTATCGTGGATCTTCAGCAGTTTGTGGAGTCCGGTAGTCGTGAAGACTTCCTTGATGTGAGGCTGCATGCAGCACAGCCGGAGCGCGATCTTGTGTTGCTCGCATTCCTTGTTCAGTGACAGGATCTTGCCGAGCATCGCGGAGGACATCTGCTGCAAATTGCTGAAGTCGAGCAGCACCTTGTCCCCTTCGGAGTGGGCCAGGTTCGCCAGCCGCTCGCTAACCCTCGCGACTTCGGTTTCGCTCCAGATCCTGTTCACGGCAAACAGGACAATGAGCACCCCGTCTTTCATGGTCGTTACGACGTCGGCCATGGGATTGCCCTCCCTGAATCGGCTGCGCAACAAATTTCGTCCGATCCGAAAGTTCAGTATCTCAAAACGGCGGTTCGAATCAAGCCGATTCATCCAAAACAATCGCTTCGGAGGGGCCTGTATCTTCCGCTCGCCGTTCCCGCCAGCTAACCAGCCACAACAACAGGGGCAAGATCACCAGATTTCCCGCCAAGCCGCCCAGCATGGCCAGGCTGACCAGCACGCCGAAATAGACCGTGGGCACGAACTCGCTGGTAGCCAGCACGGCAAAACCGGCCACCAGGGCGAACGTCGACAGGATCATCGCATAACCGACCGTCTGCTGGACGTCGCCGATCGCATCGGCCACGGTCTTCCCCGATCGCCGAGCCCGCAGGAACGCTTGGATGTAATGAATCGAGCTGTCGACCGACAACCCCATCGACACCGCGGCGATCATCGCAGCGCCC
This sequence comes from uncultured Pirellulaceae bacterium, assembly GCA_964645045.1. Taxonomy (GTDB): domain Bacteria; phylum Planctomycetota; class Planctomycetia; order Pirellulales; family Pirellulaceae; genus Anammoximicrobium. Next base: position 12,723 of record CAZXYZ010000177.1, on the reverse strand, counting down.
ATGTTGATTTTGAAATCCAGCCAGCCCATCACGCCCGTCACGGTCATGATCGGCAGCACGTTGGGCACCATCGCGATGGCCGCGTAACGCAGCCGCCGGAACGCCACCAGCATGCACAAAGCGATCCCGCCGGTGGCGGCCAGGAATGCGAGCCACTGGTCCCGCAGGATGCTCTGGATCAGATTGGTCAGCAACACGAAAAAGCCGGTCACCTCGGCTTCGGGGAATTCGTCGCGGGCCAGCCGCGTCACCGTCTCGATCAAGTGCTTTTTCTGAGCCGCCGATTGCCGTTCGGCCGAACGCAGCATGATCCGATAATAGAACTTGCCCGGCGCCTGCGGATCTTCGGCGTGCAAGGCCGCCGTAAAGGCCGGCATGTGGGCCCGCATCGCGGCCACCGACGCGCTGACGGTGGCGGTGCGCAGCAACATGCGTTTCCGCTCGATGTTCGGCGATCCGGCCCAAACCGCGTCGGCGATGCTGACCGTCCGCACCGCGGGTGTGCCGGCGTTCTCACCGTCCGCCAATTCCTCCGCAATCCGTTGCTCCAATTGCCGGACTTGCCGCAGGTAGCCGAAATCCAAGGCGGGCGGCGCGGGAAGATACAGGTCCCAAATTCCAGCGCCGCCCAGGTCGGTCTCGATGATTTCATACGCGCGGACGACGCGGCTGCCCGCGCGGAAGTTCTTGGTAAAATCGGTCTCCAGTTCCAGCCGATACGCGCCGGCGGCGCCGGCACCACTTGCCGCCAGCACCACCAACAAAATCGTCTTTGGGCGGCCCTGGAGCCACGTTGCCGACATCGTCAATCGCCGGCTGAGGACGCGATCGATCCAAGATTGGCGGACGGTCGACGCTTGGGGACCAATCAGCGTCAGGCCGGGAGCAACCAGGACCACGCTGACCAACACGAACAACGAACCCACGGCCATCATCAGGCCGAAATCCCGCACCGGTCCCACGCTGGCAACCAGCAACGACGAGAACCCGACGGCGTCGGTCACGATCGCCCAAAACACCGGTATCGCCAGCAACGCGGCCGTTAGCAGGAAGGACGCATGCGGCGCCAGCCCCGCCCGGCGGCCCTCGCGGAAGCGGACAATCAGATGCATCACGGTGGCTACGCCAACCACGGTTACGATTGCGGTTAGCATTGAACTGACCATACTCAGCCGCAATCCGGACACGACCAGGAGCGACCGCGTGGCGAGTAGGGCCAACTGGACGACCGCGACGCACAGCACCATCCAACGCAGGCTGCGAAAACAAATCAGCAGGACGAGCGACAGCAAGATGGTGGACGCCCAGCCCAGCCGCCGGCCGTCCTCCTCGACGTAGCGAAACCCGTCGACGACCATCACCGGTTCGCCGCCAACCGTGCCGCCCGCCAGCCGTTCGATTTTCTCCCGCAATTGACTGACCGTTTCCTCGCGAGTTACGCCCGGCGGCTCGTGCGGCTCCAGCATACAAATCACGGCCGCGGTGCGGCCGTCGCTGCCGTGCGTGTACCCCTCGAACAGGCTCAAAAACCGCTTGGCCAAAGCACTTTGTGAATCGACAATTCCGTTTTCCGGCACATCGGAGGATTGCAGCAGACCGGCGGCCGAAGCGACTTTTTCCAGCACATTGTCCACTTCCGCCAGGCTGAGCACGTCGCGGACGCCCGGCGTGTCTTTCAACTGGCGACTGATCTCCGACAGCCGCAGAATGCCGCTGCGGCCCTCGTCCAACAACTCCGGATCCGAGTACACGGCTAAAACGACCTCGTTACCTCCAAAAACGTTTTTGAGTTGCAGATAGGGAGGCAGCAAAGGATCGTCCGGGGCAAACATATTCTCGATCGAACGATCGAACTTCACGTTGCGAGCCGGCAAGACGCAGACCGCCGCGGCCAGCATGGCCAGCACCAAAAGCGGCCAGCGTCCGGCGAGCAACCAAGCGGCGATCCGCTCGCTAAAGGGCATAGACATGAATTGATTCATCGGGACTTGGATTCAGAACGGCACCTGGGAAAGCTGCAATCGCAACTGACAACTGCTCTAAGCAGTCTACCCGCGCCGCGGCACATGTCCCACCCCACGCAGACTGCGGGTTGTTGATTTACAGGAGCAAACATACTTGGGATAGGCTTCCAGCCTGTCAAGCTTTGCCCGGTCACAAGTGACTATTCTGCGCCGTTTTCCCATTCGACAGGCTGGAAGCCTATCCCACGATTTAATCAACAACCCGACTGGCCGACGGGGTGAAACTGTGAGGTGTGGCGCGATTCTAGTGATTGCGATTGTCGAACGGGGCATGCAACAAATCGTCGAGTATTGCCGAGGTATAGCCGATGCTCAAACGAACAAGCGTGCTTGCATGCGGTCGCCGTGCGCGACCGTCCCCCTTGCCGAAAGCGAAAAGGTTATGTCACTGCTTTGGATGCAGTCCGTGATGGGCATCTTGTTCATCGCCGTGTGGCTCATGATCGGCCAGATCATTGTGGGCCAGCGGCGGCACCAACGGCGGCCGGAGGCTTACGGCGCAAAGAATGTGTAGTACGGCTCGCCAAGCGCGAGCCGTTGTACGTACAGCCCGGCTTCCCGCAGATGATAATCCCCCCACAGGCAGGATTCGCCGCACGGGATCTTGCTGCCGGGCGGAATGTGATCCCAACCACGCGGGCGGTGATAGATCGTGTGCAACAGTAATCCCTGATGCTCCGCTTGAACCGACAAGTACGGCTCTGCTAACAACGTCTTCAGGACGGTCAGGCCCGCTTGCCAGTACCGCCGCCCGCCGGCTTCTCCGCCCGCTTCCAAGTACCGGCCCAATCGCAGCAACCCCTGAGCCGCAATGGCCGCGGCCGAACTATCCACCGGTTCCCAGTCGTTGAACGGATCCGCCGGCCGGTTCTGGTAATCTCCCAATTGCCCCAGTCCGGGAGCGCCGGTGTCCCAATACGGCACGCCATCGGTCGGCGTGGTGTCCAAGTAGAAATCGCACGTGGCCGCCGCAGCCGTCCGCAGCATCTGCTCGACCGCCTGGCGTCCGCCCACGGCAGCCAAGGATGAGTCGTCCAGGCCGGCCAGAAACTCCAACTGCTCCGCATAGCCGCACATGATCCAGGCCAAACCTCGCGCCCAAGTGCTGAAGGGGCTGTAGCCCTGCTGAGTGCTGGGGCATCGGTAGCAGCCGTCGTTGGTGTTGAAAATGCTCTCGTGGACCACCCGCCCGCGGACGTCGTATAGGTCGCGGCCCGTGCCGTAGTAGACATTGTACTTGGCAGTCGTCCGCGCATGCTGGACGAGCCGGTCCAGCAGCGAGATCGCCGCATCGTTCTCCCCCATCAACGCGTGGCCCAGGCGATGGGCCAGGGCCAAGGCACGCAAAGAACGAATCGTGTCGGAAAACAAGGAGTGCGGTCCGTTGAAGGAATAGATGTATCCATCGCCGTCGCTCGTCTTGCTCCAGCGCGCGGCTTGCACAGCGCCGCTGGCTTTGAGGGCCAGTTCGTAGAACTCGCGTTCTCGCGCATCGTAAGGAAAACGGCCCTCGAGCATCAATCGCCGCAAGTTGCCGTAGGTGCTGACATTGTTGAACCCATGGTCATGCACTCCGATATGGGTCACGTGCGAAGCCATCCGCTCAATTGTGTTCGAACGTCCCAGTTCCAGGAATCGCTCGTCGCCCGTCGCGTCAAACTGCAAGATGGCGGAGCCAAACTGAAAGCCTTGCGTCCACTCGGTCCAGCCTTGCGACGTGTATCGGCCACCGACGGTGAACACGGGCGTGCCCTGTTCGGGCTTCCACGTCTCTTGCAGGGACACGAGTTTGGCTGCCGACAGCTCCCACATGCGTTGCAAATCGGGGAGCAAATCGGCCGGTTGAAGACGATCGTTGATGGCAATCATGGGTGTGGGGGCTTACTTTGGCTCTGGCTGCGGCGCGGAATCTTCGGACGGGACCAGCGACCAGGCTGAGAGCCACTGGGTGCCCGTCTGCTGCATGTGATAGTCCTGCTCCAGGCGGCGTTGCATGTCTGGCAAATGCCCCGCCCCGTAGAAGACGGCAATCTTCTTGCGGCCTTTGGCGATTTCGCGGCTGAGCACTTCAAACGCCTTCTTGTTGCGTTCGGTGATGATCGTCGATCCCTCCGGACCGTCGAACATGCCGATTTCGCCCTCCATTTTCGCAAATTGCTTGGCCATCTCCAGCTTCAGACGCCGGGGGCGGTCTTGGGCGAACAGCGCGGCCAGCATTTGAAAGTCGCCTGTGCCGAACGGATCGTCCGCCTGTTCCGCCATGGCCCGCCCGAGCATGCGGAAGAACATGCCGGCAAAGCTTTCCTTGCGGCTCTTCATCGTGGCTTCAAATTCTTCGGGACTCATGTCGGCGTGAACGAGGTTCTTCCGGGCATAGTCGATGCAGTCCAACTGGTACTGCAGCTCCAGCAACGATTTCATGCCGACCTGCATGCCACCCACAAACGTGCCGGGGCTTTGCCCGGGCTGCGGCACGTTGGCTTCCTCGCGGGCAACCAGTTCGTACAGGACCGCTTCGTATCCACCAAAACGCCGATTCAATTCGTCGTAATAAGCCTTGTCGCCAATGTGAATGGCCCCGATCAAGTCCACTTGAACGCCCCGGTGCCGATCGCCGGCGGCGGCAAAGCTGACGATCGCGGTCTGCAGCGCCAGCGGATTTTTGTCTTCGTCATGGTTCAGGCGGACATACTTGTTGGCGTCCTTGCCGGTGTTGGGTTCGGGCGCGGCACCGATCACCCAACTGCCGGCCGTCAAACTCAGCAAGGTTGTCAACAACGGGAATCGCAATAGTGCAAGCATCATCTTCTCCACGAAGGCGGTTTTGTTAACCCGCTGCATTATAGGCGGACTCATCGAACCGAGGCAATTCGGCACAACGGACAGAAGCGGGGCCCAATGGGCGACACGGTTGGTCGCGGACGTACTTTGGGGTGGTCGCGTTTGGCACGCCGCTTTCTTTGTGCGGCTGTTTACCCGTCCGGTCGCCGCTATTCTTCAAGAACCACACACATCCCCGAGCACTTGCCAACGACAATTCCGCGCGTAGCATTGTGGCATGAAAGACTTCATCAACTCGCTCGCCAAGGCCCGCGAGAAGCGGGCCAAGACGGATCGAACAGGCCCGACGGGACTACGCCGAAACGCTCACTAGTTGGTACAGCGTGACGAGATTACAGCCGGTGTTGGTCGTGTAGAGGCAGATGGCAGACAAATGCTGCCTGGCTATTGGTCGCGAGAGTGTGACGTACGCTACACGATGGCTGTCGGCGAGTCATCCATGTTGCGGCGTTCGCGACAGTGCTCCGCGTAATCACCAACAACCATTCCGAGGACTATGAAGCAAAACACCCATGCCTCTTCTTCCTCCTGTGGCGTAGCCTGTGGAGCAAGCCCCCAAACAGCACCTGCCGCTAGCAGATGGCCGTGCAGTTTGATATGCCCGACCTCGTGATAAATGCAACGGTCTGTGATCAAGGTTTCGGCAAAGCGTCGATCCGGGTGCGTATGAGCTTTACCCCACTCCCGCAGCTGTTTCGAGTTTAATGCAATGGTTGGCTTGATCGCTGTCCTTCCTGCCACTCGCATAAGCCAAGAACCGTCGCCTTGAGGCACCAATCTTGCAAATCGTTGCGCGCTTGCTGACGCGGCAACTTTCGCGAACCACAAAGACCATTGCGCATATGGACCGGCGGCATTCAATTGCTGAAGCATAACCAATGGACTCATACTTGAATGCTTCATGTACGCGTCCAACGCATCAAAAGCCTCTTGTGCAGCGGTATGCAACCTTGCGGCCGGAATAATCATGGTGTGTCCTTCAGTCCCTCGCGTCCTCACTCGGAGCTTCATCCATTTCATCGAGCGCCTTCAGGATAGCGTATACTGGAGCTTGCGTCTCCGGTGGAACGTCGCCAGGTGCATTCGTTCCCGTCAGAGCGATAACGCCATCGCGATTTCGTTTCATTTCCTCAACGACTGCGCAAAGCCTCTTGTCATCAATGTCTATCTCAAATACTTCATCGATATTCAAGTCCAGTGCGAATGACGCAGCCGAAAACACCTCGCTGGTCATTTTTCTATGATCGGCTTCGAACTGCGCTGTCGTTGGAAGACGTTTTGCCCCTACGACGCCGACAGCACCAAATCCACATAATTGATCGAGTCGCTCTTGGGTTATGTCATCCACACGCCGTTTTTCTCTTATTGCGGCGACAAGTTGCCTCTTCATTTGGTCAACACCACCGAACAGGGAAGACATGCCCATGAAACAGCTCCTTTTGTTACCGCGCAACAGCCGCGTGCCGATCAAGGAAATACCACCAATGTTACACCAGGATCGATCGTTCTTATGGTTCATTTGACAAAGCCGTACACTCCTACCTCTGGGGTGCTACGGCTACCATTTCGAATGCTAGCATAAAAGCTGTCAATACATTCAACCCGAAATAGGGGATTTGTCGTTTCGGGCCCGCACGATTCATATTCAAGTTATCGCACATTTGGCGTGACTGCACCAGCCGAGAAGGCCAGCACCCTCGCCTCTGTCAATGGGGTGTCTGTTGTACACGGTAGAACCGACAAAGGCAATCGGGACTTTCTCCACTTCTGCGGACAGAATATGACGTTGCAAGCATTCAATGCGTTCGGGGAATCGCGGAAAAAACGGGGAGATTCGCGGCTTTCTACCCACAGGCCGCTTCGTCCCGTAATTGTACCACATGTGTGGGGTTAGTGGAGCAGTACTGGTGGACGCGCACAAGGGCCTTCCCGAGACTGCACGTCAGCAACCATAGCTTTCGGCCTTTACCGTAACCCCGTGGACAGCCATCAGCTCGATGCATGGCTCCGCCAATGCGCTCGTCTGGTCATCGGTCGCCAACTCGCTGCGGCTGCCTGTTTCGCCATCCCTGCTCTCGATGGCTCAAGTTGCGTGCCAAACCACCCACGGAACTGTCGTCAGATAGACGTCCCGTGTCATTCACCCCCCCTACAACGCGCAGCGATGGAGCCGTCGCGCCGCCGATAGTCCACTTCCACCCAGCCGACTTTCCCAATATCCCCATTAGATCGCGAGGCGACGTACTCCGCTCCCTACGGCCCCAACATGCCGCTGATCCAGCAGAAATAGCCGGCGGGGGCGGCCAGCAGCAGCGAGTCCAGCACATCCAGGATTCCGCCCAATCCGGGCATCCAGCGGCTGGAATCCTTGCGCTCCATGTCCCGCTTCAGCAACGACTCGGACAGATCGCCGATGGCCCCAGCGACGGCGACGACGGCGCCGTACACCAAGCAAGCCCACAGCGGCGGCGGCGGGGCGTGCGGGCCGGCGATCAGGGGCAGCGAGGTGGCAAAAAAAAGCCACGAACAGAAGCACGCGGTGACCAAGCCTCCGATCCCGCCCTCGATCGTCTTCTTGGGACTGAGGACCGGAGCCATCTTGTGACGGCCGAATAATCGGCCAAAGGTGTACGCCCCCGTGTCCGACATCTTGGTCACGAAGATCAGTGACGCGACGGCCGTCATGCCCCAACCGTTGTCGTGGTACAGCCGCAACGCATTCAAGAACGTCATCAGCACAGCCACATAGGCGACCGTGAACACGGCCAGGGCAACGTTGACGATCACCCCGCCCGGTCCCTGGTAGCGTGCCATCTCGGCCACGAAGGCCAATGCGACGGCAACGACGAACGCGGCCAGTGGCCAGGCCAACATCGCCAGTGGGTCCGGCGCCGCTCCGCCCGCCAGAGGCGAGAACATCGGTACCAACGAGGCTCCGATCACCAGGATGGCGCCCGCGTAGACGCTCCAGGCAGCAGGCCGAAGGTTCTTGGCAGCCAGCAGATCCAGGACCTCGGCCACGCCCAGCAGCGTAAACAACACGGGCAGGGGCGCTAGCCAAACCCCCGGCACGCCGAAATTGCCGCGGTAATCCAGGACCAGCAGCATGACCAGCGGCGCAATCAACAACGCCGAAACGAGCAGTCGCCAACGCAGCACGGATCACTCCCATTTCAAGGTCAGCAGCTGGGCAGCCCGCCAAAACGCCGCTGGCGCGCGGTGAAGTCACGGATCGCCTGGTACAAGTCCGCGGGCCCGAAATCCGGCCAACAGCGTTCGGTGACCCACAATTCCGCATAACTGATCTGCCACAGCAGGAAATTGCTGACCCGCATTTCGCCCGCCGTCCGGATCAGCAGGTCCGGGTCTGCCATACCGGCGGTATACAAGTGCTGGGCAATCGCCTCCTCCGTAATTTGGTCAATCGTCAGTTCGCCGTCACGAACGCGCCCCGCGATCCGCCGAACCGCGTCCACCATCTCCACGCGACCGCCATAGTTGATGGCCAGGCACAGCCGCGTGCCGTTGTTGGCGGCGCTCAGCGCAATCGTCTTGTCCATCTCCTGCTGGACGCGCTCCGGGATTCCGTCGCGGCGGCCGATGATGTCGACCACCAGCCGGTTCTCCATGATCGTCCGCCGCTCTTCGATCATGTACTGTTCCAGCAGGTGCATCAGGAAATCCAGCTCGTGCTGCGGACGTTTCCAGTTCTCGCTGGACAAGCAGTACAGGGTCAGTTGCCCGATGCCCAACTTGGCGCACGCTTCGACCGTCGAGCGGACGCTGGCCACGCCGCGGCGATGGCCTTCGATCCGCGGCAAATTCCGGCTCTGCGCCCAGCGGCCGTTGCCGTCCATGATGACGGCGATATGACGGGGCAGGCGCTCCGGTGGGATGCCCAATTCGTCGCTCGTCGCCAGCGGTGTTTCCAACCCAGCGGTCATGGTGCAGATCGGTTCACGCGAACAGCGTTTGCTCCCGGCCCGGCCCGACGGAGACGATTTCGACGGGACGGCCGATCAGTTCCGAAACACGGTCCAAGTAACGCCGCGCGCCGGACGGCAGATCGGCAATGCGGCTCGCGGCGCGCACGTCCTGTTGCCAGCCAGGCAGCACTTCGAGGATCGGCTTCACCCGCCGCAGATCGTCCGTGTGGCTGGGGAAGCGTTCCCAACGATCGCCGTCCAAGTCGTAGGCCACGCAAATCTTCACTTCGGACAGTTGGCTGAGCACGTCCATCATCATCACCGCCAGCGCATCGACACCGCCCAACCGTGCCGCATAGCGGACGGCGACGGCGTCAAACCAGCCGCAGCGCCGCGGTCGGCCGGTGGTGGTACCGTATTCGTGCCCCAAATCGCGAATGCGCTGGCCAATCTCGTCCGTCAACTCGGTGGGGAACGGCCCGCCGCCGACCCGCGTGGTGTAGCCCTTGACCACGCCGATCACCTTCTTGATCCAACGCGGCGGGACGCCGGAGCCGGCACAGACGCCGACCCCCGAACTGTTGCTGCTGGTCACATACGGGAACGTCCCGTGGTCGATATCCAGCATCGACCCCTGAGCCCCTTCGAACAACAGCCGTTTACCGGCTTCGACGGCATCCAGCAGGTAATTCGTGGTGTCCGTGACGTAGGGCTTCATCCGCTCGGCATGGCCGCTGTACTCCTCGAAGATCTGCTGTGCATCCAGCGGCTCGGACGAGCCAAGCATTGCCAACACCCGCTGCTTGACCTCGACGATCTGTTTGATCTTCTCTTGAAAATCAGGCCGGTACAGATCGCCCAGGCGGACGGCGTACGAACGGCCGTACTTGTCGCGATAGCAGGGGCCGATGCCCCGATTGGTCGTGCCGATGCTCTCGCCGCCCACCGGACTGGCATTGGTCGCCTTGTCCTCGGCGATGTGCCAGGGAAAGACCAAGTGCAGGCGATCGCTGATCCGCAAGTTGTCGGTCAACCGGACGCCCCGGGCGGCCAGCGAGTCGATCTCCTGCAAAGCGATCGGCGGGTTCAGCACCACGCCGGGGCCGATCACGTTCATCACGCCGGGACTGAGCACGCCGCTGGGAATGTGGTGCAGCTTGTACACCTGCCCCTCGACCACCACCGTATGGCCCGCATTGGCGCCGCCTTGATAGCGCACCACGATGTCGAAGTTTCGCGTCAACAAGTCGACGATCTTGCCTTTGGCCTCGTCGCCCCACTGCAATCCGATCACACAAGTTCCAGACAACTTGGCTCTCCCGTGACTATGCCCTGTTTCGCGAAAAGGGGACAGGACCCTTTTGCCGGAACGGACCGTAGGGTGCTTCGCACAAAAGGGTCCTGTCCCCTTTTCGCGAAAGTCCTCGCTCTGAATCTACGTTGCATCCACCGATGAATCTACGCGGCGAGGCCGTCCGTGGTCAAGCCTTCCGGCCTCGCCTTGCCCCGGCGACATCCCTGTCGGCACTACTTCAACTGTTTCAACTGAATATCTTTGAATTGAACCAGCATCGGCGGGCCGGCGTGCAGCTGCAACGCCAAGATGCCTTCCGCCCGGCTCTTTTCTTTCTGGTTGTCGGTGACCTCCACTGTGGTGAAGCCGTTGATCTTTTGAACCAGATGGTTTCCCTTGGCGATCACCACGTACTCGTTCCAGTCCTCTTTCTTGAGCGACGCCAGGAATTCTCTCTCGTCACAGGTGGTACCGACGACTTCTTTGCTGCCGTCCTCGCCAATGACCGTTTTCTTGGCCCGCGGACCGATGATCCCGCGTCCCCGCTCCTCGTACAGGATGCCGATGAAGCCATGACCGGCATCGAAATCGGCCTGGTAGCCGCCTACCACAAAGCCGTCCATCTCGGTGCTCCGGTACTGGATGCCCGAATTGCCACCGACCATGCGGAACTGGAGCCGCAGTTCAAAATCGCCGACTTTTCCACCTCGCCAGATCAGGAATGTGTTGCCCTTCGTGGGATTGTCGGCCGTGGTCTGGCCCGTGATTGCGCCGTCCTTAACGGACCAAAATTGCGTCTTGCCTTCCCAACCGTCCAGCGTCTTGCCGTCGAACAGACAGACGAATCCATCGCCCGCGCCGTCGGCCGCCGGGGCCGCCGTGCAGAAAAGCGCGAAGCCAACCAATGCGGCAACGCCGAAAAATACGTTGTTGTGTCTCATGGTGGTCCTTTCTCTGGAAGAAAACCGATTCCAAGATTCTCCAAACGATATTCATACCAGGAAACGGGCCTGCGTCACAGTGTGCGGAGGGGCACAAAAATGCGCATTGCCGCACGGCCAACCGAACCGGGCGACTTCGACCCGCGTCAGGGTCCGCCTGCCGGCCTCGCCCTAATGTCTTGACCACAAGGGAATAATGCCTGGATTCGTACTCGGCTGAGCAGAAAATCCCGCTGCTGGCACTTGGTTTGCGAAAAGCTCCCTATGGAACACAAAAAGAGGCGTGATTGCCATTTGGGCGGAGGGGAGGCGGCGCATGGGTCACGCGTTACGAGGCCTAGCGACAGAGGGGCAAACCCGGCGAGATCCGCAAGTGTGGCGGGATCGTTGGACCGGGTTCGTCGTGGTGCTTGTCGTCGTAGCCCTGGCGCTGCTTCTCGTCTGCGTGGAGGTTCTGGGAGGGCCGTCCTCGATGTCTCTGGGCCGTTATTGGCCGTTGTTGCCGTAGCGGTCCGGCGAACCCGTTGAGATCCGCTTTCCAGCGGTGGCCGCCACTGGCACGCTCTGGAAGCTGGAGATCAGCGGATTCGTTACGGAAAGCCTGCTGTGGTGGGGGACGGCCCTCCGAGACGGAATCAAGGTGCTCGGGCAAGCATCTTCGTGTTGGCAGTCGCGGAAAGGCGGCCACCAAGGCAGGCTGGGTTAGTCGCCCAGCCGGAATGCCATAACTCTTCTCTTCTGGAAAGGAGGTGTGCCGACTCCTGTCAAACAGTGTATTTCGGACCCTTGGACGGGCCTCGCGTGGCAGCGCATCTTCGTAATACGTGGCGATGCTGAATGCAGTATCGCATCCTGTCAACGGGGAACAGCGAACCGCTGCATGGCGCGAGGCTCGCAGGGGCGGCAGACTTATCCCTTGGGCAACAGCCTTAACACGGCTTCGCTGGGACGCGGGATCACGTGAGTTGCGATAAGTTTGCCCAGCCCTTCGACCTTGGTCTTGCCCGCCTCTACGGCGGCTTTCACCGCCGCCACGTCGCCGCGGACGATGACCGTGATATAGCCGCCGCCGAGCTTTTCTTTGCCGACGACTTCCACATTGGCAGCCTTGCAGGCGCTGTCAATCGCCTCGAACACGGCCGTAAATCCCTGAGTCTCGATCAGGCCCAACGCGTACGATGCGGAATTGTCCACCGTTTGCTCCTTGTCTCCCGCCCGTCGCGGCACCTGTTCGTAGACGGGGAAAAAGACCACGTCCTGTTGAATCAGCGGGTTGAATTCCGGCGGACTGACAATCGCAGGCCAAGCCGCCTCTTGCGGACGAGCGATGACGTCCGCCAGCGGTTGGCCTCCCATCTGCTCGGCGACCGCTTGTCCGGCCTGAATCGCAGCCTGAACCGCAGCCAACTCGCCCTGAATCTTGATGCACACGCCCAGAAAATCGTTCAGTTCCGCCTGCACAACGACGATCTCCGCGGCCTTGCCCATGGCGTCCAACGCCGCCAAGGCGGGTGTAAGACCAGTCGTTTCCAGCAGTCCCAAAGCAAGATTCAAGGCAACACCATCTGTCCCTGTTTTCGATACCACGCAAATTGTAGCACATTCCCCGAGTGCCCGCAGGGGCCTGGATTGGCGAGCGTTAATTGGCGAACGTGGTGGCGTCAGCCCCACGGTGATGGGCCGGGATAGCTCCCACC
>CAZXYZ010000176.1:0-18731 GCA_964645045.1 uncultured Pirellulaceae bacterium | reverse complement strand
TACCTGCTTTTCCGTCCCGATCCGATCAACCCAATCGTCGGTTACCTGGGCAGCAGCAATCTGACGATGGCAGGATTGGCGGCCCAAGGCGAGTTGAACGTGGATGTCTTGGATCACGACGCGGCGCAGAAGCTGGCGGCTTGGTTCAACGACCGTTGGACGGATCGCTGGTGCATCGACATCTCGGCCGACCTCTTGGCGACAATCGAGGAAAGCTGGGCTCGCGGGCAGTTGCCGGCACCGTACCATATTTATCTCAAGATGGCGTACCATCTGTCGCAGGACGCGCGCGCCGGCCTGACCGAATTCCGGATCCCTGCGGACTTTGAAAGAAAGCTATTTGAGTACCAGACGGCGGCCGTCAAGATCGCGGCCCATCACCTGAACAAGTACGGCGGCGTGCTGATCGGCGATGTGGTCGGCCTGGGGAAGACCCTCATGGCGACCGCATTAGCCCGGATTTTCGAGGATGACCACGGCCTCAGCACGCTGATCATCTGTCCCAAGAACTTGGTCAAGATGTGGCAGTACCACGTGGACAACTACCGGCTGCATGCCAAGGTCCTGTCGATCAGCCGGGCGATTCGCGAATTGCCCGATGTCCCGGCCCGTTTTCGCTTGGTTTTGATCGACGAAAGCCATAATTTGCGGAATCGCGAGGGAAAGACGTATCGCGCAATCCACGAATACATCCAGACGAGCGCCAGCCGCTGCATCCTGCTGACCGCCACGCCCTATAACAAGACTTACCTTGACCTTTCCAGCCAATTGCGGCTGTTCGTCGGCGACGACAAGGACATCGGCATCCGCCCGGAACGGTTCCTACGGGAGATTAGCGAGACGGAGTTTATCCGCCGGCATCAATGTCCCGTCCGCTCGCTCGCTGCCTTCGAGAAGAGCGAGCATCCGGAGGATTGGCAGGAACTGATGCGGCTTTATCTGGTCCGACGCACCCGCAGTTTCATTCAGGACAATTACGCGGAAGTCGAGTGCAACTGCGGTCGCGGAATCAAGGCGATGGAGAAAGTGTGCAGCCATTGCGGGAAGAGGAAGCCCAAGGACGGACGCAAGTTCCTCACGTTCCAGGACGGAAGTCGCTCCTACTTTCCGGTTCGGCTTCCGAAGACTGTGCGGTTTGAGATCGACGACAACAATCCCGACGACCAGTATGCCCGCCTGTATTCGGACAACGCAGTTCGGGTGATCAACAGTCTCGGACTTCCCCGCTATGGGCTCGGCAATTACGTTTCGCCCAGCCCCCACGAACCTCCCACCCAAGGCGAAGCTCGTCAGATTCAAGGGCTGTCCCGCGCGGGCAAGCGGCTGATGGGATTCTGCCGCACGAACTTGTTCAAGCGGCTGGAAAGCAGCGGTCAGGCGTTCATTCAATCCGTCAGCCGCCACATTCTTCGGAATTTCATTTTCCTGCACGCGATCGAAAACGGCGAACCGATTCCGATCGGCACTCAGGACGCCGAACTGCTCGACCCGCGCTACTTTGATGAGGACGTGGCCGCCGGCGACCTGTTCGGCGAGGAGGACACGGAAAACGGCCAAACCGAAGCCGTTGGCACGCTGACTACGGAAGATGACTACCGGTCCCGCGCAGCCGATGTCTACGCCCTTTACGCGGGCCCGCACACGAATCGCTTCAAATGGCTCCGGCCGAGCCTGTTCGTCGAGACACTGACCAAGGACCTGCAGAAAGACGCCCGGTCGCTGATCCGATTCCTGAAGACGTGTGGCCCCTGGGACGCGTCGCAAGATACGAAACTGGCAGCCCTCCGAGAGCTGTTGACGGCCACATACCCGAACCAAAAGGTGCTCGTATTCACGCAGTTTGCCGACACGGTGCGTTATCTCGAACAGCAGTTGATTGCCCTGGGCGTCGACCGAATGGCGGGCGTAACAGGGGACACGGCCGACCCGACGGCGATGGCCTGGCGGTTTAGTCCCGTCAGCAACCAACGGCGGCAGGCCGTTTCGCCCGCGGAGGAACTGCGCGTCCTCGTGGCGACGGATGTCCTGAGCGAAGGGCAGAACCTGCAGGATTGCTGCATCGTCGTGAATTACGACCTACCTTGGGCGATCATCCGGCTGATTCAGCGAGCCGGCCGTGTCGACCGCATTGGGCAGCAATCGGAAACGATCTACTGCCACTCGTTTCTGCCGGCCGACGGCGTCGAGCGAATCATCCGGCTGCGATCCCGCGTGAAGCATCGCTTGAAAGAGAATCGAGAGGTGGTCGGCACGGACGAAGCGTTCTTTGAAGACGACAACAGCGAAGGCACGATTCTCGATCTTTACAACGAGCGGGCCGGCATCCTCGATGGCGAAGATGAAACCGAGGTCGACCTGTCGTCCTTTGCTTACCAGATCTGGAAGAACGCCATTGAGGCAGATCCCAGTCTGCAGAAGACCATCCCTGCGCTTCCTTCGGTCGTTTACTCGACCAAGCCGCACCAGCCAACGCCCACGGAACCCGAGGGTGTCTTGGCCTACGTTCGCACGGTTCAGGGCAACGATGCCCTCGCTTGGATCGACTACAGCGGGAAGAGCGTTACCGAGTCCCAATACGCGATTCTCAGGGCGGCCGCCTGCGAAGCGGACACCTCCGCCTTGCCGCGTCACGACAGACATCACGAACGGGTCGCCGATGCGGTAAGACTCATTGCGACCGAGGAACGGTCCACGGGCGGACAACTCGGGCGGCCTTCTGGCGCCCGGTTTCGCACGTACGAGCGGCTCAAGCGGTTCATTGACGAAATCGAAGAACGGATGCCGCTATTCGATTCGGCCACGCTGCGGCGGGCGGTGGATCAGATCTACCGGTATCCGCTGCGCCAGTCCGCCACCGATACGCTCAACCGGCAGTTGCGGAGCGGCGTGGCGGACGACGAACTCGGCTCGATCGTCGTCGCACTGTACGAAGCGGACCATCTCTGCCTTGTCGAAGAGGAACAGCAGTCGGGGGAGCCCGAGATCATTTGTTCTCTGGGCTTACGGAAGGAACCTCAAGGGGATTAGGCCATGCCGCTGAACCAGGCACGGGTTAGAAGGTGTCTCAAAGACTGCGATCTCGTCGGGCTCTTCACGCAGGAGCTTGGTTGGGACCACCACTCCGGTGAACTGCGTGTCACGGTCGAGGGCAAGGAATATGCCCTGACCGCAATTGCCACCAAGCGAGGAATGGTGGCCTACGATTGCCCCGCCGCCGATTCCGCGATGCTGCCCGACCACGCCACGCGGCGGAAGATCGAACGGCAGGTCACGCGCACGGTTCACGAACACATTTTGGTCTTCACCGACGCGGGACGGAACACTCAGGTGTGGCAGTGGGTGAAACGCGAAGTGGGCCGGCCCACGGCCTGCCGTGAACACACCTACCACCGCTCGCAGCCCGGTGAATCGTTGATTCAAAAGCTGGCCGCCATCGAATTCACGCTGGAAGAAGAGGAGAATCTGACGGTGGTCGACGTGGCTGGCCGAGCGCGGGCAGCGTTCGACGTGGACCGCATCACCAAGCGATTCTACGACCGGTTCAAGGCCGAACACACGGCGTTTCTCAAGTTCATCAAGGGCATTCCCTTCGAGGACGACCAAGAGTGGTACGCCTCACTCATGCTGAACCGGCTGATGTTCGTGTATTTCATCCAGAAGAAAGGATTCCTGGACAACGATCCCGACTACCTGCGTCACCGGCTGCTGGCCATGCAGCGGGAACACGGCCAGGACAAATTCTACTCGTTTTACCGGCATTTCCTGCTGCGGCTGTTCCACGAAGGACTCGGCCAACCGCCCGCCCAACGGAACAAAGACCTCGACGACTTGCTGGGCGTCGTACCGTATTTGAACGGCGGCTTGTTCGACGTTCACAAGTTGGAAGAACGCAACCGCGAGATTGCGATCCCCGACAAGGCGTTCGAGAGGTTGTTCGATTTCTTCGACGCCTACCAATGGCATCTGGACGAACGTCCGCTACGGGCGGACAACGAGATCAATCCGGACGTCCTGGGCTACATCTTCGAGAAGTACATCAACCAGAAGCAGATGGGAGCCTACTACACCAAGGAGGACATCACCGGCTACATCGCTCAGAACACGGTCATCCCGTTCTTGTTTGACGCCACGAAAAAGAAATGCTCGGCAGCCTTCCAACCCCATTCGCCCCTGTGGGGATTGCTCCGCGAGGATCCCGACCGGTACATCTTCGCAGCGGTACGGCACGGCGTGGACGTGCCACTGCCGAATGCGATCGCCGCCGGGCTGAACAACGTGTCGAAACGGGATGGTTGGAATCAGGCCGCGCCAGGCGAATTCGCGTTGCCCACCGAGACTTGGCGGGAACATGTCACGCGGCGAAACCGGTGCCTGGAACTCCGCCGCAAGCTGGCTGCGGGCGAAGTCCATTCGATTAACGATCTGACCACATTGAACTTGGACATCCGCCAGTTTGCTCAGGACGCCGTGGAGAACTGTGAAAGCCCCGAACTGCTGCGTGCCTTCTATCGGGCGATCTGTTCGGTCAGCGTTCTGGACCCGACGTGCGGATCGGGCGCGTTCTTGTTTGCCGCGTTGAACATCCTGGAACCTTTGTACGAAGCCTGCCTGGAGCGAATGCAAGCATTCCTGGACGAACTCCCCTCGCGATCTGGGGGCGGGGCCGGGATTGAGGGGGACGCTCCAACTCGTCCGCCGACGGCACAACCGTCGACAGGGACCTCGCCTGAGTGGCTCGCGGCAGAAGATGCGACAATCGAGGCATCTGAACCGAAGGCAGAATCCAGACCCGCCGCAAGAACAGCCAAGCCCAAGCAGTTCTCCGATTTTCGCAGTACCCTGGCGGAGGTTGCGAAGCACCCCAGCCCACGCTACTTCATCCTCAAGTCGATCATCATCGGCAATCTGTACGGTGTGGACATCATGGAAGAGGCCGTCGAGATCTGCAAGCTGCGGCTGTTTCTGAAGCTGGTGGCGCAAGTCGATCGCTTGGAACAGATCGAACCGCTGCCCGACGTCGATTTCAACATCCGCGCCGGAAACACGCTGGTGGGCTACGTCTCGCTCGACGAAATCCGTCAAGCCGTCGAACGAGAACGGGGCGGGCAGAAGAAGCTGGCCTTCTCCGACGCCCAGGAAGAAGTCGCGGCCATCGAGGAAAAAGCGTTGATAGCCGACCGGGCCTATCAGCGGTTCCGAGAAATGCAAACCGAACAGGGCATGGATGCCAGTCAGTTTACGGAAGCCAAACGCGAACTGCGACGGCGTTTGGACACCCTGGGCGAAGAACTCGACCGCTATTTGGCGGCCGAGTACGGCGTTGTTCCACGAAAGGGCGAAGCCTTCGCTGCGTGGCTCAAGAGCTACCAGCCGTTCCATTGGTTTGCCGAGTTCTACGGCATCATGCACCGTGGCGGTTTCGACGTGATTATCGGGAACCCGCCTTGGCGAGAATACGCATCGGTCAAACGACAGTATCAAGTTCGAGGCTACGTGACGGAAAGCTGCGGAAACCTCCACGGGCTTTGCACGGAACGGGCTCTTTCCCTTCGCTCAGCCACGGGACGCCTGAGTTTCATCGTGCAGCTTCCGCTGGTCTCGTCCTCACGCATGGCCTGTGTTCGCTCGGTTCTCGCACAGGGTAGCCACGATCTCCACGTCGTGCCATTCGACGATCGCCCCGGGAAGCTGTTCGACGGACTTCAGCATTGCCGGAGTGTGGTCTTTCTCTCCGAGGGCACAACAGGCGGCCCGTGCAATCTCCTAACGACTCGCTACCAGCGTTGGTTAACAGAGACACGCCCAAGCCTGTTCGCTCAGTTCGAGTACGCGCACGCTTCCGAGGCCGTTTTGTTTCCTGGGTTGTTCCCCAAGTACGCGACCGATACGGAAGTGGGCGCCTTTCGGAAGCTTCGTTCGAGAAGCGATTCAACTATTGGAAGCATTGCCGCCAACCGTCAAACGAAATCTTTCATCTTCTATCAAGAAGCAACGCAGTACTGGGTTAAGGCCACCATTGGTCTTCCGTACTATTCCAAGGACGGCGTGGTTGGCGCGCCAGCGCACGGACGATACGCGTGTTTTCCAAACGCCTCGGTAACGGCCGCGGTATGTGCCATTCTCAACAGCAGCCTGTTCTACGCGTACTTTGTAGCGTACGGGGATTGCTTCCACTTGAGCGACACCCTCGTCAGTGCTTTTCCAATTACGTCTGCGATGCCTACCGACTCGCGGCTGGTTACGTTGGGTAGGACCCTTCACGCCTCTATGACCAAGAACGCCAATCGGCAGGCTATCCAAACGAGAGACGGCTCTGCGATCGAGTACGCGGCATTCGTCGTGTCTCAGTCGAAGAGCATCATCGACGAGATCGATGCCGTACTGGCCGAACACTACGGTTTCACTGACGAGGAACGCGATTCCATCATCAATTACGACGTCAAGTACCGGATGGGCCAAGACGACGGCGGTGACGACGAATAGGGACCTGAAGGATGATCAAAAACAATCGGACGAACCTGGTGGCGACGTTCGGCATGTTGCTGGAAAAACTGGAGGCGGAGATTGAGTTCAGCAACGAGATCGCGGCGCGGGCCTTGGCCCAATGCCTGGGGAGGCGGCGATGACGCCACAAGAAATCCGGGAACTGGTCGCCGACGTCCAGCGTCGGCGCGGCGAGTCGGACAGTATCGAGGTCAAGGCGGCCCACGGCGGGACGCCCAAGCGGCTGTATGAATCCTTGTCGGCCTTTGCGAACCGGCCGGGCGGCGGCGTGGTCTTGTTCGGGTTGGCTGGCGGCGTCGATCGGCGACTAGCGAGTTGGCAAGAGCTTCTTCGAGCCGATGAAGGTATATCGAACATCGTCCTGATCCAGACTGGCATCGGCCGTTGGCGCAGGTTGTCGCTCAAGACCGGACACGGAAAGGACGTGTCGTGGAGGTTGGGCCTGTGAACTTGGCAGAATTGCAGCAACTGGTGGCCCAGGGCGAATCAGACCGGCTGGAGTTCAAGAAAACGACGGGAGAACTCCACGCCGGCATGGAGACGCTGTGCGCCCTGCTGAACGGTGGTGGCGGAAAAGTCCTGTTTGGAGTTACTAACGCCGGCAGGATTGTCGGCCAAGACGTGAGCGATCCGACGCTTCAGGAAGTCGCTGCCGCGATCCGCAAGATCGAGCCGCACGCTTGGATCGACCAGACTCGGATTCCTGTAGCCGAAGGCCGTGAAGTCTTGATGCTGGAAACGACGCTTCTGGCCAACGGCCCCTACACCTTCGACGGGCGTCCCTACCAGCGCATCGGTCCGACCACGTCCCGCCTGCCACAGGCCGAGTACGAACACCGGCTGTTGACACGGTCGTTCGGCACACACCGTTGGGAGGAACAGCCCGCCGTAGACTGCGGCATGGAGGGCCTGGATATGCAGGCGCTGGATCGACTGCTCGATGCCGCGATGGCCTGCGGCCGACTCGAATGTCGCCCCGGTAATCATGAGGAGGCGTTGGACAAACTGCGTTTGCGCGTCGCAGGCCACTTGGTAAACGCCGCCGTCGTGCTGCTGGCGCGCGACGTCGTGTCGCGCTACCCGCAATGCACGATCCGCATGGCGCGATTCCGCGGCACGAACAAACTCGGCGACTTCTTGGACCAGCGGCAATTGAACGGCCACGCCTTCGAACTGTTGGACGAGGCCGAAATTTTCCTTCGTCGGCATGTTCCGGTGGCGGGCCACTTCGAGCCCGACAACTGGGTTCGTCAAGATCGGCCGGCCTACCCGTTTCTCGCCTTGCGTGAAGCCTTGGTCAATGCGATCTGCCACCGCGACTACAGCATCGTTGGCGGGGCCATCTACGTGGCGATCTACGACGACCGGTTGGAAATCACCAGCGCGGGTGTGCTGCCGCCTGGCATTACGGTGCAGGATCTGAAGCGAGTTCACATGTCCGTGCCCCGCAACGCGACCATCGCGGACGCGTTCTTTCGCGCTGGCCTGATCGAACGCTGGGGACGCGGCACCTTGAAGATCGTCGATCTGTGCCGCGAAGCCGGCCAACCGGAACCCGAATTCGAGGTCCAGGCAGGCCACGTCGTAGTGCGTTTTCGGCCGGGCGAATACGTCCCGCCCACTCAAGTACAACACAGTTTGACGGATCGCCAGCGAGAGATTCTGGCGATTTTGAGCGGCGGCGCCAAATGGCGGTTCCGCGATATACTCGGCCGCCTTTCCGATCCGCCCGCAGAACGAACGCTTCGAGACGACTTGCAGTTGCTTCGCAGTCTGAGCCTTGTTGACTCAGGCGGCCGTTCCGTCGCGGCACGATGGTGGTTAAGGGAATCGCCCGGCGAGTCTTGAGAACGGCGGAGAACGGCGGAGAACGGCGGAGAACGGCGGAGAACGGCATGAAATCCAAGGGAGCCGGCAAGGGGCGAAGCTACTCGTTGCCGTGACGGTGTTTCTGACGTTTATCCAGAATTTGTGCTGTTTTATCCAGGATTTTTTCTGGATAAGATTTCTGGATATCGGCGCAAACCTTTTTTTACCAAGGGGTTGCGACTTGCATTATCGTCTGGAGATTGCCGATTCTATCCGGAATCTATCCGGAATCTATCCGGAAACGACTCCGGATGAACTCCGGATACTCGCGAAAAGCTAACGGAGAGTCACATGCCTGCCGAGGTAACCATCTTCGAGCTCCGCAGCCGCAGCCCAGATGCCCTACGCCGGCGGCTCGCAGCAAGCCGGCTAAAGCGAGTCACCGCCATCGGGAACCCTTCGCTCCTTGACGGACGGCTTCTGGCGTTTATTTGTTCCTCGAAGTGTCCTGGCAACGTCATCTTGGACGTGTACGATCTCGCCAGGGAGTTGCGTAACGCCGCTGTCACGGTAATTGGCGGCTTCCATTCACCAATGGAACGGGAATGCCTGGAGTTGCTGCTGCGCGGCACGCAGCCGATCATCATTTGTCCCGCCCGCAGTCTCCAGACGATGCGGATCGCGAAGGCGTGGAACGAAGCGTTGGAATCCGGCCGGCTGCTGCTGTTGTCCCCGTTTCCGCCGTCGCAACGGACTGTCACCGCCGACTCGGCGACACGCCGCAACCGGTTCGTCGCCCAAATCGCCGACGAGATCCTGGTGGCCCATGCAGCTGCCGGGGGCAAAACGGAGGCGTTCTGCCGGGAACTTCTGGGAACAAGAAAGCCATTACTGACCATCGACCGCCCCGAAAACCGCTTTCTGCTGGACTTGGGCGCGGAACCACTGTCCGTCGCGAATATCGGCCAGCGTTGGCCCAACGCCAGCGGGGCCGGAAGGCACAGAAAGGGAAATCCATGACGAGCTACCGTGGGCTCGGAACAACGATCCGGCGCGCGCTGGCGGACTGGCTGGCGGTGGACCTGATCGATGATCGGGACGCATGAACCTTTACCCGCCGCCGATCAACTTCTGCAAGGTGATCGTCTCGTGCGCGGCCCGCGAGGCTCTTGTTCTCGCCCGACCCCAACGAGCTTGCAGACGGATCCGAAACAATGCACCGATGGGCTGACGCCCACCGCTCACCAGGGTTTCCGCACCGATGCTGACACCCTCCGTTCGCTGGGATTTCTGCAGCGTTGGGGTGAGCCGAAGTCGAGCAAGCGAGACGGTCGCATAGCGGATCTTTACCGTCTATTGTCCGCAGCGTCACGGAGGTTTCCCGCTGGGCCGCATATCGCTCGCCGACGAAATCCTCCTATAATGCGTGGGTTCGCTGCGTTGGCGATCAGCATCGGATCTCTGAGGGTCAGACAATGCCTGAGCGGGAATATACGGCTGTCGCTTCCCGGCGTGCAGCCAGAAGGTCATCGTCCGGATGGCAACGAGGCCGGAGTTCGCCGGCGGCTTCGCCGCCGCGTTGGCAGGCTTCGCAAGCCCAGGTCGGCTCCGCTCGGCGCGGATCGCGGATGCCAACCCGGCGCAAGCTCGGCATCGGCCTCTTCCTCATCCTGTTTTTGACGTCGGCCGCCTGCCTGGTGTATTACTTGATCTTGCTGCCGGCCAAGACTCCGTTGGTCGCGGCGGTCGCGGTGGAATACCGCTGGCCGCTTCCACCCAACGGTTGGGCTCGCGAGGACCTCGACGTGCTGACGAACGCTCTGGGCGGTCAGACCGTCTCGATCCGCGAGGTCCCATTTTCCGGCGCTCCCAACGTCCAGAACCTGGGCGAACAGATCGAACTGGCGGGACGCCGCGTTGCGCGGCATGGAACGGTTTTGGTCTATCTTAGCGCGCATGGCGCCGTGGATGGCGCGGGGCAGCCGTGCCTGGTGCTGCCCCAAGCCGACCCAGTTGACAGCGGGACTTGGCTGCCCCTGACTCCACTGCTGGAACAACTGAAATCCATCCAGCAACGCAGCGGCTGCCGCCACTTGCTGATCCTGGACTGCAATCGCCAGCAGGAGAACTTGAGCCTCGGGCAGCTGGACAATGGATTTGCCGAGAGCATCGGCGAAGCGGTTGCCAAGGTCAACGCCCCCGGGCTGGTCGTGCTGAATTCTACCTCGGGTGATCAGACGGGATGGGCGTCAGCCCAGCTGCAAGGCTCGGTATTCGGAGCTTACCTGCGGCTCGGAATGGCTGGCGATGCGGATCGCGATCAGGACGGCAGCGTCTCGCTTCGAGAACTGCACAGTTACCTCCAGCAGCATGTCGATCCCTGGGCCCGCGACCATCGCCATGCGCGGCAGACACCGACGCTCTATCCGGCCGATGCAGCGGACTTTCCGGTTGCCTGGTCGCTCAATCCGCGTACTCTTCGCAGGCTCAAAGAGGATCTCGAACAGCCCACGGTCAAGCGTTTCCCGTCCGGCGAACGGCTCGCCCGGCTGTGGGACCTGCACGACCGAATCATGGCGGTCCAGCCGGCACAAGTGGCTCCGGTCGTCTGGCCGCAAATCGAGCATCAGCTGATGTGGCTCGAACAAGCGGCACTTGCTGGGGAAGCCTATCGCGCGACGTTCGAGAGGCTTGGCCAGAGCCTTGACGACCGGCTGAAGTCGATCCTGGCGGCGATCCGCTCGTCGGACAGCAGCCGGGCCGAGGCTACTTCTCCCGCCAAGCTGGCCGCCGTCCTGTCCGGTGACCAGACTTTCTTGGCCCAGGAATTTAGCGTCCCGTCACAGGCGGTGGCCGAGTATCTGGGGCTGAAGCCGCCAGTCGCAGACGGCTTCGGCGAGCCGCCTTTGATCGGTTTCCGCAACCAATTGCACCCGGACGAAGAACGGTCGAAGGATGATTCCGGAGACCAGGTGATCGCGTTGCACGAATGGGCCGAGCGTTTGAGTGTGCCACGTCCCACCGAAAGGCATGCGGCGGATTTTCGCGCTCATCGTCTGGTCCGCCCGACCTTGGCGGACGCGGACCAGGGCCGACGATGGATCGAAGATCGCCTGATTACCGGTTCCCGTGCAACACTCGGCCTCGGGGCCCAACTGGCAGACGGGGACACCGGGGGGCTGACGCCACCCCGTTCGCCGCACGCAACGCTCGGCCTCGGGGCCCAACTGGCAGACGGAGACACCGGGGGGCTGACGCCACCCCGTTCGCCGCACGCAACGCTCGGCCTCGGGGCCCAGCTGGCAGACGTCCGGGGGCGGTATGACGCGTCCGTCTCGATGGAAGAAACCTTGGCGCGGGGATATCAGGTGCGGGATCGAGCCTGGTCGGAAGTGCCCTACCTGATCCAGTGGGCGCGATGCCGCAGCCAAACCGGCAGCGGTGAGGCGCCCGTCGACAACGAGCCGGAGGGGGAATCGCCACGGCCGGCGAAGGACGAACTTCGCAGCCTGGTGGATCGGGCCGCGCAACTGGATGCGGCCCTGCAACAAGTGGAACAGCGGCCCTTGCCGGCCGCGAGGGTCCAGGAGCAACTGCCGGCGATTGACGCCTTGACTGCCGAGATCGAAGCGGCGCTCGCTCAACTCCACACGCGACTGCTGGACGACGCGAAACGGCTCAGCCTGGCCGGGCCCGCGACCAGCGAAATGCTCTGCGAACTGACCGGCGTCCTCGCGACGCCTTTCGTGCCGGGCCAGCTGCGGGCCGAGCTTCGCGATCGGTACGGAACCGTCGCCGAGGAAGTCGACCGGGTTGCCGACCGCGGAGCGTCGAAGTCCGAGGCCCGCGAACTCGCTGGTTCCGAGTCCCCAGCGAGTCCCACCGGCCCGTATTCCGACGTCACCGCCGAGTCCCGCACCGAAGTCGACCGCCTGGTGTACTTGGTGACCGCCATGCTGGGGGCGGGAAACGTCGGCCCATCCAGCGCGGGCGCCCCCGATCCCCGCGCTGTTGGTGCCGCCTTGCGCGAGGCGCTGCAAACCGCTGCCCGGGGTGGGCGGGCCACGGCGCCCGTCAAGGCCAGCCAAACCGATGAGCCTGGTCAGGATGGCAGCGAATTGCCGGATGGTTGGTCCAAGGACCAGGAACTGGACCGCCGCCTGCGCCGCCTGGCGACGATCTTGCCGACCTTGCCAGACGATCCCTTCCGGCGGATTTGGCACCGCTCGCTGCAGGACCTGCTGCTGTGGCACGGGCAACGGGCCGTGGATGATTTTTGGGGACCGACCGGCCCTGAACGCGAGCCGTTGTTTGTCCAAGCCGCGGACTCGTACCTGGCTGCGGCTCGCCGGATCGCTCAGCCAGATCCAGAGATCGCGCGCCGCATCGATCAGCTCGCAGGTCTGCTGGAGAGACGCCGCCAAGCGGCGCGAGCGGCTTTCGTGGTCACGTCCACCGATTTCCTCTTGCTGGACGACGACACGAATCTCACGGCACAAATCGGGGTCCAATGTACGCCTGCAGGACGCGACCTGCCGTCCGGAATGGCGGCGGTTTTTCTTGGCGACGAGCAAGGGCCGCTGCCGGCCACGGTCTTTCCCTTGGACATCGATTCCTTGGGCTCCGACGATCGTCCGGCCGCGGGCTCCGTGGCAGTGCCCGTCCGCGGTGGCGACCTGACGACGCGCGGACCGACGTTCCAAGCCGCCGTCCTGTTCCGCGGCCACCGTTTTGCGACGCCGTTGATGGTACGCGAGTTGGGTGGCACCAGGGTTGACGTGACCCGTCACACTTACGGTCCCAGTCGCATCACGCTGACAGGGCCGGGGCGCCAGCGGACCTCGATCGTGTTTGTCCTGGACTGCTCGCACAGCATGATCGACCGGGTCGACGTCGAGGCTCCCGGCGTTTCCGGTCAAGATTCCCGGCCCGCCAAACTGAACGTGGCTGCGGATGCGCTGCGGACCATGCTGGAGCGGTTCGGCGAGCAGGGCGACATGCGGATCGGCGTGCGGTTCTTTGGACACCGGGTCGGCTGGCGCACGGATCAGACCGAAACGTTGGCTCGGCAGGAAGCCTACCCGGACCCCATTTCCCCGACCTTGCGGCCGTACGAAGACGTCGAGTTGTTTCTGCCGCTGGGACGTTTCGACTCCGTCATCGCCGGAAATGTCAGCCGACGGCTTCGCGAGCTTCGCCCCTGGGGCGAAAGCCCGATCTATCTTGCTTTGCGGCAGGCGCTGTTGGACTTTGGTCCCGAGGACGAACCGTCGGAGAAATATGTGGTCGTGATCACCGACGGCAGGAACTACCAGTTCAATCCACCGCCGGAATCGGCTCCGACGCTGGGGGAGATCGAACAAGCGTATGCGAGCCGTGGAATCCACGTCGAAATCGTCGGCTTTGGCATTCCCGCCGACGAACAGGCGGCGGCCTTTCGCGAATTCGGCGAACTGTCCACACGCACGGGCGGCAGCTTCAGCATGGCGACCAACGCTTCGTCGCTGATCCGCGATCTTCAGCGGAGGATGGTGAAAACCGAGTTCCGCGTGAGCCAAGGAGACCGCGTCTTGGGCCGAGCCGAGGTCGGCGGCACGATCGTCGTGCCGTCCATGGGCGAAACCGAAATCCAAGTCGAGGATCTCCGGGCGACCGCCGCGCTCGAAGGCGGCGAGAATCTGCAACTGGCCGTCTCCCGCGACAGCGAGCGGATCTCGTCCCTTCCGTACGAGGAGGGGCGACCCGTTTTCGCTCCGCTGATCGCGCCGGCAACGTTGCAGCCGACGGGCTACCAGGCGGGATTGCATCGGCCGCTGCGCGACGCACAGGCGGTCGTCTTTCCCATTTCCTTTCAAACCGGCGAGGCCGGCATTCCCGCCCGCTTGGGTCACGTTTGGATCGAGATTGCTCCGATCGCCGCCGGACGGACGGCTGCGTCGGAAGCTTACCTATTCTTCGATGCCAACTACGAACCCGAGACACCCGTACCTGTCATTCATTGCCGCTGCCCCGACTGGCCCGCCGAGGCCGACCGGGCGGAAGTGCGTGTCTGGTGTTTGCCCACGGCCGTGCCGGACGCCGAGGTGGTCCCGTTCGAGACGGTGGCGAATCGCGTCCCACCCACCGGCGCAGGCTTTCCGCTCGCTCGCTTGGCCGGCGTGGCCTACCAAGTGCTCGCTGTGGATTCCCCATCCTCCCCGGGTCCCCGCCGGATCCGCGTGGTGCAACGGCACGAGGCCGGAATTTCCGTCCATGCCGTCAAGCTGGACCTTGTTCCGCCGCCGAATCGGCGCGTTCACCAATTCGACACGAATCTGGGTGTGGTTCTGCACACCTTCGAATATGATCCGAGCGACGCTCCGGCCGACGCGGCTATCTCGCTCCGGTTTCAGACTCGCGACGAACTCAATGACACCGCCTGGCGGCTGGACCGTCCCGTGATCGTCAATGTGGCCAAGCACACCGACGTCGTCTCGCCGCCACAGATCCTGAGTCCGGCGACGAGGGCGGAGTAGACCGGCTAATCACCAAGTGGGACGGATTGCCAATCCGTCCTACGATCGCCCGGTTTCTTGTCTTCCTGCGGGCATTTTGAACAGGAGAAAACAGCGACAACAGAGAAAGAGACGGCACTCCGTTTCCTCTGTTTCCTCCTGTTCAATGAATTGGATTCTGTCGATTGCGGCCAAAGGCCGCCGCTGTCACAGAAGCCTTGGCCGTGACCCCCGCTCCTTGCCATCACCCCCCGGCCACAACGCTGCGCATGAATTCCAGGCTCTGCCGGGTGTTTTCGTCGGTGCCGGAGCACTCGATCGACACCGCACCGTCCCAGTCCGTTTCCTGCAGGTACCGGATGACCGCCCGGATGTTGTCGGCATTCACGCCGCCGCCGACCGGAACCTCGGACGAGCCGATGCCCGTCTCTTCGCCGCGGACGGCGGCCGCCAACGCCGGCGAGACGTCCTTGATATGGCAGTGCGCCAAGTACTTGCGGAACGTCTTGCAGAACGCCAGCGGATCCTTGCCCGCGATAAACGTGTTGCCGGTGTCAAAGTTGAACCGCAGGTGTGGCGAATCAAACGTCTCGAACAGCCGCAGCATGAAATCCTGGTTGCTGGTGTACGGTCCGTGGGTCTCGACATTGATCACGACGTTGTAGTCCTCGGCCCACGGCAAGCACTGCCGATAATTGTCGCAGGTGACGCGGAACACATCCTCGAGCGACATCCCGGGGATCTCGAACGCCCCGTCCACGGTGTCGACCATCGGGCAGCCGACTTCGGCGGCGAAACGAATCGACTGCTGGACGTACTGGACGCCGAAGGCCGAGCCCAGGGGGCCCATCATCGGATACGACCCGTCGATCTGAGTGACCTCCAGGCCAAGCTTGTCCAGGTACTTGCGCAAGGCTCGAGGGTTGGCTTGCAGCGAGATCCCCGGATCGTAGCCCAGAGCTTGTATGAAATTCTGTCCGTGGATCACGGCGAATTCGATGTGTTTGACGCCCAGGGCCGCGATCTTTTCGCAAGCCGTCTCGAAACTCTGACTCAGGGGACGCCAGTTGTCGGTGTGAATGCCGATCTGAATCATGAACTTTCTCCTCGCAAAGGGCTTGTCAGGCGGTGGCGTGGGGGTGCCAAAGCCGGGGAACGATGCCCCGTAGTTATCGCATCGGCTCCCCGCGAATTCAAGCCGAGGGACGGGCATCGCGTTAACAAGCCGCGAGGCATTACGGCGGATCGCATGGCCAAGTAACGTTGTCAACCTTGGACCCGGCCGGTATCATCGCTCATCCAACCGATGGATTGGGGAACAGGTATGGCAGAACCCGCTGAAAACAGTCCCGGCAAAACCCTTCGCGTGGCTGCGGTGCAGTTCCAGCACGCGCCAGGGGACAAATCGGCTAACTTGAATATCATTCGCCGGTTCGTCGAACAGGCGGCGGCCCAGCGTGTCGAGTTGATTTGCTTTCCGGAGTGCTGCATTTCCGGCTATTGGCACCTGCGGCACTTGACGCGCGAACAACTGACGGAACTGGCCGAGCCCGTTTTCGGCGGTCCGTCGGCACAGTTCCTGATGCATCTGGCCCAACGCCATCAAATGACGATCGGCGCCGGTTTGATCGAACGGGGCGACGAGGGCGGACTGTACAACACGTATGTCGTCGCGATGCCCGACGGACGCTTTGCCGGGCACCGCAAACTGCACGTTTTTGTCAGCGAGTACCTGACCCCGGGCGACCAATACACCGTGTTCGACACGCCGCACGGGTGGCGAGTCGGCGTGCTGATCTGCTACGACAACAACATTGTCGAAAACGCGCGTGCGATCGCCTTGGCCGGCGCGGAACTGCTGCTGGCTCCGCACCAGACCGGCGGCTGCAATTCGGGCAGTCCGCACGGCATGAAGGTCATCGAGCGCGCTGTCTGGGACGACCGGGACCGCGATCCGGTAGCGATCGAAGCGGAGATCCGCGGCGACAAGGGCCGCGGCTGGCTGATGCGCTGGCTGCCGGCCCGGGCGCACGACAACGGGATGTTCCTGGCGTTCAGCAACGGCGTCGGTCCCGACGACGACGAAGTCCGCACCGGCAACGCGATGATCTTGGATCCGTACGGCCGGATTCTGACGGAGACCTGCCGGGCGGGCGACGACCTGGTCATCGCCGATCTGGATAGCCGGCTGCGGGACCGCTGTACGGGCGTCCGCTGGATCCGCGCCCGCCGGCCCGAACTGTACGGCCCGCTGACGCAACGGACGGGCCGCGAACAATCCACGCGGACCGTGCGGTTCGAGCACTTGCGGCAAGAAACTTCAAAGTAGCCGCAGCATCCGGCCAACGGAGGTCTCGCCGCCACGGCGGAACTTGCCTCCGTCGAGCCACGTTCCGCGCCGGAACCGCGCCCCCACCTGCGGCAACCCGCCACTGCGCAGCTTGCGTGCGTGAAGCGATGTTCACTCGCCTATTTTGGGAGAACTTCGCTGTTACTTCCAGGGCTGGGTGGGGTACTTCCGGCTGGTGCCCATCAAGAGCTTCTTCAGCGACCTGGACAAATGGGTTCGCCGCCGCATCCGGATGTGTATCTGGAAGCAGTGGAAGACGGGCCGCACGCGGTTCGCCGCCTTGATGAAGCTGGGCATCGCCGAGCACGAAGCCTTTACCCACGATATGAGCAGCAAGGGGCCTTGCGTGCTCTCTTTCAGTCAAGCGGCGCATCAAGCACTCTCGACGGCACGCTTGGAAGAATGGGGACTGCCCAGTCTATTGGGGATCGGGAAAAAGCTTACTGCATAGAGCCGAATCGCCTGGTGCGGACCCGCACGCTAGGTGGTGCGGGAGGGGCCCCGGAGCAATCCGGGCCCCTATCCCGCTTCGATAGTTCGTGCCCGCTCATGGCCGCTTGGGGAATACAACAAGACCGGCTGCTGAGCATGCGAACATTGTCGTGACGGTCGTTGCCCATCCCGCACCGCAGACGCTGTGCGGGCGAGCGATGCGACGGGACGGACGGCGACGTGATTCTACCGTCCGCCCCGGCAGCAGCAATCACGGAAAACGCGTCTCAGGCCGCCGCCGACCCCGCGTCGGCGGAGCCATGACTGAAAGGCTAGATGCCGCCTCACCCGTACCCACCAACTCTTCTGTCTCCCGCCCGCCGCCGCAGGCGGCGGAAGGGAGAGGGAACGGTGGGATTTTTCGAGGCGTCCTCTCTAGCCTGCCAGTCACCCTTCCGCCGACGCGGGGTCGGCGGTGAGGCCCAGGACTGCCTGTCGCCACGCCGTCGCGCCGATCAATGGTTGCCAGCGGCCAGCGCGCGGAGCCTCGAATTGCCGCCATCGCCAGCACGCCGCTGCCACGTGAAGCCAATCCGCCCATCCCAATCGCGGACGCCGAAGTACCACCGCCCGAGCCCGGAAGCCAATTCACGTCGCCACCCCAGCCCCTCGCACCCGATGGCACGAACGACCAGGGTGACCGAGCGGCGACAGGACAGACCAACCATCTCGCTGGACGCAAACGCCGCTTCGGTCCGATCGTTGGTTCGTGCCTCGTCGTCGCGGATCGCTGCGACGGGCCGATCAGTACGTGATACTACCACCCACCACGGCAACAGCCACCACGACAAAGCCGCGGACGCCGCCACCGACCCCGCGTCGAATGGTGCGAGGTTAAGCGGCAAAGCCGCCTACCGTAACCCGATGCGTAAGCGAGGACGATTCGTTTTCCAGCCTCATTCCTCGCTTACGCTTCGGGTTACAACGGCGGCAAACCCGCGAACACGCTTAACCTCGTACCATTCGACCCCGCGTCGGCGGAGCGACGACTGAAAGGCTAGCTGCCGCGTCAACCATCCCAACGTAACCCTTCCCTCTCCCTTCCGCCGCCTGCGGCGGCGGAAGGGAGAGGGAAGGGGTAC